>CAZUBQ010000006.1:0-18338 GCA_964618995.1 uncultured Candidatus Poseidoniales archaeon | reverse complement strand
CGGAACATCTTGTCAGTGAGTTCCTGCGTCACGCGCATGCGATACCATTCGATTCCACCGGCGGCGAGCAGCAGTAGGATTCCACTGGTCACCCACATGCCTTCCTTGGCTACGAATCCATCAGCGACGTCGATTCCCTCGGAACTGGGGACTGAACCTGCTCCAAGGCGGCTGTTCCCCATATACGAGACTTCCATGCCATCAATTCCGCAGTCACAATAGGAGATGGTCAACAGTATGGGATACAAGTCATTCTGTAAACGGGTCCAGTCAGTCAGAGAGATTGAATCTGGTCTGCTGGTCCAGACCGGCTCCGCGGCGGTGCCTGCTCCGTTGGCCGCCGCCATGCTCCAGTCGATGTGCAACAGTTCCCCCTCCGGAGGTTCATCGACAATCAGCAGTGCCTCGAGCATGAGGAGATCAAGCGTGAGCAGACGGCCTGCAGCCAAGATGAAACGCACCTCGTCGATGTCGGTCATTGGGTAATCCATCAGATATCCGAACACATGGTTGTCCAATCGCACCTGCTCGAGTTCTTCGACGTGCACCTGCCAGCGACCGTCGTCGGTCGGATGCGCTCCAATCACGTGCAAACGCAAGCGTAGGTTCTCGCCCGGCTTAACACCGAACATGCCACTCACGGCCGCTGCATGGCCGCTGTCGAGGCCGGCTGCTTCGATACCCGCCAATCGGGCTTCGATGAGGTCATCGAGCAGCACCTCGCGCGCTCGCGGTGCTTCATCGGTCATCGCCCAAATGGGTGATGCGATTCCCCCCACCACCAGCAAGGCCAGTGCCAACGGAATCAACACCCGTTTCGACCAGCGGTTGTGCGAGGCGAACGCCAACCCGGATATCCCTGCACCGGTGCCGAGCAGAGCGAGCAGCAATGTGAACACGCCTGCCCCTCCGAACTGCTGGAATTCGTCGCTGCTGCCGACATGAGCCTGGCCGGAGAGCCAGTTGGCGTCTCCACTGAAGTCAGAAGGTGATGTGCTACCAATCCCCTCGTAGGAGAGTTGGCCGAACCAGGAATAGGCCTGGAAGTGGTTCGAGAGGCCAGTCCAGCAGACGAGGTATTCACCTTTGCGAGGTTCGTCGTAGCGTATCTCAGACACCGTCTCTCCCCCCTCATAGGTCGTCTTCACGGCCGGGTTTCGTGGTGAGTTTCCTCCCTCCCTGATCAGGTCAGGCGGAGTGTGCGGCTGCTCGATCTCGAGTGGAACGCTCTTCCAACTTACATGCAGGGTCATGGTCTCTACGTTGTCCTCGAGGGGGAATGTGTAGCAGTCCTGATCGGCGTCGAGCAATGCTCCCTGCTGGATCTGCTCGACCATCTCGAGTTCCACAGGATTGCCGGCGCTGCTCGGCTCGTCGATGTTGGCGCTGTTGACGTCGGCGCTCCATTCGACGGGAAGCGTGAGCCACGAGTCGCTGCGCAGGCGGAGCTCCCAAGTGACCGGTTGATCAATCTCGAAGGACAGTGTCAGGCTGACCGGATTGCCGGGGCGTAGCAACCTGCCGCGGTCGAGATTCAGCTCCTCGTTCTCGATGTGGTATCTTCCCTGCTGCTGGGTCAGGGTCGTGTCGGCAGGGATTGTCCACTGGTTCTGGCTGGGGCCGAGGCGGAGGTCTACCACTATGTCAGGTGCGGCGAGTCCACCGACATCCTCGCGCACGATGAGGTCGATGACCAACTCGTCTAGCGTTGGTGGCAGCAGGGACATCTGTCGTTGGTCTGGAGCCATTGGGAATTCCAATCGCACGACCACCGGGTTGGCGGGTGTCGCCGCCGATTCCTGACGGCTGATGCTGTCGAGCCCGGTCGCTTCGTTATCCAACAGGCATGACGACTCAGTCAGACAGGTCAGATTGAGCGTCGCCTCGCCGATACCCAATTCGGCCTCGGCGACAGGAGCCGGCAGAAGCAGGCCGAGCAGAGCACACACGAGCACGAGGCGGGCGATGCGCCCATCGCGGGTGCGCTCTGGGCGCGCTGGCGGGCGGGTCGCGCTCGCTCGCTCCATGAGCGAGCGGAGCACCCTGCTCGGTTTGGGTTTTCGCTCTTTGTGGAGGCCACCATCTCGATCTTGTCAGCCTGTGACCGCTGGGACATCGATAAGCGGAACGCGACAGGTGCGGCAGCGATAGCGTCCGGCGGCCCGCACCGAGCGGGAACAGCACCAACCGCATTCAGGACAGGTCCACGACCAACGCGAGTTGATGGAACGAATATGCCGTGCAAAGGTCTTCTGGAGGCTATGTGCTTCCGCATTCGGCCAAGTTTCTTCCAGTTTCCGGAAGTCCCTGTCATGGTGAACATAACCGAGAGCGTGCAGGAATTCGTGGAACAGCAGGAACGAGGCGTATTCCTCCCATTTCTCCTGAAGCACCTGCGGATGAAGCGCAACCTCGCGAACATCACCAGGTCCGAGCCCGCCAGCCGCGGTTCGCCTTCCCTTGCGATAGCGACAAACGCCGTGCAATCGAGTCGCATCTCGTCGCAACCTTCCGAGAGGCACATCCTTCAGCCCACCAAGATCCTGATCGGCCAGTTCAGGAATCGTGGCCATGACGGCGAGCACCCTGCTGCGCAGGCCGTTGAGGTCGCCGGGAGTCGAATTTTCCTCTGTAGAATCCGTCTCCGTCGGTGCGAACACAATCTGCAAACGCCGCTGACCGGGTGGCAGTTCGACAGTCATCAGGACTACGCGGGTGTTGCCAGCCTTCAATGATGAGGCAGTTCAGGTCGTCTTCCTAGGTATCGGATGGGGTACCGTCAGTCCCAGCGGTGGTATGCTGGGTGGCCCTCGTTCACCGAGACGAACAACCCCTCGCCCTTGGCGCACAACTTGCCATTCGCTACCAGCTGCATGCTCACCCGGGCGCGGTCTTCCATGAGTTCGAGCACCTCACCTGTGACGTGCAGGGGGGTGTTCGCGGGGGTGGGCCTGCGCAGTTGGACCGAGTATGAGGCTGTGACCGTGCAGGGGGGGTGGTCTTCTCCGTGTGAATCCATCAGAGCAATCGCCGCTACCCAGTTGCCGTGACAGTCGAGCAGGGTGCCGATGATGCCTCCGTTCACCATTCCAGGGAACGCCTGATGCTCTTCTGATGGGGTGAACCAGAGTTCCAGACCGTTCTCGCTGCGCTTTGAGTCGATGCGCAGACCTTTCTCGTTGGCCGGCCCGCATCCGAAGCAGATCGACTTGGGCGCATAGCGTCGCTGCACACCCACATCCTCATCGCCACCCATGCCCGCTTCTCGCCGGTCCCCGCTCATCTCCTTTGGGGCGCGCCGCTACCGCGGACCAAAGCCGATTATGCACCCTCGCAAATCCTGTTTTCGCATGGTTTTGGACCCGAGGGCTTTTTCAGCCCCCCTCACCCAGCAATTGATGGCGAAGAGGGCGCGTAGCGCCCTTGAGTCAGAGGGGATGCGGATGCCCGACAACAAGATTTCCACGTCTGGTTCGAAGCGTCCGAAGCCAAAGAAATCGAAGTCCAAGGCGGCTAGCACGGCGAACAAGACCGCGCAGAAGAAATCGGTGCCCAAGAAGAAGACATCAGCGAAGTCGAAGAAGACCGCGCAGAAGAAATCGGCGCCCAAGAAGAAGGCGTCAACGAAGTCCGGGAAGAGCAAAAGCAGCGGTTCAGCACTCAAGGTGAGCAACCAGATTCCCAAGGAGCGGCGCCGAAAGATCCAGACTGCGATGGCAGGTCACAAGCGCTCCAAGCGCACCGAGTGGGACCGTGCAAAGGGAGTCAAGCAGCATCGTATCCTCAAGAAGCGGGTGAAACCGGGGACAATTCGCAGAATCAAGTTCCCATTGCTGGATGTTACAATGGGCGACGACTGGCAGACGCCAATAACCGTCATCCACGGCGCTCGTCCAGGTCCTGTCGTCACCATCACCGGTGCCATCCATGGAGACGAGTTGATTGGTCCACTAGCCTGTTCGATGCTCTGCCAGGAGACGCTGACCTCGGAAGGAAAACCGCTCGACCCACTCACGATGGCCGGAACAGTGCGTATCGCTCCGATTCTCAATCCTCCAGGATTCCGGCAGAACATACGTTACTTTCCCGACGGGCGAGACCTCAACCGTGAATTCCCGGGTTCTCCAAATGGAAACACCACCCAGCGAGTCGCCAATCGCATCTGGGATCTGCTGCTCTCTGACTCGGATTACATCATCGACCTGCACGCCGCTGCCCGTGGCCGTTCGAACCTGCCTCAGGTACGCGCCGACCTAGCCCATCCTGAGAGCAACAAACTCGCCCGAGCCTTCGGCGTCGAGGTCATCCTCGACTCCAAAGGTCCGCGAGGAACGCTGCGACGTGTCGCTGTCGACCACGGAATCGGCTGTCTGACCTACGAAGGAGGCGGCGCCAACTTCACCCACCACGAGGCGGTTCAGGTTGCGGTCTACGGGGCCCTCAACTCTCTGCGAAGCCTGCATGTCCTTCCTGGAATACCCAGCCGCCCACGCTTCCGACTGCTCGCGTCCGGTTCTACTTGGCTACGGGCTGAGGAAGGAGGATTGATTGACATGCGCGTCGAGCCCGGATCCTTCGTTGAAGAGGGTGATATCATCGGGCGCATAGTGGACCCGCAGAAGCCCGGTGTCGCAGTAGACATCGCCTCCCCCGAACGCGGCCTGCTCATCTGCACGGCCAACAATCCATTCGTGCATGCCGGAACTCCGGTCGGTCACCTGCTCCCCATTAATCGCGGTGTCAAACTGGTCAAGCGGCAGCTCGACGCCCAGAACCGATTGATAGTCTCGGGAAGCCAAGGAGATCCCGCATGGCGCGAGGAGGCCGAGGTCGACGAGATTTCCATCGAGGGAAGCTGGTCCGGCGGTGCCGTCGATGCAGAATGGCAGCGTGACTGGGCTCATCCAGCAATGGGTGATGAGGAACTGGCGGCAGCCGAGGCTGAAGAGGAAGCGGCCGAAGAGGAGCAGTGAGTTCCTCCGTCACTCTCTTGTATGTTCGAGTATTATGTTGAGGCGAGACGAATGGCTGAGCGCGGTTGGAGCCCTGACGACGAGGCTCGAGAGAAGAGCAAGAAGGCTCAGGAGGTAGCCTCGATGCTCGAAGACGAGTCGCTTGAGCGGCTGCGCGACATGGCGGAGAGTTCTGGTTCCAACACCGAGACGGCGCGCAGCGAACGCGAGTCCCGACCTGACCTGCGAATGGACACCACAGCCGAGGAACAGGAACGGGCTAATCGCAGCACGGACATCTGGACCTACGCGCTCGTGGGCATCGCCATCGCCATCGTTCTGGTCGGAGCCGCCTTCGGCGTCGGCTGGGACCTGCTCACTTGACTGGCGGGCCGATGAGGCTGGGTCGCTGCATCTGGATTGGAGCGGGCGGGGGCCTGCGTCCTCGCGTGATGAGCATGAACAACAGCATGAAGATCAACACGGCGCCGAGTCCGATCACCACCTCGTCAGGCATCGACAGCCCTCCGATTCCCGTGCTAGTCACGTTTCCATCAGTCTCATCTTCGCTGACTTCCTGATTCTCCTCTGGCTCGGGCTCTGGCGGCGGCGGGTTCCACACCTCAAAGGAGAGAACCGTCGAGAGTGCCACCACCTCATCCCCGTCGACGAGTTGGAATGTCAACACCCACCCCTCGACCGTCTCGTTGTGCCTATCACAGAGTGTATGTTCAAGTAAGTCGTAGGCCAGAGGTTCGGAGCAGTCAATTGCTGAGATGTGAGAACCGAGTGCCTCATCGAACAGGCCATCTCCACCATCCCCGTCGGAAAGAACTGCCCACTCCCGCTCCGTTACATGAGAATCAGGCCACTTCAGAATCCATACAATCTCTGTCTGATTTACCAGTTCATTGATTCCGAATGATGTGTTGACCAGCCAGATGGTCATCTCGAAGGGTTGGTGTGTCAGGTTAACGGTCACCACACCCGCAGTTTCGCTGGGCAGGAAAGAGATGTGCGCTGAACGGTCGATTCCGTTGTCGATGTCACCATCGCAGTCATCGTCAATCCAGTTCCAGGTTTCGTTGGCATCCGGCGAGCGGGCCGAGTCGTTGTCGTCGCAGTCATCGAACCAGCGGTATCCGTCGCCATCCTCGTCGAGATCCGGCGATAGCGGATCTGACAGTGTGTAGAGCAACTCCTCGCCGTCGAGCAACCCGTCGCGGTCGGTGTCGTTGTGGAACGGATCGGTGCCGATCAGGTTGTACTCATCTAGGTCGAACAGCATGTCATTGTCGCTGTCCATTCCTTGGAAGTCCTCGTCGATGAGGTCGTCGCAGTCGTTGTCGAAGCCATCCAGTTCCTCAGCGGTGCCCTGATTCCGGCTGGGATCTTCGTCATCGCAGTCGGAGAACCAGTACCATCCATCACCATCGGTGTCTTTGTCGAAGGTGAGCGGGTCGGAGTCATGCACGTTCACCTCATCTCCGTCTGAAAGGCCATCACCATCGGTATCCCACAGGGAGCCGTTGGTGCCATACACATGGTACTCCGCCCAGTCGCTGAGTCCATCCGAGTCGCTGTCGGTGGCGTTGAAACCCTCGTCCACCCAGCCGTTGCAGTTGTCATCGATTCCGTTGAGCCTCTCGGCAGCCACCGGATTGATGAGTGGGTCGGTGTCGTTGCAGTCGTCGAACCAGTACCACATGTCATTGTCCGTATCGTTGTCATAGACCAAGGGATTCGAGTGGTGGAACATCACCTCAGGACCATCCAACAACCCGTCGCCGTCTGTATCGTTGTTCAGCGGGTCTGTGCCATTCACGAGCACCTCCACGCCGTCGGTCAGGCCATCATCGTCGGTGTCAGAATCCAACGGGTCGGTGGAGAGGTTGAGCACCTCGTCGCCGTCACCGAGCGAGTCGCCATCGGTGTCGATGTCGTCCGGGTCGGTCAGGTAGATGTTTGTCTCGTCATCATCCAGAAGCCCATCTCCATCGGTATCCCGTTGCTCATCTATTCCGTGCAGCATTAACTGCCAGGAGTCCAAGGTGCCGGAGGCGCCCGAGTCGGTGTCTTCGACCTCGATGCTCCAATTGCCCCGTGATGGCTCGCCCCAGAAGTGCGTGCTGGTGAACACCCAGTCAGCGTAGTTGTTGCCATTGTCGTTATGCTCCCGGGCAAGCGTCGATTCTGTGCCTGAAGGGGAGATGAGCGTGATTCCCAGGTCGCCCCGCGCCGAATGTGTGATGTCGACGTAGATCTCGACCATCTCCAGTGTGATTTCATCGCTGACATAGACACTCTCGTTCACCGCTACGCCGGTGTCGTCAGGAATCGAGGTTCCCGGAGAGAACAACGGGCTGGTGTAATTCAGTTCGGGGTCGACAGTCGTCCAGTTGCTAGCGAGTTCGACCGCTGCCCCCGCGTCGATCACGCCGAAGCCGTACTTGTGGCTGACATCATGTCCGGCTCCGTTGACGTCCCACGACCAGTCGCCGGCGTCGTTCACACGCGCCGTTTCGACCAAAATGTGCTGCACATCCCTCCAGGTGAGATTGGAGTTGCTCTCGAGCATCAGGGCGATTACCCCGGAGACGAGCGGTGTGGCGGAGGAGGTGCCGCCGAAGTCGTCGGTGTAGTCGCCGTTCGAGTAGCCCTGGCCACCTTCGATGTCCGTGGTGGTGATTCCCTCACCATCACCATCAGACGGAGCGGCGATGAGGATGTTGTCACCCGGTTCAGAGTACCACGAGTTGTCACCGTAGTGCGTGGTGGCGGACACGGCGATGGTGAAGCGGTTGTTCGCCCAGCCGTCGGCGTTCGAGTCGTCGTTGCTCGAAAGGCCGTTGCCAGCAGCGAAGGTGATGATGTTGCCCAGCCCACCCCTGCCCTGGTAGGCGTCCGCTTCCATCGCAGCGAGCATCAGCGGCCCTGGGCCTTCGATTCTCTGACCATCGTCATATGGACCCCACGAATTGCTGTAGATGTCGATCGTCTGCCGGTTGTGAGAGAGGGCGCCCGCCTCATCAGAATCCGAGAACCCACAAGAGATCAGGCGAAGACCAACAAGGTCCGCGTCAGGTGCTGATCCGGACACGCCGATGCTGTTGTTCCCCGTCCCAGCGGCGACTCCAGCGACAGAGGTGCCGTGCGGGTCGTTGTTACCCGGATTGGGGTTGCCGTCGTTGCCGCACCAGTCCCAATCCAGACTGTCACGATAATTGGTTGACAGGTCCGCATGATCGGTATCGAGTCCGTCGTCGACTATGCCGATGACCACTCCCGTGCCGAGTGTTGAGTTCCACACACTGGTGATATTGACATCCTCGCCGACAGTTCCACTGGTCTGTCCGGTGTTACGCAGGTGCCATTGGTCGCCGAAGCGAGGGTCGTTCGGAATCATCTTCTTGCTCATCTCCCGTTTCACCAACGGATAGGCCACCTCGATGGCTCCCTCCGCCTGCAGAGCCGCGACCCGTGTAGTCACAGCACCAACTCCTCCGAGCTCGTCGACATCCACTATCCACGCGCCCGCGAGGTCCGGAGCAGGCTGACCCATGGCATTCTGGCCGACCACCACCCACGATTTGGCCGTGGCCAGTTCATCGGCGGAGTAACGGTCGAGGTCGCTCACCCGGGCGAACGCGGCGCGGATGACTGGAGAATAGCCGTTGGTAATCGGTGCTGCATCAGGGTCGTCGGGCAGTGGTGCTCCCAAGCCGGTCTCTAGTGGAGCGCCCTGCACCACAGGCGAGAGCATGGCGAATAGCAGAACGAGCGCCAGCACGTGCCTGCGCATGGCCGCTAGGCTACACGGCTCGTCTTTAGCCGTAATGCTTGGCTGGACGATGTTGTATCAAGCGCCGAGGAACTCATCGACAGCAGCCTTCACTTCCTCGTCTGGCATCAGGCGGCGCTGATTCTTGGCAATCTCGAACATATGCGCCACCAGTTCGTCGGTCTGCTCGTAGCCGTTCTCCTTCAGCCACCAGACGATGTTCGAGCGCCCGGACATGTGCCCCACGCGTATCTTCTGCTGCAGCCCGTAATCCCCTGCGGGAACCCCGGAGTAGATGCGGTCCGCCAGCCAATGGTCGCCCTTTTTCATCGCCTTGATAACCGCTGATGCGTGCACCCCGGTCCCGGTTTCGAAAGCGTCGTCACCGAACACAGGATAGTTGCGCGGAAGGGCCACCTCGACGTATTCGTGTGCCTTGAGCATGTATTCGTTGAGCAGGGTGAGGTCGTTGTCGATGACCCCCATGAGGCTCAGATTCACCAATGTCTGGTCGAGCGGCGCGTTGCCCGCTCTCTCTCCGATGCCCAAGGCAGTTCCATGAATCACATCTGCCCCTGCCTCGGCCGCAGCCAGATTGTTCGCTACCCCGAGTCCCCGGTCCTGATGCCCGTGCCAGTTGACTTCGATGTCCGCTCGCTTGACGCCGGCGTCCGGGATGACCTCATTCTGGATGAATCCGAGAAGTTGTTTGACACCGTTCGGAGTCACATGCCCACAGGTGTCGCATACGCAGATGCGATCGGCGCCGAGTTCGATGGCGCGTGTGTAGACCTCTTTGATCTCCTCTGGCTTGGAGCGGGTGGTGTCCTCGGTCACGAACATCACGGGGATGTCGTTGTCAACGGCGAATGTCACTGCCTCTTCAGCCGTTGAGAGAATGCGCTCCATCGTCCAGTTCTCAGCGAATTGCCTGATCGGGCTCGTCCCGAGGAAGGCGCTAGCCTGAATCTGCATCTCATGCTTCGCCTGTAGGTCGACCAGCGGCTCGATGTCGGAGACGACGGTGCGCACCGCGCAGCCAGGCCGAATCTGGTAACCGTTGTCCACGATGTGCGAGAGCATGGCGTCGATATGTCCGATGTGGAACGGACCGGCGCCGGGAAGTCCGAGGTCGACCTTCTGGATGCCGAGTCGCTCCATGTAGCTAAGCAACTCGATCTTCTGCTCGATGGTCGGGTTGCGCGCGCTGGGGCTCTGCAGCCCATCGCGCAGCGTCTCGTCGTCGAACCAGATCGGGTGGGGATGCGCCGCTTCGTTACGCTCAAACTCGTAGTCGACGACGTTCCAGTCGTAGATGAGGTCGCTCTCCTGCACGTCTCTCCCCTCGCTTCGCTCACCGCTGCGAGTGGGGCCACATGAACTCGTCGGAGTTTAGACTCAACTACGAGAGCGCAAGAGTCGCTTCAATCCCGCGGACGCAGAGCGATGGCGACCATTGAGAGCGACAGCAGGCCGATGAGCAGGCCGAATCCGGGAGTATCGTCCTCACCAGGTAGCCAATCGGAGAGCTCAGTCACTTCCGCATCCCCGGTCATCGAGGGGTGCGGGGTGCAATGGTAGGGGAAAGTTCCGAGTGTATCGAAGGTGTAAGAGAAGGATTCACCCTGTGCAAGCGAACCCGAGTCGAACGCACCATCATCCGCGGTCACAGTGTGGTTGTCAACATCTAGGTTCGTCCAAGTGACAGTTGTTCCCTCCAGCACCTCAACCACCTCGGGGCTGAAGGCGAAATTCTCGATGTCGACGGCCTCGGTATCCGAATTCAAATCTGGATCAGCTGCCACAGTGGTCAGGCTGAATCCCAATAGGCAGAGCAGCACAAGTGCAGCAAGCAGTTTCTTGTTCATGGCGCTGCGAAGTTTCCATTGTGGATGAACGTTTGTCCTCACTCATTTGGGATCTCAACCCTCAAGCAGGGGCTGTTCGGGGATACATCCGTTCTCTCAGGGTGCGCAGACCGCGCACCGATTCGCGCGCCAGCAGCACCAGCAGCAGCACGATGGCGACCTGCACCGAGGCGAGTACCAGCACCAGTGAGAGGAACATCATGGCGAGATATTTCATCGAGATGAAGAACGAGCGGAACGCGGTCGGAATCCGCCCCTTGGAGTCTCGGCGTTCGCGCAGTTTGATGTCCAGAACCGACTGATTGTACCAGATGCCGAGCACCAACGCCCACAGCGAATAGATGATTGTAATCATCCAGGCATCGGACCAAGCTGCACCGGCAGTCGTCAGTCCCCACATCACTGGGTCGACGAAGGCGGCGGAGAGCCCAATCAACAACAAGCAGTAGACTCGCATCTCGATGAGTGTATGCTTCGAACCGTGCACAGTCGGCATCATCGGAACTCCAGCCTGGGCGTATTCCTTGGAGCGGAACAGGGCGAGCGCCCAGAAGTGTGGCGGGGTCCACAGGAAGATGAGCAGAAACATGAGCCAAGGAAGCGCGGCACCGAGGTCAAACGGGTCGGCGAGCGACAGCCCATCTGCAGCAGCGGCCCATCCGATGAGCGGTGGAGTCGAGCCTGCGATTCCCCCGATGACGATGTTCTGCGGCGTGCTTCGTTTGAGCCAGATGGTGTAGATGAACACGTAGAACAGCACCGAAAAGGCGGCCCAGAATGCGGCGACAGGATTGGCCATGTACCAGAACCAAGCAGTCCCGAGCACCGCGATTGCCACGCCGAATACCAGCGCACCCTGCTCTGTGACCGCACCAGCGGGTATCGGACGCGTGGCGGTGCGCACCATCTGCGGGTCGATGTCCCGGTCGTACCACATGTTGATCGCGTTCGCCCCGCCAGCGGTCAGCATTCCACCGACCAGAACAACGAGCGAGATCTGCAGGGTGGCGAGCACGTCGAGGCCAGCACCCAGATGCCATTGGATGAGGTCGTGTGCAAGCACGGCACAGATCGCCGTCACCTGAAGCAGCAGAATCACTCCCGGCTTCATCAGCGCGAACCAGGCACCCAACGAACCAGCCTGTTCCTGAGCCTCAGCCAAACCTCGCACCCATTGGGTGCGGCACCGACCTCGCCTATCAATTGCTGCGACCACGAAATGGGTTCAGTCGGCTTGTTTCGGCTCGTCGACCTTGCACACCAACCACGCGAGCGCGTACGCGAGGAAGGAGAGTGTGCCGAAGATGAGATGCAGCAGCGAGAGATGCTCGGGAAAACCCGAATCCCGCGCTGCCAGCACGATGTAGAGCCCACCGACGGCGATGTTGAGCAGGAAGAAGGCCAATCCACTGTGCGCCATGAGGGTCAGGTTCCGCCCGCCTTCGAACTCCTTCGCCACCCGCGTCAGCTTCACGGTATACCAGGTGAGCACCGCCAGCGCCACCAGAACCACGAGACGGTGTGCAAACTGCACATCAACGGAAGAATTGCCCATCTGGGAGATCGGAATCAACTCGCCGTGACACATTGGCCAACCTCTCCAGAAGCCGACGCTGCAACCTTGGTTGTACGCTCCTCCTTCGCCGGTCGCCACCCAGGCGCCGAACATCACGACCAGCAACAGCATCCCCAGAGAGTCGCGCACGAGTTTCTTGCCTGCACCAGCAAGCCCGGAGGGAAGCCGTGCCCAATTGGGAAGTTCGCCCTCATCCCTGAGCCAGACGAGCCACCACCAGAGCAGCCCGGTCGTATAGGCGAGTGCGAGCACAAGGTGAGCCACCACCGACCACGAGGTGTTGTCCATGCGAACCGTGATCGCCCCCATCACGCCTTGGGTGACCACAAGAATCAGTGCCAGTTTGGCAGCTGACCAGTTGTCGTGGGAGAGTGAATCCCTCTGTTTACGGACGACGAGCAGTCCAGCTATGACCACCACCCCGGAGAGCGAGGCAACTAGTCGGTGTGCCCATTCTGTGAAAATCTCGCCAGTCGTGTAGCGCTGTCCATAGCCGCGCGAATCCAGTTCATCCGGGTGTGCGTCGTACCACTCTTCCTGCTCAGCCTCGGAGATGTCGAATCCCCAAGTGCCGAAACACGTCGGCCAGTCAGGGCAGGATTCTCCGGCATCGTTGATGCGCACGGTTCCTCCGAGGATGATGACCAAGAGTGCCATCACGACTAGCAGCAGCGGGATGTTACGAGCCACGAACAAACCTTCTCGGAGGTCCACAAGCGCGGCACCCAAAGCCGCTATATCAAGCAGCCTCAGAGTGCCGCCTCAGATGTCGCGAAAGTGGTTCGCACCGCTCGTCTGCGCCCTGTTGTTGGCTCCGCTTGCTTCGCTATCAAGCGCCTCACAGGTAGGCAATGAATCGCGTCCGGGAGAAATCGTCAACGCCATACAGGTTCCAATCGACTGGGAGACCTTTCAGGGCAACGGATCTGCAGCGGCAAGCGTCCCTCATGTCGTGGAACTGCACACCGCCACCTGGTGTCTTCCTTGCCGCAGCGTCGAATCTGAGATGGATGATCTGGGTTCATGGTGGCCGGCTGTGCTCGTCATCGCCGAGCACTCATCAGTGGACAGCCCGGACCCGTTGGCGCTCGATGGGGCTCTGCAGTTGAAGCAGCACTACGACGTCACAGGGTGGCCGACCTTGGTTGTCGATGGACACTGGAAACTGCTCGGCGAGTCACAATCTCCCGACCTGACCAGCCTGCTCAGCAATCTGACAACCGAGGGCGCCGATCTTCCACTGGCTGGAGCGCCCACCCTTGCAATCGATTCCTGGAGTCGTGACTGTCTTGACTGTGACATCACCGTGGGATGGAATGTATCCGGTGACGGAGACGAATACCTGCTTGACATCATGGTCGTCCAAGATCGCATGCACACCACCGCGCTGACCCTCGACAACGTGCTTAGGGGAGCCGAAGTCCTACGATCAGTGAGTGGGAACGAGACAGGCTCGACCACGCTTGCAGTCAACCTGTCAGAAGGAGGTGAGGATGCCCGACTGGTCCTGCTCCTCCGTCATGCAGGTACACCGGAAACAGAGGCGGGTTCGCAGACTCCGCTCGTCTCATCCTTGCCTGCAGAATGGTTCGCACCTAGTGAGCGGGAAGAGACTGATTCCACCACGATTCTGCTAATCGGCGCCCTCCTGCTTGTGCTGATGGTCCCTGCATTTCGCCATACCGTTCCCGCCTTGTTCAGCAGCGCAAGTTCATCAGAATCGGACCCACCCACAGGGGTTCAAGAGGAGTCATCCGAGGAAGAGTGAGCCACCTGCCCGTCGGTGGCCTTATGAGAGAGCCGCAGGTCGCCGCGAACACAGACAGAGTCTGTGAGATGATGATGATGGTTGAACCGCAACGACCCCACACTCGATTTGAGAAGGCGCGCATCGTCGGTGCGCGTGCGCTACAGATTAGCATGGGAGCACCGCTCTACGTGACCGAGAAAGAACTCAGATCCGAGTTCCGTGACGAATTGGTATCACTCTATGGAGTCGATGAAGCGGATTTCCGCTTCGTGCTCGACCCGCTGAAGATTGCCATGCTCGAGTACGAGAAGCACCTCATTCCCATCGACGTCGACCCGCACTTGGGCTGAAGGACAGAACAACGGTTCTCAATCGCATTCGACGAGCATGGCAACGGCGTTTCCGCCACCGAGGCAGATTGTCACGATGCCCCTGCGTCCGCCTCCCCTTCTGAGTGCATTGATGAGGGTCATCAGAACCCGTGCTCCAGTAGATCCCAATGGATGTCCGACAGCCACCGCCCCCCCGTGAGGGTTGAACTTCTCATCGGGGATTCCCAACTCCTGTGCCACCGCGCACGAAGCTGATGCAAACGCTTCGTTGTGCTCGACGATGTCGATATCATCGATTGAGAGTCCATTCCGCTGCAGCATGTCGTTCACAGTGGGCACCGGCGCGGCCATCACCCGCTCCGGCTCTACTCCGTCCGTGTTCTGGTCGATGATTCGCGCCAGCACCGGCCAGCCGTTGCGCTCTGCCGCCTCAGCCGAAGCCATCAGCACGGCAGCTCCACCATCTGAGAGTTGGCTGGCGTTGCCTGCGGTCACCTGCCCGTCGGTCGCGAATACCGGCTGCAGCGGGGCAAGCGTCTCCTCGGTCACTCCAGCGTCGATGCCTTCGTCGCGTGCCAATTCGGGCAGGGCAAAAGCCTCCCAGTCAATCCAGCCGGCTTCCCAGGCATGGTTGGCGAGTCTGTGGCTGCGGGCGGCGAATGCGTCCGAATCGGAGCGCGAGATGCCGAACTCGGTGGCTACAGTCTCTCCAGTGCAGCCCATGTGCTCATCGTTGTAGGCATCCCACAAGCCGTCGTGGACCATCGAGCTGACCAGACCGGAGTATGGGACATCTTCACCGCGATTCGGGTTGCTGACGATGTAGGGTGCATTGGTCATCGATTCCATGCCGCCGGCGATGACGACCTCGTGCTCACCAGCTCGGATCGCGCTGGCGGCGATCATCGCTGCTTTCAGGCTCGAGCCACACACCTTGTTGATTGTCGTGCAGGGGGTTGAGAACGGCAGCCCTGCACCGAGAGCCACTTGACGAGCGGGCGCCTGACCAGCGCCCGCTTGCAGCACCTGTCCGAACAGAACCTCATCGACGAGACCGCTCTGCGGCTCGATTCCCGCACGGCGCAGCAACTCCTGCACGGCGAGTACACCCAACTCGACCGCGCTGTATCCGGCAAGCGCGCCGCGGAACTTCCCGACGGGCGTGCGTGCCACTGCGCAGATTACGGGTTCGGGCATAGAACGCACCGACCCTGAATAGCGATTTCAAGCCTCGCTCAATGGGCTCAAGCGGATTCACCCGCGAAGCCGTAGAAGTGCGGATTCTCCAACTGTGGCAAGGCGCTCTTCTTGATCAGCAGGCTGCGAACCGCCCACAGGTCCCCGAACACGCGGTATCTCGTCGTCGCATCGAGGTAATCCACGCCTGAGGAACCACCTGTCCCGACCCGCCGTCCGATCATGCGCTCCACCATGCGTGCGTGCGTCGAGCGCCACAGCAGCATAGCCTCCTCAAGACCGACCACGGCATCAATCAATGTGCGCGGCCACGCCAGCAGCGGCAATTCGCGATACGATTCGATGAACAGCAATCCGACCCGCGCTCGGTCAGCCTCGCCATCCGGCATGAGGAAATCCCGTGCGCCTTCCGCCGCCCCGTCGAATCTCGCCCGCACAGCGTCCATGTCCTGCACACCCTGTGTGGCCAGCCTCTGCACAGCCTCGTCTGACAACTTCGCCTGCGCCGCCAGATACGCCTCCACGAATCCGCTGACGACCGCGTCATCTCCTTTGTCGCCGTACATCGAGCCTTGAATCGGTGTGCGCGTCAACCAGCGATTCAGCGATTCTGACAGCGAGGGCGCGGCGGACGTCGCCTCGAGATTCGCCAGAATCTCGGCGTCACGTTCTGAGCGTTCAGCGAGTTTGCGGAAGTGGGCCAGCGGGTCCATCTCAGACACCCTGTCGGAGTCGGGCAGACCGAGCATGATCTCCAGTTCGCGCATCTGGAACGATTCGAAGCCGGAAGCGGTGCCCAGCCCATCACGGAAGGCCAGGAAATCCTGTGGAGTCAGCGTCCCCATCACCTTCCACTGGTGTGCCATCAGCCGGAAAATTTCGGTCACCCGTTCCATGTGGTGCACGGCTTTCGGGACCTCGGACTCGGGAACCAGCGGTTGGTCGAGCACGTCGCGCACGCAGCGCAGTTCACTGATGATTAGCTTGAACCAGAGTTCGAACGACTGGTGCACAATGACGAAGTGCAACTGGTCGTTGCTTAGATCATCGCCGCCTTGCAGGCTGAGGAATTCGTGCAGATTCAGATAATCGGCATATGTCTGGGTGCGCCCTTCCTCACCTTCGCCCATGCCCGCTCAAAGGTGTAGGCGTTTTATCGCATTACCTCCGAGTCCCTCCTCGTTCACTCTCCTAACTAGATGCGATTCCGTCAGTCTCATGTAGTGGACACAGGACCGGTTCGTAATGGCAAGTGTCGATGACCGGCTCTCCGGATGGCTGGCGGACTACGACTCCTCTCAGGTCACCATCGGGGTGGTCGCCTCTCATTCCGCCCTGCAGATTCTCCATGGCGCCCGCCAGGAAGGCTTTCGCACACTCGGAATCGCGGTCGGTGAGAACCGACGCAAGATGTACAAGGCGTTCCCCGGAGCAGAGCCGGATGACTGGCTCGTGCTCGAGGACTATCGCCAGATGCTCGACGAGGCGGAGTGGCTGCGTGGCCGCAACACGGTGATTGTACCTCACGGTTCTCTGGTCGAGTACCTCGGAGCCGAGAACTTCGTCAATCTTGAGGTTCCGACATTCGGCAACCGTCGCATTCTCAAATGGGAATCTAGCAGAGATGCGCAGCGAGAATGGCTCGAAATGGGCGGCTGCCCGGTGCCCAAGGTAATCACTGACCCACACGATATCGCCGGCCCTGTGATTGTGAAGTACGAGGGTGCGAAAGGAGGAATGGGATACTTCGTCGCCCGTGACTACCGTGACTTCCGCAGGAACGTGGACGTCGACGAGGATTTCACAATCCAGGAGTACATCCTCGGTACACGCTACTACTTGCAGTTCTTCTTCGACCCGGTTCCCGACGACGGCTTTCAGGTGGATGGAATAGATTCCAATCGCGGCAAGCAGTTGGGCAGGCTCGAACTGCTGACCATCGACCGCCGCGACGAGGCCAATGTCGACGAGTTCTACAAACTCGGTTCCTTGCGTGACCTGCGCGAGATGGATATCGAACCTTCGTTCGTGGTCACAGGGAACGCCGAGGTGGTCCTGCGAGAATCACTGCTCCCAGAGGCTTTCAGGCTCGGAGAAGGCGCAGTAGCTTCGTCATTTGAACTCGAAGAGGGAGCGAGAGGGATGATCGGTCCGTTCTGCCTCGAGTGTATCGTCACAGACAAGCTCGATTTCCGGGTGTTCGAGGTGTCTGCGCGAATCGTAGCAGGTTCCAACGTCAGCATCGGCGGCTCCCCGTACATGAACCTCAACGAGTACGATAACAGCGTCGGGCGCCGAATCGCTCGCAGCATCCGCAAGGCAATCGAGAAGGACCGCTTGCACGAAGTCCTGTCCTGACGTCGTCAGCCGAGCAGCATGTACAGCACGGCGACGAAGACGGCTGCACCGATCCACAACGGAGTGGTCTCTTCTGCACTCTTCTTATCTTCCAGATAGCGTCTCGAACCTGCGAAGCCGACCAATGCGGGTAACGCCGCGACAATCAGCGATTGGAGATGGAACATCACGTCCAACACCTGTGGTGGTGCTCCCTCACTCATTTTGAGGACCGTGATGTCGCCTCCTGACTGAACCTCCAGATAATCTGAACTGTACACATCACCATCGGCGATCATCACAACGGTGTACTCTCCACTTTCAAGGGTGGTCTCAATCTCAGAATTCCCTTCCTCTCCCACGAAGACCAAGTCTTCTTCAGCACAATCATCACCACAGTCTCCACTGTATATTTCTATGAACAAGTCTTCAGGGATGTCGTCGCCTTCTGCCTGAATCGTTACCGTTGCAGGCGGAGGGGGTGGGGCATTCTCGATGGCATCGATGGATCCGATGATTGCCGACTCGTAATAGCCGAGAGCATC
>CAZUBQ010000005.1:58881-78049 GCA_964618995.1 uncultured Candidatus Poseidoniales archaeon | reverse complement strand
CATGAAGCCACAACCGGTGGCCATGGTCACAAATCCGACAGCGAACCATAATGCGAAGAAAATCACGACTCCCGTTCCCACTCCGTAGGCGAACTCTTGTGGTCCTTTGACAAAGGTGAACAAGGCGCTCACGAGCAAGCCGACGATCAGCAACCCGATTACGGACACACCGAGAATCACTGAATTCGGAACCTCGTCTCCGGTTTCGGTGTTGAAATCAACATTGACCTCGCTGCCGGTCTCGGGCGCGACATCGAAGATGGCCACCATCAGTCCGGTGTTCGAATCCCAGGTCACATTGACGCCTTCGGCTTGCTCGTAATCATTGCCTTCGCAATCAAAGTCGGCGAGTGATACCTCATCCGTCTCGTTCACGAGCAGTATGAAGACATCGCAACCAATGTTCCCGTGGTGGCCGAGTACCGAACCGCTGAATTCGGTTTGGACGCCATCTGTGGAGCCGAGCTGGACGGTGTCTGAATTGTAGTCCTCAGCAATCTGGATGTCGACGACCTCGAAGACGATAAGAATCGAAATGACCACCAACACCGTGGCCCCGATGCCATAGAAGAATGTCGTGCGATTTGATTCAGACTGTACCTGAGACCCCTCAATCATCAGTACTGGGTACATCCCGAAGCACTTGAAGAATTACTCTCCAAGTTGAACCACAGAATTCGGACTCACAAGGATTCAGACCCTACCTGAAAGTTGGATTACCAGTTGGCGTTGACGTGGCCTGTTGTCAAAATCCATGAAGATGATCTGCTGCCAGGTTCCGAGCAGCAATCTTCCCGCTTCCACCGGGATGGTGAGCGACGGGCCCAGCAAACTGGCGCGGCAGTGGGAGTGGCCGTTGCCGTCGTGCCAGGTCTCGTCGTGCAGGTAGGTGATATCCCGCGGAGCGAGCCGGTCAAACAGGTCTGGGAAGTCCTGTATCAAACCCGGTTCATACTCGATGGTGGTGATTCCGCCAGTCGAACCAGTGCAGAACAACAGCACCTGCCCCTCGTCAAGACTCGCAGAGGCCACCATCCGTGCTACATCACCCGTGATGTCGACCATCTGGCCCTCTCCCTGAGTCTCCAATTCCATTCGTTCCGTTCTCATGATGCTCTCAGACATGCTCTCACCTGCCCCTCCGGGTGAGCGTCAGGTCGTTCATTCCTGCTGCTGGATGGAAGTGCGAACGCCGAGAGTCGAACTCGGGTCAGCAGGTTGGGAACCTACGATCATAGCCATTAGACCACGTTCGCATCGGCACGGCGACCAGTCACCAATAATTGAGCGATTGGGTCAGTGGCTGTTGTCGCCGCGACGGCGTTGCTCATCGAGCGCCTCGGTCATGGACAATCTGCCGACAGCCACAGCCTGAGCGAGTTCACCGGGCAACGTCAGTTGACCGTCGCTCTGCTTGCGGCTCCTGTCCTGAATCTCACGCACCTCTCCCGGAGTGGGACGGACCGGTCGACGATCGCGGACGGGCACCCCTTCGAGTTGGGCGATCCTTGCCGCCGACACGTGATGCTGGTGCCGCGGAGTCCCAGCAGATGTAGTGCTCTCATCGACCCGTTCCACTTCCAATCCGCGAGTCAGGCTCACGTTCGCCAGCCGCGTACCGATTGTCGGCGAGCCGTCCCCGATTCTCACCACCGCTCGCTCATGCTCGATGGTGCGCAACAGGTCACCTATGCGGTCTACCGTCTCATCGATTCCCTCCAGTTGCTCCACTCCCAGCAGCAGGCCATCACCCAACCACGCCAGTCCTGGACGCGGCCCGGGGTCGATGCCGAACGCCAGCAGACTCACTGGCCCGTGCGAGTTGGCGAGGCGCTGTGCCTGATCGATTCCCAGCTCTATTTCCTCGACGGTGCAAGCAACCCCGCCGGGAAGATCCGATTCGGCGATCTCCTCTGGCGTCGCCAGCCAGATTCCCTGCGGCTCCGGAAGCGGCGCATCGTGAGGAATCTGCACGCATGCGATGCGCTTGCGTTTCATCGCTTCCAGCAGGCGGTAGGCCAAACGGAAGTCCGAGGTTCGAACGACCAGTGTTCCCACGGGGTTTCGTAGGCCGCGCCATATCTCAAGGGTTGTGCTGCTGGTGTGGGCGGTGAGAAGGGCTCGACCGGCGAAACAGACACCGTCTGACGGATAACGACCGATGTTCATTTGAACACCCTGTCAACCATCTCGCGCGATGGCCAGTCTCTACGAGCGAGAACTGCGTGCCGTGCTGGCTGGTGAGCCGGATGGAGTGCGGGCGGTGACCCGCAGTTGCAACTCGTCTGAGAAGGCGCGCGCTATGCAAGTGATTCGCCGCCCGTTCCTTGTCGTGCGCGCTGCCGGTAGCGGCGTGGGCGGTGCGGGTGACCTGCTGGCGATTCGCGGAGATGTCTCCTTCCCCATCGAAGTGAAGGCGAACAAGGAACGACGCATCTACCTCTCTGGCAGGACCTGGGAGCAGTATGAGGAACTCAAGAGGGCGGGCGAGACGTGTGGACTGTTGCCGATCTACGCGTACCGACTGAAGGGTGTGCGCGGGGATTCCTGGCGCATTCTGCGTGTCGAGACCACTACGCTCCAAGGCAGGCTCGCCGTCATCGCCAACCGAATTCCAGCGCTGCCGTTGACGCGCAACGGCCGCCCCTTCCTCGACTGGGATGCGGGACTGCCGCTGCACCGCTTCCTGTCACTGCTCTGCCGGGACGAGGAGAGTTACGAGGCCACCGCTACCAGTCTGCGCGCGCGCAACAACGCCTGGCTTGAACGAGAAGAGCGAGTCCGTTCCGAAGCAGAAGAGGAGACTGCAGTTGTTCCTGAGGCTCTGGCACCCGCAGACGAGTGGGTTCGACGCTTCCGCCGCAACTGAGAACTCCGTTAATCGGAATCTCACCGCTACTCGCCAGCGAGCAGCGACTCGATATCGTCGATGGCCCTGTACTGGCTCTCAATCTCACGCCCGACGCGCGCCAGCGTCCCCTGCTGGAGTAATCTGCGGATATGATCACGTTCTCGACGTAGCGCCGAGATACGCTTCTCCGGCGACTGCTCGTCCTTGTTCGGCTTGGGTTTCGCCATGCTGACCAAACCTCGTGAGCCGCTCTCCTCACTTGAGGACTGCGACGGCCGACACACCGTGGCGCAGGTTGAAAGCGAAGCCGCGGTGAGCAGAGTTCGTGACCGAACAGGGACTTGACCGACAGCGCCTGACAGAACTGCTGTTCGTCATGGTGGCCACCTATCTTGCGGTGATGATCCATCCATTACTCGCAGGCGTCGTCATCTGGTACATCATCCTGAAAGGGCTGGAGCGGGCGGGTGTGCTCGACCGCTGGAACGCCACGCGTGTGATGGGAATCGTACTGATGGTGCGCACCAAGCGAGGCCAGCGAGTACTGGAGGCCGTGTCCCGGCCGCGACTGTTCTGGCGCGTGTTCGGTGAACTGGGGCTGTGGACCTGCCGAGCCATCAGCCTGCTCGTCGTGCTGCTGTTCGTGCTGCTTCCAATGATCATCGTGCTGTTCATGCCCCAGGAGACAGAGCCACCGCCTGCGCGGGAAATGATTGCCCTGCCGGGAATTTCACCCGCCATCCCCCTCGGCTGGGGACTAGCCGGACTGATCATCGCCCTCGTGATTCATGAGTATGGACACGGTATCCTCGCGCGGGCTCATGGAATGAGGGTCAGGTCATTCGGGCTGCTCATCCTCGGTCTGATACCCATCGGCGCCTTCGCCGAGCCCGAAGGGGAGGAATTGATGCGCGCCCCGCGCAAGGAGCGCCAACGTGTGTTCGCAGCCGGGCCGGCCGTGAACATCTACGCCTCGTTCCTCGGATTCCTGCTGCTCGCTGCTGTCGCAAGCCAGTTCATCGCCGCGGACCCAGGCATTCACGCCACCGGCATCATCGAGGATGAACCTGCACACGCTGCGGGCCTCGAGGCATGGGAGATCATCACGCACATGAACGGCACTCCGGTTCGTGACTACGCCGAGTTCGGGGAGGTCATCGATGAGTACAGCGCTGGTGACCAGGTCAATTTGACCGTGCTCTCAGTTCCGGATGCGAATGGCGAACGTGAGCAGAGAACCGTTTCGGTGGTGCTCTCGAACAAGCACACGTACTACGTCGATTCGTGCGTAGAGACAGAGGGCTGTGACGTGGAGGCCGTCGAAGCCTGGCTAGAGGCGCAAGGTGTCGTATCTGGAGATCCATTCCTAGGTGTGAGCGGAGTGTCGTCGAGCACAGTGGGAACGGAGCGGTTGGCCGGGCCGCTCTCGGACAGTTGGCCGGAGGGCAAGCTGGCTGCTGCTATCGGGTTCGGGGTGCAACCGATGACCCTGCTGTTCATGCCCATCCAGACCTCTGGTGAAGTGATGTACGTCGAGGAACTCGATATGCTGTCTGTCCCTGATGATGGTCTCGCCGGGATGCTCGGAATGTCTGGGATGGTCATCCTGTTACACATGTTGTTCTGGTTCATCTGGTGGAACATCGTACTCGGCGCGTTCAACCTCATCCCACTGGTGCCGTTCGATGGCGGGCACATGATGCGCGACTGGATGCACGACCAGTTGAGCAGACTGTCCGCGATGTCACGCGACTGGCACCCGATGCGTGTCGAGCGGCTGGCGCACAAGGTGTCGGCTTGGTCGAGTTTCACCGTGCTGGCGATGATTCTCATCGCGCTGTTCCTGCCTTACCTGCGCGTGTTGTAACCCTGAAAGGAGCGCTACTCCTCCTCGACTGAGGATTCCGCCTCCTTGCGGGCGAGTTCGATCTCCGGTGCTTCGGAAATCAGTCTGGTCGTGCCTCGCTCGATTACCCAAGTGAGTAGCAGCAGGCCTGAGGCGGAGCCGGCGAGCATCGTCCACGAACGGCTGGTGACCTGAGCGGCGTTGTTCGCTACCAGTAGCTTCACCGTGCCGGCCCACGGAATCTCGGCGCCCGCCACTCCTTGCACCCAGTCATCGCGCACTGTCAGAACCGGGCGCCCATTCTCGTCAGACAGACCCTGAGCGAGCGAGTAAGCAGCCTGACCTTGGTCAACGTTGCAGTCATTGTTGTCGCCGAGCGTCAGGTAGCCGGCGTGACCGGGATCCCATGCTTGAATCATCAACCCGTGCGGTTGGCCCGAGCACTGAATGTCAGTGAATGTCCAATCGATTGTGGCTACGTCGGTGACGTTGGTTCCCAGCAGATCCCAGGTGAGCACGCAGGTGCCTGCCTGACCGTCACCGTCGAGGGATACTGGATCCCAACTTGCGCCATCGGGGCAGGTACCTACCGAGCGGTCGAGCGGTGTTACGGTGTCGTGCGCCACGGCGTGCAGCAGAACGCGGTGAATCACCGGTGTGTCGCTGCCTCCATTCTTGGAGTAGATGATCACGTCGCCGGGATCGCCATGGCTCGACCAGCCCTCGAAACCCCCGCCCTCCTCGACGGCCTCCGCCCAGGAGACGATCTCGCCGTGTCTTTCGTGCGCCATCACCAGCACTAGATCACCGGGGTCGATGGCGCCAACCTCACCTTGCGGGTCGTGCATCATCGACTGCGATTCGACCACCACCATCGGCGGCATCGAGCCGGTACTCACCCACAATCCAATGATCAGCAGCAGAATCAGCCCGGCGGCGAGGACCGCCTCACGCATCCATCCCGACAAGGCGCCCATGTAGCACCCCTCTGGGTCATTCCTCCTCTTCCGAGGACGAAGCTTCCACGGCTGGGCGGGTCATCCCCAACACGATGGCGAGAGTCACAATCAACAGTGACGAAATCAAATCGAGGTGCGGTGCCCATGTGGCACGGTACTCCTCACCGGTGATCACTGCGTTCAGGTCGAGCGACATATTGCGCGGCTCGCCGACCGCGTGCCTGACGGTTCCGAAGATCGCGTTCCATCCGAAGGCGACCAAACCGACGACAGACAATCCGACAATCTTCCTGTTCGCCCCCGGGTCCCTCAGCCACTCAGCGTCGGGGAATCGTTTCGAGAGCAACGACTCCTTGGTGTCGAGCCAGTTTCTGAGCCATAGCGAACCCTCGCTCTCAATCAGTTCGATGCCGGCTGGCATGGACCTTCGAATCCCCAACTCAACTCGCTTCGACTCGAGGCGCGCCCTCCATTGGCTGCCGAGCATTTCAGCGCCGTCCTCGGCCTCCTTGCGCCGCCGCTCGAATTCCGCCCGAGACCCCAGTTCGAGAATCTCCCGCAGGGTGTTACGGTGGCTGAGATAATGGAAGAACTCAGGTCCAACGATGATGAGGAGCGTCATCCCACCAGCCAACGCCACCCACGTCCACGTGAGTAAATCGCTGTACTCGTTCGCCTCCTGCTGCGCATTGGGCATCAGGAACAGCAGGAAGATGAGCGCCCAGAGAACCATCGCCAATCCAGCGACGAAGGTCGTCCCGAGAAGAACGAGGTGGTTGTCTCGCTGTCCTTGCCACCAGTCGCCGAACGGTTTGAACATCGACTTGCGAATGCGCTTCAGGCTACGACTGATGGACATGTTCTCACCGGGCTTGCGCAGCGGTCCGCCTGTCTTTGCTCTTGCCCACCAGCGTACAGTGGCCATCCGACTTCTACGCACCAAGATTAAATGGACATCTCGACGGTCACATAGTGACCGGCCATGTTGAGCGAAAGCAGTACCCGCGCCAAGGTCCCTTTATTGCTCGTCTGGCTCATGCTGGCGGCCAGTATCGCACCGCTGGCAGCCGCATCTAGCACTGAGACCCAGTTCTCCGACGGCACCACCTCGTACACCCACACCTTCAGCGGTGCCGGCACCGGCAGCACTGCAGGGATTGTGATGCCCTATGGCGCCGAGGTTACAGGGGCAACGTTCAACCTCCTTGGGGAAGCGGCGACCACGACATGGGCTAACGCCTCAACTAACACCAACTTCGGCGGTCCAGCGACCACCAACGGACTGATGTCCGTTCCTTGGTTCACTCAAGGCTACCGCTACGAGATTGACGTCGACAACGACCAGGCGTTCTTGAGACCCCAGGAGACCACCCAGGAGTGGAAGCTGACCAGCAGCAGTGACATCTCCAGCAACACCAACGGCCACCACAACACGACGGGGGCGTTCGTCGCTAACGGCGACCAAGGCTACCTGTCCGCCTCGCAGATGGGGGTGCACGACACCGTGAGCGGAGGAACCTGGAGTTATGGCGGACCGGTGGTAGAACAGGGTGATGAATATCAGGTGATCATCTGGACGTCCACCAGCACCAACCTCCCGTACATCCACCGCTGGTACAAGTCGAACGGCACCTACATCGGCCAGGGTACATTCGTCACGACGAACTGCAACGTCAACGCCGCCCGCTACATCTACGATGCCACCAGCGACGGCAACGGCACCGTCTGGACTGCCAGTTACTCCTACCGCTCCTTCTCCAAGTGGAGTGTGAACGGAGGCACTTGGACATGCCAAAACTACTGGGCGATGACTGGCAACAAGTATCCGATGGCCATCGCCTTTGAACCGAACACGAATGAGATGTGGATGCTCGTACGGAATTATCAGCAACCCACCTGGGCGTTCTACGCCGAGAAGGTGAATCGAAGCAGCCCTCTCACCGTCATCCAGTCACATTATCTCGCGGACACGACCCTGCTCGGCTACAACGTGTACGGATTCGACATTCAGGGACCGCGCATCACACTGGCGGCATACGCACAGAAAGGGACGGGGCAGGGGACGCACCACATCTTCCTGCACACCGGAAACTGGTACACCTACCAAGGTGCTGTCGAGCTGCCAAGTTACCATGGACACTACGGGCTGGAACGAACATCAGACGGCAAACTGCTGTACACCTGCTACTACTACTCTTATTGCAACAACAACAATCTGGCGCGCAAGATATTCTGGACCGGAGCGGCCGCCCCATCCGACGCTAGATTGCCGACCACCACCACCAGCATCGTCACCTCGTCCTTCGTCACCCTGACGCGGTCGGTCACCGAGATGTCGCTCGCCACAGCGATCACATACGAGCCCAGTTCCACCAGCATAGAATTCGAGGTCACCAATGACGGTGGCACCACCTGGAAGCCGGCAATGCAGGGGCAGGCGATCACCTTCTCCAACGCAGGCACACAGATCGGCTGGAGGGCCTACCTGAACGGAACCAGCACCGCGACACCCATCTTGGACACCGTCGGCCTGAGTTACGTCGCGACCTACAATTCCAACGGCTACATGCGCCTGTACCGCTACTTCGGAGGGGGCACGGGCACCCCGGTCGCCGCCACCGTCTGGTGGAATGCGAGCACACCAGGAGGTAGTTCGTTGGCGATGAAATGGATCACCACCACGACATCGTGCACCGTGACCGGCACCAGCGTCACCAATGGCCAGCCCAGTTTCTTCACCGGCAACCCGGTCTACATCACGCTCTGCATCTGGTTATATGCGGGCTCGGGCAACGCCTACACACCGCTGCTCGACGACTTCGACATCGCCATCATCAGCAATGCGCCCAAGGATGTCTCACTCGGCATCGATGGTATCCAAGCATGGACCTCTCAGAACACGCTCCTCGGGACGGCCACCGTCCAGGGAGCCGCAATCGTCTCCGCGCTCAACTCGGCAATCCCCGATACCGGTCAGGGCACTGTGACCATAGACGTCAGCGTGGGGTCTCAGGCGACCGGGAAAGTGAGCATCACCTCTTTCTCCATCGATTACACGATGCAGACGGTGAACTTGGACATCAACTACGATGAGGACATGATCCTGCACGAGAGGGTCGACAGTTACGAGGTAATCACGCGGCACGTGATTGGTGAGAACGCCAATGGGTTATCCAGCGCCCAACTGGACATCTTGGCGCATCCCTCCTCATCCGCCCCGAGCCTCATGTGGGCTGACGATGGCACGCTGGTGGACGACGACCCGGACGACTGGATTGTCCCGGACTCGGCGGGCACGTGGACGAACAACAGCAACGGCATTCAGGAGATTCACTGGAAATTCCGCGTCACTTCCGAATTCAGCGAACAGAACAACGTCGGCTTCCGTGTAAGTTGCACCGACAGCGAAGGTTACACGCCGATGATGATGAGTACCGGTGCGGCGGGAATTGTAGTCAACCAGTCGTATGGACTTGGATGGCTCAAAGTGCGCGACAACGATGGTGAAGTGCTGTACGACGACGCTCCCGATGACACGTGGATTGCGGCCAGTGAGACGCTGCACTTCCAAGGTGCCATCTGGTATGCATACTCAGAGGATGCACCGCTAGACTCGACCTTCGATGTCAAGGTGATGAAGCAGACCACAGAAGGAAAGTTCCTGATGGCAAAGGACAGCAGCAACCCCTACGGGGAGTTCTTCATCTCAGTGCAGATGGATGACTTCGACCGCCCCGAGGGCGTTCAATACCTGATAGAGATCGACAACCCCCGCGACCCGTTGAAGGTGCTCACCAGTAACAGTTCGTGGGCACGCACCTACCGCATCGACGCTACCCCACCCACGCTTGTCGACTCATGGCCGGCTCAGGGAGCATACGAAGCTGGCTCAGTGGACCAGAGCATACGCGTGCGCGTGCAGGACGCGGTCAGCCCGCCGGAGCAGTTGACGCTGCACTACTGGGTTGAATTCGACAACGATGCGAATCGCAATGGATACGCAGACGAATCTGAATACGTCAACCAGACGATGGTGAACCTGACAGATTCAGATGACAAGTACTTCTTCGGGCACATCGACGACTCGCGGAACCCCAACATGGCTCAGGTCTCCTACTATGTCACCGGAACCGACCCCGCCGGCCATCCGCTCACCAATGTCAAAGGTCCGGGCTTCGAGTACGACCTGAGCACCTACCGCACACGCGTCGACACAGACGCGGTGTTCACCGGCCTGGACTGGATGGGACACGTGGACGGAGGGAAGGTGTTCTCAGGTGTCAATCAGCACATCAGCCTCGGACTGGTCGATGCCAACGGGAGAATCGACTACGAGGACATCTCACTCATCTTCGACTTTGAGGGGCCTGACCCCACGCGCGACCAGCAGCGCATCTCCTACTCCGGACAGAACAACACCTTCTGGTCCGATGGGCCGTACATCATCCTCGATGATTCGTGCAACGATGGGGATGACGCAGGCTGTGGGGTGCCGGTAGTCACCAACGACACCGGCATGCCGTGGATCAGGCCGTCGTTCATCTTCCGCTTCTCCTGGGACTGGCCGGACGAGGATCTCTCCGATCTGGCTCTCGAATACAAGGAACTGGGAGTGGAATCTGCCAATCGTGTAATCTTCGAAGAGCACACGTTCCGCGTTGAGAACGATCTCGTGCTCGACGCTGACTCGTACAAGGTCGAGGACGTGCAGGAGCCGCGCACCGGGGTGCTGTCAGACGGCAGCCGCGTCGTTCCTAATGACCGGTTGCGCTGGTCGGGACATGTGGTTTACGAGGGAAGTAATGTGCCCGCGCCACGCAATCTCGGTATCACTGTCGAGACGTTCGATGGCGTACAGTACTGGTCCGACGGCAGCCTGACCGACGACGGTGGCTTCTCACTAGAGGTGCCTCTGGGAGCAGCTACCTCGCTCGCTTCATCTGAGATGCGCACCTTCCTCACCGGCATCCGCAACGTCCCAGGACGCGGCGAGGACATGACACGCGACACGGTCGCCACCACGCTGCAGCTGCACGTCGACCACTCACCACCGCGTGTAATCGAGCGGCTGGCACCCATCGACATCATCGACATCAGCAACACCTCCATGCTGACACATGTTCCGGTAGAGTTCATCGGTTCTGAGGACGCGGACCTAGCGGGAAGCCCACAATGGGTGCACTGGCTGATGCGCGACGATAACGGCCGCCAGATTGCGTCAGGTTCCTCTGAACTCGGAATGCGACAGGAGGGGACTGCCATCGAGTGGACTGGAACGGTCGACCTGATTGGAGATGGCATGAACCCACCCATCCAAGACTACGTCGTCGGTTTCTGGATCGAGGGCTGGGACGTGGCTGGAAACCCACTTGCCACCGAATCCAACTCCAAGTCTGACCCGGTGCGCGAACCGGTCGAACTGGACGATGACCACGATCTTCAGTGGATTCGCTTCGGTGCGACCGGACCGCAACTGACCATCGAACGCGTATCAGCGGACAAAGAGGTCATGAGCAACGGGGCAGATGTCGAGATTACCGCGTGGGTGGCCAACCTCGGCGGACCGACGAACACCAGCTTCACCGTGGGATTCTACTCCGGTGACGACCTGAAGCCGTTCGCAACTCAGGCACTGGCTGGCATCAGCGACGAGACAATCCCTGTGAAGGCGACCTGGAAGGCAGAGAAGGGTGTTGACCGGGTACGCGTGGTCGTAGACATCGATGACGAGATCACCGAAGTGGATGAGAGCGACAACTCAGCGGAAGTGGGCGTGTCTGTGGAGTATGCATGGGGACTCGGTTGGGTCGACCTGGCCCGCCAGAACATGCTGACGGTCATCGGCATCATCATCGCGATGATCATCCTGCCCATCGTGGCGGCGGTGAGCATGCGCGGTGGCATGGAAACCTCGGTGTTCGAGGATGACCTGTTCTACGACGAGGATGATGATTACTACGACGAAGAGGACGACGAAGAGGACGACTGGGAGTGAGTCGCCACCCTTTTCATGGGTCGCACGACCCCCCGGCGGTGGTCGTAGACATGACTGCGTTCAAACTGCTCGCCCGACCACTCAAGAAACTGGTTGACGAACGCGGCTGGCAACCGACACCGGTGCAGACGGCGGCCATCGAATCACTGCTTGCAGGCGGGGACAGTCTGGTGGTCGCACCGACCGGGAGTGGCAAGACCGAGGCGGTCGTGCTCCCCCTACTCACTCAGGCACTCGCGCATTCCTGGCAACCGATGGCGATTCTCTACGTGACACCCCTCAGAGCACTCAACCGGGACATCGACCGGCGCATTGCTGATCTGGCCAAGGCGGCTGGGCTCACCGCTGACCTGAGGCACGGGGACACGTCGCAGTACCACCGCACCCGCCAGGCGAAGAATCCACCTCACCTGCTGGTGACCACTCCCGAGACGACCCAACTGCTGCTTCTGGGAAGTCGACTCCGTGAAGGGTTACGCAATCTCAGGGCGGTGGTGGTCGATGAGGTACACGAGCTCGCTGCATCGGAGCGCGGTTCGCAGTTGCTGGTGGCTCTCGAGCGCATCGACGAACTGTGTGGACGCAAGGTGCAGCGCATCGGGCTGTCCGCCACCATCGGCAATCCAGAGGAAATGGCCCGGTGGCTGTCTCCGAATGCGACACCCGTGCTCGCACCCTCACCGCGAGGGACTGAACTCGAGGTGGTGACCGAGCCCGTAACCGATGCGGACCGGGCGCTGTCACTCGAACTGCACGTCTCGCCACAGGGTCTGGCCGCCCTGCGCAGGCTGGCGACACGAATCCGAGAGAGCGCTCCTTGTCTGGTGTTCGTCAATTCGCGTAACACGGCCGAGACGGTCGCTCAGCGAATCCAACGTCTCGACCCGGACATGGCTGTGGGAGTGCACCACGGATCACTGGCGACTGAGACTCGTCAGCAGATGGAACAGGACCTTCAGGAAGGTACGCTGCACGGTGTCATCTGCACCTCTTCACTCGAACTCGGAATCGATGTCGGGAGTGTTAACGAGGTTCACCAACTGCAGAGTCCTAGAGCGGTTGACCGCATGCTGCAGCGTGTCGGACGTGCCGACCACGTTCTCGGAGGAACAGGGCGGGGGATGCTGCTCTGCTGGGAGCCAGACGAGATTGCCGAGGCAGCGGTCATCGCTCGCAGGGCGATGGCAGGTGATATCGAAGGCGTTGAGTGGCGTCGCCACCCTCGCACGGTAGCCGCCAACCAACTCATTCTGGTCGCGCTCGCCGAGCGGGTGGTCCCGCTCGCTGCTGGAGCTGAACTGCTACGCAGGTGCGACCTGTTCTCGGAACTGACAGATGACGAGACGCTGGCCACCCTCAGAATCCTACACGACCGCTGGCTGCTGCGGGTGGTAGAGGACCCCGAGCAGAGCGACCCGCTCGACTGGCCGCCTGCATTGTGGAAGGAAATCTCCGAGTCCACCAATGAAGGCCTCCCTGAGAAGAAGCCGAAGAAGGAGGAATTGGCGGGACTTGAGGAGAGCGTGACACGCGGCTGGCAGAGGGCGCTGTCACAGGAACTGCCTGAACGGCTCAAAGGTGGCTGGTTCAGCCCGGGTCCAAGGGCGCGGACATACCTCCAGAAACACCTGAGCATGATTGCTGACGAGACGAAATACGCTGTTCGCGATGCCGTCACTCGCCGTATGCTGGGAAACGTCGACGAGACATTCGTGCTCTCGCTCGATGACTCCGGAGCTGAGGAGGATGGAACCCCGCGGCGCTTCGTGATGGCTGGGCGCACATGGGAGGTGGTCGACGCCGACTCCGAGAAGGTGGAGCTTCTGGTCGCGCCTGTGTCTGAGCAGGGAGAAGCACCTGTTTGGGCAGGAGAGTTGCCTCCAGTACCAGCGGACATCGCCCGCGAAGCGGGCGCAATACGTATCGCGGTGGCCGAATCACACGGGTGGTCAACCGGTGTGGAGGATAGTGCCTCAACCGAGCTCAGGGGGTCGATGGTGGGGCTCAATCCTTGGTTGACCGGCGACGCTGTGACCTACGACCTCGACGACTACCCTCTCTCAGCGCCCTCGCTCGCCCTTCTCGCTGAGAACGTCGCCGAGCACATCGAGGCGAGCGGCTGCCTTCCGCACGCCCGTCTGCTGACATTAGAGCAGCGCCGCGACGCCATCGTGCTCAACTCCACTCACGGCAGCCGCATCAACGAGACTCTGGCTCACTTCCTGCAGGCGATGGCGAGCAACATCGAGGGCAGGGTCGGCCGTGTGCTAGTAGACCCGTACCGCATCACTCTGCAGGTTCCCGGGCTGACCCCGGCAGGCGTGGTCGAATGGCTGACCGAGACACCACCTGAAGCGCTCGACGACCTCATCCGCCTGTCGATTCCCAACGGGCGTCAACTGCGAGCGCGGATGGTGCAAGTGTGCAAGGTGTTCGGTGTCCTGCACGCCGGAGTCGATCCACGCAAGGTGAATCTGGGTGGAATCATCACGAGGTATCGCGGGACACCTCTGGTCGACGAGGCGCTCGACAAACTGTTCAGCGAGCGGATGGACATCGAAGGAACCACCGACCTGTTGCGGGCAATCCAGTCCGGCGCCGTCGAACTGCGCATGACGGCTCCAGGCGCCCTCGGAATCTCTCCGCGCGGCCAACGCGACCTGCTGCTGCCCAACTGGTCGGCGACCGAGGTGCGCGAGCGGCTGAAGATGAGGCTGGTGAACGAGCGGGTGGTGCTGGTCTGCCTGCGTTGCAATGATTGGATGCGCTTCCGCGTCGAACGCTACGCAGAGAAGCATCACAGGTGCGCCTGCGGAGGTGCCATGTTGGCATGCGCTCGAGAAGGGCTCGAGGAACGGCTCAAGGAATGGGTCGTCGACGATGACCCGGCAGTGCGCAACCGAATGCAGCGCAATGCCGAATTGGTTCAATTGCGAGGAAAGGAGGCGATTCTCTGCCTGCTCGCTCGCGGCGTAGGTCCGGACACGGCCACGCGCATTCTGCGCAGGGTGCCGGCCGGTGATGAGGAGATGCTGCTCAAGACAATCCACGAGGCCGAACTACAATACGCGCGCACACGCAGATTCTGGGGGTGAATGGCACCCGCACGCTGAAGGGCTGGCACCACCCGAGCCGACCCGAGGGAGACATCTGCTCATCGGACTCACCGGGCGCAACGCAGGGGGCAAGTCATCCGTCGTTCGCTGGTTGGAGGGGCACGGCTTCGAGAGTTCCTCCTGCTCCGACTCCATCCGCCACTGGCTTACCGAGCAGGACATCGAAATCACTCGTGACTCCCTGATCGACGGTGGGCGTAGCCTGCGCGCTGAGGGAGGGCCGGGGATACTCGCTGAGATGCTGCTGGAACGGATACCGGAAGGCAGCGACCATGTGATTGACAGTATCCGCACCCCTGCTGAAGTGGCCGCGCTCCAGACTCGAACGGACTTCTGGCTCATCGAGGTGCGGGCGTCAGAGGAGGTACGCTGGGAGCGGCTCTCCTCCCGCGGCAGAGCGGGGGACGCTGAGACATTCGAGCAGTTCCGAGCCCAGGAAGAGGCGGAACTCGAGGCTGCCGACGACAGCGGCCAAGCCTTGCTGGCAACAGCAAAGCAGGCGGACATAGTCATCCAGAACGAGGGCAGCGTGGCGGAACTGGAAGCGGATATGGAAGCTTTGCTCTCCGCTCTCAGAGCCGGAGACCTGTGAGCATCATTCGGCAGGCTTGAGGTCGCCACGGGGATCCTGCGGCCCGTCAGTGAGTTGCACGGTAACGCTGTGCTGCTCAAGATAGTCTACGCCGTTCTGCCCGCCGAAGCCCCCGTCCACGACGATGACACGGCTGATGCCCGCATGGTGGATGAGTTTGGAGCACATCATGCACGGCTCCCCGGTGACAATCAGCCACGCTCCCTTGGTCGGCACACCGTTAGCGGCAGAGTTGCAGATGAGATTCATCTCGGCGTGATGGCAGCCAATCTCGATTCTCGTCCCGCTCTCAATCTCGAGTTCATCGCGCAGGCAGACATCGCCTCCACACAGTTCTCCCCCACCGCGCGGGCCGCCATTGTAGCCATCCATCAGGATGACGTTGCGGTCCGGGTCGACGAGCAGCGCCCCGAACTTGGCGCGCGGGCAGTTGCTCGCCTTGGACAGCGCCAGACACTGCTCGATGCGGATGCGCAGGTGCTTATCCTTCATCGCGGTTCACCTGCTGACTTCCTTGTGCGGGGCTGACCATATCATGCCTTCTCATGTCCAGTATTGCTTCTCAGGAGCCGGCCTCAGTACGGTCATCGACTCCCTGTTGTCGAGTCCCATCGCCTCCAACAGATTGCCAACGAGGTAGATGCTGCCAATTCCAAGTACAGGCGACGGAGGATCACCCCCCGCCAACTGAACCGCTCGAGCAAGTGCAGCGGCAGGCTCAACCACCTGCTCAACCTTCGCCGGCACGCCTTGCGCCTCCAACTCTGCTGCCACTTCGGCTGCTGGAACCGCAGGCCTACGACCCTTCTGCGGCTCGGTGACCACCACATGTTCCACCTCTCCATCGACAATCAACTCGACCAGAGGGTGCAGGAAGGCGACGATATCTTTCTGGGGGGTGCAGCCCAGAAGAATCACTCCCGGGGTAGGATGGCTGTCCTTATCCATCTGAGTCCGCAACTGCTCACACGCCTTCTCCATCCCCGATGGATTATGGGCGGCATCGAGCAGCAGTGGTACCCCCTCATGCTCCAACCATTGCATCCGGCCCGGCCATACCGTATGCATCACCGCACTCTCCACCATCTCTGCTGGCTCGACTACGACACCAACAGAGTTATCGAAGAAAAAACCGAGCGTGATTTCCGCAAGTCGGGATGCATCTTGTTGAAATGATGACCAGCCATCAAATCCTTCGATTTTCCGAATTGGGCGATGGCTTTTGTCGGCGTTGTCGAAGCGGATGGTCATCGCTCGATCATATCGCCACCAGTAGGCTAAGGAACGCTGCAGTGGTGGTACTGCATCCTCAATCGCCTTCCTTGCTGCTGCATCATATGTCCACTTCGCGATGAACAAAGCACCTGGGCGAACTATTGCTGCCTTTTCAGCCGCTATTTCAGCCAATGTGTCACCTAGAACGTCCGTGTGCTCGAGTGCAAGTGCTGTCAATACACAACAGTCAGCTACGCAAAGTCGGGTCGCATCGAGTCTTCCACCTAGGCCGGTCTCGATGACCGCCCTGTCCACCCCTGCATCTGCGAATGCGACCATCGCGGCAAGGAAGGTCGCCTCGAAGTAGGATGGGAGCGTGACCGGCTCCCTTTCCGCCGCATCCCGCACCTTGGAGAGACTCGCATCAAAATTCTCAGCAGAGATGGGCACGCCATCGATCCGGATACGTTCCTCGACAAAGCAGAGGTGAGGCGAGGTGAAGAGGCCACAACTCCTTCCTGAAAGGGTTAACGCGTTAGCCAGAATGACGCAACAGGAGCCCTTGCCGTTGCTGCCAGCGACATGGAAGCAGGGGAACTGCATCTGCGGCATTCCAAGCCTGGCCAGTAGTGCGGCGGTGACCTCCAATCCCGGGCGCATCCCTATGCCCCGCAACTCTTCAAGCCACTCTCGAACCTCGCTCACAGACTCACTCCGGGATACGGGGGTTGCACGGTCGCCTTGAAATGGGCTTCGCGGCTCGCCCGTCCGATGGCAAACGATGCTGGTACCGATGTTGCGCGCCCCGCAGGGGCGCCCCGGCATGTGGAACTGGTGATGCGAGCGCTCGCTTCACAGTGGCAGTCGATGGCGAGCATGGCGCTGATGTTCACCGTCACCATCCTCATCTCAATCTGGATTCAGCCCTATCACGACCGACCGGAATCACGGGCATTCGGAGACGCAGGCACGACCAAGGCAGGCTGGCTGGCCATCGAGTTCCTCGCCATACTGGTGTTCACCGCCCTCATCCTCTGGTTAGCGAAGAAGAAACTCGACTGGATCATCAAGTGGGGGGTGCTGTTCATCTTGTGGATTGCGCTCTCGTTCACGCTAGTGCCAATCGCCTCGTACATGATGGACGCTGAAGAACAGCCGTTCGCCTTCCGCGACGAGCCGGGTTCCGGGGAGATGCTCTGGGTGTCCGACGAAGCGAATTCGTTCATCGTCGACAACGGCACGCATCTGCTGATGTTCTCCGATGTCGGCGGGCTCGAGACGGGCACCGATGGCTGGGCTGGCGCGACGCCCGTGTGGGAGCATGAGATACCCAACGAGGTCAACGAGAGCCGCACCCGCCGCATCGTTCCTGGTCCTGACGTGTTCACCTACTGCGACGAGTCGAAGTGGATGCGACTCGATGCGAATGACGGTAGCCTGATCGCCAACGGCACCGATCCGTGCGAGATTAGTTTCTCCTCCGCCGAACACGATTGGATGGTCTTCAGCCAGAACGTTCTCTACATGGATAACCCATTTCAGGATTACCAAGCGAATCACAACAAGATCTGGATGATGCCGGACAACTTCGACGGCCACGAGTTCCTGCTCGGACGCACGCTCACCGACAACAGCATGCTGCTCGTGGCGGAGCGCTGGGCGGGCGTGATAGAACTTGAAGACGAGCAGCACCAGCAAGAATTCGGCGATGCCAACGTAACCGTGCTCTGGGAGTTCTCACCAGAATCCGGTGATCACTTCACCGCCGCCACCTTCGGCCACTCACCATGGTCCGGCGTCAACTGGTTCGATTCTGAAGACACCGACCGGCTGCTCATCATCAGCAGCGACTCAGGGCAGTTGAACGGGTTCACCTGGAACGGCTCAGAGATGTCGAGCGAGGAACACATGGCGTTCAATGAGCGCGGAGCATTCGATGGCCCGATCCGCGGCTTGATGGTGGCCGACGACTGGCATGACGGCCAACCGAACCTGTGGGTCGTGGACGGCGACCGGATGCGCATGTTCTCTGGATCGAGGATGGTCGAGGAGTTGACTGTCAACGCCCCCGCGGGCGAAGGTGCGGTGGGCCTGAGCCTGCACACCGTTCCCAACGAGGCATGGGCGGAGGTCGGATACGAGGATGGAGTGGTGATCTTCGTTGAGAACGAGGGCTGGCACAGCGGCGTGACGTACACACCGGCGACCGAACCGGCGTACATCTTCGTGGACGAATCTGGTTATCTCATCGGATTCCTCAACTGGTCGTGGATCGTCGCCATCGTGCTCTCTGTCGTGCTGATGGTGCTGCTCACCCTCTACCCTGAATGGTATGTCGTCAACACGGTAGGCATCCTCACCGGAGCCGGCGTCATCACCATCCTCGGGGTCTCATTCGTGCCCACTCTGATCCTCTTCTTCATGGTGGTCGCTGCCGTCTACGATGCCTATGCGGTCTACCGCTCAAAGCACATGCTCGACCTCGCCGACACGATGATTGGACTGAAACTTCCCATCCTGCTGGTCGCTCCACAGGACAAGGGGTACTCATTCCTCGACGAGGAGGCTGATGTCATGAGCGCCGCCGATGACGG
>CAZUBQ010000005.1:5818-58781 GCA_964618995.1 uncultured Candidatus Poseidoniales archaeon | reverse complement strand
GCTCTGTTCATGGGACTGGGGGACGTGATTTTCCCGGGGATGCTGGTCATCTCAGCGCTGACATTCCTGCCTGACGGTGCTGGTTGGTTCGGCATGAGCCTAGCCCTGACGACCGGCCTGGGAGCACTCATTGGCGGTCTGGTAGGTTACTTTGTGCTGATGACCTACGTAGCAATGGGTCGGCCACAGGCTGGCCTGCCTCTCTTGAACGGAGGTTCAATTCTGGGATATCTGATCACTGGAGTGATTCTGGCAGGCAGCGGAGCGCTCTCATTCGGCATCTCCTTCTTCTGACAACAGCGTCTGATTGAAGGGGTGTCACCGCCCGCAGGCCGGATACATGCTGGACATGCGTATGTTCCGCGACCACGCAGATGTCATTCGCGCCGACCACGCCAAACGAGGCTTGACGACGGAGAACATCGATCGAGTACTCGAGCTTGACACCGCGTGGAAGAAGGCCCGCTACGACGCAGACCAGTTGCGCAAGGAGCGGAATCAAGCCGCTCGTGGCATCGCCGAGGCGAAGAAGGAGGGCGACACCGAAGGTGCCGAGCGCATCATTTCCACGGTCGCTGAACTGGGAACCAACATCGAGGCTCTTGGTCAGCGTGCCGACGAGTTGGAGTCCGAACGGGACGCACTCAGGATGCGCATTCCGAACGTGCTCCACGATGCGGTGCCTGTGGGTCCGGACAGCACTGGAAACACCCAGCATTCGCTGCACGGAGAGAGGCCGAAGTTCGATTTCGAGCCGCGCACGCACAACGAAATCACGGAGATGAACAACTGGGTGGAACTAGCACGGGCTGCGAAGATTACGGGCAGCCGGTTCTACTTCCTCAAAGGAGACCTGGCGCGGCTGGAACTGGCGCTGCAGCAGTTCGGTGTCGACTTCATGACAGCACGGGGCTACAACTTGGTGCAGCCGCCATCGATGATGAACCGACGCGCGTACGAGGGTGTGACCGATCTGGCAGACTTCGAGACGGTGATGTACGACGTTCAGCCGGACGGCTACTACCTCATCGCCACCAGCGAACACCCGCTGACCGCGCTCTACATGGACGAAGTCATCGAGCCGAGTCTGCTGCCGCTGAAGATGGTGGGCTCCTCACCCTGCTTCCGCCGCGAGGTAGGTGCCCACGGCCAAGCAGACAAGGGCATTTGGAGGGTCCACCAGTTCACCAAGATCGAGCAGATCGTCATCTCGCATCCCGACGACTCGTGGAAACACCACGAAGAGCTGCTCACCAACGCCATCGACATGTGGAACGCGCTCGGACTGCATTTCGAAGTGGTCAACATCTGCACTGGCGACATGGGCACCATCGCCGCCCGCAAGTACGACCTCGAAGCCTGGCTTCCCGGTGTCGGGGAGTACAAGGAAGTCGTCTCCTGCTCGAATTGCACCGATTACCAAGCGAACCGGTTGCGCATGCGCTACCGCACCCCTGACGGCAACGCGGCCGTGCACACGCTCAACTCGACGCTGGTGGCGACCAGTCGAGCACTGGTGGCAATCGTAGAGCAGTGCCAACTTGCTGATGGAAGGGTCGCCGTGCCCGAAGGATTGCAGCAGTACATCGGTGGGCAGACTGTTCTAGAACCTTCCAATTGGTGACATTCATTCTCCAATTGAGATTCTTCTCTCCATTCACCTACGAGCGTCTATTGACACAAACCCATGCAAATCTTATCCATACGATGCTGAAGCCACGTTCAATGCAGTCGTCCCGCCTCGCCATCGCCCAGCCCATCATCCTCCTGCTGCTGATTTTCTCGGCACTCGCCCCGATGGTCGACGGGGCGGTCTATTTCGACAATTCAGTCGATTCTGTGGCCGAACTGCCTGCCTCGCAACCGAGCATGTTCCGTTCGGGCGGCAATCAGATCAACCTCGATCAAGGTGAATGGCTGTCAGTCAGCAACGGAACCTACTGGGAGTATGCCCGAACTATCTCAACGGCGGAAGGTGTCGACATTCAAGGCAATGCCGTGACCTGGACGGCGGTCGGTGGAACTTTCCGCGGCGAAGCCCAATTCGGTGACACGACCCTGACACACAACCAGAATTACGAACGCACCTTCCTCGCCGTTCTCAATGACACAGGTGAGTGGGAATGGGCGATTGACTTTGGTGGAGACTCCAATGATGACTGGATGTCCTCGGTCGCCATCCTGCCATCAGGCGAGGTCTACGTGGCCGGTATCCTGCACGGGGCCAGCAGCAGTGGCACCTTCGGCAATCTGACCCTCAACGAGACGGGCTCGTACCTTGGACTCGTCTCCTCCGCCGGCATCTGGCAATGGGTACTCCCGCTATCGAACATCACCGTCGATGAGGTGAGGCTCGACTCGCAAGGCAACCTGTTCGTCGCCGGCGCGGTAAACCCGGGAGGAAATTGGCAGGTGCTGAACTGGACGGGCAGCCAGCCAAATTCAATCATCGTACTGAAGATGGATCCGTTCCAGAACTGGCTTTGGTACGCAACCTCAAACGCCGAGATGGCAGACCGCGCAACCGCCATCGACGTAGACGTCAATGGTGACGCGTACATCTGCGGATTCTATCAGGAGCGTACCCATTTCGCCCAGTACAACCTCTCCAGCGGTTCAGGTTCGTACATCTTCGTCGCCAAGATGGACGGTGCTACCGGCATGTGGCTGTGGGCCAACCATGAGACCAGCGGTGGCTCCGGATCCAATCGCTGCTACGGTATATCGGTCGACGAGAACACCGGTGACGCCATCATCACCGGCAATCTACAGGGTGCAGCGACGATGGGTAATCGCATCACCTCAGTCGGTATCGGGGACTCCTTCATCGCCAAGATCGACACCAATGGTTCGTGGGAATGGGCTGTGGAAGTAGGTGAACAAGGCAATGAGTACGGGTATGGAGTCGCCTACGGATGGAACCAGACAGCGATGGTGGTCGGCGCGTTCAGTGGCGACACCAATATCTCAGGGGTGCAACACACCAATGCAGGAGGCTACGACGGATTTGCAGCACTGTACAACCGACAGGGCTACCCAATCGACTCGTTCAGTTCCGGCAGTCCCTACTACGACCGAATCTACGCGGTCTCCGCTGACCGGCACGGAGACTTCACTTTGGTCGGGCGCTACAACAATCAAACGCAACTCGCAGACCATTCATTGAATACCACCAGTACGTCATCCATGTTCGTCTGGCACATCTCACTCGACAGTGATGATGATGGCATCATGAACAAGTTGGACAACTGTCCCGACAAGCACAATCTTGGCCAGAGCGATTTCGACTCCGACGGCCCGGGTGATGCGTGCGATCCTGATGACGATAACGACGGCATTCCCGACCAAGGTGACCTGTGCTCCATGGGTCTGACAGGTTGGACCTCGAGCAACATCACCGACCATGATTCAGACGGATGCCGCGACGGCGACGAAGATGATGACGACGACAATGACACCATCGTAGACTCAAACGATGACTGCGCTCGAGGAGACCTCGATTGGACATCAAACACCTCAACCACAGACCACGACTCCGATGGTTGCCAAGATTCCGATGAAGATCTGGATGATGATGACGACCTGGTCCTCGATGATGATGACCTGTGCGAACGAGGCGCCCTCAACTGGTCCTCAGATGCAACCAACGACCACGATGGTGACGGCTGCCGCGATGCCGACGAGGATGACGACGATGATGGGGATCATCAGGATGATGATGATGACGAATGCCCCCTCGGAATGACGGGATGGACTTCCTTGCGCTCATCGGACTGGGATGAAGACGGCTGTCGCGACGTGGACGAGGATGACGATGATGACGCAGACTCGGTTCTGGATGTCGATGACGACTGCCTGATGAGCCGAGTAGAGTGGGTCTCCAACACAACCACCGACTATGACGGAGACGGCTGTGAGGACTCATACGAGGATGACGACAACGACAATGACGGGATTGTGAACCCGTTCGATGATTGTTCACCCGGTGAACTGGGATGGACCTCGACCGAGAGCACGGACCTCGACGGAGACGGATGTCTCGACGAGACAGAGGATGACGACGACGATGATGACACCATTCCCGATGTGTCCGACGACTGTCCGCGCGGGGAGAATCACTGGACCTCGAGCTCGAGTTCGGACATCGATTCGGATGGCTGCCGAGACCACACCGAGGATCTCGACGACGATCAGGATGGTTCTCTCGATGACGATGACGGCTGTCCAAGGGAAATCGGAAATTCGACCGAAGGTGGTCTTCCTGGATGCCCGGACAGCGACGGTGACGGGTGGGCGGACAGTATCGATGCCTTCCCCGAGGACTCAACGCAATGGAGTGACGGAGACGGAGATGGATTCGGCGACAACGCGCTGGGCACCAATCCCGACGATTGCCCTGAGGTCGCAGGAGATAACACGACCGCGCCGATGCGCGGCTGCCCTCCTCCCAAACCACCCCCATTCATCTTGGACAAGGACAAACCAGACGACGGGAGTGAACCGGACAGCGAACAGTCGGGTCAAGTGCCTCAAGCGGTGATGATCCAGATAGCATGCGGAGTGCTGCTCGTACTCGTCCTGCTGCTGAGCCTCTCCTTCTGGTTGCGCAAGTCGCAATCCTAGACAATAATCGTCACTGGTCGCTCGACTCAATGGTCATCGTCTGGTTCTATCTCGATGAGCAGCGCTCCCTGATCGACCTGCGCGCCAACATCGTGTGGGATGGCGCTCACCCTTCCTGAGACGGCAGCACAGATGCGGTTCTCCATCTTCATCGCCTCCAGCACCATCAGAGCCTGCCCCACTTCGACCGAATCACCAACCGCGCACATCACGGCCAGCACCTTTCCGGGCATGGGGGCGGTCAGCCCCGCGCCAGAGGTCACGGCGCGGGTTGAGCCTGGCTCTGCAACTCGGATGCACGAGACGTGACCATCGAAATGCACCCACCAGTCGTCATCGACCTTCGCCAGTCTGGCCTGTCGGCGGTTGTCTCCTTGCACGAGCCAGAGTGTTCCGGAATCGTCGCCCGGCTCCACCGAATACTGAGAGACATCGATCGACTCCCCATCTCGGGTCGCTGATGACAGAATCAATCCGGCGCCTGAGCGCATCAGACCGATATCCCAGCGAGATGAGTCGATATCATCGATGAACGTCTCTCGCATGATATCACCTCAGGGGAAACTCCTACTCAAGGTCAGGAACGGGTTGTATGGGTCCGGCCCGAGGTCCTCTTCATCCAGTCCATCCCCCGCGGAGGAGGTCATACCGCTGCGGTGCAGGGAGAGTTGCTCGGCCGCTGCTGCGAGCAGTACTGCAGCAGGTGGACGGAGATCGTGGTAGGCATCCGTGGACCATCCCTCAGGCCAGCAGCGGGAGATGAAATCGGTCGTCGTCTCGGCGGCCGCGAACCCGGGGTGCGACACCACATCGCCAAGGAATTCGATGTTCGTGGTCGCGCCGAGCACCACGAATCGCGACAAAGCCTGCGTCATCTTCTCGATGCAAGATGAGCGATTCTCAGCGTGCACCACCAATTTAGCGAGCATAGGATCGTATTCGAGATTGACATCGTCGCCCTCCCGGACACCCGTGTCAATCCGGACCCCAGAACCGGTCGGAGGATTCCAGACCACGAGTCTTCCTCCTGCGGGCAGGAACTGATTTGCTGGATCCTCAGCGTATATGCGCGCCTCGATGGCATGTCCCGATGCTGAAATGTCGGATTGAGAGACCGAGAGAGGAAGCCCAGCTGCGATGCGCAACTGTTCCTGAACGAGGTCGACACCGGTAATCATCTCGGTGATTGGATGCTCAACCTGTATGCGGGTGTTCATCTCAAGGAAATGGAACGAGCCATCTGCGGCGACGAGGAACTCGACAGTACCTGCTCCGAGATAATTGACGGCCCGGGTGGCCGCCACCGCGGCACTACCCATCGCCTCACGGGTCTGTTCATCAATCGCTGCGCTCGGCGCCTCCTCGACCACCTTCTGGTGCCGCCGTTGCACGCTGCACTCCCGCTCAAGCAGATGGATGACATTTCCATCGTTGTCAGCCAACACCTGCACCTCGATGTGCCGCGGGGTCTCGAGCAGGGCTTCGACATAGACCGTGCCATCACCGAATGCCGACAGAGCCTCACGCTGGGCTGCGACGTAGGCAGCGTCCAACTCTCCCGCTGAATGGACGGTGCGCATTCCCTTGCCCCCACCACCTGCGCTCGCCTTGAGCAGCAGCGGGAAGCCGACCCTAGCCGCAAGTTCCTGCAGTGCGAGCGTGCGCGCGGGTAGGTCGTCGGATTCCGATAGTTCACCACCGGGGGTCACGGGTACGCCGGCGGCGCGCATCAGACGGCGGGCCGCCACCTTGTCACCCATCGATTCGATAGCGCTCCCCGGGGGTCCGACCCAGACGATTCCAGCAGCCTCTACCGCATGAGCGAACTCAGCACGCTCTGAGAGGAAACCATAGCCAGGATGAACTGCATCCGCCCCTGTTGCTGCACAAGCACGCAAGATTGCCCCTATTGAGAGATAAGTGGCAGACAGATCACCTTCGAGCAGCACCGCCTCATCTGCCAGTTCCACATGCCGCGCGTTGGCGTCGCCGCGCGAGTGCACTGCTACCGTCTTCAGCCCTAATTCTCGACACGCGCGGATGACACGGCAAGCGATCTCCCCTCGATTGGCTATGAGCACCTTGGAGAACGGTGACGGTGCCCCCTCCTGCCACTCGAGAGCAGCCACCCGCACCCCTCCGCCTCAGTCCTCTTCGTCGTCTCCGACGTACCAGGATGGCGTGCCGCCATCGAGGAATGCCGACAGTCCGTCCTGGCCCTCAGCGCTGCCGCGCATCTCTGAAGTCTTGTCAAGGGTCCACTCGCGCAACTCCTCGTCACTACCGCTCCAACGGTCGAAAACAGCTGTCAATCGCTTCGCTTCGGCGACCGCTGCGGGCCCTGTGCTCATAAGCGTCGCAATCGCGGCGTCGACCATCTCAGCCGACTCCTCCAACGAGGTGGAGACCTGATCGATCATTCCGATATTCAACGCCTCGTGCCCATCGAAGCGACCCGCCAGCGTGGCGAGTCTGCGGAACTGGGCGCTGCCCACACGACGGTAGACGTATGGCCCAATCACCGCCGGCAATATTCCCAATTTGCCTTCGGACAGAGCGATTCTCGCGCTGTCGAGAGCGATTACGTGGTCGGAGCAGGCGATGAGGCCGGCACCACCACCCAGTGCCACCCCCTGAACGGTGGTGATGGTGAAACAGGGATGTGCCCACAGAGTATTGAACAAACGGTCGAGGCGCGCCGCATCCGCCCTGTTCTCCTCAGCACTCTGCGCACCCGAGGCGCGCATCCAATCGATGTCGGCGCCAGCGCAGAAGTGGCGGCCGGCGCCGGAGAGTACAACGACGCGCAGGAACGGCTCCCCTGAGCCGTCTGTGAGCGACCCCTGTTCGGCGACCGATCGATCCTTCGTCCATTCCAGCAATTGTGTGATGTCATCTATCAATTGAGGATTCAGAGCGTTGAACACATCATCCCTTCTCAGGGTGAGGTGCGCCACCGCACCCGTCACATCGAGGCTCGCGAGCGGGGTTTCAGGCAATGAATCTCCAATTGATGTTTTCGACATTTCAATTGCTCCTTTACATACGGAAAACGCCGAATCCACCATCCGGCAACGGGGCGTTCAGCGAGGCGCTGATCGCCAGCCCGAGAACATCTCGCGTGTCGCGCGGGTCGATGATGCCGTCATCCCACAATCTGGCCGTCGAGTAGTAGGGGGAGCCCTCGGACTCGTAACGCTCCAGGATTGGGCGGCGGAACTCATCGAGTTCGTCGCCCTCCATCTCCGGAGAGCCTTCGCGGAGCCGCTGCTCCTGCTTCACCGCGGTGAGTACGTCCGCTGCCTGCTGCCCACCCATCACTGAGATGCGGGCATTCGGCCACATGAACAGGAAGCGGGGGTCGTAGGCTCGCCCACACATGCCATAGTTGCCAGCTCCATGGCTTCCTCCGATGATGACGGTGAACTTCGGAACCGGTGCGCAGGAGACTGCGGTCACCATCTTGGCACCGTCCTTGGCTATTCCACCGGCCTCATAATCTCGGCCGACCATGAAGCCGGTGATGTTCTGGAGGAAAACCAGCGGAGTCCCGCGCTGACCACAGAGTTCGATGAAGTGAGTCGCCTTGAGTGCCGACTCGCTGAACAGGATTCCATTGTTCGCCACCACCCCGACGGGGTATCCATGGATGCGAGCGAACCCACAGACCAGAGTGGTGCCATAACGCGCCTTGAACTCGTGGAACCGGGATCCATCCACAATGCGCCCGATTACCTCTCGCACATCGAATTGAGTGCGGTTGTCCTCTGGGATGATTCCTAGCAGGTCATCGACGTCGTGTGCGGGATTCTCAGGAGGCTGAACATCGAGTGGCACCTTGTTCGCCGCGCCGAGATTCTCAACAATGTCACGCACGATTTGGAGTGCTTCTGGCTCATCCTCGGCGTAGTGGTCCGCCACACCCGATCTGGAGGTATGCACGTCGGCGCCCCCTAGATCCTCAGCAGTCACCTCTTCCCCCGTCGCCGCCTTCACCAAGGGCGGTCCTGCGAGGAAGATGGTGCCGTTGCCCTTGACGATGATCGACTCTTCGGACATCGCTGGCACATATGCTCCACCAGCAGTGCACGACCCCAGAACCGCGGACACCTGAGGGATGCCCTTGCTGCTCATGACGGCTTGGTTTCTGAAGATGCGTCCGAAGTGCTCTCGGTCCGGGAATACCTCATCCTGCATCGGGAGGAATGCACCACCCGAGTCCACCAGATACACGCACGGCAGGTGGTTCTCCTCGGCGATACGCTGGGCTCGGATGTGCTTCTTGACAGTGAGGGGGTAGTACGAGCCACCCTTCACCGTGGCATCGTTGGCGACGAACATGCACTCCCGGCCGTGCACCATTCCAACACCGGTGATGATGCCGGCTGAAGCAGCATTGCCGTCATAGAGGTCACATGCCGCCAGTGACGAGAGTTCGAGGAACGGGGTTCCTACATCGCACACAGCATCGATGCGTTCCCTAGGAAGCTGCTTGCCGCGCGCCCTGTGCTGCTCGACGTACTTGCCGCCCCCGCCTTGTTTCACCGACTCCAATCGCTCCGTGAGCGCGGCCAGAAGCGACTCGTTATGCACCCTACGAGAGAGGAACGCCTCATCGTCTCGATTCACCGACGACCCCAGTCTGTCCATGTCGACCCAAGGGGTCGACAACCGGTCCGGTGCTTGAAAGCGACGGCGTGACTCGCCTGTCAGACCCCGAGCATCAGACGACCTAAGTCACGCAGACCGGGAGCCAGGCCGACGGTGAGCAGACCGAGCAGCACCAGCAGTCGCAGGTGACGGTGGCGCTGCTCGAAGCGCGCTTCCATGAAGAACAGCAGCACGAACCCGGCAAGCAGCAGCTTGACCACCAGGAACGCCCATGCTCCATTGCCAACCTGGATAATCAGGTCGGAGAGCAGGTGCTTCTCACTGTAGCCGAAATGATCGATTCCCAGATATGTCGCCAGCCCGTCCGCCGCTTGGCCATAAACCGCCAACAGGACCGCGGGCGAGGCCATCATCGCAGTCTTCACGCGTGACTCAGAGGCCTTGTGCTCGTCGCTGTCCAATTCCTCCCAGGCGGCCAGAGTCAAACCGGGCGCCAGCACCCCTGGCTCCACCCCATCTGCCAGCAGGTCTTCTCGCGCCTCGCATCCCCGCTTCGCCAACATCCAGCACAGAATGAGCGGCCCGCCGAGAACCACCCATGCCGGCCATAGTACAGCGGGGTCGCCCTCCGCCGCCCGTTCAAGCCCAAAACGCCCGAGCACCCCGAAGGCAAGCGCCACCGACGTCAGCCCGGAAAGGAACACACCTTGTTCCACACCTGACCAATGGGAGACCAACCCGCGGAACCTGATGATTGGGAGAGAAGCCAAGATGGTGAGAATCCCCACCGAGCCGGCCAGCAGGTCGAACGCCCCCTCGCCTGAAAGGTCGTGCAGGAACAACAGATGCAGCACCATCACCCCGACGGCCACTCTGAGGCACATCTCCGACGTCTGCTCACTGTCGGAATCCCGAGTCAGATAGTACGCCAGCGCCCCTGAAAGAACCACCCAGCAGGCGGTCTGGAAGTGAATCAGCGGTGAGACGAACAACATCTGGATGGATTCGGAAATGATGCCCGCATCCTCTGCGACCTCGACCATCGCCGCCCACACCACCCATGGCAGGAACACGAACAGGGTGCGCTCGTGAGCAGGCAACCTGGCTCGGCGCAGCCAAGCGGACAGGGCGAACACGAACGAGGCGAGCAACAGGGCATAGACCATGGTGTCCAGCAGGTTGTAGTCTGAGTCGCCGCCGGCTTCGCCGATGACGGGTTCCACGATGTCCGCGACGATGCGATCCCAGAGAATCGGCCAACCAGCGAACAGGTCGAGCAGGTAGGCGAGCGCCGGCAGTGCGAGTGCAGTCAGCAGCACAGCGTGTGCAGCCAACTCGAATGTGCTGAACTGGTCGTTGCGGAGCGGCCGCGCGCCACTCACCTCGACTCCTTCCTCAGTGCTCACGCTTTGGCACATCCGGCATTCGCTGATAGCGATTCACCTGACACCGAGGAGATTCATTCCTCTTCGCCATGCGCATGCTCACCTTCGTGATCATGCTCGTGCTCTTCGTCGAGTTCACCCACCTCGCGCTTCTTGTGCTCCTCGATGAAGCGGATGGTACCCACCCCGACATTGTCGTGCAGGGCGCGGATGATAGCAAACTTGGCCATGCCCCAGTTCTGATCGTAGCCAAGGAACTCCGGAATGGTAATGCTCACGTCGTCACCGTCGAACTCCACCTCGAAGTCATCCATACGGGTGCTCATCTTGAGAATGGTGTGTACCTTCTCCTCTCGGTCCTCCACCACCTTCGTGATTCGGTAATCGTAGTGCAGGGTGCGCCCGGCGAGCGGGTGGTTGAAGTCAATGCGCGCGCGGCCGGCGGCGAACATCTTGATGGTGCCCTGTTTGCCGTCGATTGTGACCGGTCCTCCAACATGCAGGTTATCGACCTGCTCGCCCCCTACCTGTTGGGCGAGTTTCGCCTCGCTGAGCGTCTCGACGGCATTGGCATCCCGATCACCGTAAGCTTCCTCCGGAGGGATGTCCAGTTCGTAGTCGGTGTCAACCTCCGCCTCCTTGAGATGGTTCTCGAATCCCTCGATCAGCGAGCCTTCGCCAACAGTCACGATGAGTGGCTCGTAGGTCTTGTTCTCGTCGAGTTGATCGTGCTCCTCGGCGACCTCGCTCCGAGTGGTCTCGAGCAGGTCCCCTGTGTCAGCGATGAACAGGTCGTAGTCAATGTGGACGATGGCACCTTCTTCCATGATATTCACCCGCCCCTACGGGGCGAGCCGGCGACCGACTCCCCCTTTATGAGTCAGACGGTAGGGCACGAGGGAGTGGCCTCAGAGGAAGCGCACAACCCACCTTAGCCATGCTTGCTCGGTGCCCATGCCCGCCAGTTGGCAAGGGTGGCGAAGAGCAGGAAGAGCCAGCCCGTCCAGACAAGATGGCTACCCGGCAGGTCGTAGACGGTCAGGCGCACTCTATCGAGTTCATCGGCTCCCCCCAGCATCGATTCGTTGCCGAGTTGCTGCGCCTGTGTCCAGTCGAAGATGAATACGACATCACCGCTCCAGTGCAGGGTGCGGTCGACCTCGCTACGCGGGAAGGACCCGTAGCCGTCGAAGCGGAGCACTCCGGGTTCGACAACATCGATCAACTCACCGCGCGAGTCGCGCACCTCGATGGTCGCACCGAGGTATCCATCACCGACCGAGAACCGTTCGTCGAACTCTGGATCCTCCTCGCTGAGCATCACCCAGTCGGTGAACAGCAGCTGCATTCCACTGTGCTCGACGATCTCGCCTCGCGGCAGAACAACCTGATGCGCAGGGTCAGTACGGTCGACCAAAGTCGTCGTGAACAGGTGACCGATGAGCAGCAGGATGATGCCGAGATGAGCGAGATGCGCCGCAGCCGGCCTGAGTGCCGCCAGCCCACTCGCCGGCGAGCGCTCGCGAGCGGCGCGCAAGCGCTTTCCGTGTTCAAGCACGAAGCGAAACAGCGCCGGGGCTGCGAGCAGGAGCAGTGGAAGCAGCATCCAAGCGACCTGACCGCGGCTGACCTGCTCTGAGAGTGGACCGGTTGAGTCCCCAGGAAGAGGAAGGTCGAACGCCAGCGCCAGAATTACCGAGAGCGCCAACGCCAGCAGAAGCAGCGCAGGTACGAGTCGTGAGTCGAGCGCGTCCCGCCACGCGTACGTCGTAAGCGCAGCCACAGCCAACAGCAGCAGCGGAGCGCCGAACAACTCGTGGCTTGAGAGAGAAGCGCCGTCGATGCTCGAAAGCAGCAGCATCCAGCTCAATGTCAGGAAGGATGCTACCAGAACCACCGGTGCGAAGCGGACAAGTCGCAACTGTACCTTGCGTTGCACCACCATTTCCCTCACCTGCCCAAGAGTGACCGAATCCTCGTCGGGTTGACCGAGGAATCCCGGTCCAAGGAACAGCAGCATGCCGACGAACGCCGCCAAGGTGTCGACGAGGAACGCCCACGAAGCGAACAGCAGCAGCAACGCACCCGACCAGGTCCAGACGGTATCTCGTCCGCCGCGTACGGAGATGTGCAACATCATCACTAGCACTGAGAGTCCGGCAACCACAGGATCCCCCAACATCGGTGCTAGTGCACACACGGCTAACATCGGCAGCGCCCGCGCAGGAGTGTCGAGGAGTCGAGAGAACCCTTTCTGCGGCGGTAGCCAGACCACGAGCAGGGGCAGCGCGCACAGAGTCAGCAGCAACCATGCAGGAATCGTCTCTAACGGACTCGTATCGAAGCCGATGGAATAAACGAACATCAGCCGGGAGATGGGAATCGCCACTACCAGTGCCAGCGAGGAAAACACAGCGTAGCGCCAGTGACGGCGATTAATCGCAAGGCCACTCTGCTGAAGCATCAGCCAGGCGATGAGCAGGAACAGCATGACGAACAGTGCCACCAGATAGGTGGTGACCTCGGTGCCCGCCACATCGTTCGCTCGTAACTCCAGCAATCGTCCCAGTGCTGAGTCAGGCCTCTCACCCGAGCCTGAGCCTGCCACGAACGCGTGCACGCTCGCCCACACCCCGTTAGCGCGTGTCACCATCGTCGCGTGCAGCGCGAACCACCCCGGAAGCAGGCCGAGCGCAACCGCCCAGCGGGACGGCGGTCGTCCGGGTGTGATGCGCAGATGGAGCAGCATCAGCAGGCAGAGCCAAGGGAGAAGTGAGCCTGTCTCCACCGGGTCCCACGCCCAATAACCACCCCAGTCGAGCACGGTGTACGCCCACAGCCCGCCCAGACCGATCGCCAGCGCGCCGGTGAGCAGGCCCGCGCGAGCGATGTGCAGCATGGAGGGGGTTGGCAATTCACCCTCGGAATCAGGGTCGAGCAGCGCGGCGAGGGAGTGAATGCTCACGAGCATGCACAGCGAGTAGAACAGGAACACGAGGGGTGGATGGATGACCATCAGGTCGGTCTGCAGCAGCGGATTCAACTCGCTGCGCCCGATACCAACAGCTGGTCGGAACGGTTCGAGCAGCCAAGCGATCGCCAGCAGCGCGAGGATGAATCCCTGGGTGAGACGCTGGCGCAGGTTCCGGGTGGGGCCGACGTCAGTGGCTCCGTTTCGGCCGAACCAGTAGGCGCACACGGTCAGTATCCCAGCCCACAGCAGTAGCGGTCCCTCACGTCCACCCCATGCGGCGCTGATGCGGTAGGCAATCGGCATGTCCGCGCCCCCGTGCAACCGAACGATCTCGTAGGCGATATCATCGGCGATGAATAGCCACATCAGCACGACGAATGGCGATGCCTGCAGCACCATCAGCGCCGTCGAAGCCCAGCGACGAGTGGCGATGGACAGCCGCTCCCACGGGGCGAGTGCACCGAACACAGCTGAGAGCAGCGCGAGTCCTAGAAGCCACTGCATCAGGGTGGGCGAACAAGTCCTCCACCATAGGGACTGGGGAAGGGCTGCGAGAGACTGTCTTCACGGGACCGAGGGATTTCAACGGGGCTACCAACCGTAGTGCTTGGCGCGGCTGTAGCCGAACGCCAGCATCGCGGACACGATGTGCTTGAAGTAGAGTGAAGGACGCCTGAACAGCAAGCGAAGGACGATCTTTCCCTTTCCTCTGACACCCATGTCGTTCATCTCCTCGGGGAAGCAGCGGGCCATCAATGAGAGTTCGTCATCCGACAGGGCATACAGAGCCTTCTTTCCACGCAGGATCTTGTGATATGGAGGGAATTCGGCCTTCCACATTCTCGGATACCGAGCAAAGGTGGACGCGCTCAAGTCACCCCCCGCAACTGCGTCCGCCGCGACCTGCGCAGCGTAGACAGCCGACTTGAGGGCAAGGTGGGAGCCACCCTCGAACAGAGGAGAGGTGAATCCGGCAGCATCTCCTACAAGCATCAGGCCATCGGAGTGGGTCGTCTCATGGGGGCCCGAAATAGGAATAGTGCCACCGAAACCGCGCACCTTGTCGCCTTCCCTCCAAGGAGGATTGACCTGTTCGAGTTCTTTGAAATGCGTGTTCTCGATGAACGCATCGAGAGCTTTCACCGCGCCCTTCTTGTCCTCGGTAACGAGGCCGACATTGGCGCGTCCGTCGTTCTTGGGAATCATCCACAGATATCCCTTCTTGGCGTACTCGGGCCAGATGTAGAAGTCGAGATAGCCGTCCGTCGGCACGTCGAGAATCTCATACTGTAGTCCTGCAATCACCTTCGGCCGCGGATTGAGGCCTAGGATTTTGGAGCAGACACCGGCGACCCCAGATGCGTCGATGACAACCTTCGTCTCGACAGGGAAACAATCACCTTTGCCCGTGCATCTCCATCCTTGAAAGACGCCGTCCTCATCCTCCATTCGCTCCATGCCCGTCAGTTTGTGCTGCAGGTGGAATGATGCACCCGCGTCCTGAGCCTCGGCGGCAATCCAACGCTCGAACAGGTGCTTCTCGAGGACGTAGCCGTGCTCGGTAAGACACTTGGCGGTCCCGTCGGGAAAGATGACCCTGATTCCTGACACTGGTAGGGCGATGATATCGTCAGGGATGTCGAGATCCAGATTACGCACGGCAAGATCGGAGATGCACTCCCCGCAGTGTACCGGGGTACCTACCGCAGGATGGTCCTCGATGAGCATCGTGTCGAGGCCACTACGGGCTGAGTGCAGCGCGGCGCACCCGCCGCCGGGACCAGCGCCGACCACCAGCACGTCGCAGCGCGTCGGTTCATCTCCCATGTGACTCAAACGGCACAGGGCCGCCTCATCAATCAGTCGGTCAGCGCAGTCTGGCCGTACATCGGGATTTGAAAGGGGAAGCCCCTCGCCGACGCGTGGGCTGGACCAACCTGAAGCGATACCTCGACTCGCTCGATGCCTCGGGCGAGTTGCTGCGCATCCAACGTGCGGTCGACGTAGAGTTGGAAGCCGGTTGCATCGCCGATCGACAGGTGAAATCTGGTGGACCGGCGATATTGTTCGAGAAGCCACGACTCCCGGACGGGACGATCAGCGAGTTCCCTCTGGCGATGAACCTGTTCGGAACACCAGAGCGGGTGAAACGGGTGCTCGGATGTGAGCAGGTGAGCGATATCGGCCAGCGGTTGGTCGGTCTGATGAAGCCAGATGTGGGGGCGATTGCGGGAAAGCCGTGGAAAGGAATCCCACTGGCGCGACAGGCCCTGCGAATGGCTCCGAAGAGAGTGAAGAAAGGGGCTTGTCAGCAGGTCGTCGTCGAGAATCCGGATCTGACGCGACTCCCCATTCCCAAGACGTGGCCGCTGGATGGTGGCCAGACGATGACTCTGCCGTTGGTGATTACCCGAGATCCATCTACTGGAGAACACAACATGGGTTGCTACCGGGCACAGGTGTACGGGCCTACAGAATGTGGACTGCACTGGCAGATGCACAAGCACGGGGCCGACCACGCGCACGCGAGCGCGCAGTCTGGGGAAGCACACATTCCGATTGCCATCTGCCTGGGGGGGCCACCCGAACTGGTGTTCAGCGCTGTATCGCCCCTTCCGGACAACCTCTCCGAATACATGTTCGCGAGCTTCCTCTCCGACAGTCGCCTTTCGTTGGTCAAGGCACGCACTCAAGACCTGTGGGTACCTGCTGAAGCAGACGTCGTGATTGAGGGCTATGCCATCCCTGGTGAGACCAATACAGAGGGTCCATTCGGTGATCACTTCGGCATCTACAGCCTGCCCGGGGAGTACCCTGTGATGCATGTGACGGCGATCACACATCGCTCAGACCCGGTGATCCCAATGACCATCGTCGGGTTGCCACCAATGGAGGACGGCTTCATCGGAGAGGCGATTGGAACCGCATTCCTGCCAGTACTGCACTTCCAGCATCGTGACGTCGTTGACCTGCACGTCCCACTGGAGACTGGTTTCCACAATCTAGCGATTATCGCATCGAAGCAACGGTATCCACGACAGGCCCGGAAGACCTGTCTGGGTCTTCTGGGTGCTGGCCAGATGATGTTCACCAAGGTGGCGGTGGCGGTCGATGCCGACCATCCGGTTCGCAGCATGGGAGATCTGCTCGACGTAATCCATGAGCGAGTGGATCCCTCTGACGACCTCGTCGTGCTCGAAGGGATGGTCGCCGACACGCTGGAGAGCGCGGCTCCTTGGGAGAATGTTCACGACAAACTGCTAATCGATGCGACCACACTGGCCGCCGCTGACCCGAGGATGGGAGGTTCCGAGTTGCCCCGCGGAACCAGTGCCAAAGAAGCACCAGAATGGCGCCGGGGGAATGCAACCCCCCCAGGAGTCTTCCTCGAGTTCATCGGCAAAGTGCGCGGCATCGACGAAGTCACTGACGCCACCCTCCTGCGCCCCTCGATTCTGGTGGTCACGACGAGCATCGACGACCGACCCGGAGCGCGCACCGGCATGGAGGCTGTTCTCGACCCGGCGGCGTGGGCGCTGCAGGTCGAGGCGAGTCGGGCCCAGAGACAGAGAGTTTTCCAATTGATGGAATCAATATGGCAATTGGATGTTGAGAACCACGTGCGCTTCCTGTTCATCACCGATGACGACGTCAAGTTGCACGGTTCGGGAACGAACAAGCGGCTGCTCTGGCAACTATTCGTCCGCTTCGATGTCGGCAGGGACCTGCACTTCGATTCCTCGGGAACCAGGGTGGTATGGGATGCGACCGCACCGATACCACATCCGGGACGAGCGGCGCTAGAGGCGGCCGGCCAGCCAACCAGCGAGTTCGACCCTGACCTTCCAATCCGCAGCTGGCCGGCGATCACACTGCACGACCAAGAGACGATCGCTCGTACCGGGGCCTCTTCCGAGAACGACGGTTACGACCAACAGCCGTGGTCACCCAATGTCACGAGGTGAATTGATGGCAGTCAAGGAGATACTCGAATTCGTGAAAATCGAGCACATGCTGTTCTCGCTCCCGTTCGTGCTCATCGGTGCGCTCATCGCTGTTGACGTCGAGCCATCCGACCTCGCCGTTCTGGACATCGTTTGGATCCTGGTCGCCGCAGTCGGAGCACGTGGGCTCGCCATGACCCTCAACCGAATCATCGACAAGGACGCAGATGCCGCCAATCCACGCACGGCTGACCGCCATCTACCCTCGGGCGCAATGTCCCTCAGAACTGCATGGGCGCTCGCGGTGGCCTTCCTGGCGATGCTGCTCGCGGGTGCGTGGCAACTGAACATGGTGGCGTTGAAGATGGCGTGGCTGCCGGTGCTCGCGTTCGTCGTATACCCCTACCTCAAACGAGTCACCTGGCTCTGCCATTTCTGGCTCGGTGGCTGCCTCGCGCTCGCTCCTGCAGGTGCATGGCTGGGAATTGTCGGGGGCGACCTCGGCTGGGCCGCCATCACCGACTTCCACTGGTATCCAAGGGTGTTCCTGATTTCGCTGGGAGTAATCTTCTGGATCGCAGCTTTCGACCTCAACTACTCTCTGATGGATGTCGACAGCGACCGAGCAGCGGGTATCCATTCCTTCCCTGTGAGATTCGGAGTGGAGAATACTGGGCCTACTTCGATCAAACTAACCATTGCCTGGCTGTTCTGTTTCGCCATGGCTGACCCCACAGAAGCCATCTTCTTCTTCATCTCAGTGATACTGATGGCTCTCATCAACATCAATGTCATTGACCATCGCGATACACTCTCTGACTTCCAGACAACTTTCTTCCGCACCAGCGTGCTCACCGGCTGGGTGCTGCTCGCAGGAATGGTGATTTGATGGTCGGACTCGCTGTGGTGACCGGAGGTGGAAGAGGCATCGGTGCTGCGATTTCTAGGAGGCTGTCGCATGATGGGTATCGCGTGCTGCTGACCTACCACACCAACAGCCAGGCAGCCGAGGAGGTGATTGCCGAACTGAAAGAGAATGATCACGACTGCTTCGCCGCCAAGGTCGACTGCGGTGACGCATCCGAGGTGATGGTGCTCGCTGACCACCCATGGGTGAAGGATGGGGTCGACGTTCTGGTACTCAACCACGGGATGTACGAGAGAGCACCGGCGAGCGGGCTTTCACCAGAGTCGATGGAGCGTACGATGGCGGTCAACTTCACCGGCGCGTATCTCGTCTGGGAAGCACTCGCTGCTCATCTATTGGATGACGCTCGCATCGTCGCCATCGGCAGCCAACTCGGCATCAAGGGAAGCAAGCATGGGGCGGACTATGCCGCTAGCAAGGGGGCGCTGCACGCGTGGGCAAGATCTCTCGCTCTGGATGTGGCGCGCGGCGGTCAGCGAGTGAACGTGGTTGCGCCTGGAGCCATCGATACGGCAATCGTCGGTGACGACACCCCAGAGAAGCGTGAGCGCAGGATGCAGGGAATCCCGATGGGACGACTTGGAACCCCTGATGAAGTGGCAGGAGTAGTATCCTTTCTCGTCGGTGATGACTCGTCATACCTGACAGGAGCCGTGGTGCACGTGAACGGCGGTCTCTACCAGCCATGACCTGACACTGGGCTCGACCGTGAGTTGAAGGGCGGTCGCCCTCAGCACCAGCGTCCGGAGGAAGGATATGGCCAACCAGCGCGGTGATGCGAGCGACCCTTTCGACCTGTCGAAGGCGTTGGCTGGTGCCACCGCAGGACGACTGGACCCGGCAGTCTCCCGCTTCCGTTTACACGCCGAATACGACACCGCTGGCGACCAAGAATATGCAATTGATGAAATCTTTTCTCAATTGAATAATTCACAAGAGAGATGTGTCCTTCTCGGCGTCACCGGCTCGGGCAAGACATTCGCCATGGCGCACCTGATCGAGCGCCTGAACCGCCCGACTCTGGTGCTCAGCCACAACAAGACGCTGGCCCGCCAACTCTGGCAGGAGTTGTCGGGGTACTTTCCAGAGAACGCAGTCGAATACTTCGTAAGCCACTATGACTACTACCAACCCGAGGCGTATCTCCCCAAACGTGACCTGTATATCGACAAGGAGATGTCACTCAATGAGCGCATCGAGCAGGAGCGGTTCGCCACAGTCGCCTCGATGGTCAGTCGTCCCGACGTGGTCGCTATCGGCACCGTCTCGGCAATCTACGGCCTCAACCCACCCGAGACCTTCTTGCAGCAGCACGCCCGCGTGCACGTCGACCAGCAGATTGAGCCGCTCGACCTAGTCAAACAACTGGTCGACCTCCAGTACCGACGGGTGACTGGAGAGATTACCCGCGGAGAGGTTCGCTGCCGCGGTGAGGTGGTTGATGTCTGGATGCCCAGCCGCGACGACCCGCTCAGAATCCGCTTCAATCTAGACGGAGTGCAGCGCATCCAGGTGTGCGAGGCGGTGTCGTGGGAACCGATGGACGAACTCGACGAGGCGTGGGTACACCCAAAGGAGTTCTTCATGACCTCTCCCGAGCGCTTCGCGCAGGCTCTGGAGGACATTGAGGAGGAGCTTGCGGACAGGCTGGCACACTTCGAGAAGCAGGGCAAGGAACTCGAAGCACATCGGTTGGAGACGAAGGCTAGATTCGACCTTGAGATGATGAGAGAGACGGGACACTGCAAGTCGATTGAGAACTATTCTCGCCACTTCGACGGCCGTGAGTCCGGTGTCCGTCCCTACTGTCTGCTTGACTTCCTCGCCGCCAGTGCCAAGCAATTCCACGGCGATGCGCGTAACTACCTCGTCATCATGGATGAAAGCCACGTCACCCTACCTCAACTACAGGGGATGCATGCCGGTGACCACTCCCGCAAGGCCAATCTCATCGAGCACGGGTTCAGGCTGCCGTCAGCGTTCGACAATCGGCCACTGCGCATCGACGAGTTCCAGGAAATTGTGCCCCAGATGATGTATGTCTCTGCAACCCCGGGTGAGCGGGAACTTAGGCATCTGGCAGAGGTGACCGGACAGGAGGTGCCAGAATCACTGATGCATGTTGCTGGTGGAGGAGGAGCCCACGAATCTGAACTCACGGGCCCTGCGACCTCGTCCAGTCTGCTGGAATCCTTGGATGTCATCGACGGAATATCCCGCATGGAGATTCGACCCACTGGTCTGCTCGACCCACAGATTGAGGTCAGACCCACGGAAGGTCAGGTGCAGGACCTGCTCGACGAGATCAACGCCAGAGTCGAGGCGGATGAACGGGTACTCGTCACCGTGCTGACAATCAAATTTGCAGAAGAGGTATCCGAATACCTGCAACGGATGGGAGTCAAGGCACACCACCTGCACTCGGAGATCGACACCATCGAACGCTCGGAAATCATCAAGGCGCTGAGGATCGGCCATATCGACGTCATCGTCGGCATCAACCTGCTCCGTGAGGGGCTGGACCTCCCCGAGGTCTCCCTAGTCGCCATCTTCGACGCCGACCGTCAGGGCTTCCTGCGAAACGAACGCTCCCTCCTGCAGACAATCGGCCGAGCCTCACGAAACGTGAACGGCAAGGTGATCCTCTATGCAGACTCTATGTCCGATTCAATGCGCTCTGCCATCACCCAGACGCTGGAGCGCCGCCAACGCCAGCAGCAGCACAACGAAGCGCATGGAATCAAGCCGCGGACGATCATCAAGGCGCTGCCGACGATGGGGATAGAGGCAGACGAACTGCTGGCGGGAACTTCCGGCAAGGGTGTCAGCGGTGGTAGACGATTTGTGGGTGGGTTCTCCGGTCATACTGGAAGAGAACGTGACGAAAGAGACCTAGTCAAGCGGTTCGACCTCGGGGCAGGAGCTTGGGCCCCAGGTGAGGACCTAGTGAGCAGAATGAGCCAGCCAGCGTGGGCGGATATGGCCGATTCGGTTCTGGGTAGCGAATCGGACTCGACGAAAACCGATGATGACTCATCTCCAGACCTCATCACGGACAGAGAGCGAATCATCGAGAGGTTGCAGAAAGAAATGAAGTTGGCTGCCGAGCGATTGGACTTCGAGCGAGCAGCTACACTGCGCGACCGCATCTTCGAGTTACAGAGTGAGTCGGATTGATTGTAAGCGCTACACGGCCTCTCGCGCTCGTGCGCAGGCTGGAAATCGTCATCATCACGCAGGGTCCGGAGCTTTACAGCACCACGCGGTTGGCATCGGCCGCGCGTGCTCGGGGGCACGGTGTCAGCCACCTGAATCCGACACGCTGCACCATTCGCATGGGCTCTGAGGAGCGGGGCGTTCTCTACAACGGACAGCGCATCGTGCAGCCGATGGATTGCCTCATCCCACGTATCGGGGCCTCGATTACACAACACGGGTTGAGGGTGCTGCGGCAGTTCGAATCAGAAGGTGCTCTTCTCCTCAACAGCAGCCAAGGAATCTCCGGAAGCCGCGATAAACTGCGCGCCATGCAGGCGTTCGACGCCGCCGGATTGGACATTCCCAGAACAGCCTATGCTCGCGGGGCGGGGGATCTGCGCCGCGCCCTAGGAGATGTCGGCGGACCTCCGGTCATCCTGAAACTGCTCGAGGGGACACAGGGTATCGGAGTGATGCGCTGTGATACGGTAGCCAGCGCCGAATCGGTTGTCGACGTCCTATCCCGGCTACAGCAGCCCATCATCGTGCAGGAATACGTACGCGAGGCGCGTGGCCAGGACCTGCGAATCATAGTCGTCGGAGACAGAGCGGTGGCGGCCATGCTCCGAAAGTCAGGCGGCGACTTCAGGTCCAACATCCACCGCGGTGGCACAGGCACTGCGGTCACATTGGATGCTGAGACCGAACGCATCGCCATCGAGGCGACACGCTGCCTCGGTCTGCGCGTCGCCGGTGTCGATGTGCTGGAGTCCGACCGCGGACCACTCCTGCTTGAGGTCAACTCGTCGCCGGGACTCGAAGGCATCGAAGGTGCGACGAACATCGATGTGGCCAACGAAATCATCTCTGAGGTCGAACGCATCAGCGATTGAGCGTTCTCAATCAGCATCACCGCTCACCCAACGCTTCATTTCCGGGTGGCCGCTGGCGCTAGGTCGATGGCGCTCGAAGCGGATGACTTTGACCTCCCGGTCAGGGACTATGACTTCGCAGACATCAGTGATGCTGACGCTGGCGAGGTATCCGGCCTTCTGGACGCGATGGCATCCGCCGGGGGCTTCAGTGCCACCAAGCTGGCATACGCACGCGACCTGTTGCGAGACATGTTCACCGCATTGGATGAAGCAGGTGACAAAGAAGGATACAAGCATCTGAATTGGCTCTCATTCCCTGCCTCTCTGTGCGCCACTGGAACACGCGGTTTCTTCGTAGAATCACTCAAGCGCAACCGATTCAACGTTGTCGTGACCACCTGTGGAACGTTGGACCATGACATCGCGCGCACGCATGCGGAGTACTACCACGGAGCCTTTGAACTGGATGATGTGGAACTCGGAGAGAAAGGACTCAACAGACTCGGAAACGTGATTGTACCGAACTCCAGCTATGGTGAGGCCATCGAGGAAGTACTGCTGCCGATGCTCGTTGAGATTGAGGAGGAACGACGAGTAGAGTCGCCAGAGGACCCTTGGAGAGGATTCGGCAGCGTCGAACTGTGCTGGGCGATTGGGGACAGGATTGAGGACGAAGCGAGCCTGCTTCATCATGCTGCAAGGAGACGCATCCCGTTGGTCATCCCGGGGATATACGATGGCGCCGTGGGAGCGCAACTGTTCATGCACAGACAGCGATCATCGGACTTCCGGCTGGACTTGCTTGCCGACCAGCAGATACTGTCCGACCTTGTCTGGACCGCAGACGCCTCGCACGCGCTGATAGTCGGTGGCGGCATCAGCAAGCATCACGTCATCTGGTGGAACCAGTATCGAGGGGGACTCGACTCGGCCGTGCAGATTTCCACTGCCCCCGAACATGATGGTTCGCTTTCAGGGGCCAGACTACGAGAAGCGGTCAGTTGGGGCAAGGTACGACCGGAAGCGCCACAGATTGTCGTCGAGGGCGATGCCAGTGTGCTGCTCCCGTTGCTCGGGGTCGACCTGTTCAGAGGCTGAGCATCACTTGTCGAGCCGCGCTGCGATGCACTCCATCAAACCTACACGCAACGGAACCACAGGGTGCCAACCCCCAGCGCCCGCCTGCTCTAATGCTGAATGAAGCGGAGCCAGGTCAGGGCGCGACGTGCGGTCAGAAACAGCCTCCAACCGTGTTTCGGCAGGTGCTAGATCGGCGGCAGAGAGCGAACTCCCGCGGACTGCATGCAAACGGGACCAGAGCATGTCCAGTTCAGAGAGCATTACGTCATGAGGCCAGCCACGGCGACCACTGGCATGGAGCACGCCGAGCGGAGGATCTGGAAGAAGCAGGACGACGGCGTCGAGCAGGTCACGGACATGCAACCACCAGCGAGGATGTTCTTCCGGAGAATTGTTGGCGCCCCTATCTTGATGACTGTCTAGCGCCACCTCAATCTCTTGCGGTCCCCACTGGCCTGAACCACCAGGGATGTAGAGGTCGTGCAGAATGAGTTCGCACGTAGCGGTACACGGCGGTGACTCAACTATGGCTGGCCGAATGAGCAGATCACACGAATCGGGAAGTGTGCCCGTTCCATCCCAGCAGACGAGGGTGGTATCAGCGATATCAGACTGCTCGATGTCGGCTCTTTCAAGCCGATCCGAGAGCGCTACACCGAGCAGCGAATCATGACCGTGGATGCGCACAGCCGACATCGGCGCCCACCTCACGCGACCTGATCGGCCTTGAGCGCCTTGGCGGTCTGCTCGAAGATGCCAATGGCTTCAGCCACCTCATCGGCGGAAATGTTCAGGCTCGGCCGTAGACGTATGCTATCAGGGCCGGCTTTGAGGGTCAACAGCCCGGCTTCGAACGCGTTTGCATGGAAGGTGTCGCGCAGTTGTTGCGAGGGTAAGGTGAATGCAGTGAACAGACCGCGGCCGCGCACGTTGCTCACCACATCATGATGCGCAGCCAGTTCACCAAGACCAGTTAGCATCTCCTCCCCCATCTTCCCAGCATTGTCAACGAGATTCTCTTCATGGATTACTTCGAGACAGATGGCACCACGTACCATGTCGATGAGGTTGCCACCCCACGTGGAGTTGATTCGGCTGCTGCTAGTGAAGACGTTATCCGCGTTCTCATCCAGACGCGGTCCACCCATCATTCCGCATATCTGCATCTTCTTGCCGAATGCGAGCAGGTCCGGTTCAAGACCCATATGCTCATGCGACCACATCTTACCGGTCAACCCCATACCGGTCTGCACTTCGTCAACGATGAACAGGGCACCGATTTCATGGGTCACTCGCTGAAGATCCCTGAGATAGGAATCCCGGAAATGGTTGTCCCCCCCTTCTCCCTGAATCGGCTCGACAATCACGCCTGCGATGCTATCTGGATTCGCCTCAGCAGCCTGTCTAAGCTGTTCCAGAGACTGAGCCTCCACGTCATCAAGACGGGCAGACTCCGCCTCATCGATTGGGAAGTGTACCGTCGGGTTCGTGATGCGCGGCCAATCGAACTTGACGAAGCGATCTGTCTTGATTGGGTCGGTGTTGGTCAACGACAGTGTGTAACCTGAGCGGCCGTGGAACGCCTCCTCGAGATGGGCGATGCTCACCTGAGGGTGGTCATCACCTCCTGGCAGCCCCTTGCGAGTGCGGTCCTGCTGCTTCCAATCCATTGCCGCCTTGAGGCAGTTCTCGACCCCGAGCGCTCCACCGGCGATGAAGAACATGTGCGGTAGGTGGTCTGGCTTAGCCAGCTGGCCGATGGTGTCGATCGCCTCGGCCATCTCAACCGAGTAGAGGTCGCTGTTCGTGATGTTGTTCACAGCAATGCGTCCCAAGCGAGCCTCCTGCTCAACCAGCCGTGGATGGTTCCATCCAATCGGCAACGTAGCGAAGCATGAGAACAGGTCGAGGATCTCCCTGTCGCGAAGACTGTCGTGGATTCGGCAGCCGTGTGAACGATCGAGGTCGACAACCAGTTCGAAGCCGTCCGCGAGGATGTCCCGCGACAATGACGATTTGACCTCTTCTGGTCTCATCCTGACCACGCCCAAATCCTTGGTTGACCTCTTATTGCGTTGCCGGCGCGCCCGTCTGGACCACCCATCGAGCGTCAGGGTGCAGAAGAATGTTCGTCGGGTAGTTCGCCCAGGTGAGTAGTCAGCGCTGTGAACATCTCATCGAGGTCGTCATGGATCTGAAATAAGTTGACATCGTCAGCTGAAATAGTGCCATTATCGAGCATTAATTCCCAATTGACAATTTGATTCCACCAATTAGAATTCCACAAGAATATCGGGAGCGGTCTCTGAATCTTCCCAGTCTGCAGCAATGTGAGAACCTCGAACAATTCGTCGAGTGTCCCATATCCTCCTGGAAAGCAGATGATCGCCTTCGCCAGGTAGACGAACCAGAACTTACGCATGGCGAAGTAGCGGAAGTTGATTGCGAGCTCCGGAGATATCTCCTCATTCAGACCCTCCTCTGTTGGTAGTTCAATTCCCAAACCGACCGACCTGCCACCAGCCATCCTCGCGCCGCGGTTCGCAGCCTCCATCACCCCCGGGCCACCCCCCGAGGTCACGTGGAATCGCTGCGTGCCGTCCGGATGCGCGCCTCCGCCGTCCTCCTGTTTCGTAGTAGCCCAGGCTGTCAACCGTCCTGCGAGTTCCTGAGCAGCCAGGGCATCCGGGTGGTCTGCCTCCAATCTGGCTGAGCCGAAGAAGACAATGGTGTCATTGACGCCCTCTTTCTCTAGTCGATCTCGCGGTTCAATGTACTCTGCAAGCAGGCGCAAGGGCCTAGCCGCGCGGCTCTGCATCCATTCCAAATCCTCCCAAGGCACATCACGTTCCATTTCGGTCACCCCCAGTACGTCAACCCCTCTCAGAAAAAGGCATGCAGCGGGGGGAAAGGAGTGAAAGACCCCGCCTGACGCGCGAAACGGGAATATTCACCAATCAGCAATGCCTGCTATCACCTCTGGCATTATCCGATATTCCAATTGTGATTTCATACGCAGTATGATGTCATATCATAGTTGAAATATGCTACTGAGCAGACATACTGTAAGCCAGTTTGTATTGAGTACTTCTTACCTATTACGCCATCTAATATTCACTCTACGCAATTGAAAAATCGTAGATTATCCGCTATTTTCAATTGAATAAGATATCCGTCAAACGGGATATAGTTAATATACCGACCCAAAGTGTAGGATGGTGACCGAGTATGGGATGCACGGCATGAAGAAGCAAAGAGGGATACAAATGACAGATGATGGATTCAGGATTGGAGAACTGGTTGATAGAGAGGTGTTCGTGCAGAAGAAGCACGTGGGCACCATCGTCGGTGAGCGTTACCACCCGAACGAGGAGCGCGTCTCCTCGATGCGGATACAGGTCGCGCCCGACGTGGCTGAGGAGTTCATGCGTAAGCCGGCCGAGTTCGCGCCGCTCTCGAAGGAACTGCTGCACAGCATACAGAACGATGGCTCAGTGAAGTTGTCGAAATCAATGCGAGAACTACAGAGGAGATGGAGGAACACCGTGAGAATTGACGAACAACTCTACTCTCCGGACGAACTGCTCGATCGAGCGGTACTTGACAGCCAAGGCTTGGAGATCGGGGTCATCATTGGTCTGGTCAAAGTCAAGAGAACATACCGCGGAGTGGTCGTCAAGATGCGCTCCATCGTACGCCGTCGCTACGACACAGCTAATCTTGTGAATGTCCCCGTCACGTTCCTGGCACGCACGCGCGCTCGGCTCGATGAGGTAGTGCTGTCGCGTACTTTCGAGAAGTTGATGGGGCTGCCGAGTTATCTGAAGTTGAACTCCGATGACAGTGTGTGAACGGCCTGACCGGCACCGTTATTTCACCGACCAATGTGGCGACGTCTGCTCCGGGCGGGTAGCTTAGGTTGGTTGGAGCACCCGGCTGATAACCGGGAGGTCGCCGGTTCAAATCCGGCCTCGCCCACTCCCTCGAAATGGGTTGTACACATGCCGTACCATGCTGCAACTAACACTGTTCGAGCAGGGAAAGCCCTTCAAGAGAAGGGGGTTCGGCGCAACTGAGGAGAGAGCCAATGCCTGTCGTCTCCGGTAGCAACGGAGAGCAGTTGGCTTCCGCATTGGCTGCCGAACTCGGCTCTGAGCACCATCCACTCGATGCTCGTCGCTTCCCCGACTCTGAAGGGTACGTGCGCGTGCCAGCCGAAAGTCTGGAGGCGGTACGCTCAGAACCGGTTGTGATAGTCGCCAGTACTTTCCCCGACTCCGGCATCGTCGAGGCTCTGCTATTACTCGAGGCAATCCAAGACGTGCGTGCTGGTGACCTGACCAACCTCACTGGCACCAGTCCGGAGAATTTGGACGCGGTCGGACCAGGGGTCTTCCTAGCTATCCCATATTTCGGCTACTCACGACAGGACAAGCGCTTCCAACAGGGGGAAGTCATCTCCGCGTCGCTCATCGCCCGTCTGCTCGCACGCCGCTGCGATGGAATGGCCGTGCTCGACCTGCATGCTCCCGCTGTGCTCTCGGACCTCGACGTTCCCGTATCCTTCACCAGCGCCATGCCCGAGATCTCGGAACACCTGAAACAATCAATCTCACCGAACTTCGTGCTCAGTCCGGACAAGGGTGCAATAGAGCGGGCGACCGAGGTAGCCAATCGTATAGGCTGTGATTTCTCCTATCTTGAAAAGAAGAGGATTGACGCACACACCATCGAACACACTCCAAAGGACCTCGATGTTGACGGATCAGTGGTTGCCATCGTCGATGACATGATCAGTACAGGTGGCACCATCTGCAAAGCAGCTGACGCTCTTCGTCGACAGGGAGCAGCACAAGTTCACGCCGCCTGCACACACGGGCTGTTCACAGGGGGGGCTCTCAGCCGCCTCGACGCCCACGTCGATGGTGTCCACGCCACCGACTCGCTCCCTAACCCGCGCTCAAACGTCTCCGCCGCCCCCGCGCTCGCCCGCGGAATTCGCGAACTTCTGGATGGCCTGTGAAACTAAACTCTCAACAACAACGGAGTTGGACGCGGATGGCTTCCAGCACACCGAAGCGGGCTGGTGAACTGACGGAAAAACAGATTGAAGGTCCCCACCGAGGACCGAGTGGTTTTCAGTTGGATTTATACGGGTCACGCCCTCGGCCGGCCTACCCCCTACACGAGGAGTGATTCCGATGAGTGTGCACGTTAACTTTGAGACCCCTGAGAAGACGCAGGAGAGCGTCTATGACCTAGTCAAGAAACTCGGCCGCGACGGCAAAGGTCGTGTGAAGAAAGGTATGAACGAGGTCATCAAGGTCAGTGAGCGCGGCGATGCCCAGTTGGTCGTGATGGCCGAAGACGTCAACCCAGGCGAGATGATGATTCCCATTCCGATGATTTGCAAGGAGCGCGGCATCCCGTACATCTACGTGGCCAGTCAGGAGTACCTCGGCGAGGCCGCCGGTCTCCCTCTTCACCGCAAGACCTCTGCCATCGCAGTGCTTTCTGTCGACAAATCCCTTGAGGATGAACTGAAGAAGATCGCCGATCAAGCAGCCGAACTCGGAAGTTGAACCAGGTGAGATGATGGCTCAAGAAGGCTGGCCTGCAGAGGTCGTAGAAGTGGTTGGACGCACTGGCATGACCGGTGAGGCCACCCAAGTGAAGGTCCGCGTGAACGATGCCCCCAACCCGCGCGATGTGGGCCGTATCATCACCCGCAACGTCGTCGGTCCGATTAGAGTCGGTGACATCTTGATGCTCAGGGACACCGGGCGCGAGGCGCGCAAGTTGAACGCGAGGTGAACTCGATGCCAGAACGCCGTGTGTGTGACTTCAGCGGGGAGGAGATTGAGCCGGGGACCGGCACGATGTTCGTGCGCCGCGACGGTTCCGTTCTTTGGTTCAAGAACAGCAAAGCGCGCAGGAACATGCTGAAACTCAAGCGCAATCCACGCAAGGTGAAGTGGACCCGTCATTACGTAAAGGGCGGCATCCAGCGCGGATAATCTTCCCGAGCGGTTCGCTTAAACGAGAAGGGCCGCACGGCCGCCCCGATGGGAAACATGCAGACGTCCTTCGTGATGGTGAAGCCTGACGGTGTCCAGCGTGGACTGGTGGGGGAAATTATCTCCCGCTTTGAGCGCAAAGGGCTGCGCCTCGTGGGCATGCGACAACTCATCCCGAGCGAGGAATTGGCGGCAGCCCACTACGAGGTACACAAGGAACGTCCATTCTACCCTGGACTCATCGAGTTCATCACCTCCGGACCGGTGGTGGCGATGGCATGGCGCGGCACGGATGCCATTTCGGTCTGCCGTAACGTCATTGGCCCGACCGACGGCAGTTCTGCACCGGGAGGAACCATTCGCGGGGACTTCGCGCTGGAGATTGGCAAGAACCTAGTTCACGGCAGCGACGCGGAGGAGACTGCGAAGTTCGAACTTGGGCTGTGGTTCCCTGAAGGCGATGTCGATTGGGAACGTGTCACAGAGGAATGGGTCTACGAGTGAGCACGCAGCAGTTTCCATTGAATTCCAGAGAGGCAGGTGACATGCATGACCAATCGCCGACAACCGATTGTTGCTGTGCTAGGTCACGTTGACCATGGCAAGACCAGCCTTCTCGACCACGTCCGCTCTCTTGGTGCTGAGCGGCAGGCATCTGTGATGGCACGCGAAGCAGGCGGTATCACGCAGCACATCGGGGCTACCGAGATTCCTGCGGACCTGCTCAACGAACTGTGCGCTCCTCTGATGGGTGGTAAGCGGTTCGATTCACCCGGTCTGCTGTTCATCGACACGCCTGGACACCACTCATTCTCAACACTCCGCGCCCGTGGTGGATCTCTGGCGGACATCGCCATTCTAGTCGTCGATATCATGGAGGGTTGCCAACCGCAAACTCTCGAATCCCTGCGCATCCTGCGCCAAGCACGCACACCGTTCGTGGTAGCCGCTAACAAGGTCGATCGTATCTATGGCTGGGACGCCGAAGAAGGACGAGCGATGGGCCATTCTCTCAGGCACCAGACCAAGGAGGTGCAGTCACTGTTCAACCAACGTTTCTACGAACTGGTCGGAGAGTTCGCTTCAGAGGGATTCAACCTCGAACGCTACGACGAAATCGAAGATTTCACTCAGTGTGTGGCACTCGTGCCTTGCTCAGCCAAGGAAGGCGAGGGGATTCAAGACCTGCTGGCAGTGGTCATCGGCTTGACCGAACGCTATCTGGCAGAACAACTCGCGGACGTCGAAGGATCGGCCGAGGCGACCGTTCTTGAGATGAAAGAGGAACAGGGGCTCGGCAAGACGCTGGACATCATCCTGCATCGCGGAACCCTCAGGAAAGGCGACGAGATTGCGCTCGCCACCACTGAAGGGCCTAGAATCACGCGCATCCGTGGCATGTTCAGCCCGCGCGGTATGTCCGAGATGCGCGACGCTGGCGACCGCTGGGACGCCATCGAAGAGGTCGACGCAGCGGCAGGACTGAAACTCAGCGCTCCCGACCTCGACGGGGTGCTTGCAGGCACCACCCTGCGCGCGCTGCCCAAAGACGACTCGCGTGACGATGTGCTCTTCGCCGTCTCCTCAGAGTGTGATATCTCGATTGAACTCGATGAGGAAGGCGTCGTCATCAAGGCGGACACCCTCGGTGGACTTGAGGCGTTGGCATCAGAGTTGCGTGAACGGGGAATCCCCGTGCGCCACGCTGGCATAGGTCCTGTGAACAAGAGAGACCTCAGAGCAGCGGAGGTGGTGACGGATCCATTGCAACAGGTCATTCTGACGTTCTGCACGCCCGTGCTCGCAGATATAGAGGCGGATTTGGCAGGCGCAGAGTGCGAGGTGAAGCACATCGGATCTGACATCATCTACCACACCTTGGAGCAGTACGAGGAATGGCGGGAGACCAGAGAAGCTGAACTGAAAGAGGCACAACGCGAACAACTTGTTCATCCTGGTCGCATCCTCGTGCTCAAAGACCACACATTTCGCAGGAACAATCCTGCTGTGGTCGGCATCAAGGTGCTGGCCGGACGCATCCATGTCGGTCAGCGTCTGATGAATCAGGACGGGCAACGGTTGGGTCAGGTGAAGTCAATCCGTACCGGTGACCACTCCCTCAAGGAGGCTTCTCAGGGCGATGAAGTGGCAATCTCAGTGAGCGGAGTGACTGTGGGCAGGCAGTTCGATGAGGAGGATGTGCTGCTGGTGGATATCCCCGCTTCGCACGTCCGCCCCCTACAGAGAAAGGGGGGATTGACCGATGTCGAGTTAGAGGTACTCGACGAACTGATTGCGCTGCACCGCAAGGATGACCATTTCTGGGGTCGCTGATTAGATGCATGCGTGTCCTTTCTACGCTACCGACTTAGCTCATGTAAGGTGGTTTCATGAGAGAGGACGCACGAAGTGCGCTTGAAGGAACAACCCCCAACGTTGAAGTAGGAATCCTAAGGGTCGATGGCTACGTTCAACGTCCGGAGGCATGTTCATGGCAGCAGGATATGAGGCACAAGCGGCTATCGGTGGTGACAGCAGGACGCGGGACCTGATTGCCACCGTGAGCGCCATCTCGAATGGTCTGATGAACGAAGTCGCCAAAGTGATCATCGGCAAGAACGAGAACCTGCGCCGAGTCACCGTCGGAGTCCTGTCCAACGGAAACATGCTGCTGGAGGACTTCCCCGGTCTCGCCAAGACATTGCTCGCCAACACCTTCGCCCGTGCGCTTGGCTGCAAGTTCAAGCGTGTGCAATTCACCCCAGACCTGCTCCCCTCGGACATCACTGGGACCTACATGTATGACCAGCGAGCGGGTGAGTTCAAGCTCAGGCCAGGACCACTGTTCTCCAACATCCTGCTAGCAGACGAGATTAACCGTGCACCGCCCAAGACCCAGGCTGCTCTGCTAGAGGCCATGGAAGAGAAGCAGGTGACGATTGAGGGTATTACGCACAAGTTGCCGGCGCCTTTCGTAGTGCTGGCGACGCAGAACCCGATTGAGCAGGAGGGAACGTACCCGCTGCCCGAGGCTCAGATGGACCGCTTCCTCATGAAGATGTCAATGGGCTACCCCGACCGTGCCGAGGAGAAGGCGATTCTCGCCCGCAGGAAACTGCGAGGGAAAGACGACCACGATGTCGCTCAGATTACCTCTCCGAAGAAGGTAGTCGCCATGCAGAAGGCGCTCGAGACAGTACACGTCGACCCGGCAATCCTCTCTTACATCGTCGAAATTGTGCAGCGAACCCGTGAGGACCACCGCATCATCTGCGGTTCCAGCCCGCGTGGTAGCCAGAACCTGTTCAAGTCATCCAGGGCGGCGGCGGCCATCGATGGTCGCGACTACGTCATCCCCGACGACATCAAGGGAATCGCGCTGCAGATCATCAGCCACAGAATCGTACTCAAGCCCGAAGCCAAGATTCGAGGCATCACCGGCATGCACATCACCCGCAAGATCCTCTCCGAGGTTCCTGTGCCGGTCATCCAACCCGCTTGATGAGCCGCCCAGTGGCACACATCGCATCGCGAGAGTGATGAAGGTTGAAGAAGCGTGGACGTTGCGAGACGAACAGCGTCGCTTGTGAGGTCAGCGTATGAATCCCTATCAGATGGTCATAGCCTGCACCAACCAGAAGGGTGGATGCTCGAAGACCACCACCGCTGTCAACCTCGCCACCGTTCTCTCCGAGGGCAACCCCAAGATGGGCATCCCACCGCGCAAGGTGCTGCTGGTCGATCTCGATCCGCAGGGGAACGCCTCCACCTCATTCGGCATCGACAAGAGCAAGATCAATCGCACGGTCTACGACCTGCTGATGAATGACTTGGGCGAGGAACTGCCCGTGCTCGAGGAGTATCTCTGTCATCCTGAGTTCATCTCTGATCAGATCCGGGCGACTTGGACCAGCATGTATCCGGACAAGAAGTGCCCCAAGAAGCTGAAGGTTGACAATCTCTGGCTGCTACCCTCGAACATCCTGTTGTCGGGGGCTGAAATCGAACTAGCCACCCGCATCGGTCGAGAGACCCGCCTCAAGGAAGGGCTCGCCTCTGCCATGGACGAGTTCGACTACATCATCATCGATACGCCTCCGAGTCTCGGGCTGCTGACGATCAACGCGCTGGCAGCGGCCAATTGGATTCTGATTCCGGTGCAGACCGAGTACTATGCTCTCGAGGGCATGAGCAGCCTGATGAACTCGATCAAACTGGTCCAGCGCCGCATCAATCCGCACCTGAAGTTGTTTGGGATTGCCCTTACCATGTATGATGCAAGGGCTGGATTGAGTAAATTCGTCGCCGATGAAGTGCGTAAGTACTTCGAAGACCAAGTGTTTCAAACCATGGTTCCACGCAGCACGCGTGTGGCTGAAGCCCCTCGCGATGGCGCCCCAATCACCTTGCTGGATAACCCAACCAAGCGCAACAAAGGAAGCCATGCCTACTGGTCTCTTGGGCGAGAAGTACATAATCGAGTACGGAAAATACGAAAGAAACATGGTAGGACAGAAAAAAGCAAACTACAGTTGAGCAAGATAAGGGCAGAAGACTGAAGTGTCCTTGAGAGCGGTATCTATAGCCCGAATGGAGCGGATTCCTGCTGGAAGCGGGCGGTTGGGGCCAGAATAGACCGTCACGCTTCTATAACCGGTGCTGACAACCGCCCTATGGTGAACAGATGGGATCCCCAGACATGACTTCGGTGAGTGTGAGTTTTGAGGTGCGCAGACAGTTGAATTCAATGCGCGCGTTAGGCAATTACAGCAGCGTCGACGAACTGTTGCTGCACATGCTCAAGGTGCACCGACTGAATCATATCCAAGCTGACGGCGATCGGTTGCGCTCTCGAATAGATGAACTGGACGGCGTCGATGTCGCCAGCCTGGTAACTCGACTAGGACTCTCTCCGTACGAGGAGTGATGCGCATGAAGGGTCAGGCTCCTGCATACTGGGTCGAAGCGAAGACTCTGGTGAACGGACTGTTCGACGAGGACAGCGATGAGAGTACCCTGCTCCAGTTGTCCGCATGCAACCATATCGAACTGCACGCGACCAGCGGCACGTGGAACACACTCCTCTGGATGCTGGCCACCGGCCTCAAGGGCGATGACGGCGGCGGTATCAGCGGTGCTGAACTCGGCGAGTTCCGCGCTCGGCTGCCAGTGGTGTTCCACTGAGAATCCAGTACGATGGCGCGATATGCTCTGACTGGCGTCGCTAGGGTGAGCCTACTGCTCGTCTTGCGACGACAACCACTGGTGGCCATAGTACGCCCACTGCTCCATCGTCCATCCTGATGGCAGCCCTCCCTCGGGAAGTTCCGGAGCACCAGACGGCAGTTCGGTCATCGCTTCCCCATCAGGCTCCTGTTCAGGAGCGGGTGACGGCTCGGATTCATCCTCAGGCTCATCGGCCGATTCACTCGGGGAGGAATCTGGAACATCCTCATCCTCATCCCCCTCGTCCTTGAATGCGTCCGCTTCAGGAGCGGCAGACGGAACATCCTGTGAGATTCCGCTACCGAGCGGTTCGTCATCCCACGCCTTGTCCTCTATGATGCCCCCGCGCGTCTCGTACCCGCTTCCTTCCTCTGAAGCCTCGAGTTCCTTGGTGGCGTCCTGATGGTCGTACTGTGCGTCGGGGCGCCGCTTGGAAGCGGCGGAGCGCACCACTGAGACAAGACCCCAGACAATCAGGATGATGGCGATGATGGCGGCACCAGCGCCACCACCATAGATTAGGAACTGCTTCATCAACTGCATCCGCTTCGCCCCGACATCAATCTCCCCCTCAGGTTCTGACTCGTCGCTTGTCTGATTGTTCGGCACGTCGAGGCCATCGCAGGCGAAGTACTCCGTCGGGTGCTTCAGACAGTATTCCATCTGCGTGCGTACGGTCGGGTCTAGGTCGTCCCAGTCTGCATTGTCCCCCCAACCATCTCTGTCGCTGTCGACCCACTCACTCTTGTTGGTGGTCAAGTCGGTAGGCTCGCGACTCTCGCTGCTGTCTTCGTATCCGTCGCCGTCGTTGTCGGGACAACCATAGCGCTGTACCGTGCCGTACTTCTGCAACACCGAATCATAGACCACCGCTCGTGTACTGTTGCCCCATTCACTGGGACAGAAGTCCGGTTTGTCACCAGTCGTGTTGTCCCCATGGCCGTCCTCATCGTTGTCGCACCACTGCGTTGGGTCCAATTTGAACGCATCAGCTCCATCGGGGTTGGCAGCGGAGCAGGTCGAATCTCCCTCGAGGGGATTGCTGAAGCCGTCGCCATCGGAATCCGGGCACCCGACCCGATCGGCATATGAATTACCAGCCAAATCGGGGCAACCGTCGGGAGAATTACCTCCCTGCTCGTCACCGTAGCCATCACCATCACTGTCCCTCCACTGCGTCGAATCGTTGGGATATCTATCTCCATCCTGACCGAGCGAGTTGTCGCCGTAGCCATCTCCATCAGTGTCCACGTGCTGGTCAGGGTTGTCGGGGAACTCGTCACCGTTGGTACCATCTGCGTTGTCACCGTAGCCATCACCATCACGGTCAGACCACTGTGTGGCGTCGAAAGGATATGCGTCTGAGTTGTTTCCCTGCGGGTCGTCTCCGTAGCCATCACCGTCAGAATCGGAGTGCTGAGTTGCATCGCTGGGGAAGTCATCAACTGTGTCGACATGTCCGTCACTGTCGCTGTCGAGATCGAACAGTACGACGTTTGACTCGCTCGTGCCGGCTATCAGCACGCGGAAAGATGACCCCTCGCCCTTCTGTACCCCGACTACGTTTCCTAGGTTGGAGAAGACCGCGAGTTCGCTGGGGCGGTCGGAAGAGTTGAGCAGATGCAGGTATCCGTTGTGGGTTCCCATGGCCAGTCGTCCATCAGCCATGTCTACTACAGTACGGATTACTCCCCCCGGGCTCAGGGTGATGTCCTCCTCGAGCTCCCAGAGCGTGCCGTTGAGGGTATAGGTGAGGAACTGGCCTCCCTCGGAAGCGACCAGCATCGTGTTCCCACTATCGAGTAGGTGCAATCCAGAGACTGCCGAGCCGATGTCCATTAGCGTCTGGTTCTCATATGGCACGCCCCACTCGTTATGCACGCGGACCACCAAGTCGCGTCCGGCGGTCACCACAGAGCCGTTTGGCATCCCGAGCACCGCGGAGAGGCCGACGGTGTGCGGGACCGTCTGTATTCCAGTGAACATGATGTCGGTGTATTCCATCGCCCTGCGAGAGGTACGCAGTCCCACCCACAGATCACCATCGCCATCCCAAGAGACAGCGTCCACCGGTTCGGTGGTCGATATCGTGTAGAGGTGTGTCTCAAGGTCAGAGGAGTAAACTTCGACTCCGCTGTCGGTACACAAGGCCAGCCGATTCTGTGTTGCATCGTAGGCGCCGCAGTTCACAGTCACGTTGTCGATGGTCTCTTCCCAGGTGTTGATGACCTGATTACCTGACCAGTAGAAGGCGCTGATTCCCCCCGAATCATTGACGACTATCGTCTCACCGTCATTGGTATGCCACCATCCGACGGCGTTACCCTCAAAGTTTGCGATGTATCCAGCGTTGGCCAGATTGGTGGCTGAGGCTGTTGGGGCATATGCGATAGGCAAGGCAAGTGCCAACAGAAGGAAAGTGGTCAGCACCACGGCTCTGCGCATGGAGATGCTGACATCTGCAGACGGTATGAATGCCCCGCTCGCTCGTTCCGGACTACAACAGGTGAGAATTCTGCTGAACCATCAGTCTGATTCTTCGTCGGATTCGTCTTCTTCGACAGGTTCGAGCACACGCTTGGGAGTCAGTGTGGCCGTCTCAGAGGACGGTTGGAGTACCCGTCGGGTTGTCGGGCGCAGCACCGCCGCGCCGGACTCGTCATCCTCATCGTCGTCCACTCGAGGCTTGAGGATCGGGCGGCGAACAGGTTGGATGATCGCGGACGGTTGGAACTCCGGTTCCGGTTCATCCACGGGTGGGCCAGTCACTGGAGGTCCTCCCACGGCCGGGCGAGGCCCATCACGGACCAGTCGTCCACCTCCCGGAGGACCACGGGCGGTCAGTTCGACATCCGATTGAGGTTCAGTCTCCCGTTCGATTCTGAATCCAGTCCGTTCGGGCTTCGGTTCCTCTCGTTCTGATTCCTCAAAGTCTCCAGCGAGTTCCCTCAAAGTGGTCGTCGACGATTCCTCTGCCTGAGTAACAACAGGCTCGGGTGCTGGCGCAATCTCAACATCTGGTTCTGCATCCGATTCTGGTGGCTTGGCTTCAGGTACCGTAACTGATGGTGGAAGCGCGCTCTTCAGCGGCTGGGCTGCTGGAGTCTGCGGCTCTATTGGAGCGCGCACTGGAGCGAGTGGACCCATTCGGGTCGGGTCATCGGTTGCAATCGGCTGTGGCCTCTGTCCGATAGGCGGACGCACTGGGGCGAGTGAACCCCCTGAAAGGGATGGAGCATCGGGAGAATCCGGATCAGGTGTCTGGCCAAGCCTGGTCGCTGTCGGCTGGCCAAGTCTAGTCGGGCTCTCAGCACCAGCAGCCGTTCTCGGCATCTGGGCGCGGGCACCTCCTAGGGCACCCATCCAACGTTCTCGCCTCGAGAGCACTGAGTCTCCCTTTTCGAGTTCATCGACTTCCTCCTCAACCTGCTTGAGGCGTTCCTGTTCCTCTATGTCCTCGTCGGAGACGAGGCCTACCTCGAGTTGAGAACGAATCTTGGTCTCGGCTGTCTGACGGAATTCCTCGGCACGGGTCTCTAGAGTCGCCAATCTTTCACGAATCTCTGCCCGCTTGACCGCCAACTGCGCCTCGATCTCTGCTCGTATCTCGGACTCTCGGCGGCGGACCTCGATCAGCGCCTTGTTGCGCATTATTTCCTCACGCTTGGCGAGTTGTCGGTCCAGCTGATCGGTGACCTCACCCTCCTTGCGATCGCGGAACTGATTCAGCCGGGCCTCCATCTCAACCTCCAATTCCATGGATGTCTCTTCCTTGAGAAGGTCGAGCGAGGTCTCCTGAGATATCTTCTCGTTGCGCACGCGAGCATCTATCTCGGCCATCACCTGCCGCTGGACTGCAGACTCTTTAGTGCGGAACTCATGTTCCAGCTGGTCAATCCACTCCTGCTTGCGCGCCTCGAACGACGACTCCAACTGAGTACGCAGTTCGAGTTCACGGTCGTGACGGAACAGAGACAGTCGGCTGCTGATCTCTGCCTCACGGGCACGCTTGTAGGCTTCGAACTCGTCCTCTATCCGGCGCTGGAGTTCCTCATCGATTTCAAGCGACAAATCGTGTTCAATCTCGTCGACCGAATGTGTGAATGTGAGATCATATCGCTGGCGTAGACGCTGCTTGCGCTCGGCCAACCTGTCGGCGTAGTCCTTCTCCAACGCGCGCATGATCGCACCGCGAACCTCGTCGCGCTTGCGAGCGATGGCGAGTTCCAGATCCTGCTGCATCCTCGATTCGAGTTGTTCCGTCTCTGAGGTGAGGCGTGATTCAAGTTCATCCTGGAGATCCTTGGCAATCTCCTCCTCCATACGCTGGGCGCGGTGTTCGTACTCACCGCGCAGATGTGTTTCTTGTGAACGCAGTCGGCTACGCAGTTGCTGCTCCAGCCGTCGGCGGATCCCATCTCTGAGTTGTGTCTCCCGCTCCGCCAACCGGGATGTCTGTTCATCCTTGATTCGTTGCGTCTGCAATTTCTCCTCTGAGGAAAGTTGCTCCTCCATCTCCTGCTTGAGGGATTCTTCCAACTCAGTGATCTGACTTTGCATCTTCTGATTGGCCTCAATCTCCATCCGCTCCGAGAGGAACGCACGGCGACGCTGGAACTCATCATCCATCTCTTCGGAAAGCTGCTCGACCAACTGCTGGCGGCGAGTCTGCAGTCGGCGTTCGCGCTCGACGGTGAGTTGCTCTTGAAGACTCGATTCCTCCCGCTCGAGCCGCATCTCCAGTTCGTCGCGCAGGATTTCCTCCTCGCGTGCGAGCGCGACTGCCTCCAACTGGGACAGTTCCGACTCCATCTCGCTGCGCATATCAGATTCAAGTTGGCTGAGCGTCTCGTCATGTTCCATCTGCAGAGCCCGGGTCAACGCTCCTTTGGCGCCGGAGAGTCGCTCTGCCTGATCCTTGACCCTCAGCCGACGTTCCCTTCCGAGTAGCGAACGCACGTCCTCCTCGCCGCGGAGATTCGACTGAATTCGGACTGATTCGGATGATGATGGGGCACCGGGGCGGGTGAGTCGGGCGCGAATATCGGCAAGTGAATCTGTTTCTGTCAGGGTCCCATCCCCTGAGAGGCTTCTACCTCTCTAGTTGAGCAGTGGTCGATTCTTCTCATATAAGATAAGCAGGTGCTGACCTCGCTGATTATGCGACTATGCGACCCTCTGTGGTGTACCAGCATGAGTTGAACGCGCCATCCCACCTCAGAAGGTGACACGAAACTCCTCCTCACATGCTGGGCAGGTCAACTCCCTGCTTCCAGGCCGGGGTTGGATGCGAAGCCTGCGCTCACATGCCGGGCAATCCAGTTCGACCTTGACGGCCTTCGCAGTGATGTTGATCTCGTTGTCACAAGAGCTGCAGCGAATGCGCGCCGGGCGCTCCTCAACGCCGGCAACGAGCACCTTCGAACAAGAGGGACAAGCGAGTTTCTCCTCTCGCCACTGGCGAAGGGTGGCAGCATGGTCGACTCGAACCTTCGAGCCACACAGAATGCAGTCGATCTCGCCTAGGCCTAGCGGCAGCATTCCATCACAATGAGGGCAGTTGAGTAGCGGAGGAGCGATACTCGACTCCACTTTATGAGGGCCTTCACCACCACTCATTGACACACTTCCGACCTGCTCATGACCTCTTACGTGGCTGCCCGATCAACAACAGACCAGATGGAGTGAACGTGAATGGCAGGTCGAGGTCCAACCCCCATTCAGCAGCAGCAGCTTCGACCAGTTTCTTGGCTGCGATTGCATCTCTTGCCGACCCAGGAACTGCGACCCAATGTGTGTCTGCACCTGCACGGATGAGTTCGGCAATCTCGTCTGGTAGTACTGAGAGATCAGCGGCGGGAGCGGCAGCGGCATCATCACCGGATATCTCGACAGGTCCTGTCAATCTCCACCATCGAGCGCGGCCTTGGCTGCGGTGGTTCTCTACGACGCCGGCCTTCTCGAGTTGCTGCAGGTGGTGATACAGATGATAGCGAGTCACGCCTGTGGATTCCTGTAGTTGCACAGTCGACATCTCAGCGGCACCATTCAGTGCGGACACCAATGCTTCACGAGTGGGGTGAGCGAGTGCCACACGGAGGGGGTCGCCGCGTACCTTGCTCATCCGTCCTTGCCTCCGAGGAGCAATCACTCGCCCTCCGCTATAAGACGAGCGCGCAAGCAGCATCCATCAACGGATAGAAGCGGGCCTCTGCTGCCAGAGTTTTTCGAACGCCTCGCGCGCATCGTTCCAGAGGCTGACGAACAGTCCACCCAGCAGCCCAAGTCGGCTCATGCCGGCGTCGGCAAGCCAGATGCCGTTGAGCAGTACCAGCAGGGCACTCGCCTCGTGGACGAACACGCCCAGCGCGAGGCTCGCGTGCCATCCGTAAAGCACCGAGACGACCAATGTCACAGTAACGAGGAAGGACAACAGGATGTTCGCAAGCACGATTATGCGTGTGCGCCGAGAGAGACGAATGAGACTGGACAACTGCCTCGGATCTTCGCTGGGAATGAGCACATCAGCAGCATCCAGATTGACCTGCTCACCGCTGCCCACGGCCACACCGACATCCGCGGCGGCGAGCGCAGCGGCGTCGTTGAAGCCGTCGCCCGCCATCAACGTGCGACGAGCGTGGCTGCGCCGCTGTACCCAAATCGCTTTTCCTTCAGGGGAAATCTCGCCGCGGCAGGAGTCTGCCTCTATCCCAAGCCGTTCTCCCAGTGCCTCGACAGCAGACTGTGAATCTCCGGACAACAGTTCGACAGCTATTCCCTGCCGCTTGAGTTCTGTAATCATCTCATCGGCACCAGCGCGTATGTCATCATGCTCGAAGATGAACAGCGCGATTGCTGTATTGTCCTCAGAGAGCAGAGACAATCCCCGTCCGGCGACGCGCGCCTCCAACGCGGACGCCTGCAAGGACTCTGGAACCTCGATACCCAAAGAGGCGATCCAGTCATCGCGGCCGAAGCGAACCTGCTTCGCTTTCAACCGTCCGCTGACACCCGCTTCCTCGTCAGTTATCCCTGTCACCTTCATCGGTTTCAACGACTCTTCCACCGCCCGTTGGCGTACAGTGGCGGCATAGGCGTGGTTGCTTCGCTCCTCGATGCCCGCTGCTAGGCGCAGGATGCGCTCACGCCGCTGACCAGGGCCGGAAACGACCTCGACGAGTTTGGGCTCGCCGCGAGTCAGAGTGCCTGTCTTGTCAAGCAAAGCCAAGTCGATGCGAGCGACCCGCTCGAGTACGTCTCCGCCGCGCGCCACCAGCCCGTTGTGCGCGGCATTTGTGAGCGCCATCGCGTGTGGAACCGGGGCGGCGAGCAGCAGCGCGCATGGACAGGCTACAACCCAAAGCAGCAGCATCACCATCACGTTGCCCATGAACAGAGCGGCGAGTGCTCCACCAACGAGTACCATGGGCACCCACACAAGCGTGAACAGCTCGACGGCGCCTTGGAGTCTTGGGGTAACGTCGCGATAGGTATGCACCTTGTCAATCAACCCAGACAGTCGGGTTTGGTCACCAACAGCGGTGGTGCGCATCAAAATAGGACCGCGCCTGAGTACGAGTCCCGCCTCAATCTCGTCGCCTACAACTACACGCACTGGGACGCTCTCACCAGTCAACGGAGCGCGATCAAGACTACCGATTCCTTCGACTATTTCACCATCTACAGGCACCAGTTCACCACTGCGCACCTCGACCAGATCTCCTACCTGCACAAGTTCGATGGGGACCTCGTCCGATTCGGGTGTTGCTGCAGCGGGAGCGGCCATTGTCAGCGAGGTCTTGGACTGGGAAGACGAAATGGAGGTCATTGGCAATTTCTTCCCTTTCGGTGATGGCAGTACTCGAGCAAGTCGAGGCAGGCGGTCGAGGCCACCCTGCATCGCGCTGCGGGCTTGAACGAGCGCGGATGACTCGAGGTGACCGCTGAGCGCTTCAAGCAGCACAACGGTCAGCGCCTCTGGCCAGTGTCCAAGCACCGCTGCGCCGATTACCGCGAGGCTCGTCAGCACCTGGAATCCAAGTACCAAGTTACGCAGGCTGGCAACCGCTTCGAGGAACATCCGCCAGCCACCGAGCACCACTCCAATCATCCCGACCGCGGACACCAGCAGAGCGGGGGCGCCGCTGAACTGCAGGAACAACACAATCAGCAACAGCGGAACCGTGATTGCAGCACCCAGAAGTCGCAATTGATCGCTCTCCAGCCGGTCAGGTTGAATCTCTATCAGTACAGGTGATCTGCCAGTCATTCGCTCCAATGCCTGATTCATTTCAGTGTGCATATCGACTGACAACTCAGCATGCTGAAGCAGCAGGCGCTCACCCTCGAAGCGCACATGCAGCACTCCAGGGGCTGTCAGCAGAAGGCGCTTCAGAGCCCCCCGCTCGACGCCATGTCGGTCCTGCAGACTGATCTGCGACACACCCTTCAGCTGATACCAAGGGACATCTGGATCGTGACCAAGGCTTGAGAGGATGCCTGAAGTTCGTGAGAGATTGGCTGCACCAAGGTCGAGATCGACCTTCACCCAGCCGTCAGTTGAACTGATCTGGCAATCTGCGACACCTGCTTGGCGATTGACAGCCCGTACAGCCTTCATTGCGCAATCGGGACAGTCCATTCCCTTCAGAAGCCATCCGAATGAGTGAACACCGTCGGCCACGAGTTCCGCAGCCACATCTTCTTCGACCTCTGCAGACTCTTCCCCATCCGTGGATTCGATGGGTGCTGCTGCTTCCTCCTCTTTGTGAACATCATCTGAGGCAGGGTCCTCTTCGACCGTAGTTTCTGGCACAGGATCTGGATCTGGATCGTCGAGGTAGAGCCACGGCTCCGTTTCGTCACCTGCGACGCTCATCGCCCCTGTCTCGGTTACTGATTGGTTTGAACATGACTATTACACATACCATGGCGTTGACCAGCATTGGACAACAGAGTAATCGGCAATCTCACAGATGCAGGGAACAGGATTCGAACCTGCGAAGCACTAAGCAGCGGATCTTGAGCCCGCCCCCTTTGACCACTCGGGAATCCCTGCGACGGCGCTCGCACCGCGGTCGCGGTTGTCATTCTTCCTCATGACGAGAGGGTTCACCTAGCGATGATTCGGTGACCACCTCGGGTGGCGGTCCTGCACCCCTGGGCCACTTGTCAGGCTGCCAAGGTGGTGGAGGAGGATCATCCTCTTCGAGCATATCATCCACGAGGTCGTCAGGGCGCCTGAACATCACCACTGAGCCGAACAGCACGATGACGAACAGCAGCACAGCCAAGCCGACCGTAGAAAGTTCACCTGAAGCGAGTGATTTGAGCAGAGTGTCAGTTCCCTTCGCGTCGCGCACCTCGCCCACTGGGACAGTGGTGAGATTGGAATCATCGCCATCGAGCACCAGATAGAGTTGCAGATCCCCGAGTTTCCACGCTTCAGCGGAGAACTTCACCAAAAGGGACTGCTGTGGCAGCAGTTCGAGTTGCTGCTCATCCATCACCTCGCGCCTGTTCCCGTCTGACAGCGCCCACAGCGCCACCTCCACTTCACCTCTGTTGTTGCCATGGTTTGTCAGGCGGGCCTCAATCAGCAGATGGTCCCCGAGCAACGGGTGTTCCGGCGTGCTGCTGACATCGGAGAGCACCGGATGGAAGTATATCACGCGCAACTCCGGCGAGCGAGGGTCGGCCTCGCTTCCTGGACCGGTCAACGCATGACCGGCCAGATCGCTACCGATAATCCAGACAACCAGTTGGTCCCCAGTGGTGAGGCGTGTGGCGTCGATGTCGAATTCAAGGTAGGATACGTAGTTCCATTGCGTGCCCGACCATGTGGCCAAGGGCAGTTCCGATTCACCGTGCATACCTAGCAATTCCACACCATGGCGTCGGAATGACCAGTGGATCATGAGCGAATCATTGCCCATTCCACCTTCATCGTGGACCGTAAGGCTGACCAGTTGGCGGGTGAGTTGGTCTGATTCAACACTCGCAAGGCTCGTAGGGTTGAATTCGATTACTGGGGCGACGCTATCGAGGAATAGCAGGAGAGATATCGGATTGACCTCAACGAGCGGAGAATCACCGTTCCATAGTTGACAATCAAGGGACACTTCCGGAGAGATCCAGCGAGAGACGGTGAACTCTATGATGTCAGAGAATTCGCTTCCGGATAACAGCGGTATATCCCATACTACCGGACGCTGCTCCACATCGTCGAGGGTGCAACGCACGAATGGATCATCAAGGTCGAGAGTCGCGGGCGCCTGCGTAGTGCGGTGCAGAGCGGTACCGGAGAACGACATGCGGTCACCGAGTTGCAGGTGAATCGCTTCATTCCAAACGGCGCTTGTCGGCGGCGACATATCTGTGACGTTCATGAATTCGAGTGACACATTGGCATCAGCGACCCATCCAAGATGAGAGAGATCGGTGCTGCCGAGTTCGAGGGTTTGTCCATTCTCCATGATCACCAACGATGGGTGCTGCGCGGCTTGGCGCCACACCTCGGGTGAATCAATGCGCAGGCGGAAGTCGATCTGGATGTGCCAGGCGTCTTCACCGAGGTCCAGCAGGTGTGCAGCGACCGGCTCGACTCCGCTCCCTTGGGTGGTAGTGAGAGTTCCGAGCAGCGGGTCGAGGTAGAGAGTCCCCTCATCCCCTGTGCCGCTGGCGAGATGCAGGGTTATGTTGTCAAGCGAAAGGAGCCCATTACCATCGGTCAACTTGAACTCGAACCTGTGGTCGATGCCGACGAGCAGAGACTCTTCCTCGAAGCGATCCAAGGCCAGTGATGGAAGCGAGATTACCGTCGGCTGGTTCGCCTGTGTTACCAGCGTAGCGAGATCCGCCTCGAGTCCGGGACCACCGCCGTCTAGAAGCTGGTTGCCAGCGAAGTCCTCGCCTGTGACGTAGAATGACACAGGGGCGTCTTCTCCGTTACCGAACAGATCGATGACTGGGAAGTCCATTCTCACGGTTCCCGTCATCTGCATTGGAGGCGTCTGTCGAAGGGACAGATACTCGCTCTCGTCCGCTTCGCCATCGCTGTCGGCGTCGTCCAGACCGCTGCGCCAGACACGCAGCACCACCTCACCACCCAGCCCCTGCGCGTCGGACACCTCGATTGAAGTGGGCAGGAAGCGCTCGGGCGGCCAGACGTTGCCGTCCACCGGTCGCAGTCCAGTTGGCGTGTGCGCCATCAGATTCCCAAGCGTGGGTGGCTCTGGATCGAGCTGGAGATTAATCGCAACCACCCCAGTGGTCACATCGTCAGCGCCCAATGTCGACACGCCCAGCGGCCCTACCCGCAGGATGACGACATGCAGGTTCACCTCTCCATAACCCGAGGGCAACTGCACATCGGCAGTCCACAGACCATCCGCACCGCTGACAGCGAGTTGCGCCGTCTCGACGCCATCCTGCTCCAACGCCAAGGCCACGACATACTGGTCGAGCGCAGGCGTGAGTCCGTTGGACGCTTCGAACCTGACCTCGCCCGACACAGCCAAAGTAGAACCCGATACGATCTGGTAGGGATAGCGTGGGCTGTTGGTGTCGGAGATCAGTCGGCCGCGCTCGTCGCGTGCCTCGAACAGGATTATCTCGAGATCGTTCTCGACCGCCATCGCGCCGCCACCGATGTGCCAACCTTCGGGATTCATGCTCACCCCTTCGAAGTCACGAGACAGCAAAGAGAGGTCGAGCGTCGGCTCGTCACCCCATCTCCAGTGTGTCTGGAAGCGCCATTCCACCTCATAGCCGTCAGTTATCGCCTGCACTGAGGAATTCGCATCTAGGTCGATGCGGCCTCCTCCGCCTATCTGTCCAAAGGTTCCCCCCGTGGAGAGATCGGTGACGTTGAAGGTGACGCGCGTGCCATCCTGAGTAGTGAGGTTCAGGTCGACACGGTTCAGGTTCTCATCGCCGAACAGATGTGTGTGCCGAGTGGTGATGACCAGATCACGACCGGGGACCAGCATGTCGGGAACGGAAACGTAACTGTCGACAAGTCGCGGCTTGTGGATGACACCGCCCCACAGTTTGACCCCGCCTGCATCCCCAGATACCGACACCGGGACATCGTGCATTCCCTCTACAGGCGTGCTCGCGTTCACCGCCGCCCGCACCACCGGTCCAAGCCCGGTCACATTCTCGGTGAGTTCGTAACTTAATCCGAGCAGGCTGAGGCGGAGGGCGTGATTCTGGGGCGTATTGTTAACGAAATCGACCGTCACCGGCACCTCTCTCCAATTGCGAGAGGATACGGGAATAGGTGTCCAACTGGGCTGAAGTGAGTTCATCGACTGCAACGCGTAGCCATCCAGCGGGATGAGAATGGATTCCGAGCCTGAGAGGTTACGTTGGGAGAGGAGATTCACACCCGCGACGCTGAGATTTCGGACCAGACCGGAGCCTCCGTCGGATGGTGAAAGTTCGATGGCGAGCAAGCCGCCGGTCACGAAAGCCCTGTCTGGAATCAGCACATAATTCGTGACTGGCCCACCCACGTCATTGTACTGCCAGCCTCGTAGCGGATCAGGTACATTCGACTGCCACGCACGAAACCCGTCCTGCCATCCCAGTTGATTCCGCCCTTGGGTGCCGCGGAACTCCCAGTCAGGTGTGCCATCGTCGCCGACGTCGACGGTGACGTTGAGCGCCGGCTCGAGCATGCGCCCGTCCACTCGAAGACTTTCCAGCCAACCTCCGGGTTGTAGAAATATGTCTACATTGTAAGCAACCAGCGGATTCAATCTCTGCACAGACTGGTTGTAGAGCGCACTGTGATGGAAGGAGATACCGCGTTCATTGGTGAGCGTGATGAGCACACCCGCTCCGACACCGGTGATATCGAACGAGCGCATGGGCGCGTTGGCGTAGACCAGCGGGCCGGTGATCGACTCGGTGACAATGCCGACATTGGTCACTCTCCCAGATGTTCGATTGGCGATCAGGCCTCCTGACAACTGCCAGCCGTTGGTGGTGTCATGGGCGTCGAAATGACGTACTCCTCCGATGCGAAGTTCCTGCACCCTCGGGGTTTGCTCCGGGTTGGTGGTTCCAATCACCAGCTTGACGCGGACCTGATCCGGATGTGAACCCGGCAATGGAGTCAGAGGAAAGGTTCCGTTGGCGTAGATCTGTGCGCCGCTGTCATTGACCAGCTGGCCGTAGACGTAGGTGCCTTCAGGGACGATGGCCTGGATGTCCAGACTGCCCAGTCCACCCCTGTTGACGTCGATGAGGTCGGAGAGCCAGGTCCCCTCGGTCTTGAACCAATCGACGTAGATGCCGACATCGTCGAGATACCAGCCATCCGATTCGACGTAGGTGTCGGTGAAGAATGAGAAGCGCAACTGGATGTTCTGCCCACCGTACTGGCTCACGTCCACCTCTTTGGTCACCCACGACTTGTTCACGTTAGCGGAGCCGCGCTGACCATCGCAGGTAGGCTTGACGTTGTTCCCGTCGAAGGCCCACAGGTTGTAGATCTCGCTCTGTCCGTTGAGTTGTTGCAATGTGTCGTAGAAGTCGTATGTCTGCTGAGCGTACGGTGTCCAGATCCGACCGTCCGTGGAGACTGACAGGATGCCGCCGTCCCATCCGGTCTCGGCGCAGATGAACGATTTGAACGAGATGCGCGCGTGGCTGGCTGCCGGGATGAGTAGCGGTGGGGATGTGAGATGGGTCCAGGTGTCAGGCTGGTACTGCGTACTATGGCCAATGCCAGCGATCTTTGTTCCCGAAGCCGGCTGGTCAGGCCCATAGGTCGCGTTCGCAAGCCAGTCCTGAAACGACCAGCCGAGACCACGCACAGTATCTATGGTCCATCCAGGGGGCGCTAACGGAGCGTCCTCGAACGAGTCCCAGGCATAGGATGGTCCGTCCACGCCAAGGTTCGTGTGGTGCTGCCACTCGTCGACCGCGACACCGATACCTGCGTGCACAGGGTTGCCCTGCGAGGCATTAGTGAAATTGTAGTAGAGGTGAGTGCGTTGATTGGCGCCAGTGCCCGAGACAATCTCGAGGTCGTCGATGAACACGCCTTCAGGAGGATCGATGGTGGTGCCGCCGTAGCCAGAACCGGGGAAACTGTCCGTGAAAACGCGGAAGCGTAGGAAGACCGAACTGTTACCTGAGAGTGACTGTGGAAGTGGATGGCCAACGCGCTTCCAGCCGCGTGAATCATCGATGTAGACCTGCCCACCGATGAGCATCCCCGAGCCGGGTATCCCGCCGGGTTGGGTGATGCCGGTCCAAGTTCCCAAGGGTGAAAGGTACTCGACGAAGTAATTGTCGAAGGTGTTCCCCTCAAGGTCGAAGTCGACAGCGTAGTTGAGCATTATCGGTCCACTGGCATTGGAGAGATTGACAGTGAACATCAGCGAGGCATTGGCTCCCTGCGCGTACTCGTCGGTTAGGTTGCCATGGAACCAGGTTCCTAGGTCGGCTCCACGGTTTGTCAGGTTGACATGATCGACGAACCATCCTGGTCGCTGTACGGTACTGTTGATATCAGTCCAGACAACGAAGCGGAAGCGCAGTGAACTGGCGTTGGCGATACCCTGCAGGCTGTCGAGGTTGAAGTTGGCCGTCGTCCAGCGGGTTGCATCAGTTGAAGCCCATACCCTGAACCCCGGTCCTCCAGCACCTAGAGGGGCAGGAGCGCTCACATCGACGACGTTGTTGTAGCCGTCATCGGGCACGATATAGCGCCAGGTCTGGCCCTGGTCAGTGGACATCTCGACCCACGCTCCATCGGCAGAGCCGTTGGACGCGTACGGGGTGTACATATGTTCCCAGTGGCGGAAGGTGAGGTTCAGTTCGTTGATGACGCTGGGAACCGGGAAGTCGGGGCTCTCCAGCCATGCGTGCACACCGTTAGGAAGCGCGCTGGCGGCTCGAGTGGCAGCGACATAGCGACCGTGTGCTGCGCCAATAGGAATCAGCCCCCCGCTCGACTCCCGCCCGGTGCCGTTCACCACTCCGGGGATGCCGAGCATGTCGTGCACCTCCCATACGCCAGAGGTCCCACTGATGTTCCACCCCACCAGTTCACGTTGAAGGGTCTCAAAGTCGTCGATGCGACCGACCGAGTGGTTTGCTTCGAGACTCAACTCGCGACCGAAATGGTGGGTAGTCGTGTTGATCGTCTGTCCAAAACTGAAGTTCAGTCCGCCTGGCTTGTCTGCCACCCACTCGATTCCAGTCCCGATGTCGCGCATCCCATCTTCGCTGACCTCCAGCCAAGCGTCGAGCACCGTGTCGTTGCGAGGGAGCTCGAAACCGTCCACCAAAATGGTCCCTCCGTTGGGCGTGGGTACCTGCACTACGGATGGGCCAGACCAGTTGCTGAGAGCGGCGCCGGCGAGCGGCAGCGCAGACGAGAACAGCATGAGCGCTACGAGGAGAAGCGGGAGTGCGGAACGACGTTGACGCGACATGGCTCAGCCTCGGCAACATCGTGAGCAGACAAACATCGTTTGAATCCATCCCGAGCAGGTTCGCGTCGAGGTGCCTCGGCGTGTGCGATGCTGAAGCATTGATAGGATGTCGACAGACAGGGATGGAGGAATCACGAGGGGATGCGCTTGAATCAACAGGAGGAATCGCTGTCGGCTGCTCATCTGCAGGCGATTGAGAGCCAGTTGTTCGCGCTGGTTCGGCAACAAGCCAAACGCAACCATCCGGTAGAGTTGCCACGGCCCGACTTCTGGGAACAGGTCTCCCTGGTGCTGCAGCACATCGAGGTGGAACTGACCGAACTCGGACGCACCGAAGGGTGGAGCGTTCGGGCCCAGAACCTGTCACGGCGCCAAGCCAACCTGCGCCGGGCAGTCTCGGATCTCACCCAGCATAGGCTTACCGCGTTCGTTCGTCATGCTTCTGCAAGCAACCTTGCCGCCGCCCAGTTCGGAGATGCGGCGGCAGAACCACGTGCAGTGCTGTCCCCGCTCGACTGGACGCGGCACGCTAGCAGCGAGCGAGCATTCCACGATGGGCTCCGAGAACTGATCGAGCGCTACAAACATCAGGTATCATGGTCGGTTCTGCAACAAGGGATGGTCGCCGACAACATGCCGACGATTACTCTAGAGCCGGGGTCCACCCAACTCGACGAATTCATCGAAGACGAAGGGGGTTTGACCGGGGAGGGGGCACCTGAGTTCGCACCACCGGACATGGAGCCGGAGCCGTTCATCGACCCGGACGAGGACGAGGAGGAGCGCATCGCTAGGACGAGTGACGGATGGCCCGCTAAGGTACACATCGACGCCGCCAAGTTCGAGCAGCAGCCAGACGATGAGGACGCATCCGTTTCCACTGAGAATGATGCTGAGGAGAGTCAAGAGGAGATGAACTCAGTCGGGATGCTGAGAATACGCATGCTGACCGACCTGCCAGAACCGATTCTCGATGCTGAGGGCAACGAACTCGAATTGATGCAGGGAGACATCGAATTCTGCGACGCCACGATGGCTGAGGGACTGATTACTGCCGGTCTCGCCGAAGACGCTTCTCTGTAGAGATTTCAGGTAGCGCTACGCAGCGTGATTTCGATTGTCACAGTGTCCGGGATGTCGAGTGTGCGCACCACTCGCGCCAGCACCGCTTCGTCCTTCGTCGAGTTGATTTCCAACTCGATGAGACGCTTGTGCACGCGCATCTCCCAGTGGTCCCATGTCTCACTGCCTTCTCCATCAGGCGACTTGCGGCATGGGACGACCAGGCGGCGCGTTGGCAGCGGTATCGGTCCTCGCAACGCGACGCCGGTGGACTGCGAAATCTGCTTGATGCCTTGGCAGACCTGATCAACGTGCTCGTGGTTCAAGCCGGTGAGTTTGATGGAGGTGATGGACATGTGTCCACCTCATCCAATATTCCACGTGTTCGAGACTCACTTCTTCTCGATCTTCATGCAGACGCCGGCAGCGACGGTCTTGCCCATATCGCGGATAGCGAAGCGGGACAATTCAGGGAAGTTACCCACTTCTTCGATTGCCATTGGCTTGGTCGGCTGGAAGCGAACCAGTGCAGCATCACCAGTGGTGAGGAAGTCCGGGTTGGCGGTCTTCTCGCCCTTACTGGTCTTCTCAAGCAACTCGACGAAGCGAACCGCCACCTGAGAGGTGTGAGCGTGGAACACCGGGGTGTAACCAGCGCCAATCGCCTTGGGGATATCCATCAACTGAATCTGTCCGACGAAGGTCTCGTCGTGGCGCACGAAGGTAGGCTCGTTGTCGGTGTAACCGCAAACATCGCCACGGCGAATCTCGTTGGCGGCAAGGCCACGAACGTTGAATCCGACGTTGTCACCGGGCTCGGCCCTGTCGACGATGGTGTGGTGCATCTCGATGCTCTTGATTTCGGCGCTCTTCTGACTGGGGTTGAACGTGACCGTCTTACCGGAGTTCAGCACACCTGTCTCGACCTTGCCGACCGGAACAGTGCCAATCCCGCTGATCTTGTAGACATCCTGAATCGGCAGGCGCAGGGGCTTGTCGACAGGCTTGTCGGGCATCTCGACGGCGTCGATTGCCTCGAACAGGGTTGGACCGTCGTACCAACTTGAGGCTTCACTCTTGTTGAACACGTTGCCACCTTCGAGCGCACTGCACGGGATGAACGAGCAATCGTCAGGGTTGAAGCCAGCCATCCTGAGTAGGTCGCTGGTGTTCTGGACGACTTCGTTGAAGCGATCCTGGCTCCAGTCGACACCGGGGATGTCCATCTTGTTGACGTTGATGATGAGCTCCTTGACTCCCAGCACGCGTGCGAGGAAGGTGTGCTCCTTGGTCTGCGGTTGCACGGAATCGTTGGCTGCAACGCACAGCACTGCGGCGTCAGCCTGACTGGTCCCGGTGATCATGTTCTTGACGAAATCCCGGTGACCGGGCGCGTCGATGACCGTCCAGTAGTAGTTCGGTGTGAAGAACTCCTTGTGTGCGACATCAATCGTGATACCGCGATCACGCTCTTCTTTCAGGTTGTCCATCACATAGGCGAACCCGAATCCAGCCTTGCCACGCTCAGCCGCTTCCGTCTCGAATCCGTCGATGACGTGCTGTTCGATGTGGCCGCTGTCCAGCA
>CAZUBQ010000005.1:0-5718 GCA_964618995.1 uncultured Candidatus Poseidoniales archaeon | reverse complement strand
GTCCAGGTTCCGTCGTAATACTGGCGGAAATCTCCCGAACTCGATTGCATCAGCAGGCAGTAATTGTCGTCAGAACAATCGCTGTAGTAACTGCTGCCGCGCTGGTCGTTGGTAATCGCAGAACTGTTGCGTACATCCTCGTCGGTCTCGTTGTAGGCATACAGGTTGAGTTCGTTCGGTGCGTTGCCGAGGAAATCGTCCTCTTGAGGATAGACGAGGTAGAAGTAGACCTTGGAGAGACGATGAGGGCCGAGCGGTGGATAGTCGTAGATGGTCGGGAATGTCTTGGTTATCGACGGCGCATTGGTGATGTTACGGTCGATGAGCAGGTCTCTCCAGGAGGCACGGGCGTTCACATGCACCCACATGTCCTCGCTCGCTGACATGCCGTTGTTGTCGGTGACGGTCAGCTGCACTCTCCACTCCCCTGCCGTGGTCGACCACTGGTAGGTCTCACCAGTCGCATCGACATCGTTGTCCACTACCCCGTCGGAGTCGCTGTCGACCTCGATGTCCAGATCCCATTCCCAAGCGGTGATCCATGCTTCGTCGCTGCCCGCTTCGCTTCCGGACGCATCGAGGGTGACTGTCGTGGTCGGCTCGTAGACATCGTCGCTCTCGGCCATCTCATCGCACAACCAGATGAGGATGTAGGTTCCCGATGCGGATGGCTCTCCGTCATCGCAATCGTTCATCTTCGAGGCGGCGATGTCCGGAATCGGCTCTGCGGCGCCGGCCGGAACTATGGTGAGCGCCTTCTCGACTGTCGCCTCAAAGTCGCCGTCAGACACTTTGAGCTTCACCGTGTAGGTACCGGACTGGCTGTAGGTGTGCGAGACCGCGGCACCAGTACCAGTGCCTCCGTCACCGAAGGTCCAGGAGTAGGTCAGGTCGTCGCCATCAGGGTCGGATGCCGAGGCGGTGAAATGCAGTACGTCCCCTGTGCGATAGGTTCCGGTCTCAGTGATGTCGAATGATGCGGTGGGTGACGAATTGCTGCGGAAGGAGTCGAGACACCCGGCCAGCCCGGAAGCGGTGAGCAGCAGCGTGACCAGCAGCAGCGCGAGTGAGCGGTTCCTCTGCATCAGGAAGACAACGAGAGCCCGTCATCCATCAACCATTCGCTTGCCGGAGCATCGGTTAGAACGAGAACAAGGTGGCTTGGCGGTTGCCTTTGAGCAGGTCGTCTGCGCTCCAGCCGAACGCCTCGCTGATTCTTCCCAGCGCGGTGGCGATACGCTTGGCGTAGAACTCGGGATCGTAGTCCATCTGCTCGGCACCGGTCTCTTCCTGCATCCAGGCTTCAATCGTCATGGGACTCTTATTCCCGTTAGTAACCAGCCAGCCGACCTTCATGCCCGGTGTGAAGTTCAGTCCAGCGGCAATCCTCTGCTTGGCGGCGCGGACGAACGGAAGTCCGTCCGGATTGGTGTAGACACCTGTGAAATCGATGCTACCGTCACCCTTGACCTTCCCTTTGCAAGACCTGCTTATGACCAAGTCCGCTGGTTCCACCTCGCGAGCGCGCACACGCTTGATGAGTTGCAGAATGTGCTGAACTGCGTCGTCTGAATCTCCATCAAGAATCAATTCGAACATCTCGGTCATCGCATCGGTCAGGAGGTTGAATGAGTCGGATCTTCTCACCTCGTATCCGCGCACGAGCATCTCGGTCCGCGGCCACACCTTGCGGCCGACGTAGCGCTTCTTGGCACCGTGGCTGAAGAACACCGACAGGCCGGCCTCGAACTCCAGTTCAGCACCTTCGGCGGTGTACTTCTCTGCGAGCTGCTCACCGAACTCCACTAAATCCGAACACGCCTGCTCCCACGCCACCAAATCGCTGCCGCCATCTGGCTCGACCGTTGGTGCTGATTCATCTATGGGGGCGCTGACGAATACGGAATCTGTATCGGAGTAGACCACCGGATTTCCCTCCTCATCGAGTTGGGCGATGATTTGCTTGATGTTTGAGCGGGCCCAAGCGGTGATGCTGGCACCGAGTTGCGGGTGGGTGAAGCGGTAGAAATTGGATGCGAATACGCCGTAGAACGAGTTCATCAGAATCTTGACTGCAAACTGCATTTCGTAATGAAACATCTCTGCTGATTCATCCCCGTTCTCTTGGGCAGCGGCGAGCGCACGCTTGTGGATGTCACGCTGTTCCATCAGATGCTCCAGTAGTTGTGGGACAAGGCCACGCCGAGATTTGGAGGGGAGGAAGGAGGCTCCGAAGGGGGATTCGTGAGCGTCTTCAGGAACCTCCTCGTCGGGGCGCTTACGCTCATCGATGCGGGTGGTGTAGCAGACGTTGTTGCTGATCATGATCGAAGGGTACATCGACTTGAAGTCGAGCACGGCGACCCACGTTTGCAGTCCAGCTTCCACCTCGTGGACGTAGCCTCCCTCTATCTGCTCACTCTTCCCGCCTCTGCGGGTTCTGGGAACGGCCACTCTCTCACGGTCAGCCAAGCGAATGACCATGCTGTCTATCCACTGACTGGTGGTTCCAGCAATCGCCACCTCCAATGGCACTCGAGCCACCGCCGCCAACGCCTCCTTGCGCTCGACGGCGTGGATTTGACCGAGTATCTCCAGCGGTAGGATGGCGTCACGCAGGCAGTATTCCAGCACCAAGTCCGGATTCTTCGCCCATTCCTCGTCCATCTTGCTCGCATCGACGTCGAGCTTGTGCAGGTCGTCGCGCTCGGGCCAGAGCAGTTCGGCGACGAAGCGCAGCGTCTCTCGTTGCGGCCTGAGCGTCATCCTCGCCTGCCACCATGCGTCGAGCACGCAGCGGCCATGCATGCGCCATGTGCGCCGGGCGGTGTCCTTCTTCGGCAGCAGGCGCCCACCATCGGCATCGAAGAGAGGCACTCGACCCCAGCCAAACAATTCTGCTGCTGACTGAATGTCCGTGCCTAGGGCGAGCGCCTTCATCCGCGATTCGATTCGTGGCAAATCGAAGTTGTCTACGTTGTAGCCGGTGATGATGTCCGGGTCGGATTCACGCACCAGTCGGGTCAACCCTTCGAGGATCTCACGCTCGCTGCCGCGGAATGTGTGCTCAGTGCGCTCGTCTCCTCTCTGCACGACGGCTGCCGCGCAGAGGATTGTCTCCTCAGCAATCGACGTCTCCAAGTCGAACGAGAACAACACGAACGGCGCTGGAAACGCCTCGCATTGGGTGACCTGTGTCATGTTGCAACTGACAATCAGGTCCACTGGGTAAAGTCCCTCACCACCAAACTCGCGCACTCGCTCTGCAGATTCCGTTCTGGCCTCTTCTCCGCGATGAGTGGCGGGCAGAGTAGCCAACAATTCCTCAGGTGCGTTGCCTGAAGCCCACAGCACCTCGGCATCAGCATGGATGTGCGGGCCGACATCGTTGTCGTAGAACAGCCGATTGACGAACACGATGTCCGCGCTGGTCGTCTCCCAGTCAGCCTCTATTTTCTCGCGTACACGCGGTCCGGTGGTCATCGCCCACGGTTGTGTGATCTCCACCCTCCAGTGAGGCTTGGAGCCGAGTTCGGTCCACTTCTCCTGTGGCTCGTGAACACGTGTCACGCCGTTCGTCTGACGTACCCGTTCAAGCCGTTGCTCGATATCTCCCGGAAGTTCGGCTGTCGGGCGTCCAGGGACGGCTATCTCCATGTAAGGTCGCATCCCATGGACCAGCAGCAGCACTGAGTGGCCTTCACGAGCGCGGCACCAGAGTTCCACGATTGTCTCAGGACCCTCTTCGCCGGTGCGTGAGCGATAACTGCCCTGCACGACGCAGCATTCGACGTTCGCCCGCACCGCCATTCCTGCCACCTTCGGCGCGCCCGTCTCAAAGACCCCACGGAGGGTGAACAGATGTTCGTCGTTCCGGAAATCGGGGCGGATGTGCGCGCGGCGCAACGGTTGATAACCGAGTGATGCCCATCACTCTCCGTCCGCTGTATCGCTATCAGCGACGGTCTGCAGGATGTGCGCCAATGTCTGACGAGGGGATTGGAATCGACTGGGATTCTCTTACATTCAGTTTCACCCCTACCGACATGATGTATGTCGCCACCTGCAAACTCGGAGAAGATTGGCAGCCGGGGGAGTTGCAGCCGTTCTCCGAGATCAGCATCTCACCTGCGGCGGGCGTGCTCAACTACGGACAGGGGATTTTCGAGGGGATGAAGGCGCAACGGAGCGTGAACGGGGGGATAGTCCTCTTCCGTCCAGAGAGGAACGCCGAGCGGTTCGCCCAAGGTGCAGAACGGCTGGGTATGCCACCGATTCCGAAGAGCATGTTCCTCGATGCGATTGAAGCAGCGGTCGGTAGCAACGCCAGATGGGTCCCCCCAACTGGGAAGGGGGCGCTCTACGTGCGGCCGGTGTTGTGGGGCACGGGAGCGATTCTCGGGGTGGCTCCGTCGCCAGAATACACTTTCATGGTCTACGTATGCCCTGTCGGGCCGTACTTCAAAGGGGGTATGCACCCGATTTCGCTGAAGGTCTCTGACGAGTTCCACCGCGCCGCTCCTGGAGGTTCAGGAGGGGTCAAGGCAATCGGCAACTACGCCCCGGGAATGATGCCCAGCAAAGGAGCGAAAACTGAGGGATTCGCCGAAATCATCTACCTCGATTCCACCGAACACCGCTACATCGAGGAGGTTGGTGCTGCCAATTTCTTCTGCGTCAAGGATGGAGTGATTCACACGCCGATGCTCACCGGGACGATTCTGCCAGGAATCACGCGGGCTAGCATCATCGATCTCGCACGCGCCCGCGGCTACGAGGTCATCGAGCGCAAGGTCCCAATCAGCGAGGTTCTCGAGGCCGACGAGGCCTTCTGTGCCGGAACCGCCGCCGTCATCTCGCCTATCGGTACCATCTGCCACGGAGATGTGTGCACCATCTATTGCAACAACGAGCTCGGCCCGGTGACGAAGGAGTTGTACGACGCGCTCACAGACATCCAATTGCAAGCCGCCCCTGACGAGTTCGGATGGGTCCGTGCTGTTCCGGTACCCGAAATAACCGCGGAGTGAGCCAAATGACGCTGCACGTCTGCGAGCACCCCATCGTCGAGCACAAACTCACGCGCCTCAGAGACGAAGACAGTCCGCCGGCGCTGTTCCGGCACCTCACCAACGAAATCACTCAGGTGCTCATCGTCGAGGCGACCGCCGACCTTGAGACGATTCCAGAGATTCGCCGGACTCCGCTCACAGACTTCGACGGGGCGCGACTGGCCGACCGCATCGGGCTGGTTCCCATCATGCGCGCCGGCCTAGGGATGGTCGAGGCGGCGCAGAACCTCATCCCAACCTCACGAGTGCTGCACATCGGGCTGTTCCGCGACGAAGACACGCTCGAACCAGTCTACTACTACGACAAACTCCCCGAACCGCCCAATGTCGAACTGGCACTGGTGCTCGACCCGATGCTCGCCACCGGAGGGTCGGCCATCGCCGCCATCTCTCGCCTCAAGGAGACGGGTATCGAGCGCATCCGGTTCATCGGACTGATCGCCGCGCCCGAAGGCGTGGAAGCGATGGAAGAGGCGCATCCAGAAGTCGACATCTGGCTCGCCTCGCTCGATGACCATCTCAACGATATGGGTTACATCGTTCCGGGCTTGGGCGATGCCGGTGACCGCATCATGGACACCTGAGAGATAGGAACTCGGTCAGATCTTCCACTTCTGGCGCTTTTTCTTGCCTTTCGAGCCCTTCG
>CAZUBQ010000004.1:84261-90673 GCA_964618995.1 uncultured Candidatus Poseidoniales archaeon | reverse complement strand
CGGGACAACGACCATCCATCACTTCTTCGAAAACAATGGTTTGAGGTCTATACATTGGGCAAGGGGATCTATAGCAGCTGGAATCGAGGCGGCTCGCATCGAGGGCAAACCGCTACTGCACTATGTTGATGGGTACCAGGTCTACTGTGACATGGAGTTCATGAGGGAAGATCACGCTGAGGGGTATATGTCTAGGCGCCCTTTTACGAAACTCTATGAGAATCTGGGCAAGACCAGAATAGACAAGCCAATCTACGCATTCGAATACTTTAGAGAACTAGACCAGCAATACCCCGGAAGTCGCTTCATCCTGAACACACGAGACATAGAAAAATGGATTAGGAGTCGGATGGAATTTCTCCATTTGGGCTACTTTTTCTGTACTCATGGCGATGATGTTCACGACTCCCGCGCCGATCTCGAGAAATGCTGGAAGAACCATTGGCGCACCCATCTCGAATCAGTTAGGGAGTACTTCATTGAGAGGCCCGAAGCACTTCTGGAGTTTGACATCGAAAAGGAAGGCCCGGGTAAGATAATCTCGTTTTTCAACGATTACGATTTGGATTCCGGCAAGTGGGGGTGGCACAATAAAAGAGAGGGGGGGGCCAATATTCAGTTCTCTGAATTCCAATGGCCCGAGTACCTGGGTGAGTGATTCGAGACATAGCGTTTCAATCATCCAATCGCAACCGTCCCCCTTCCGATTACCTGTGGTCGAATGGGTACGGACTGATTCACTGATTTACGCAGTATGGACAGTGCTCGCCGATGGCGTAGTTCTTCGATTGCTGCTCCTCGATGGATAACGGCTCTCTGCATTTGAAGCACATCACAATCTCAGACTCTTCTAACTGATGGTCGAGCGCGACCCTCTGATCGAACACAAAGCAGTCACCACTCCAATGGGAGCCGCCGCACTCTTCGAAATACCTGAGCACCCCACCCTCTAGCTGCCTGACGTCCTCGAATCCAGCCTTGAGCATGACTGCAGATGCCTTCTCGCAGCGGATGCCACCGGTGCAGTACATCACCAGCGTCTTCGACTTGTACTCATCTGGCAGGGACGTGATTGCATCAGGGAAGTCCCTGAACGAGGGTATGTCTAGTTCGACTGCGCCATCGAAGGTGCCCACCCTGGTCTCGTAGTCGTTCCGAGTGTCGAGCACCACGATGTCCTCGCCCTCGTCGAGCATCTGCTTGAACTCGGTCGGCGAGATGTGCGGGCCTGTGAACTCAGCCGGCCTGATGTCGTCTCTCCCGAGGGCAATTATCTCCTGCTTGCGTTTGACGAGCATCCTGCGGAAAGGCTGGTAGTCTGTGTGACTGACCTTGGTCGGGATGCCTACGAAGCGAGCATCGGACTCGAGATGCTGCAGGAAGGAATCTGTGGCTTCTTGGGTGCCCGAGACGAAGAAGTTGATTCCGTTGGGACTCAGAAGGACCGTGCCCTTGAGCCCCAGTCCGATACAGTGCTCCAGCATCGGCTCGCGGAGCCCATCCCTGTCGGACAGGTCGACGAAGCGGTAGCCGGAGACGTTCACAATCATGACTGACCCCGTCGACTGATCTCGGCGGATATCGTTCCGATGAAGTCGGCAAGTGGTACTCCGTTGGATTGGTTGCCTGCACGGTCGCGGATCGAGATGTTGTTGTTCGCCGCCTCCTCGTCGCCGATGATCAGCATGTAGGCCGGCCGCATCTTGTGATGGGTGCGGATCTTCTTGCCGATGGTCGAGTCGCTGTCGTCGACCTCTACTCGGATTCCATTTTCCCTCAGTTCAGCAGCGACCTGCTGGGCGTAGTCGACGTGCTTTTCGGAGATGGTGAGGATGTGCGCCTGCGTGGGAGCGAGCCAGGTGGGGAACTTTCCTGCGAAGTGCTCGATGAGCACGCCCACGAAGCGCTCCATACTCCCGAACGGCGCTCTGTGAATCATCACCGGCCGGTGCTTCTCGCCGTCTGCGCCCACATACTCTAGACCGAACCGCTCGGGGAGGTTGGTGTCGACCTGCACCGTGCCCAGCTGCCACTCGCGGCCCAGAACATCACGGACCACGAAGTCGATCTTGGGGCCGTAGAAGGCTGCCTCTCCCGGCTCCTCGGTGAACGGCACCCCAAGTGATTCGGCGGCTTGCAGGCAGGCGGCTTCGGAGGCCTCCCAGCCGGCGGGGTCACCGACGTACTTGCTCGAATCATCGTCGCGCATGCCCACGCGCACGCGGTAGTCATCCATGCCGAGCGTTCCGAAGATGATCTGCACCAGTTCGATGCACCCGAGCAACTCGCCTGCGATCTGCTCCGGGGTGCAGAACAGGTGAGCGTCGTCCTGTGTGAATCCCCTGACTCTCGTCATTCCGGATATCTCTCCAGATTGTTCCCAGCGGTAGACGGTGCCGAACTCGGCCAGCCTGAGCGGGAGGTCGCGGTAGGAGCGTGGTTGGCTCGCATACAGGCGGATATGGTGCGGGCAGTTCATCGGTTTCAGCAGATAGCCGTCGATGTCACCCTCATCCATCAGGTTGGAGAGTTCCGCGCATGAGCAGCCGTCGTCAGCGAGTTTCGCCAGCAGGTCCCGTTTGACCAGAGGTGGATACTGGCTCTCCTGGTAGTAGGGGAAGTGGCCGGACGTGCGGTAGAGGTCGAGTTTCCCGATGTGCGGTGTGAACACCTGATTGTAGCCTTGGCGCGTCAACTGCTCCGAGATGAAATCCTGCAATTCCTGCCTCACCACGCTTCCTCGGGGGGTCCACAGCACCAGACCCTGTCCCACCATCTCGTCGATGTGGAACAGTTGCAGATCCTTTCCGAGCTTGCGATGGTCACGTGCGCCCGCTTCTCGCAGCAACGTCTCACGGGCTAGCAGGTCCTCTTTCGAAGCGTAGCACATCCCATAGATGCGCACCAGATTCTCACGGCTGGAGTCCGCTCTCCAGAAGGCGGTCGAGGTCGAGGTGAGCCTGAACCAGCGCAGGTGCGAGGTCGAGGGCACGTGTGGGCCGCGACACAGATCCACGAAGTCACCTTGGCGGTAGACGGAGGAGCCGGCGCCGTCCTCCAGTTTGTCGTCCATCAGTTCGAGCTTGAACGGATTATGAGAGAACATCTCGCGCAGGCTGTCTCCGGTGTGTTCCTCACGCACCACTGCCAGATTCTCCTTGACGAGTTGTTTCATCCGCTTCGTGATGGCGCGCAGTTCCTCCTCGCCGATGGGGTCCATGTGGAAGTCGTAGTAGAATCCGTGCTCGATGGCAGGGCCGATGGTCGGTCTTGCCTCGGGATGTAGTTCAGTGACCGCCTGAGCCAGCAGGTGCGAGCAGGAGTGGCGCAGGATGTGCAGGCCAGCGTCGCTGGCAGCATCGATTCCGCTCAGGGTGCATGATGCGCTCAACTCCGTCGCCAGATCCTGCTCGACGCCGTCGATTACCGCCGCCACCGCGCCCTTGCCCTCCGCTCCTGCGAGGGCTTCACCGGCGGATACTCCGCTGGCGATGTCGTGCACCGAGCCGTCAGCAAGGGTCACCTGAATGAGGGACATCGTCACTTCTCCGGCCCCTTTGGGGCCGCGGAGCGCATATCAAGCCGCCGTCGAGGTTGACGCTGAGAGGGCGGATTCAGTCACTGAGCAGCCGCTCGATGATGGCGGGCTTGGTGCCCGATGAATCGACGCCACGCGATTCCGCCAGTTTCACCAAATCCGCCTTCAGCATCTTGTTCAGCGCGGTCTTGGTCGGTAGTTCGGCGAAGGTCTTGGTCGGGTCGGGTTTGGCGCCCGCCTGCCATTCGACCTCCTCTTCGAACTCTGTATCTCTCACCGGCCTGCGCTGATGCTCGTACACGCTCGCCTCCTCGCTCCATTCGGTATCGAATGAAGAGTCCCAGGTGTCAAGATCAAGTTCTCCGGGTGCATCAACACTGGGCTCAGGAGCAGAAGTTGGTGCAGGTGCGCTCTCTGGTGGTGCGAGGGGCGCGATCTCTGGGGGTGCAGAGGGTGGATCGAGCGGGCTGATTTCGGGGGGTGCAGAGGGAGGATCGAGCGGGCTGATCTCCGGAGGTGCAGAGGGTGGATCGAGCGGGCTGATCTCCGGAAGGTCTGCGGCCGGCTCATCCTCCTCCGCATCATCGTCGCTCGGTGGTTCAAGAGTCGGGGGTGGCAGTGGTGGCGCAGCCGATGAATCGGGCGGTGGCAAGGGAGCAGGCGGGGAAATCTGCGGAGGTCCGTCGTCGTCAGGAGCAACAGGGGGTGCCGCAGGCGGCATCGGCCCCGGGCCTGCTCCCGGCGGTGGCCCACCTTGAGGCGGAGCCATCGGTGGCATCGCACCTGGTCCCATACCCGGAGGCGGTCCGCCTCCCGGTGGTCCCATCGGGGGCATCGCTCCCGGTCCTCCTCCGGGCGGTCCCATCGGCGGCATCGCGCCCGGTCCCATACCCGGTGGCGGCCCACCCATTGGCGGCATCGCCCCTGGCCCGCCTCCCGGTGGTCCCATCGGGGGCATCGCACCTGGTCCTCCTGCGGGCGGTCCACCTCCCGGTGGTCCCATCGGCGGCATCGCGCCGGGTCCCATCCCCGGCGGCGGCCCACCCTGTGGTGGTGCCATCGGAGGCATGGCGGCGGGTGGCGCCTCAACAGGAGGTTCAGCTGGTGGCGCTTCTGGTGCGGGTGCATCATCGACGATCAGCGGTGGGAGGGCATCGAGCAGTGGGTCGGATTCCGGCTCAACCTCAGGTTCTGGCTCAGGTTCAGGCGCAGGCGCGTCCAGCGGTGGGCCAGCGGGTGCCGGCGCCTCCAGTGGCGGTTGGACAGGAGCAGGTGCTTCGAGCGGCGGTCCAGTGGGAGCCAGTGCCTCGAGGGGAGGTCCAGAGGGTTCGGGTGGCGTCAAGGGAGGTCCGACAGGCGTAGGCTCCGGAGCAGGCTCTGGTTCCGGTGGGGGTGCGAGTGCGGCCAATCTGACTGCTTCCGCTGCTGCTGCTTCCGCTGCTTCCGCTTCCTGCACCTTCCTTCTCTCAGCATCCTCTGCCTCCTTGATCTTCGCCTCTGCTCTGGCTGTCTCCATTGCCGCTTCCTTCTCAGCTTTGGCTACCTTGGCATCCTCTGCGTCGCGAACACGGACCAGTTCGGTCATCTCGACCTTGAAGGCGTCCTCGACTGACGTGGGAGTTTCCGCTTTCGCCATGTGCACGCCAGCGGTGGGAGCGTGGGACGTAATTTGAATCCAATGGGTCAACGGGCTGCCGAGGTGCGCTCGAAAGCGTTGATGTGAAGGCCGACTTCTCGCTGTTGCATGACCCGCATCGGGATACTGGTCAACCCGGACGCTGGGTTGGGTGGACGGCTCGGCTACAAGGGAACTGACGGACGTGCTGCTGAGGCGCGGGCCGCGGGCGCAGTCGACCGTTCAGGCCCGCGCATGTCCGATGCTCTGAGCCGATTCTCGGAACTTCTCTCACATCTCAGGGAGGCACCTCGCCTGATGACCTGCTCTGGAAGGATGGGGTCCGACTGGGTTCCTGCAGGAATCAGCTTCGAGGAGGTGGTTATAGCGCCGGCAGAATCCAATGCTGATGACACTAGGCAAGCGGTGTCAGAACTGCTCGATGCGAACATCGACCTGCTGTTCTACGCCGGGGGTGACGGCACCACCCGCGACATCGTGGCAGCCTTGGAACAGGATGAGCGTACCGACCTGCCACTGGTCGGCGTTCCAACGGGCGTCAAGATGCACAGCGGCTGCTTCGCCGCGACACCACGCGCTGCCGCTGAAGTGCTCGCAGCCTGGCTGGCCGGCGACCTGATGCTCGCTAGCACGGAGGTGATGGATCTCGACGAGGAGGCGTATCGAGAGGGCGAATGGAAGGTCAGGATGTATGCGGAGGTCCAGACACCCTCTTCACCCCGCTGGATGCAGGGGGCGAAGATGCGCGTGGCGGCGGCGGAAGAGGAAGAGGTCCTCGAAGGGCTGGCCGCTCACATCGGCGAATTGGCTACAGAGAATGAGGGACTGCTCATCATCTGGGGCTCCGGGGGAACCTTGCGTGAAATCGCCGAGAATCTCGGGATGCAGACGACTCTGCTGGGCATCGACGCAAGTCGCGACGGCGTTCTCGTCGGCCGCGACCTCAACGAAGATGGCCTGCTGGAACTGCTCGATGGAAACGAATCCGCAGGGGTTCTGCTGCTGCTCTCACCAATGGGTGGTCAGGGATTCCTCATCGGGCGGGGGAACCTGCAACTCTCACCTGAAGTCCTCTCGGCGGTCGGGGTTGACAACATCCTTGGGGTTGCCACTCCCGGAAAACTGGCCATCCTGTCCGAACTGCGCATCGATTCAGGTGATTCAGTCCTCGACGCCGACATCCGCGAACGGCGCTACCTCAGGGTTCTGCAAGGCTACCGCACGACCCGTCTCATCAA
>CAZUBQ010000004.1:0-84161 GCA_964618995.1 uncultured Candidatus Poseidoniales archaeon | reverse complement strand
GCGGCTTGGACGAGTCCGAGGAAGGGCGGGCTCGGGCGGTTGGGTCGGCTCTTGAATTCGGGGTGGTATTGGGTGCCGAAATAGTAGGGGTGGTCCTCGAGCTCCATGATCTCCATCCGCTGACCCTCGGTGTCCCGTCCCACGAACTTCAGACCCGCTTCCTCCAGAGACTCGATCATGTCCGGATTGACCTCGTAGCGGTGGCGGTGACGCTCGTCCACGTCCATCACGCCGCCGTAGAGGCGGTGGGCGGTGCAGCCGGAGTTCTGCAGCATCGTCTTGCGGCTGCCGAGGCGCATCGTCGCGCCCATGTGGGTCGTGCTGCCTTCGGGCATGAAAATGACAACTGGATGGGCTGTCTTCTCGTCGAATTCTGTGCTGTTCGCTCCTTCCATCCCCAACACGTGACGGGCGAACTCAATCACTGCCACCTGCATCCCGAGACAAACTCCGAGATAGGGCACCTTGTTCTCACGGGCGTACTGGGCGGCAATCGCCTTGCCCTCGATTCCGCGCACCCCGAATCCACCGGGAACCAGCACGCCGTCGGCGGCCTTCAGGTCGGCCCACGCCTTGGCGTGCTCCTCAGGTGAATCCTGCTCCGCGTCCGCTTCGAGATTCGAGGCGGCGACCCACGAGATGTTCATGTTCGTGCCCACCGAGAAGGCGGAGTGCTGCAGCGCCTTGATGACCGAGAGATAGGAGTCGGTGAGTCCGGTGTACTTGCCGACCATGGCAATGTTCACCTCGCCCTCCAGAGAGTCGACGCGGGCGGCCATCTCTCTCCACTGTTCGATGAGTGGTCGCTCCTTGCCCATATCGAGGCCGAACTTCTCGCACAGCAGTCGTGTCGCTCCCTGGGCCTCGAGCATCAGCGGAACGTGGTAGATGTTCGACACATCGTGTGCGCTGAACACGTGGTCTTCGGCAACGTGGCAGAACAAGGCGAGTTTCTCCTTGGTATCATCCTCCAGCGGTTCTTCAGAGCGGCAGACGAGGAAATCGGCGGTGATTCCGGCGCCGCGGAGTTCCTTCACCGTGTGCTGAGTCGGTTTGGTCTTCTGCTCACCCACCACCCCCAACACCGGGACCAGGCTGACATGCACGAAGCAGACGTTCTCCCTGCCGACTCTGAATTGGAACTGGCGCAGAGCTTCGACGAAAGGTGCGCTCTCGATGTCGCCCACCGTTCCGCCTAATTCCACCACACAAACATCCGGCTCGGCACCGTTTCCGTCCACGGGAATGTGCGCCACCCGCTCAATCCACTCTTGGATCTCGTTGGTGATGTGCGGAATCACCTGCACAGTCTTGCCGAGGTAGTCTCCTCGCCGCTCCGCTTCGATGACATTGGCGTACACCTTGCCGGTGGTCAGGTTGTTGTCGCGCGTGAGAGTGATGTCCAGGAAGCGCTCGTAATTCCCTAGGTCCAGATCGACCTCTCCGCCATCGTCGAGCACGAACACCTCGCCGTGTTCGAACGGTGACATCGTTCCGGCGTCGGTATTCAGGTAGGGGTCGATCTTGATGGCGGTCACACGCAATCCGAGCGACTTGAGCAGCACGCCGAGACTGCTGGCGGTCACGCCTTTACCCAGTCCCGAGAGAACTCCGCCAGACACGAATACGTAGCGCATCGCCATCAACGGGATATGGACCCGTCGGGGGTCGCCTATGAAGGTTGGTGCAAGCAAAACGGAATTCGAACATCACGAGGTCGCCCGCGCAGGTTGAAGTGCTGGCATCGTCTGAGCCGCCCAATGGCCAGCGAGAGCCCGCGACGGGTGTTGGTGACTGGCGCTTCGGGACAGATAGGAACCGAACTGGTGGCCGCGCTGCGAACGCGTCATGGCAGTGATTCCGTCGTTGCGATGGACCTGCGAGATGCCGCTTCCGGGAACGGACCAGCAGTCGTCGGGGATGTGCTCGACAAGCCGGGTATGGATGCGGTTGTGCAGGAGTGGAACATAGGAACAGTCTACCATCTGGCGGCGATTCTGTCGGCGACCGGAGAACGTGATCCTGCGGCTTGTTTCGAAATCAACATGGGAGGTCTGTTGAATGTTCTGGAATTGGCTCGCGAGAACAATCTGCGCGTGTTCGCACCATCATCGATAGCGGTTTTCGGCCCCGATGTCCCAGATGTCGCTCCACAGGATGCTCACCTGAATCCGACCACGATGTATGGGATGACGAAGGTGGCTGGCGAGTTGCTGGCCGATTACTACTGCGAGGCGCATGGGGTTGACGTGCGCGGGGTGCGCTATCCCGGGCTGATTTCATGGCGGGCTCCTCCGGGTGGTGGGACTACCGATTACGCCGTCTCCATCTTCCACTCGGCCATTCATGGGCTCCCCTACACCTGCTTCCTCGAGGAGGGCGCTCGCCTTCCGATGATGTACATGGACGATGCGATTCGTGCGACGCTCGAACTGATGGATGCGCCTGCCGAGCGGCTGTCCTGTCCAGCGAGTTACAACCTCGCGGCCATCTCGTTCACGCCGGAGGAGTTGGCGGATGAGATTCGGCGAAATGTGCCGGGTTTCGCGGTGGATTATGTTCCTGATGAGCGGCAGGCGTACGCTGACTCATGGCCGGATGTCGTCGATGACTCAGTTGCGCGCGCCGACTGGGGCTGGGTGCATGAGTTCGGGCTCGAGGAAATCGTGGCGGAGATGCTGGAGAATCTCAAGCGAGACCAGCGGCTCGAGACCGCCTGACCTGCTCTCAGATTCACTTCATGCCGTGATTGTTCATGAACAACGGGATGGCTGTCAGCACGCCACAAATTCCACTACTGCAGAGTCCACCCACCACTCCAGCCCCGACCGAAATCATCCTCATCGATCCTGAGTCCATTCCTTCAACGTCTGGATATGGCATGACCGCTACCAACACTATCCCAAGCAGAAAGCCGAGGCCAAGGAGTCCCCAGGTGTAGTAGATTCCTTTCCGTTGAAAATCCTGAATCATCCAGCCACTGTACAGGAGTGCAACTCCGAAAACGATACCACTCAATCCCTGCATGTAGTACACCCAGTCAGGGGTGGCGAATTCCTGATATTCAGGGGTTATTCCACCAAGGTACTCGTTTATCAAAGGTCCAGCGAGCGCGTTGAAGATTCCTCCTAGGATAGAAAATCCGGCGTAGACCATCACCAGGATTCCGATGACCTTCGCAGCCTGCGACGGCGGCCCTGCCATCACGACAGCCTGACCAGCGTATGGAGCGGCGGCACCACCAAACTGCGCCGGCTGTCCTACGATGATGGACTGAGGTTGATTCTGCGGCTGCATGTAGTGCCGACGGCCTCTACGTCCTTGAATAATCTCCCGACTCAATACTCGGGGTCGTCCTGCCAGTCCGGTTCGCTCGGGTCCTGCTTCGCCCAGAGCACGTCGTCGATTCTGAGCACGGAGATCGCCGCTTCGGTGGCGCCTTCGAGCGTAGTGCGCGTCACCCGCAGCGGTTCGGTCACACCCGCCTCATCCATCGCTCGCGGCTCGCCGGAGAACAGGTCGAGGCCGATCCAGTCACCATCACTCTCGGCTGCGCCCTGGGCGGCGTTGATTCGGATGAGCTCGTCCACGGGCTGCAGTCCGGCATTCTCTGCCAAGGTCCTCGGCACCGCTTCGAGCGCTGCCGCGAACGACTCCACGGCCAGTTGTTCACGGCCCGGGATGCTGCGCGCGTGAGCGCGCAGGCGACGTGCTAGCGCAACCTGGGTGGCTCCACCACCAGGAAGCAGGCTCGGCTCCTCGAGCAGTCCGCAGGCGATGCCGAGTGCGTCATTGAACGCCCTACCAATCTCTTCGAGCCGTGCATCGGAAGAGCCGCGCACAACCAGCGTCTGGCCTCGCTCGGCGCTGCCCTCGAGGATGAGGTGGTTGACGCCGTGCCAGTTCTCTTCGGAGAGCGAGGAGAATTCGCCGATGTCGTCATCACGGATGCTGTTGACGTCGTGCACCATCAGTGCACCCGTGGAGCGAGAGAGCAGGTCGAGTTCCTGTTTCTCGACCCGGCGATAGGCCGTGATGCCAGCATCGTTGAGCAGCGCGCGCGCTTCGTCGTCGATCCCGTCGCGCACAATCAGCACATCGATTCCGACATCGATGAGCGCTTGGACTCGCTGCACAAGGTCGGCCCGCTCACTTTCGTGGAGTTCGGCGAGCATGCCTGTCTGGGTGACCTTGAGGTTGGCCTGGATGTCAAGCCCGCGGCGTTCAAGCGCGCCGTCGAACAGGATGATGCGACCGGCGTCTCGGTGGTCTGGCATTTCCGGGTGGATGCGTTCCTTGGGGAGCACCAGACCTGCTACCAGATGGGTGTCTCCGCCGCCTCCACCAACGTCGTTGATGACCTTCACGAGGCTTGGATCCGCCCGTAATTCGCCTCCAGATTCAGTAGCGATTGCATGCGCCGCCTGCACAGCCAGTCGGGACAGGTTCTCGCGCACTCCCTCGTCGACCTTGCCTGCCAACGAGGTGCGTACCGCTTGCAGCAGGTCGTCGTCGCCAGTCGGGATGCGGGCGAGTTGCTTCAGGTCGGCGGCAGCGCGCTCCTGCGCGATGTTCCAGCCGTTGCAGATGATTGCAGGATGGATGCCTCGCTCAACTAGTTCAAGCCCGTTCTGCAGCAGTTCGGCGATGAGCAGTACAGTAGTCGTGGTGCCGTCGCGCGCCATCGCGTCTTGTGCGCTCGCTGTAGAGATCAGCATCTTCGCAGTCGGGTGCTCGACCTTGGCGGTCTCGAGAACGGTGACGCCGTCATTGGTCACCAGGGAATCTCCCTCCTCCCCTACCAGTAATTTGTCGAGGCCGCGCGGCCCGAGTGTGCTGCGCACCGCGTCCGCAAGCGCGCTGGCCGCCGCCACGTTGTCGCGCAGGGCGTTGTGCCCCTCGACACGCTCGGTGTCGTTGAGCAGAGATTCGTGCTCCTGATTCACCATGGGGACCGTGCCGCCGACCCATGCTCCTGCCTTAAGCCCGTCTGGGGGGCTCGAATGGACCGTTCTGCTCCACTGGCGTGCATGTACGCGCGTACGTGCGCGGCCATCCAGAGGATGGAGCAGGACCTCGCTTGAGCACTGTTTCCGCCTAAGATTCATATACAGTGGGTCGACTCGACTATACAACCGCAGGTTAACTAGTGGGTGAACTGATGTCAGGAGAGCGATTCACAGCCGGTGGCGAGGATTGGGAGGAGCAACTGCTCGAACAGTTGTCCACGATGTTCCAGGGCATGGGCATGGACCTCGATGTGGCAGCGCTCAAGGGCATGATGGAACAGATCCGTACACAACTCGAAGAAGCGGGCATAGATCCGGAACAACTCGAGAAGGGTGACAACATCGAACTCAACCTGCAAGCGAGCCTGAACGACCTGGCGAAGACGCTCCAAGGAGAGTTGACGAAGTCGGCGATTAAATCCACTCCACCAGTGGAAGTAGAGGTTTCCGAGGAGGAGCAAGAGGCGGACAAGGCCCATGATGTTCCGCAGGCGGATGTCTACATCGATGACGGCAGAATGAATCTCACCATCGACATATCGCGGCAACTGACCGATGAGTCGGTTGCAGTCGAACTAAATCTCACCCGAGAGGGTACCTGCCTCAGCCTAATGGCCGAAGGGAGGCCCCACCCACTACGCAGATTCCAATTGGCACAAGCGTGCTCTGATGTCGTCGAGTGGGATCTGAACAACGGCATCTTGGATGTGACCCTCGAACTGCTCGAGGATTGAATGACTCAATTGATGAGGTGAAATGAATGGCGAAGAAGAACCCTGTGATCGGCATCGATCTTGGAACGACGAACAGTTGTACAGCGACCATCGAAGGCGGAGAAGCAGTCGTGATACCGAATGCCGAAGGAGCGCGGACGACGCCGAGCGTTGTCGCCTTCACCATGGATGGCGAGCGGCTGGTCGGTGTGACCGCCAAGCGACAGGCTGTCACCAACTCCGAACGCACGGTAATGTCGGTCAAGCGAGAGATGGGCACCGACTGGAAGAAGAAGATCGACGACAGCGTGTTCACGCCGCAGGAGATTTCGGCGTTCGTGCTGCAGAAGCTGAAGGCTGATGCCGAGGCATATCTCGGACAGGAGGTCAATCAGGCGGTCATCACCTGTCCGGCTTACTTCTCCGACGCTCAGCGCAAGGCCACCAAGGATGCTGGCAGGATAGCCGGATTCGAAGTTCTCAGAATCATCAACGAGCCGACTGCCGCGGCGCTGGCGTTCGGTGTCGACAAGGACGATGACCAGACGATTCTGGTCTACGATCTCGGTGGTGGCACGTTCGACGTGTCCGTGCTGGATATCTACCAAGTCGACGGCCAGCCACAGATCGAGGTGAAGGCGACCGCAGGCAACAACAGGCTCGGTGGAGATGATTTCGACAATCGCATCATCGATTGGAGTGTCACCGAGTTCCGCAAGTCTAGCGGAATCGACCTGTCGAAGGACCTGCAGGCGATGAGCCGTCTGAAGGAGGCCGCCGAGAAGGCGAAGATCGAATTGTCAGGTAGGCAGTCATCCCAGATGAACGTCCCATTCATCACCATGAAGGACGGCAATCCCGAGCACCTCGACCTTACACTCAACCGCGCCAAGTTCGAGGAACTGATTGCAGACCTGATTGAGGCAACCATGGGTCCGACACGCCAGGCGATGAAGGATTCCAAACTCGCCAAGGGCGCGGTCGACAAGGTGCTGCTCGTCGGCGGCTCGACCAGAGTTCCGGCAGTGCAGGCAGCCATCGAGAAGGAGGTCGGCAAGGAGCCCTACAAGGGAATCAATCCCGATGAGGCGGTCGCCATGGGCGCCGCGCTGCAGGCGGGCATCATCGTCGGCGACGACGCGGTGACCGACGTGCTGCTGCTCGACGTGACCCCGCTATCGCTCGGTATCGAGACGCTGGGTGGAGTATGCACCAACATGATCGAGCGCAACACGACCATCCCGACCCGACGCTCAGAGGTGTTCAGCACCGCCAGCGACAACCAACCGGCGGTCGAGGTCCACGTTCTCCAAGGAGAGCGGGAGTTCGCCCGCGACAACATCACGCTCGGGCGCTTCTTCCTCGAAGGCATTCCGCCCGCACCGCGCGGCATGCCCAAGGTCGAGGTCACGTTCGACATCGACGCCAACGGCATCGTGAACGTGGCCGCCAAGGACATGGGCACCGGCAAGGAGCAGCAGATTCGCATCGAGTCGCAGACATCGCTGTCCGAGGACGACATCCAGAAGAAGATCGCAGAGGCTGAGCAGTTCGCTGAGGAGGACAGCAGCAGGAAGGCGAAGGTCGAACTGCGCAACCAGGCTGACAGCATCATCTACCAGACGCGTCGGACCTTGAAGGAGGCCGAGGACAAGATTGACGAGAGTGATGTCGAGCCGGTCGAGGCGAAGCTGGGCGAACTCGAGGAACTGATTACCAAAGATGGGGAGCCGTTGGACATCGATGACATCGACGAGGCAGCCATCCAGGCGAAGGTGAAGGAACTCGAGGAGTCGATGCACGCTATCTCTGCCAAGCTCTACGAGGCGGCGGCCGCCAACATGGAACAGGAAGAGGCTCAGCAGCAGGCAGAGACGGACGCCGACGGCGATGTCGTCGAAGCCGACTTCGAGGTTCTCGACGACGAGTCCTGATCCCTCTGGTCACTGTTCTGTGAGCAAACGTGTGAGTGTTCTCACATGCACGCCGGTCGCTCCGTGAGCGACCATGTCATTGGTCGAGGTGCCCCAGGCGGTGCCTGCGATATCCAGATGCGCCCACGGATACTGCTCCGCATCTTCACCCTCCCCTCTCTCAGGCACGAACTGCTTGAGGAAGGCGGCGGCTGAATTGGAACCACCATATCGGTCTCCGAGGTTCTTCACGTCGGCGATCTTCGAATCCTTCACCTGCTTCTCGAACGCCGGCAGCAGTGGCATCGGCCACGCAAGTTCGTCGACCGATTCGGCCGCCTTGCGCAGTCTCTCCCGCAGAGAGTCATCGTTGGACCACAGTCCGGTCGCCTCGTGTCCGAGCGCGATCACGCATGCACCGGTCAAGGTGGCTAGGTCGATGATGAACTCCGGGTCGAACTCGCCCGCCTTCCACAGTCCGTCAGCGAGCACCAATCTCCCTTCGGCGTCGGTGTTGAGCACCTCGACCGTCTTGCCGGAGTAGGTGTTGATGACATCGCCGGGCCGATAGGCGGTGGAACTCAAAGTGTTCTCCGCCATGCACGATATGCCGATGACCGGTTGCTGATGTCCGATGCCGTGCAGCGCTTCCATCAGGCCGAAGACCGTAGCCGAGCCATGCATGTCGAATTTCATCTCATCCATCCCTCCGCTCGGTTTGATCGAGATGCCACCGGTGTCGAATGTGATTCCCTTGCCGATAATCATCGGACATGGCCCGTCACGGGCGTCAGGATTGAGCTCGAAGATGACCATGCAGGGCTTGTGCTCGCTTCCCTTCCCTACGTTGACCAGGCCATCCATGCCCAGTTTCTTCAATTCCGCCCACTCGATAACGGTGAGTTCCACGTTGTCCTTGCCCTTCGCCCACGTGCGCGCGCGCTTGGCATATTCCATCGGGTAGAGCACATTCGCAGGCTCGTTGCCGAGGTCGCGCGCCCGGTGGACTCCGACAGCGATGGCTCCCGCGCGGGCGCATCCGTCGTGCAGTTGGCGTAGGTAGCGATCGGAGGCCTGGATGGTGACGGAATACGGTGAGCCGTCGTCATCGTCGTCATCCTTCTGTTGGTACTTGTCGAACTTGTAGTCGCGCAACATCATCCCCTCAGCGAATGCGATCATCTGAGCCACGCGCCAGTTGGTGGTGAAGCGCACGGTCAGCGACTTCCCATGCTGCTTGGAGAGTGATGCGAGCAGTTTCGCGCCAGCGTTGCGGGCATCCTTCTCAGCCAGATTCTCGGGTAGTCCCATGCCGGCCAAGATGACCTTCTGGCCGCTGTTCCACAGGGTCAGAGACTTGCCCGACTTGCCGTCGAAGTCGTCGCTTGCCACCGCTTCACGGACCTGTGCGGCTGTGCTGCGGCTGAGTCCCGAGGTCGCCTTGTTGGGTGCCTTGGTCACCTCTTCGAACAGGGGCAGTATGAGTGTCTGTGTACTCTCTCCGATTCCTTCTACGTTCCATTCCATGCGCATCTACACGCATGGAAGCAAGCGACACTATTCAAAGGGTGTGGGGTGAAAAACACACCTGAGAAGTGGTTTTTTGGCGTCAGTTTCTCTCTTTCTCAACCGAAAACAATACGTTTCGGCGTGATTTGGAATAAATCGCCCCCGCAATCATACAGCAGATGCTCAGCGCTGCAGAGGGGTATGGTAGCCAACCATCATCCGCTTGTTCGACTATCTCCACCAGTTCTGCGTCGATTGGTTCACGCACCCACTGCGCCGAGTCGATCACCCGCTTCATGTAGTGCAGTTCCCACGTACCTCCAGTGACGAGGCTCAGGTTGCTCGCCTCGAATACCGTGTGAGTCTCGTTCGAGGCGTTGACACTGAAGTTGGCAGAGTGCCACAGCACCTCACCATCCGCATCAAGATAGTGCAGGGTGGCGTTCTCGGTCGTCGCATGCCCGAGGTTCACTGCGTGCATGATGACCTCTTCTCCGGGTGTCACCTCCATGTGGCTCACGTTCAGTCGAGCGCGCCAGTACCAGATGTTCGAGATCAGGTAGCGCATCACCTCCAACTCAACCGAGAGGCGGCTAGAGAGTGATTCGACCGTGCCCGGCATCCATTGCTCGTCATCGGTCTCGAAAGTGAAGGTGGGGTAGCCCATGATGCCGTAGCCGTAATCGCGGCTGGTGCCGTGGGTGGGATAGATGCCGGCGTTGGCGTTGCGCACGGGGAGGTCGGCGTCGATTGTGTCGTGAATCGTGTCACGGATGTGCTCGAACAGTTCCCAGTCTGAGGGCATCTCCCCCGTGAATCCCCAAGGGTAGGCGAGAATCCAGGTGCCGGTGTGCATGGTGACGTAGAGGTCCGCATCGGTGACCCATGCCGCCATGTAGTCGGCGTTGTTGCGCGTCTCCGGCTCGCTGAATGGCCCGTCTCCGCTCGCCGTCTCCTCGGTCGTCCAGTGGTGGTCGTAGTTGCGGTTGAGGTCGACCTGGTTCATGTTCCAGCGACTGTCGGCGTCGTTGCCATCTGCATTGAGCATAATCATGACATGGAGTTCTGTGTTCTGCAGCACTTCGATGGCCTCCGCATCACCATTGACCCAACCTTCGATGTAGAATTCCGCTGTCAGGAAGGCGAGTTCTGTACCCAGATGCTCGTTGCCGTGGTGACCTCCATCGATGTACACCTTCTCCTTAGGAGAGCCATCGGGCTTGGTGTCGTTCGCCCAGTTGCTGATCTGCACAACCCACTGCTGCCTTCCATGGACAGTCGTTCCCGCTGTGGTCAATAGCACGATCTCCGGATAGTCACCGGCCCATGACTGCACGTCATTGGTCAGGGTGAGATAGGAGTGGTACCAGTGCTCCTGAATGATGTCAGGTTGCTGGGCTGCGACCGGTGCCCCCAATCCGGAAAGCACGAGCACCGCAACCAGAAGGCCGGCCCTCACGCGCATGGACACCGCTCTGCGGTGTCAGTACGATTAGTTTAGGGTGACTCAGACATCCATCAAATATCCGAGCAGCAGCGGAAGTACGATGGTGGCGTCGGACTCGATTACGAAGCGCGGCGTGTCGACTCCGAGTTTCTCCCAGGTAATCTTCTCGTTGGGCGGGGCTCCGGAATAGCCACCATAGGATGGTCGCGACTCGGAGATCTGGGCGAACCATGACCAGAGCGGAACGTCCTCTGCGAGGTCCTTGCGCAGCATCGGCACGACGCAGATGGGGAAGTCTCCGGCAATGCCTCCGCCAACCTGCAGCAGGCCGGCCCCGGCACCCTCGCTGTGCTCGCGATACCAATCAGCGAGCTGCGTCATGTAGTGAGTTCCCGAGAGGATGACATCTGGCTCCGCCTCCCTGGTCAGCACCCTCGCAGCGAATATGTTGCCCAGCGTGGAGTCCTCCCAGCCGGGAACGAACAGCGGGAGGTCGGCTTCGGCGGCGGCCAGCAGCCAGGAGTCGGCAGGGTCTGCGTCATGTTGCAACTCGCCTGCACGGCATAAATCGTAGAGATATTCGTGGGGTAGCCTGGTCTCGCCTTCAGCCCACTTGGCGACGAGTCGCGCCTCGACCTTCCGCACCGCTTCCTCCTCTGGAATTGTTCTATTGGTGATTCGATTTTCCAATTGGAGTTCTTCTTCTGCTGACAGTGACCGCCAGTCGTCGATCTCGGTGTAATGGGAGTAGGCGACGAGGTTGAACAGATCCTCCTCGAGATTGGCCCCCGTGCAGGTGACCGCCTTCACCACCCCCTCACGGATGGCCGGGGCCAGTGAGCGTCCGATCTCGGCCGTTGACATGGCGCCGGCGAGCGTGACCATCAGGCTGCCACCAGCATCGATGAACTCTGACAGCGAGCGCGCCGCTTTGGCCAGCTCACCGGCGTTGAAGTGGCGATAGTGTTCGTCAACGAACTCGCGCACGGACATTCAGTCATCTCCGTTCAGGAATCGATCGAGTGCCTGGCGTCGCAGGAGCCTGATTTCCGGAATCGCTTCTGTCAAGGCGGCGTGGATGTGATCGGCGATGACATCAGCATCGCACTCTCCGCAGGTGAACGCATCGATGGCCAGCTGGCCTGAGTCTGCGTAGCAATGAGCGCTCACGTGACTCTCATCGATGAGCACTACCGCTGCGAATCCCTCTGGGCTCTCGCTGCCGTCGAACGCCTGTACGTGCGCGTGCACCTCGCGTGCGCCCGCCAGCCTCGCTCCTTCCCGAAGTACCTCGAGCATCCACACGGCTCCGCCGCCACCTTCGTCATCTGGGGATTGCCATCCAAGGTAATCCAGGCAGACGTGCTGCCCTCGTGGTTTGTTCACGTCTCCACCTCCTGCTTGTCTCGCTGTTCCAGCAGGTTGGCGAGATGTGCCGCGATCACCTTCGTCGCCAGCATCGCCGCTGTGAATTCGGTCAGCGGTCCTTCTTTGCCGGGCACGATCTCGACCACGTCCGCGCCGAGAACCCGACAATCGGGATTGGCGAACAGCGCTTCGATCAGTTCGACCGCCTGCCAGTAGTGCAGGCCTCCGGGCACCGGAGTTCCCGTGTTCGGCACCAGTCCACCGTCGAGGCCGTCGATGTCCAGCGTCATCCAGACTGGCCCGCCGATGTCAGCGAGTCTCGCTTGCAACAGGTTCCAGTCCCGCTCACCTGAGCAGGTTGACAGCAGGTCCCGAGCAGGGAAGCATTCGACTCTTCCATCCTCTGCAAGGAACAGTGCCTCCTCGCGGCTGATTGCTCTGACTCCAATCTGGATGATGCAACCCACCCCTTCGTCGAGCGCTCGCCGTGCTGCGCACGCATGGCTCTCCCGCTCGCCATTCATCTCATCCCTCAGGTCAGCGTGCGCATCGATCTGTACCAGCGTGACTCGACTCAGGTCTCCCTCGATGTCCGGGTGCGCTCGAAGCGCGCGCATCTCCGCCGGGAGTAGGCCGTGCTCACCACCCAGAACGACCGGGAAGCAGGAGCCGTCTAGGTAGTCGGAGAGATAGGTCTCCACATTGGCTAGTTGCTCGGCTAGTGAATCCCCTTCACCATCCCACGCAGGCGCGGTGTGCAGGCGGAAACCGGCCGGCAGGTCCTCGGGGAGCAGTGGGTCGTACAACTCCACCTGGGAGGAAGCCGCGATGCATGCCCGCGGCCCGTCAACCGTACCCTCGCCGTAGGAGGTCGTCAGTTCGTAGGGGATCTGCAGAATGGCCACGTCACAAGGTCCATCCTCATCCGCGAGTCCGAGGAAATTGCCCTCCAACATCTCCATCCGCACACAACCGTCCGCCTCTCCCACCTGTCCGGCATAATCGTTCGCTCGGGCACTTGGAGGGTGAAAAGGGGTCGTTTTCGCCACATTGTTCATATATTGCGGGCAACAGAATAAATGGTGCAAGTGATGTGGGGGACATCGCTGCGACATCTACCGGAACCGACGGAGTGAGCAACATGGGAATGTCACTAGCAGAACTGACTGAGGCGATTCGTCGCCATATCGACAAGGAGATGGAACCAATCGTGGCAGAGGGCATGGCTGAGCACGCGCTCGGTTTCTTCGGCTACTACGACCGCATCATTGACAATGCGCTCGAGCCGACCGACCGCAACCTGTTCTACATGTTTCAGGATTACGACCTGCTTACCACTGAATCGGAGGAGACAACCCTCTGGGACGGACGCGAATGGCGTATCCACTACTGGAAGTTCAAGGCGGAATTGGCGCACAAGGCGCGCAAGTATCTCGACGGCGAAGACGACGAAGAGGTCGATCCGTTCGCTGATGTCTATGAGGACATCCCATCCGACGTTTGGAATCGCAACGAGGACGACTTCGAAGAGCCTCTGTTCTGATGCGGTGCAGGGTGAAACCTTGTTCACCCGCCATGATGCAACTACTGGCGCGGGGGCAGAGGATTGATGAGGGAACCGAACGCATCAACCTCCATGGTGAGAGAATCCTCTCGATTACTGCCTACGCTTGTTCTTCTGTTGATGCTCGGAGTCAGCACTGGACCCCTTGTGATTGCACAGGGGCAATCACTCCCTGACATCACCATCCACGTGGATTGGGTTGACGATGACGGTGATGACCATGCTGAACACGGCTACGTCATCGAATTCAGTTCCGCTCCGGACCCGAGCGACTGGTTGGTGAACGTCACTCACTCTGATGTGAACGGGACTGCTTTAGGATCCTGGACTTATCTCTGGGGCGATGAGAACAACTCTCTCGACCCGATAGACTCCACCCACTACCGTGTGGTAGTCCCAACCAATCTCTCGTTCGCTGATTCCGTCGATGTTGAAGTGTGGATGGACCAAGGTTCGGTTCCATCCGCGACGAGAACCGTCGTAGCGACTCTGTGGAACCAACCGTTGGCGGACCACGAGGTAACGGTCGCCACGCAGTGGGAGTTGGAGCACTCGATTGCCGATGGGAGCGATTCGGAGAGTTACGAACTCGACTTCGCTGGTCAGGGTTGGCAGAAGCGCACAGCCCAGATTCTCGAACACAATGAACTCGGGACTGGCACGCTGGTCATCAACGAGACTGCCGATGACACGAACATGGTGATCACGCTGCAGTTGACTCGCATATGGCTCAACGAGACGATGGTCGGCGCCGAACTGGACAGCCAGATGTTTGAGATGGCCGGGGCAGGAAACCTCGTCCTGAACACGGATGACGAAGGAGATAATACGGTGATAACCGCCAATGTCGTCGACTCGTACATCACTCGCTCGCTCGCTGATGGCATAGTTTCAGAGGCGATTCGTCTCGAGGCGAATGGGATGCTGAACATCTCTACGCAGGATGGGGATGAGGAGACGTGGATCAACGGCTCTCTTTCTCTTCTGCTGGTGGAGACCGAGGATGTCGGCGGTGAGCGCGTGCTCAACAACATCGAGTTCGAAGCGACTGCCCAGATGCACACTCAGACAGATGAGGGATACCTGGATTTCGACCTTGACCAACTCATCAGCAGAGAACGAACAGAGAACGGGACCATGGTGAGCCAGTTCAGTCGCTTCCTCGGCGATGGTTCCTTCCTGTTCAGCGATACCAATGACGAAAACGGGTCAATCGTGATTTCAGGGGACATAATCGAGTTCTTCTTCGAGAGCCAGAACGGCAACAAGACCGCTGACAGCATCCATCTGGATGGCGATATCTCAGGAGCTACCAGTGGGAGTTTTGGTATCTTGCGCGGCATTCAGAGCACAGGTGAGACGGCGAACGACACCGGAGTGTTGTGGCCGATCAACCTGATTCATCAGGAGGTGTGGTACAACATCACTGGGGGAGGTGTGCTGGGTGATCTCGGCGTGGGCGCCTACTACAACGAGACACACGACTACGAAGTGGTCTACGACAATTACACCAATCGCACCATCCGCTTCCGCTGGGACGAGCAGTCCGACGACCCTAGTCAGGGTGAGGAATGGCCACCGGACTCCCCCATCGCCCCAACTCCCCAGAATGACACCCCTGACGAGAGCATGCTCGGAGATGTGAACATCAGTCGAGAAGCTGGGTTCGCGCCCACCGAAATGTTGCCGGGAGATTCGCTCTCCCTGTATGCTAGCGACCTGATGTGGCTCGATCTAGTGGCCGACGGATACGACACGTTCACGCGTGATGGGCATTTGATGCAGGTCACCACCTGGAACGGCACATACAGTGGTGTGGGCACCGCCTCGGGTTCTGTGGTCAACAACGGAATCCTCGCTGGGCTCATCGCAGAGGTGCAGCGCGAAGTCAGTATCGACATCGGTGTCGACGAACTGCTGAACTTCACCGAAGTGCAGTCGCTCGAGCGAGTCATCTCACCGGCGATCATCAGCGAGTCGGAGAACACGCCGCCACAAATCGGCGACTTCCGTTTGCAGGAGGGGAGTGTGGTCAACGAAGGAGGCCGACTCGTGCACGTCGAGGCGGTCATCTCCGACCCTGACTGGAACGTGCGCACGGTCAGCGTCGACCTCTCGTCGATGGGCCTCGGCACGCTCGACCTGAATGACATCGGGCTCGACGGAGATTCGATCGTCCACGACGACATCTACACTGGCTCGTTCGTCTACACCGGAACCGATGCGGGTAACCTGTCCACACCGGTGACCGTCACCGACTCGTTCACCTCTACAACCGATTCCACAGCAACACTGCTGGTGACGCACCGCGCACCACGAATGACAGACTTCCAGATGTCCACCGATTCGGTCCACCGCGGTGAGAACCTCACTGTCAGCATCCAGGCTTGGGATGCCTTAGGTGTGGCACGGACGGCCGTCGACTTCCGCTCTGAGGGTGGCTCTCTCGTTGACCTTTCGGACGATGGCGGCAACTCATGGTCAGGAACGGTGCAGATTCCCACATCGCTGGTGCCGGGTGACCTGCGGCTGACGGTCTACCTCGAGGACGGTGCCGGCGCATGGGCGACGCGTCAAGTGGTCCATGTCGATGGTCAATGGGTAGCCAGTTCGGCCATTCCTGACCCCGATTCCTCTGAAGTGGTGACCTCCCCCGTTCCTTGGCTGCACATCCTCAACGAAGGGCCGGCGATCAGCGAGTTCACTCTCTACAAGGATGGCGCAGCTGTAACCGAGATCGTGGTCCCGGACACAGGCTCAGGTTCCTCGGTCTATGTGATCACGGTCGCGGTGCAAGACCCTGACGGAGTTTCCGCTGTCCAGACGCGGCTGATGTCACTCGCTCCCATAGGTCAGGATCTGAATTGGCAGTTGATGACCGACAACGGCCAAGGAGCAGATGCTGTCGCCGACGACGGAGTCTATTCCATCGAGGTGCAGGTACGCGAGGGCCTACCGACCGGCAGCCCCGTAGAACTGCAGTTCCGCGGAGTCGATCTGTTCGTGGCGGCCACTGATCCGGTAGTGCGCGTCGAGGTGATGCTCACCGAGCCAGAGACGAACATCCTGACCGATCCCGGCAAGGAGTTCCTCGAGTTCTCATCGAGCACGCTGGTCATTCTGGTGCTCGTCGGCCTGTTGCTCCTGGGTGGTGCCGTCGGGCTCGGAATCGCTCTACGGAGAACAGACGACATGGAAGACCGCTGGGGCGGTGAATGAGTCTCCTCGAATTCCGATGCTGATGAAAACAGAGCGCTGTATCACGTTTGGAGTGCGAGCGCCGAGAGTTGAACTCGGGTTCAGGCGTTGGCAACGCCCGGTGATAACCACTACACTACGCTCGCAGCATTCGGCCGCCACTTGGAGTCCGCTTAAACGGTTGTCGGGATGCCCTACGTGCGCCATCAACCTCGCCTTCGACGCATCAATTAATGTCTAGTGCCCCCCTCCGAAGGACAGGTGAGACCGTGACGGACATCAGGACCATCTACGTCGGGCGCAAGCCCGTTCACGTCTACGTCGCCGCAGTGCTGAACGCCATGCAGGGCGGAGAGCGCAACATCGAGATAGTCGCCCGTGGGAACGCCATGCAGCGCGCCATCGACACAGCCGAGATATGCCGTCGGCGCAACGGACATCTGGCGAGCATGCTGCCTCCAGAAGTGAACGTTCTCGGCGTCGAAATCGGCAGCGAGGAAGTCGAGCGTGATGACCGGACGAGCATGGTCAGCGTCGTGCGCATCAACATCGAGGGAATAGGTGAGATGGCCGCCCGAGATGAAGAGTAATCACTTGAGTAGAGCGCGAACTCTCTTCTCGATCAGGTCGCGGGTCTCTCGGTACACCTCGATTGCGCTTCCGTACGGGTCTGGCAGATTCCAGTCGTCATCAATCCTGATTTCTGAGGAACACTGCGCGTCGCAGCCCATGGTTGCCGAGTAGTCGAAATCGACTACGCTGAACTGTGAAACATGCTTTGACAGGGCAGCGGAGATGTCAATTCCTATCTCAGCCATCGCCTGCACCGCCTTCGGATCAGCAGGCTGACCTGAGTCGAATTTCGTACCCGCAGAAGAAGCATCGATTCCTAGGTGTCGCGCCCAGCCTTCGGCCATCTGGCTGCGGCAAGTATTGCCAACACACACGAACAGGACCTTCATCTACAGTCCACGTCCGACCACACTACATCAACAATGGGTCCATAGATTTCGGCTTTGGTGTTTGAGTGGCACATCCAATGATTGAAATGAGGCACGCAGGTGGCCTGAGCCGGAGTGAGGGACTTGGCTGATTCACCTATTTCGCATCACGAAGGCGGAGGTGAAGCAGGAGAACCCCCTGAAGAGGAGAAGGCGTCCGGTGAACAGCAGGCGAAGATGGAGCAGGCGTACGCCCAGATGCAGCGTAAACTGCGCATCACCCAGATCGGCGAGCAGGTCAAGCGCAAGCTGATGGTCCTCTCAGGAAAGGGAGGCGTCGGCAAGACGACCGTCTCCACCGGACTGGCTCTTTCACTGGCGCGCCGTGGACTCAAGGTCGGCCTCATGGACATCGACATAACAGGGCCGAATGTTCCCATGATGCTTGGCATGAGCGGTCATGACCTCCAGGTAGAGGACAGTCAGATTCATCCTGCCATCGGCCCGCACGGCCTGAAGGTGATCTCGATGGCATTTCTGCTCGAGGACCCCGATGCGGCGATCATCTGGCGCGGGCCGATTAAACTCGGTGCCATCCAGCAGTTCATCGGAGATGTCGCTTGGGGCGAACTCGACGCCATGATCATCGACTTCCCTCCCGGTTCCAGTGACGAGCCGCTCACCGTGGCCCAGTCACTGCCGAACATCGACGGCGTCGTAGTGGTGACTACTCCCCAAGAGGTCTCCCTGTTGGACAGCCGCAAGTCGATCAACTTCGCAGAGACGGTCAAGGTGCCCGTGCTCGGAATCATCGAGAACATGAGCGGTTACACGCTGAACGGAACCGCCGCGCCGAACTCTGAACTGAGTGTGATGGGACCGAATGGAGTACCTATCGATGTCGAGACCGACGACGAAGGGGCATGGAGCGTCACGCTCGACCTGTTCAAGCAGGGTGGAGGCGAGGAGTCAGCCAAGGAATTGGGGGTGCCCTTCCTCGGAAGGCTGCCGTTCGACCCGGGAATCGTGCGCGGCGGAGACGACGGAGTTCACCGCATCATCGCCGACCCGGATGGGGAGGCCGCGCTGGCATTCGACGGCATCGTCAACAAGCTGCTCGAGGGAATGAGCGCCCCGACTGGCTCATCCCTGAAGATCATCTGAACTTCATCTCGTTGCCGGAATGGGGAAAAGCAGGAGCGCTGAGAGGTTCGCAGAGGAGGCGGTGCCTTGGCAGCGGTCACGAGCGTCTACATCACTTGGGTGACAGGCGCGCTGCTCGGCGGAATCCTGCTGATGCCGCTGTTCAAACCGGCGGGGAAGCGGGTCACGCTGGCCGGCTTCGTCGACATGTTCCGGCGCTACTGGTTGCACATCGCCGTGGTGTTCAGCATCTACGTCTGGAAGGACCTGCTCGATTCGGCGGATCGCATCCTGATGGCCAATGCGCGCCTCGACATGACGCCATTCGTGTATGCGGTTGAGGGTGACCTCTCACTGTGGGTGCAGCAGTACTTCCTGAGTGAGCCGTTAACGTTTCTCGCGACCCACTTCTACGTGGCGGGATACATGCTGGTGACCTACATGGCGACGCTCTACTTTGTTTATTTCGACGACCGCTGGATGGCCGACCGGCTGTTCCTGGCGATGTTCTACGTCTATGCGCTGGCAGTCCCGTTCTACCTGTTCTTCAACGTGCGCGTCACAGGCGATTTCATCCCTGGAATGGAGACGCTCGCCTACAATCTGACACCGGAGATCCAGACCTGGTTCATGCGTATCGACCCGTTCACCAACGGCATGCCCTCCTTGCACATCGGGCTCCCGTTCGCCGCCTGGCTCTCCTTGCACCGCTGGGACCACGACAACCGTTGGCGCAAGTTCCGCATTTTCCTAGGTGTGTTTTGTCTGCTCGTCGGCTTTGTCGTCATCTACCTCGGAATCCACTGGTTCGTGGACATCATCGGGGGCATGGTCGTGGCGGCCGTCGCCGTTCAGTTGTCCGAACGCTCGCACGCGCGGGTGTGGCACTGGCTAGATGAACGGGCGTTCAACACGCGGTTGGCTTGGCTGTTGGCGGACCTGAGTCGGCCGCTCAAGGTGCTGAAAGGATGGGGCGCGGGGATGCTCGCTTGGTTGAAGCGACCGTCGTCGACGCAGACGAGCAGCGTCATCGTGGTGATGTTGCTGGCAACGGGCGGAGTGCTGCTCTACGATGCGACACATCAGGATTTCCCGGCGGAGGGTGTCACCTGGCCCGAGGAGGCAGTTGGGGAAGGAGGTTGGCTGGTCGCTGCTGAAGAGACCCAGGACGGTGGTACGAACGTGACCATGTGGGACTTGTCCACCAGTATTGCCTATCGGGCTCAAGTCAATCTGTCCAATCCGAAATTGTTGGTGTCAGAGAATCATGTACTGGTCTACTCAGGAAACAATCTCCGACTCATATTCTTGGACGATCCGACTAACTCAGACTGGATGACATCTACCGATTCGCTGTACGATGACTTCGCCCTGACCGAGGATACATCCGGAAATGCGGTGTTCCTAGTGCTGTGGGATGGTGTGGTGGGGTCGCTTGTCGAATACGAAGACTTCGAACCTTTTCCGGACGAATCGAATCTCAACATCACGATGATTGAGGCTGAAGATGACTCACTCGCCTGGGTAACGTCTGATGCGCCGACATCGGTTACGGTCCGTTCGCTCTCTGGCCCGGCACACTCTGTCACTGTTGAGTTGAACGTGACTCGAAATTCGTTGATAGACGCCGAGGTGGAACGACTTACTGGAACTGCTGTGGACTATGATAATGCCACAATCGAGGAGATAGCAATCGACGAGGGGTGGTTGGCAGCCATTGTGAATCTGAGCGCTGTGAATCGGCTGGTGCTGGTGAATCTGGACACCGGTGAGCAGCGATTGCTTGGGAACCCGCTGTTTCCCATAGCGGCTCCGAGTCTGGGTCACGGCCATGTCGCCTGGCAGCACCAGCAGTTCCTGAACTCGCTCGACCCGACGGAGGACGCGTTGGATTGGGATGTACGCTTCCACGTCATCGACGAGAATCGATCATTTCGCTTGCATGGTGAAGATTCAGTCAATCAGACGGCTCCGCAGGTGATGGAGGGGCACATCGCTTGGCTGCAAGAGGGTGATGGAGACGAACCGAGCGAACTACGAGTACACCCTCTGGAAGAAACGTTCGAGCCCTACTCATCCTTCATTCTACAACTGGTGACGTTGCTGTTGATTCCATTGCTGTTGGTCTGGTCACTGCAGCGGCAACGTGAGAACGGCTCTAACGACGAAGAAGAGTGAGCAAACTCAGGCGTCGATGTCGAGCATCCGGTCGAGTGCCAGCACAGCGTCATCCGCTACCTGTTCGGGAACTATGATTCGGTTGGGAAGTTCACCCTTGACGATGTTCTCCAGCAGGTCGGCGAGGTAGGACGGGTGAATCATGTACATCGTCGAACAGGGACAGACACCCGGGTCGAGGCAGCGGATGTCCTTGTCGATGTGCTCTGAGTCGAGCCGGCGCACCAGATGCACCTCGGTGCCCACGCCGATGACCGATCCTGCGGGAGCATCTCGACAGAACTTGCGGATTCCCTCAGTCGAGCCTACGTGGTCAGCCGCGTCTACAACGTCCCGCTCGCACTCTGGGTGGACGACGATGAGCGCCTGAGGCTCTGCTTCGCGCAGAGTGTCAATCTGTTCAGTGGTGAAGCGCTGGTGCACCGAGCAGTAGCCGTGCCAGAGCACGAAGGTGGCGTCTCGCAGACCATCCCAGTCGGATTCGAACATCGGGTTCCAGACGGCGGTGTCGGACTCTCGGTAGCCCATCTTCAGAGCCGTGTTGCGGCCGAGATGCTGGTCGGGGAAGAAGAGCACCTTGCCCCCCACGCCCGCCCGCTTGAGAGCCCACTCGAGGACCCCTGAGGCGTTGGTGGAAGTACAGACGATTCCGCCGTGCTCACCTACGAACCCCTTGAGGTCTGCGCTGCTGTTCATGTAGGTCACAGGCACGAGGTACGCCTCTCCGGGGGGGGCCGGCTCATCCGGGTCAGCCCGCATCGCAGGATCGAGTAGACCGAAGCCGTCGATGAGATCGTTCCAACAGTGCTGGACGTCGGCGAGGTCAGCCATGTCAGCCATCGAGCAGCCAGCACGGATGTTGGGCATCATCACGACCTGGTCGTCACGGGTGAGGATGTCAGCGGATTCTGCCATGAAGTGAACTCCGCAGAAGACGATCCACTCAGCGTCGCTAGCGGCAGCGAGGCGCGACAACAGCAGCGAGTCACCCGTCTCGTCGGCATGCTCGACGATTGCGTCACGCTGGTAGTGGTGGCCTAGAATCAGCAACCTGTCACCCAATTCTTCCTTGGCGGCGATGATGCGCTGCCTGAGTTCTTCTTCGGATGCGAGCTCGGCCGCCAAGTCAACCTCACAGGTCGCCTGGGGCAAGGGCATCGCCATGGACGAATCCTCGTACAGGCTGATGTCGCCACCGCTTTGAACCCATCTGCTGTCCGCGATTCGGCGCAGCGGCGTGCGAGGGTTCCGAATGCAGGTTTGGGAGAAGGAATGCAGGTTGCATGTCGGCGCTGAGGCGGTTGTCGACGCCGGCCTCTGGCTTGGGCGTCCCGCCATCCGCAAGGAGCGCAGGCCGCGTGCTTGGCGACACCCCGACCTTGACGCACGGCTCACCAAGAGCCGCATGACTTCGGAGGCCAGAATGCTGCAACGGCTGTCGATCTCTGGCCTCCCGGTACCACACGTGCTCGCCCTCGACATGAGTTCAGGTTGGATGGTGCAAGAGCGTCGCTCAGGTCGCCCGCTCATCGAGTGTCTACGCGACCCTGCCGCAGCCGCGTCGATTCCTGAGATGCTGGCAGCCACTGGGACAGCGATTCGAAACCTCCACGCACAGGGCGCAGTTCACGGTGACCTGACCACGAACAACCTGCTCTGGGACGAGGCCTCCGGAATCTCGCTGATTGACTTTGGTCTTGCACGTTGGAACACCGAAGTGGAGCGGTTCGGGCTCGACCTGCAGGTATTGCACGAGTGCCTCTCCGCCAGCCACCCTGAGCACGCGGACGCGATGGAGCAGGTGCTATCCGGTTATTCCACGGCGGAAGCCGCAGGAGTCGTTGACCACGCGGCGGAGCAGTTGGCGAGCGCCGCCGAGATTCTCACCCGCTTCGAGCAGATTCGCACACGGGTGCGCTATCACGGGTGAGAGAGATGCAGAGGCGCGAACTACTGTTCCAGACCGGAAATTCCGGCAAACTCGCTGAGGCGCGTCACTACTTCGAGCCGCTCGGGTTCACAGTCGAGCAGTTCCTCATCAACGGTGAGCCGCCCGAGATCATTGAACCACAGGCGGATGACCTCGTCACCGTCGCCCACTCGAAGATCAGTCAGGGTCTCGCTCTTCTAGCGGGTGCCGGCAGGGCGGACTCTGCCCTGCTAGTCGAGGATGCGGGTCTGTTCATTGACGAATTGGGTGGATTTCCGGGTGTCTATTCAGCTTCGATTCTCGGGCAGATAGGCCTTGATGGGATTCTTGCGTTGCTCGAAGGAAGGGAGCAGCGCACGGCACAATTCGGATGTTGTGCGGCGATGTGGGATGGCGAGCGAATGCTCATCGGCGAAGGAACGTGCGCCGGGGTAATCGCTACCGAGGCGCGCGGTGAGCATGGATTCGGCTACGACCCGCTGTTCATACCGGATGAAGCTGGAGCGAATGGTCTCACTTACGCACAGATGTCTCCCGCCCAGAAGGAACAGGCTAGCCACCGTGCCCGGGCATACGAGCAACTCGTGCTACAGATAGGCTGACGACCAGAAACGCCGTCAGCATCAAAGCGGATGTGGAGTTGCAATCCGCCGGAGAGGTCAGCGTGGTTTCATTCGGCCGTGTGCTGCTGGTGTTGGCGTTGGTACTTGGTGCCGGCCTCTACCTGATGATGAGCGGCGAATGGGAGGACCCGCGCATCAACATCGCGTTCGCCGCTGGACTTCTCGTCCTGTTCAGCCTCGTGCTGTTCACCGGAGGGAAGAGGAAAAGCCGCAGACGGGCGCGCTCGAGGCGCTCGCGCTCATCCACTTCCGCAACTGAAACTGCTGCCAGCGTCAGCATCGATGTTCCCGAACCGGTGGTCGAGGAGGAGGATGCAGGCACACGGAGAGGGCGCAAGTTGGCGAAGGCCGAATCAGCCGAAGATTCCGCTGAAGAAGAGGACGAGGATGAGGTGGTCGTTCTCGACGAGGAAGCCATCGAAGACGAGATTCACGTTGCCGAGGAATATGTCGTTGACCTCGACGCGCAGACGCTCGAAGAGGCCGACATCGAGGAGTTCATCGATGATCGACGGGACAAGCGGGCGGCAATCAAAGATAGAATCGAGAAGCGTCGCCGCGGCCAACTGGCGGACATCCGAGCTTCAGCTGCCCGCATGTGGGCCAAGCATGACGATGGTGAGGATTTGCTGGCGCTGCTGAGCCGACCGGGACATGGCCTCGAGGTGCTCGATGAGCCGGAGAAGGTTGCGCCCGGGCACCCCTATGGAGCGACTTACGTTCGCCTGGACGATGCGCGCGTGCTCAAGGTGCGTGTGCCGCTTGACGAGGGTTATGTGTCCGCCTCGGAGCAAGAGGATGAGGAGGAAGCACTTCCCGACCTGCCACCACCACCGGATGGTCTCCCGTTGCCGCCACCGCCGACCGGTGCACAATCGAAGTTGGATGAGATGCGTGACGAGATTGGTGATTGACCGAGGTTGTTGACATGGGCGACGATGCAGTGCTTGTCGTGCAACACGTTCCGCTCGACGCCGATACAGAAGACGGCCCGGACATCGCCATCTGGACGATCAATCGGCCGGACAAGTTGAACGCGCTCAACTCCGAGGTCAATGACGCCATCATCGCCGCCGCGAAAGATGTGGAGAAGAACGACTCCGTGCGAGTGGTCATCATCCGCGGTGCTCCTCCACCGACAGCGGAAGAGGGTGAGCGCGGCATGCCCCCAGCATTCGTGGCCGGAGCGGATATCAGCGAGTTCGTAGGCGTGGACAGCAAGCAGATTCGCAAGGCGTTCAAGGCGGATCCGTGGGCGGCTGTGTGGAACATCAGCAAGCCGACGATCTCCATGGTCGACGGGTTCGCACTCGGGGGTGGCTGCGAACTTGCGCTCTCATGTGATATCATCCTCGCCAGCACACGCTCGATGTTCGGAACGCCCGAGATCAACCTCGGGCTGATTCCAGGTGGTGGAGCCACTCAACGACTTGCTCGCCTGGTAGGTTACGGCAAGGCGCTGGAGATGGTGATGTCCGGCGAACTGATGCCAGCGACAGAAGCCCACCGCGTTGGGCTTGCCAACTACGTGCTTCCACCCGAGCAATTGGAAGAGGTGACGATGACGATTGCCCGCAATCTAGCCAGTAAGTCGCCGCATACCATCCGCGTCGCCAAACGGGCGGTGCGCGCCGCGCTCGAACTCCCTCTCTCAGAGGGTATGAGTTTCGAGCGGGACGAGTTCTGCGCTCTGTTCGACACCGAGGACAAGGAGATTGGTGTTCAGGCATTCCTCGACCGCTCAGACCCCGAATGGACCGGCAACTGACCAACCGCTCAGGCTAAGTCAATCCTGCGGGTGGACTGGGCCTCAGGGGGACTTGTTGGTTGAGTGATGAGGAGGACGGGCTGCTCGTCGAAGCGCGCGACCTCGGCAAGGCGTTCGGCGATTTCGTCGCCCTGCATCCACTGAACGTCAAGGTCGCCTCCGGGGAGTTCTTCGGTGTTTTCGGACCCAACGGGGCGGGGAAATCGACCTTCATCAAGCTCCTCACTGGACAGTTGCAGCCGACTGTTGGCGGGGCTAGGGTACTCGGCGTCGACGTGCGCAAGGGCGCGCGCAAGGTGAAGGCCAACGTCGGAATCGTTCCAGAATCGGAGTCCCCTCCATCATACCTCACAGCGGCTGAGTACCTCGAATTCGTCGCCCGTCTGCGCGGCCTTGACGACGTGGATGGAAAAGTGCGACATTGGCTCGATTGGTTCGGCATCAACGACAAGAGTGACTCGATGTGCAAGGATCTCTCGAAGGGGCAGCGACAGAAGGTGATGCTCGCTGGAGCGCTCATCCACGAACCGAAGTTGCTCTTCCTTGACGAGCCGTTCGTCAACCTCGATCCAATCTATCAACGCAAGTGCCGCGAACTGCTGATGGAGATGATTGTTGATGGTGGCACGATTTTCCTATGTACGCACATTCTCGAAGTGGCCGAGCGACTGTGCACTAGGGTGGCGGTAATCGACCATGGGCATGTGCTGGCCTCGGGGTCGATTGATGAATTGAAAGAGACTCAGGACGAGAGCCTAGAAGACGTGTTCATCCGCTTGGTCGGGGCATCAGTAGCCGAGGTCGAAGCGGTTGCCGATAGTTCTCCAGACGAAGAGGAGTGAGCCGCCATGGGGTTCGGGAACAGGGAACCCCCTGCACTGCAAGAGGCGTTCGGTGTCACTTTCCGGATGATGTTCCGCGAGGAGTGGCGGCAGAACGCCGACTTCGCCAAGCGGCGAAACATCCTGATGTTCCCAGTGATGCTGACACTGTTCTCACTCATCCTCACAGTAGGCTTGCGTTTCCTCACCGGCGAGGTGCTCATCGACCCGAATTCCGAACAGCAGGCGTTCTCTTGGGACCAGCTCAAGTTCTTCTTGCACGCAGGGATGTTCATGTTCGCACTTTCGATGGGCTCGTTCGCATTCATCGGTCGAGTGATGGTGTCCCAGCGTGCCGGTGGCAAGAATTACCTTCTGGCATCACCGGCGATGCAACCGCTTGACCTCGCAACCAACTACTTCGCCTACTATGTCAAAGAGGTCTGCTACTACATCCTCCTACTGCTGATCCCCACGATCGTCGGCATGGCGATGGGAATCCTGCTCGAGTCATACTCTGGGTTGTCCACCCCACTCGAATGGGCTTCTCTGCCGGTGGTATTCATCGCTCTGGCTGCAACCTTGTCTGAAGGGCTTGCTATCTCTTTCCTCGCCTCGGCGGTGTTCAGCCGCGGTGGTCACTGGACCTGGACCATGCCGGCACTCGGTATCGGCATCGCGCTGCTGTTCGCTCTGGATGTGCTGCCCATGCAGATGCTGATTCTTGGAATGCACTACCAGTTCACCCACGCGCACTGGATTCCTCTGATCGCCTTCCCGGTGGCGTTCGGGCTGGCGTTCGCCGGCTCTCATCTCGTTCCGGCTGATTTCGAGGTGCACGTGTCGTCGAAGAGGGAGCTCTACGGACCTATCCATGGGCGATTGCCGTTCCTCGGCAACGGGACCCTGCGCATCCTCGTCGCCAAGGATCTGGTGGACCTGTGGCGCAGTCGCACACTAGTGAAGATGCTCGTCTCGTTCACCGTACCGCTGCTGTTCCTCCTACTGCTGGCTTGGCTCGTCGACTTCGCAGCCTTCCCCATCCCGTTCAACCTGCTGTCGTACGCCCCGTTCCTCGGATTCTTCGGATTCCAGTTCTATTCCTGGCTGAACGGAATGGATCCACCCGACTTCCTCAATGGTCTGCCTGTCTCGGTGCCACAGTTGCTGCGCGCCAAAGTGGTCGTCTACTTCCTCATCACGACGTGGATCTCGGTGTTGTTCCTGATTACCATGGGGGTGATGCTCGATCAGGTTTGGGCGCTGCCCGCAGCGCTCATCGTGATGCTGGCGAACTCGATCTACATCGTCAGCCTGACCGCCTTCCTGATGGGGCTGCGTCCAAACAAGGCAATCTTCGATGTCTCAATCATGGGCTGGTTCTACCTAGGTACCATCGTCCCCCTGCTCGGCTTGTTCTTGCTCTCGTTCACGCAGGGTGATATGGCCATCTACGAGAACTGGGGGGACCAGGTTCGCGAACAGGGATTGAACGCCACGACGGCGGTACTGATCGAGGTGGACGACAATCCAGACCCTGCCCGTGGGCTGAAGGGCATTCTTCTGGTGAGCGGGGCGATCACGATTCTCGGGCTCGCCTTCCAGTTCATGCTAGGGCGCAGATGGGGCCGGGCGGCGTTCGAGAACTGACTGGGATGCGGTTGTCATCTATGTCAGCGTCCCCCTTCTTCCTATAACCAAAGGTTATAGCGACGTGGAAAGGGTGAGCAACACGCTGAGCCGGGGGCATATCAATGGCTAGAAAGAAGAAGCGCGGACGACCCCAGCGTCAACGGCGTCGGCGTCAGCAGCAGCGTCAGCAGTACGAGGAACTGGACAAATATCCGGTCATGCCTCCACACGCCTTCGCACGAATCGTCCGTGATTTGCGCACATTGAACATCCTCTACCAGGTTATCGAGCCCCCACTGACGAAGAAGGAGCAGGAGCAGTTCGAGGAGATTCTCGACATCTTCGTCCGTTCGCTGACCGCCGACATCGCTGAGATTGAAACAGACCCAGTGGCTTACCTGCGCGCCGCCATGGACCAGATTATCAAGTCGTATTCCATGCGGGTGAACAAGAAGTCCCGCTCAAAGATATTTTACTACTTGAAGCGTGACCTGATTGGCTACGGCCGCATGGACGTGCTGATGAACGACGCCAACGTGGAGGACATCTCACTCGACGGCACAGGCATCCCCATCTTCGCCTACCACCGCAAATTCGAGTCGACCGAGACGACCATCGCTTGGCCTGACGACGCCGAATTGGAATCCTATGTCATCAAGCTCGCCCAGCGCTGCGGCAAGCACATCTCCGTTGCTGAACCGCTGCTGGACGCCACGCTGATGGACGGCAGCCGCATCGTGATGAAACTCGGCCATGAGATCTCCACACGCGGCTCGACATTCTGTATCAGGCGCTTCCGTGAGGACCCGTTCTCGCCGTGCGACATCATCGCCTTCCGCACGATGACCAGCCTGATGGTCGCCTACATGTGGATATGTTTCCAGCAGGGCATCTCGATGCTGTTCGTCGGTGGAACGGCGTCCGGCAAGACCACCACACTGAACGCGATGAGCCTGTTCATTCCGTGGCAGATGAAGATTGTCAGCATCGAGTCGACGCGTGAGATTAACATCCCACAACCCAACTGGATCCCCGGTCTGACGCGGCAGGGATTCGGTGGTGAGTCCGACGAGGGTGAAATCGGAGAGTTCGAGTTGCTGAAGGCTGCGCTGCGAGAGCGGCCGGAGTACATCATCGTGGGTGAGATTCGTGGAGTGGAGGCGTACGTGCTGTTCCAGGCGATGGCCACCGGTCACTGTTCCTATTCGACTGTTCACGCCGACTCGGTCGCTGCGCTCGTGCACAGGCTGGAGAACAAACCGATTGACATCCCGCGCGTGCTGCTCCCGGCGCTCGAGGCGGTGTCAATCCAGATGCAGACGCGTATCAACGGACGGCGCGTGCGCCGCACCAAGCAGACCGTCGAGATCGTCGGAGTGGACCCTCACACTGATGAGGTAATCACCAATGAGGTGTTCAAGTGGGACCCGGGCCGCGACGACTACGACTTCAGCGGTAAGTCCTACGTGCTTGAGAAGATCATGGTGAAGATCAACATGGACCAGGATGAGATGCGCAACGAGTTGCGCACGCGCAAGCGTATCCTCGACTGGATGGTACTCAACGACATCCGCAAATCGGATCAAGTCGCCCAGATAATCACGGAGTACTACGTCCGACCGCAGGCTGTCCTCGCTCGTGTCGACGGCCTCCAGTGAGGTATCGAGGGGGAGCGCGAGTGGCAAAGAAGGAGCAGGAGGAAAAGGTTCGCTTCGAGGGGATGACGCTGTCAGGATGGCAGCGCTTCTCGAACATCATTCTCGGTCGCCTGATACGCAAGAAGGCGCGCGACGACAGAGAGATCAAGCAACTGCTGTCACAGGCTAACATCCGCATCATGCCCGAGGTCTACAAGGCCTCGTCGATCATGAGTACGATTGCAACATTCATCGTATGCATCGGCATCCTCGTTCTGGCGTTCTTCCCACTCATTGGAGGCATCGCCATCTTCGAGAACCAGCAGAACCCCGAAACGGTCATCCCGTGCATCGAGTGGGCGTTCTGGAACGAGGAAGCTGTAGATGAAACGATAGATTGGAGCGGTGAAGGTCCTGATGGAGAGACTGTAGCGTACGGCGGTTGCCCGGAGTACGAGACCAAGGTGTTCCAAGAATCGTGGAAGGTGATATTGGTTCTCTCCTGTGGCCTGCTGATACCTTTCATGGCCTACCGTCATTTCATGAACAGCGCCCTTCGCGAGAAGAACAAGCGCGGCTACGAGTTGGAGAAGTATCTTCCGTACGTGGCATCATACACGGCAGCCATGGCAGCCGCCAACTCAACGCCTGACCGGATTTTCAGGTCACTTGCCCAGAACGAGCACATCTACGGAGACATCGCCCATGACTCCTCGATGATCTATCGTGACGTCTCGTTGCTGGGCATGGACCTGGTAACGGCATTGAAACTGGCTGTTGACCGAGCGGCATCTCCGTGGGTGACTGAGTTCTTCCAAGGCATGGTGGGCACACTCACCTCGGGCGGCAACCTGAAGCTCTACTTCCTCAACCGAGCCGAGCACTACATGCGCGAGAACCGGGTGAGGCTGCATGTCTTCCTTGAGACCCTCGCCATGATGGCGGAGTCCTACGTCGTGGTCGCCGTCGCCATGCCATTGTTCCTCATCGTGATGCTCGTCATCATGTTCTGGGTGTCCGGATCCGGCGCCCAGTTGTCCGAGAACATGGTCTACATCGTGGTGATGGGGGTGCTGCCCGTCATCCACATCGCCTACGGAATCCTCGTTTGGATGATGAGCGACGAGATGAAGATGTGAAAACGCGAAGGAGGTGAAACCGAATGGCACGCAGAAGGGGGCGCAGAAAGAAGCAGAAGATCCGCGTCGACCTTGAACTGCCGAAGGACGACAACACCGGCTCGATCTTCTGGGCGATTACCCTCACGAGTTCCCTTATCGGCATGCTCTGCCTTGGATTCTGGGCGATGAACACCGACCTCATCTTTCAACCGACCAACGGCAATCCGTTGTTCGTGAACAAATTCTGCAGCATGTCGGGTGCGCAAGGATTCGACAGCAACCTTGCGCCAGACTACGCGGATAACGAATCCTGCTGGTTGACGAAGGAGCGCCCACGCACTCAGACATGGGCTATCGATTGGCCGGGTGTGAAGGGTCCGGGCCTGGGCCAGGAGTTCTCCGTACCTGGGATGGACCCTAATCGACTGGGGACTCTATCTCATCCTGAGACGGAGTTACGTATGTCCTGCACCGCGATAGCCTCCGAATCTTACGCATACAGCGTTACGATATGGGAGCCGAACGACGCTGGTATACCGACCAACCCCTTCACAGTGCAGAGTGTGACAAACTGGGAGCCTACCGAGAGCGACCCTGCTAATCCGTGCAGCATCGTGATACCCGATGCGAAGACCGCTGAAGGATGGGAGGTGCATGTGCAGTTCGATCGCGGCCTGCCCCCCATGAAGTCGTTCTTGTTGACCATCGAGGTCGACTCGTACGACGGCATCCCGAATTACATGAACAACGCCTCGCTGTTCATCGGGCCAGAGGTGAATCTAGGGCCGTTGGAGTTGCGTCCCTTCCTGTTCGTGAACTTCTTCGGATATGGGTTCCTGCTCATCGTATTCCCCGGAGCGATCTACTGGGATCGGCAGATGAAGGTACTGTCTGCGGTGGAACAGAAGTTCCCGGACTTCCTGCGTGATCTGGCGGAGTTCTGGAAGGGTGGTTTGTCGATGACGCTGGCGGTGAGAACGTTAGCCACCTCAGAGTACGGGGCGTTGAACCACGAGGTGGGCAAGATGTCCGACCAGTTGTCGTGGGACGTGGCGTTCGCGGACGTGCTCGACATGTTCGCAGATAGGGTGGGAACGCCGCTCGTGACACGGGCTATCAGCCTCATCCACGAGGCGAACAAGGCCGGTGGAAAGATCTCCGACATCCTCGTGACCGCCGCCAACGACAGTCGCGAGATCAAGTTCCTCGAACTGGAGCGCGAGCGAGCGATTGCGTCGTACATCGCGGTCATCTGGACCTCGTTCTTCGTGTTCCTCGGCGTCATTGTCGTGCTATCCAAGGTGTTCATCCCTGCGATTTCCTCGTCTAACAGCGGTGAGGAGAGCGCCCAGATCGGCAACATGGTCATCCGTGCCATAGACCCACTGTTCTTCCTCGTGGTGTTCTTCTACGGGGTGAGCGCGCAGGCGCTCGGCAACGGTATCATGGCCGGTCTGATGGCGACTGGAAGACTGTCTAGCGGATGCAAGCACGCTGGGCTGATGCTCATCTCTGCCATTCTGGCATTCAACGTGGTATGCTTCTCCCCCGACCTCATCGGGGTCCCGCTCGACGATGGCCTGAACCCCGGACTGGCTCCGTTCATCGTCACCTAACGAGGTGATTAGATGAAGGCCGAAGGTTTCAATCAGCGAAGTATTCGCTCGGACGCGTGTGCACAGGTGCACGTGCTGGAGATGCTGACGCTCTTCTGGCTGTTCTTCATGTCCGCCACATTCATCATCCAGCTGCAGGTTCCTGACCCGGTCTCACCCGCCTCTGACGCATCTCTCCAATTCGCCGCTGAGGACGCGCTCGTGCAGGTAATCGCTCCCGCAGCCGTCGATTCCGCCAATCATACAGGTCGCATGGGTGAACTGCTCGCTGCAGGCGACCTCGATGTGGCCTGCAATGAACTCCTCTCCTCGCTGCCATCTACTGTACTTGGCAACTGCTGGGTTGCCCGTGACGGAGGTCCGTTGGCACGCTACGGAGGGGGAAGTACTCCTCTGGGACGTACACTCAGCGTGCATGAACTCGTACATGACCAAGGTGTCGTGTGGACGGTCAGCCTGCAGGTGTGGCACGCCGGAGGTGGTTCCTGATGCGTTCGAATGATCGCAGAGATGTGGGCCAGATGCTGTTGGCCAGTGGCCTCGTGTTGATGCTCTCACTGCTGTCTATGGCATGGTACGGCGTCTCTGTCGCTGGGCTCGGCGAGCCTTACGACACGGGCAGCCGTGATGTGCTGGACACAAGCAGCGATGTGATCACTGTGTGGCAGCCGCTGGTAGAGAACCGCACCTCCGGCCTGGTCGCCGCGGGCAATGACTGGGATGCGGCTTGCGAAGCCGCCGCCCTGTCCGCCGCGGACGACCTGATGCGCCACGGAGAGCACCGTGGCGTCGAGATTGTGCTCACGGGCATCAGCGTGAGCAACAACAGCGGTGTTTTCTCCATCTCTGCAGAGGTGGGCATAGCAGACAGACACTCCCGCATGGAGATTGCCGCGCTCACGGCTACGGTCGACCTCAATTGATCGACACGTCAGACTCGTTGGTCGGCAGGGATGCCCTTGCCGACCCAGCGTCTCCATAGTGGGGGTATGACACAGGGCCAGAAGCAGGCGTAGTAGCCAGCGGGGAGAGTCGGTGCATCTTCGTAGGGTCGTAGTTGCCAGAACGGCAGGCTCGCCTTCACATGATGCGCAGGGTGGATGGTGAGCTCAAGCAGGGTCCAGCGTGACCAGCGAGCCTCAGTCTGCCATGAGTGCATGTACGTCTGTCGTTCACCTGCTTCTCTTCTGAGCCCCCAGTGGCGGATGTAGTTCACGAATTCGAGCAGGGTGATGGCGAACGCCGCCGCCACCAGCCATGCCAATGCGACCCATTGACCGAACAATTGCCAAACGGCTATGATTGCGATTACCTGCAGAAATAACCCCTGCAGCACGGGATTGCGCACACCTTTCTTGCCGCGCTCCTGATTGATTTTGAACGCCGAGATGAACTGCAATGGCACGGTTCTTGCAATCTGCACCCACAGGCCACGGTGGTAGGGTGCACTGGCCGGATCAATATCGTGGATGGCGGTGTTACGGTGGTGGTTGTGATTGTGTTCGGTGGTGAAGTGCGTATAGTGAACGCTGAACAGCAGAACCCGCGCCAGCCACCAACGAGCGCTCTTCGGCTTGCGGTGTCCCAATTCGTGGGCAACGATGATTCCTTGTCCAGTAGCTATGCCGGTGGATAGGGCAGCGGTCCAAGTGGTCCACACTGAACCATCCAACAGGGCGCGATGGAACAGTGTCCCCAGCGCGATGAATGGAAGCAGAGAGCCCAACAATAGGATGAGTTCGAACGGTTGTCCGTTGGTCGGAATCCCGCCGCGTTGCTTTGCAGTTCCCAGCAGGACATCGAGAATCGGATAGACGCCGAGACCGAGTACGATACCTCCGAGAGTGAACCAGCCACCCAGAAGGTTACCTGAGATTATCGCTAGAGGTAGGATGAGGCCGACTAGATGTGGCAGCCAGGATTCCGGCTTCTCAACGTCACCCATCCCACTATCTCCGTTGGTACCACGCTGTTGTCAACCACTGCTCGACCCTCTCGATAGAGTTCTGTTCCAAATGGTTGTCGAGTGATTTCCAGTTTGCTCCACCCGCTCTCTCCTCGATGCCGCGCTGGATTGCACGAATGCGTTCGAACGCCGCTAGATAGCGAGTGGGACCTCGGTAGGTGTGCTCCTCGCGCTGCTCGATGCGCTTTCGATGTGTGCCTTCATGCCCTATGGTGACGATCGTGCCCACTGCGACGCCGCCTTGGCTATTCCATGAGTGTAGGAATCCTTCCTCTGGCACCAGATGAACCCCCTCCAACACCAAATCTACTCCTTCCCTGCGCGCCCGCGAAATGACGGCGTCGACCCCCGGTCGTACTGCAGCACAGGCATCGAGCCAATCGGTGACCGCATCCCCGGTCTCTCCATTCCCGTAGGATGAGCGGTTCAGAGCCGTTGGTGCGTCAGGGCCAGAGGTGGCACGCATCACCTCGCGGATGGTGTCAGTGCTGACTATGCGTCCGAACCCGTATTCGTGAGCCACGGCCTTAGCCAAGGTCGTCTTGCCCACACCTGTGCCGCCTCCGATGAGCAGGAGCCTCGGTGGTCTGTCAGCGCTACCGGAATCGGCCATCGGCACCCCTCCCTATCAGCGCTGAATCGCCTTCACTTCGAGGAACTCCTCGAGTCCGTGAGCGCCCAGTTCACGGCCGTTGCCTGACATCTTGTAGCCACCGAACGGCGCGGAGATGTTGAACGCCCCGCCGTTGATGCTCACCTGTCCGGTTCGCAGTTGGCGTGCCACTGACATGGCGCGATCCTCGTCGGCTGACCAGACTCCACCGGACAATCCGTATTCCGAGTCATTCGCCAGCGCGACCGCCTCCTCCTCGCTGTCGTAGGTGGTGATGGCGAGCACCGGTCCGAAGATCTCCTCGCGCCAGATGCGCATGTCCGGTGTTACATCAGCGAACACCGTCGGCTTGACGTAGAATCCGGAATCGAGCCCGTCAGGCATTCCTTCTCCACCAGAAATGAGGGTAGCCCCCTCTTCGATTCCACTGGAGATGTACTCCGACACACTGGTCTGCTGGTTGGCGGACACGAGCGGGCCGCAGCGCACTGATTCGTCTCGCGGGTCGCCTACGGAGTAGCCTGCCATGCGGGAGGAGATGATGTCCACCACCTCGTCGCGGGCACCGGTTGGCACCAGCAGTCGGGTGAGTGCGGAACAGGTCTGACCGGAGTTGGCGAAGCAGGCGCTGATGGCAACCTTGGCAGCGGTGGCGATGTCCGCATCATCGAGGATGATATTGGCGCTCTTGCCGCCCAGTTCGAGTGTCACGCGCTTCACACTCGGCGCAGCAGCCTCGCTCACGCGCACGCCCGCGCCCGTGCTGCCTGTGAAGGAGACCAGATCCACATCTGGATGTACGGACAAGGCTTGGCCCACGATGCTTCCATGGCCGCTGACGAGGTTGAACACGCCGTCAGGTAGGCCGAGCTCGTCGAGCATGTCGGCGAGCACGAAGGCATTGAGCGGGGCTTCCCTGGAGGGTTTGAGGACCATCGTGCAGCCGGCGGCGATGGCGGGAGCAACCTTCCCGATTATCTGGTGCAGAGGGAAGTTCCACGGGGTGATCATGCCGCAGACGCCGATTGGCTCCTTGACGACCAACGAGTTGCGAATCTCCTCCTCGAATTCAAAAACAGCGAGCAGTTTGGCATACGAACGCAGCACCACACTGGGTGTCCCGACCATCGCCATGCGCGAGTATCCGATTGGGGTGCCGACCTCGGAAGTGATCAGTTGAGCCAGTTCCTCGCCGCGCTCCTTGAACAGGGCCGACAGTTGATTCAGGATGTCTGCCCGCTCCTCAAGGGTGCTCTGGGCCCACTCTGGGAATGCGCGCCGAGCAGCAGCGACGGCCGCGTCCACATCCGCTGACGAGCCGACCGGAACAGAGCCCACCAGTTCCTCGGTGGCGGGGTCAATGACCTGAATGTCGCCTTCGCCGGTGGCTTCGACCCACTGACCGTCGATGTAGAGTTGCTCGCGCGTGTGCATCGTGTATCGGCCGCGCCACTGAGCCGCGTCTTATCACATTCATGCATTTCAAGAATGAGAACTGCGGACGGGATACGTGGCCCTCACAGTCGAGAAGCACGCTGGCGGGGTGGCGCTGGTTCGGATTGAGGCGGAATCGGCCAAGAACGCCTTCGATGCGGATACCATGCAGGGGATTTCAGACGCGCTCAACGCCCAGATGGACGACCACGACGTACGCGCCATCATTCTGACAGGCACAGGGCAGTTCTTCTCCGCGGGCGCGGACATCAACGCCTTCGAGCATCACCTGGAATCGGGGACCATCGGCCCCTTGGTGGACGAGTTGACAACCATACTTCACCCGCTGCTGTCGCGGCTCAGGACCACCGAGAAGGTGTACGTTGCCGCTCTCAATGGTGCCGCTGCCGGTGCCGGACTCGGGTTGGCGCTGTCCGCCGATTACCGGGTGGCGGGACCGGACGCGAAACTCGCCGCCGCTTTCTTTCGTCTCGGGCTCACACCGGACGGGGGAACGACTTGGCTGCTGCCGCGGCTGGTCGGCCTGCAGAGAACGAAGCGCTTCTTCTTCAACAACGAGACCTGGGGTCCCGAGACAGCCCTCGCCTACGGTGCGGTGGACGAGGTCGTCGACAACGATGAGTTGCTGGACAGGGCGATTGAGGTTGCTCGGGACTGGAGCAGGTGGTCGCTTCGCTCACGACGCGCCTCCAAGCAGTTGCTCGATTCACAGTCCTCGATGTTCTTCGATCCGCAGTTGGATTTTGAGCAGATGTTGATCACCGATGCCGCCATGAGTGACGATTTCAAGGAAGGCGTCGCGGCCTTCCTTGAGAAGCGCGACCCCGAATTCAGTTGATTTCTGTCGGCTGTCACCCTCGCACACGAACTGCCCCGCTCGGGCGGCCGCTACGGAATCGCCACCGCATGCATCGGCGGCGGACAGGGGATTGCGGTCGTAATAGAGACGATTCGACCGCATTTTTTGTTTTCGTCGCCGTAGGAGGGGTTATCCCACATCATGCTCAGCAAAGGGTATGGCGCACATTGAAGGAACAGGGCACGCAAACAAGGCACGCAGCTTAGTTAAGACCCTATCATGGAGAACAATAGCAACTACGGACACCATCCTAATCGCCAGAATCATTACTGGAAGCTGGACGGTAGGTTTCGGCATAGCCAGTATTGAGGTAGTGACCAAGATGGTACTGTACTACCTCCACGAGAGAGGTTGGAGCATGTCGGATTGGGGCCTCGAGGATGTCGATGGTGTGGTCGCGCCTGATCATCAACCGGTTCACTAGATGTTCGGCCTCTCAGGGTTCGAGAACAGCACAGACTCCGCAGAGGCGAGGTAGGTCACAAGCCCGGAAGTTTCCGGTCTTCCTTCTGGCCGCTCGACCAGTCGTAGATGCCACTCCCAGTCTTCTTACCGAGGCTTCCTTCGGCCACCAGTGCATCGAGCAGCGGGTGGGGCAGGTAGCGGTCATCGTCGAAGGCGATGGCCAGATTGTTGAGGATGTCACGACGCACGTCAAGGCCGACGAGATCGGTTAGTTCGAGCGGACCGAGCGGGTGCTTGTAGCCCAACTGCATGGCGGTGTCGATGTCGCTGGCTGAGGCGACGCCGTCCGCGAGCATGCGAATCGCCTCGTTTCCGAGCACGACTCCGAGCCGGCTGGTGGCGAATCCGGGCACGTCGCGCACGACGATGCAGGTCTTTCCGAGTGCGGCTCCGACCGCCTCGGCAGCCTCGATGGTGTCCTCGGCGGTGCCGTCGTGTCTAACCAGTTCGAGCAATTTCATAATCGGGACTGGATTGAAGAAATGCATCCCGATGACCCGCTCGGGACGGCTCGTGGCGGTAGCAATCTGTGAGATCTCCAGTCCGGAGGTGTTCGTAGCCAACAGCGCGTGTGCGGGCGCGTGTGAATCCAGCCTGGCGAAGATATCCTGTTTGAGTTCTATATTCTCGGGCACCGCTTCGATGACCAGATCAGCATCCTCGACCGCCTCTGCGAAGTCGGTCACTGCGTACAGATTGGCCGACCATCCCCGTTTCTCAGCCTCGGTGGTCTTGCCTCGCTCGATGCCAGCATCCCAGAAGTCGGAGATGCGTTGCATCCCTGCAGCCAGCCCATCGGGAAACGCATCGTAGAGGTTCGTGCGCCATCCGGCCTGTGCGCACAGTTGCGCGATGCCGGCGCCCATCGTGCCCGCACCGATTACGGCCACTCGTTCGACAGTCACTCAGTCACCCCCCTCGCGGCCCCATGAGGCGAGAGCGGCTTGGAACAGGCGCTGACGAGGCACATCGTGCTCTAGGAAGCTGGTGAAGGGGGCGATGTCCTTGAGCAGCTCGATGGCGGAGATGTAGGCGCCGTAGATGTACGGGTCGGCGCAGTCGAGTGGTGGAATCTCCATTCCCAGCCGGCAGAGTCCCTTGCGGGTATCCTCGTCCCAGATGGCGTAGGTGTGCTTGGTGAAGTGCAGGTAGGTCGACAGTCGAGGCAGGTCGGAGCGCGCCTTGTCTGTCAGACTCTCGATCAGCAGCGTGTCCGGGTAGCGAATGGCGTACAGGAACAGCATCACCTCCCGTTGCACGTCCTCCCTCCAATCACGCTCGTCGAACACTGCCCAGCGATCTACCATGTCGAGCATCGTTCCGGTGTACGGACGATAGAGGCGGTAGAGCAGCTCTTCGTACCCTTCGGGGTCTTGAGCCTCACTGTGATGGTGGGTATGGAATAACTCGGGCACGCGGTCGAAGAACGGCTGCAGCCGTTCCTTGTCGATGTTCAGCAGCGCGTATGCACGCATTCGTAAACACCCCGGGCACGCGCCTGCGTGCGCGTCACTCCTTCCATTCGCGGTACTGGATCCATTCCTGCTTGAACAGTTCCTTGAGCGTCGCCTCGTCCTCGTCAGAGGGCAGCATCTCACTGAGATACGTCTGCCAATCCTCATCGCTTCCCTCGAACGGCTCCCCGTGGGTGGTGTGGTGAACACCGGCGAACTTGCCGATGCCGCGGTGGAACTTGTCTGATGGGATGTATAGATCAGGCTCACCTTCGTGGCGTGACTTGTTGATGCGCTCCATCTCCAGGTTGAGTTCCTCGAAGTAGTGCATCCTACTCTCCTCATTCAGGTGTTCACGTACTGCTGGCGTGTCCACCTCACGCTCGTCGTAACGCCCTTTGATTCCGTAGACATATGCCCACTGCGCTGACGTGGATTCATCGACGCCGAACAGATCGAGGCCGGTGCTGGTCCACTTGTTGATGTACTTCTGCAGCAGGGAACACGGGATGACTCCCTGCTTGACGATACGGCGGATTCCATTGGCGCCCGTGCCGAGGTGGAACGACTCCTCCTTGAGCATCGGTCCCATGCTGGCGGCAAGTGGCTTGAATGAGGAAGTGGAGAGCATCTTCAGTTGGAATTTGCCGTCACGATCGATGAAGTGCGTGAACATGAAGAAATCAAGCCAGTGGTCGATTGGCTCGTTGAACGAACCTAGCAGACGCTGCCCCTCCCCCTCCTCTCGCTGAGGATTGCCGCCCGAGTTTCTCTCCAGAAGTTTCTGTGCCTCGCGGATGCCATGCTCGCCGAAGTAGTTGCACAGCACGTAGGCCATCTGCCAGCCGTGTCTCTGCTCTTCGCACATGATTCTCATCGCAGACTTGCGGTCGTACTCCGTGGGTGCTGAATCGAGGAGGTGCCATTGCTGCTCCACGCTTGCGAACTCGGTGTCACCCTGGACGCTCACCATGCTGATGATGGCGTCGCGGACGCTCTGCTGTGGGACTTGCATCCGACGTTCCCACTTGGGCATGCCCTCGAAGTCGCCGAACTCGATGGTGTCGCCAGCGATGTCCCAGTCGAACTTGATCTCGAATCGATAGTCGCCCAGCCATGCCGGGTCGAACCCGATGCGCGTCTGCCAGTCGTTGAACTGGTCAATCCAAGCCTCGAAGTTGGGCTCGTGCTCTTCGACCACCTCTGTCGGTCCCATGACCAGCGCGAACTGTCCGAAGTTCATCAAATCGACGCTTCCAACGTGTGGCGGCCTGACACAGTCAGGCCGCGCTCGCACGTGAGGCGATTACTTGCCTTCGAATCGAGGCGTGCGGCGCTCGACGTAGGCGGCGATGCCTTCCTTGGCGTCGTCGCTGCCGAACAGAGCAGCCTGCAGTTCTCGTTCGAGCGCCAAATGGTACTCGAACGGAATCTCCATGCCGGTCTGCACGCTGCGCTTGATGTTGCCAACGGCGAGGGTCGCCTTGTAAGGCAGCGTGAACTGGCCGGCGTAGTCGAGGATGTCTTGGCGGAACTCGGCCAGCGAGCCGTCCCAGACATGGTTGACGAGGTTCATCTCCTCCGCCTTCTCGAATGCCATCAACTCGCCACTGACCAGATATTCCAGCGCCCGCGCCTTGCCGATGAGCCGCGCCAGCCTTGCTGTTCCGCCAGTTCCAGCCAGCACCCCGAGGTTGATCTCTGGTAGGCCGCACTTGCCAGCGTCCTTGCGCGCGATGCGGATGTCCGCTGCCATGGCGATCTCCAGCCCACCGCCGACCGCGTGGCCGTTGATGGCGGCGATGACCAGCTTAGGGGTCTGCTCAAGGCGGGAGAGGGTCTCGTTGGCATGCAGGCAGAAATTGTACTTGAATCCGGGAGTGACCTTGTCGAGCATCTGGATGCTCGCTCCGGCACTGAAGAACTTCTCCCCGTGACCAGTGATGATGATGACGTGCACGTCGTCGTCGAAGCGGGCGCGTACGACAGCGCTGTCGATGTCGCGCATCATCTCGTGGGTGTAGGTGTTCGGGCCAATCTTGTCTGGCTCAAGCGGGTCTCCGGCGGAGTCCGAGGCGAGTTCGATGATGGCGATGCCGGTGTCAGTCACCCCGTAGTTGACGAGGTTGTTGTCCATCGGCTCGAGTTCGGGCCACGAAGTCATGCCGCGGCCGAATCGCGTTGTCCATATCAACCAACCGTCGTAACAGAACTGCGTCTACAGTGCGTTCACTCCCCTTGTGGGGAATCCATTGAGGGCACTCACTCTTCTTCCGCGACAGAGCTGCTCTTCCTGCGCCGCTGCTGCTTCCAGCGTTCTCCGACAGCTACCGCTTCTTCAGATGGATCCCACTCGTCCCGCTTGAGCGCACCTCGGTAGGGCAGACGGTGAATCACCCTCCCATCACCGGTGTCCACCCGCTTCAGCACCCAGCGAGCGAACAGGTTGTAGATCAGCCAGCGGAATGCGTCGGGGCGGAACATCTTCTCAATGAACGGCAATCCATCCTGCCGCTTCTCCTGATCTTTCATCCAAGCCTTCGCCAAGCGCTTGAAGGAGCGGTTGCTCACCCGGTTCATCAGCCAGCGATTGGAGACGCTCGTGCGAACCGTCGGCAGAAGCCGTCGCCGAACTTCGGTCTCGTAGTCGCACTCGCCCAAGATGTCCTGCGCCGCCAGTACACCGCTGGTGATGGCGTAACGCATCCCGAATCCCCACATGAAGTCCTGCAGGCCACCCGCCTCGCCGACATAATAGCGGCCGTTCACCTTGTAGCGCCGATTGAGGGTGAAGTCTCCCTTGCCTCCAATCCGCTTCACTGACTTCCGTTCCAACTCTGGATAGTGCTTATCGTACCACGCCAGTGTCTCGTTCAGGAAGCGTTCGTTGCGCTTCTGTTTGCGCCACAGGCAGGAGCAGATGAGGCCGACGCCGTCGATGACGATCATGTAGGCGTAGGCTCCCGGGGCGAGTTTGTCGTTGAAATGGAAGGCGACCGTGTTCGGATACGAGGTCTCGAACACCTCGCAGAACGCCAACGCCGAGGTATCCTTCGGACCCGCCGCCACAATGCGGCAGTCCTCTGGGTCCACCCGCGACTTGTAGTGCAGATTCACTCCAGCGGCGAGTGCCTGGCGTTTCAGGCTCTGGTCGATGGTATGGGAAGCAGTGCCACGTTCAACTACACGGAAGGCTACCTTCGGACTCCACGCCTTGGTAATCTCGTCGTCTGGATGGATGAGGTCGATGGTGTGGAAGTCCGTCGTCTTGAAATCTGATAGGTCGATTCCCCAAGTAGCCAGTTCATCTACGAAATCAGAGTCGCTTGTCCAGTTCTCTAACCCCTGGAAGTCACCGTCGAAGCGCGCTCCGGAGTCCTCACGGATGTCGTGCACGTGCACCTCTCGCCCGGCATTCGCCAGTGTGATAGCCGCCGCAAGCCCTGACAGACCGGCGCCCATGATGTGGACAGAATCCGCCTCATCGGCCGCCTCATCACTGGACATAGGGTCGGCGACCGGCGGTCTGGGCATGAATGGTTCGCTAGCGGCGGATTGAAGCGGGAATGCCAGCGCTCATGGTTTGAGCAGCATGTCCGGCAGCGGGAGTGTCCATGTCGAGATTGCCGTTGATTCGCTCGATGTCGAAGCGCTCCGCGACGCGCTGGATCTCTCTGGGTGCGGCAGCGTGGTCTCGTTCGTCGGAGTGACTCGCGATATGGACGATGGCATCGAGGTGGAACGGCTCGAGTTCGATGCCTGGGAAGAGCAGTTGCCCGCAGTGTTGCACCAGTTAGGTGAGCAGGCGTGTGTGCAGTTCGGAGTTCATTCGGTGGCACTGGCTCATCGGACAGGAGTTGTTCTCGTGGGCGAGCCAATCGTTGCAATCTACGTGGCAAGTCCGCATCGCGCCGAAGGTTTCGCCGCCTGTGAGTGGCTCATCGACGAACTGAAGGCGCAGGCTCCACTGTGGAAGCGTGAGGTCAGGGTTGACGGAGCTGTGTGGAAGGCTGGACTGGGGTGAGCGCATGGATGAGGAGTTTGAGGCAATCGTGAACATTGGTGGTAAACCGGTTGTTGCGCGCGAGGCGACCGCTGAGGGATTTGTCAGGTTGCAACCCGCGACCCTTGACGCCATCCGCGAAGGACTGGTCACCAAGGGTGATGTGATCCAAGCTTCGACCGTGGCTGCTATCCAAGCGGTCAAGGATACCCCGCGAATAGTGCCCCACTGCCATCCGATTCCGCTCACCGGCTGCGACGTTGACTGGAATATCGAGGATGATGGCCTACGCTGCCTCGTGCGCGTGCGCGCTGAGTGGAGAACTGGAGTCGAGATGGAGGCACTGACGGGAGTGAGTGCCGGACTTCTGTGCGCTTGGGACATGGTCAAGTCGCTCGAGAAGGATGATTTAGGCCAGTATCCGAATGCTGTCATCGAGCAGGTCCGCGTGCTCGAGAAGCGGAAAGGCGAGCCGCAGGATTGAGAACCTGTGCGCCCTCACCGGATGCATGGCTGGAGTGGCTGACCTCGCCCCGCACTTCCTGCGCGCCTGCGAGGCGGCCGCCATCGCCGCCGCTGAATGGCGAGGTCATGGAGAGCGCAAACTCGCTGACGGAGCGGCCGTAGAAGCGATGCGAGGGGTGTTTGATTCTGTTCCATTCGACGGCAGGGTGGCCATCGGAGAGGGTGAGCGTGACGATGCACCGATGCTCTGGATTGGCGAACCTCTGGGCAACCAGCAAGGAGTCGAGGGAGCACTGCAGGTGGACATCGCCGTCGACCCGCTGGAATGCACCAATCACGTCGCTCTCGATCTCCCCAACGCCATCGCCGTGCTCGCCGCCGCTCCTCGCGGCGACCTGCTGCATGCGCCTGACTGCTACATGGACAAGCTCGCTGGACCGGTGGAGGTTGTTGGCGAGGTATCTCTCGAGGCTGATGTCACCTACAACGTAGAAGCTGCCGCCGCAGCCCTCGACAAACAGGTTCGCGACCTGCACATCGTGGTGATGGACAGACCGCGTCATGAGGAGTTGATCAAGACTCTTCGTGGTCTCGACGTGTCGGTTCCACTCATCGGTGACGGAGATGTCTCAGCCGCACTCGATGCCGCCAACCCCTCCTGTGAGATCGACATGCTGATGGGAATCGGTGCAGCACCTGAAGGTGTCATCACCGCCACAGCCCTGCGCGGCCTCGATGCTCACTTTGAGGGTCGGCTGGTGACCACCAACGAGGACCATGAGCGGCGAGCCAGAGAGATGCTCGGCGATGATGTCGACCGCATCTGGGGCCGAGATGACCTTTGCTCCAGTGAGGACGCCCTGTTCGTTGCCAGTGGGGTGTGCAGCGGATACCTCCCCGGAGTTGAGAAGGTGGGTGATCAGGTGGCTGTGCATTCGGAGATTATCGATGTAGCTGCTCGCAGCCGCCAGCACGTGTCCTCACATTACTGAATTTTCCAATTGGAAAACGTCAATCACAACAGGATTCTTCGTCGAGTTTAGGTGGGCATTTTTCATCGCCAAAGGAACAGATGACACAGCAATCACCGGTGAGCGGCTTCAGCAGGACCTGGCAACCTGAGCACTCGTGGAAGAACAGGCAGGATTCCGTAGCAGCCTCGACCTCGTCTGCCTGCCCGCACTTGGGGCAGGTGACGGTTGCCATCGAATCACATCGCCTTGGGACAGGTGCGTTTGTTGTGCCCGCGCTTCCCGCATACGCCACACTTGCGCTTTCCCTTGCGGTTGCGTGCCATGCGAATGACTGCCCTGTCAGGGTGCAATTCAGGACAGGTGCGGCGGTTGTGTCCTGATTGGTCGCAGTGACCACAGACTCGCTTGCCGCGCCTGCCGCGCCGAGGCTGAACTCGGTCAGGATTGAGTATTGGACATGTGCGGGAATTGTGTCCGATCTTACCGCATCCACTACAGATGCGTCGCCTACGACGACTCGACTTGCGCTTCGCCGCCTTGTCTGGGTAGAGTTTCGGACAGGTGCGCTTGTTGTGCCCAGTTTTTCCACACTCCCTGCATGTTCTGCGTTTCGACCTTCCTCCGCGTGATCGCCTCTTGGCCGCTTTCTCAGGATGCAGGTCCGGACAAGTGCGCACGTTGTGCCCTACATCTTCGCAATGACCACAGATCCTCATTCCACGCCTACGTTTGGCGATTGATATGCGATGTGCGGCCGCTTTAGGATTCAGTAGAGGGCAGGTCCGTCTATTATGACCCGGTTTGTTGCATTCACCACAGATTCTCGGAGCCATCATGATACCTCTCGGGCTCTCACGATGTATAGAGCGTTATGTATAATGTTTCGTAATTAATGAGATATTATTTATTGCAGCAGGTTACAAATTAGTAATTTATTCAAGCGCTAATCGTAGGGGTCGATTAATTGAAGTCACGCAGCCCGCTCGCGAGGGGGGAGGAACCAGCATGGACACTGAGGCGTTGGAGCGAACAGCCAGAATGATTGTCGCTCCCGGCAAGGGGATTCTGGCAGCGGACGAGAGCACACCTACGATGGGCAGTCGATTGCAGACAATCGGCGCCGAATCTACTGCAGAGAGTCGTCGTTTCTATCGCGGACTTTTATTCACCACTGATGGGTCAGAATCAGCGATTTCTGGAGTCATTCTCTACGACGAGACAATCCGTCAGTGCGGAGACGATGGCCGGCCATTTCCGGAGATTATGCATAGCCGTGGAATTTTTCCGGGTATCAAAGTGGACACCGGTGCCAAGGAACTCGCTGGCCACCCAGGTGAGAAGGTGACCGAGGGGCTTGACGGTCTCAGGGACCGCTGCGCCGAATATTACCAATTGGGAGCGAGGTTCGCCAAGTGGAGGGCGGTGATTACCATCGGCGACGGCATCCCGACAGACGCATGCATCTCAGCGAACGCCCACGCACTGGCCCGTTATGCCGCCATCTGTCAGGAGCAGGGGCTAGTGCCGGTCATCGAACCAGAGGTGCTGATGAATGGTGATCACGACATAGAAGCCTGTGCCGCCGTGACTGCGCGGACACTCGATGCGACCTACGCTGAATGCCATTCACAAGGGGTTCACTTGCCTGGCACGCTGCTCAAGCCGAACATGGTGCTCTCGGGGTTGCAGTGCTCGACTCAAGCCGGTGTTGACGAGGTCGCTCGCCGTACCGTCGACTGCCTGATGGCTCACGTTCCCGACGATGTTCCGGGAATCGTATTCCTCTCGGGTGGACAGTCAGATGAACTGGCCACCGCCCACTTGAACGCGATGAACGCGCTCGACGAAGAGCACCCATGGGAGCTCTCCTATTCGTACGGCCGCGCCCTGCAGGCGCCGGCACTGAAGGCATGGGCTGGCAAGAATGAGAACGCGGCCGCAGCGCAGGCGGCTCTGGCGCACCGCGCACAGATGAACAGTCTCGCTCGTTCGGGAGACTGGTCGCCTGAACTCGAACATTGAAGGCCGATTTAGAATTCCTTTCTTCGTCGAATCAGGACCTGCTCGGTCTCCCGAAGGTTATTGATACGTAGCCTCATGGCCGGCCGGTCAATGATGAAGCCCTCAGCACCCGACGCGTTCGACGCCATCGACATGGATGAGTACATGACGGTGCTTTCAATCATAGCCAACGCCGACGCCGTACTCAAACCGGAGGAAATGTCCTTCTTTGAGTGGCGCATGGGGCGCATGCTCATCAATCCGAAATTACGAGTGCAATTCCGCGCACTGCTGCGTCAGCAGTTCGACGACATTGAGGAGACGATTGCTGGAATGGACGTCCGTACTCTCAGGCTCGCCCTCAGAGATGGCATCTTCCTAGCCGCCGCCGATGGCGAGATCCATCCGTCCGAGGTGGACGCCATCAGAACGATTGCTGATTATGCAGGAGTCGACGCCGACCGTCTACACGAGATGTGGGAATGGGTACGAGATGGAATGGAGTGGATGGCGCAGGGCCCCCGCTTGCTCGAACTTCCGCTCAAGGAACAATCCTAGGCGCCCATCAATCAATGGCAGCAAACACCACATGCTCAGGCGTGCATTGGGTCGAAATCGACTCGCAGACTGTGCTTCTCGAGCCTGTCGATTAGTTCCTGCTTCGTACCGCCGACTTTGAGACCGGCTTGGCGCAGCAAATCCTTCAGTTCCTTGACAACCAGGTTGTTCAGGTTCTTGGCTGGCTGCTGGCGCGCGGGTTGAGTCACTGAGGCGGCGTCAAGCTTGGGGGTTTTGTTTGCATCCGGACTACTGAGCAGGAGGTTGTTTCCCGTCTTCTTGTCCAGTAGGATCGGGTCACCAGGTGCCCAGTCGTTCACGTGTTCCTGAACCCATATCACCGTCGCCCATTCACAAATGTCGTAGCCCCCAGAAAGAATGCCGCTGCGCTTGATGTATCCTACCTTCACGATGTCCTTGTCCTTTGACAGCACATTGCCCAACTGCTGGCTGGTGGTGCCGTGGCGCATGGTCGTGTTGATGTGCTCCAGAATCTCCGCGGTGTTGCGCGGGCGTTCTGATAGGAACAACTTGATCTTCTCTCGGATTCGTACTGTCTTCATGCTTCTTCTTCCCCCTTCAATTGGCTCTCAATATGCGGCGCGTCCAGTAGTCAACGCCGGCTATTCCAGTGCACCTATGTCGGTGATATAACCGTTGCCACAGATGAGCCACGTTAGTTACGGAATGTGACTACTTTCTCACTACTCATCAGGGTTTGATTCCTACTGTGAGTATCAAATTGAAACTTTCTCCACTGGAAATCGGTAATAAATTGTAATAAACCAAAGGTTTGAAGTCATGTATGCAGACAGAACGGGCTGAGCACCTGCCGTTAGGTGCCTGAAGTGGAGCGGAGTGCATGGTGGAAGAGGATGCGAGGCCGCCGGCGAGGCCGCCGCGCAGGATCCGCAGCGGCTACCGACGTCGCATGCTCGATCACCTCGCTGATGGTGGGGACACGGTCAGTGGAATCGCCTTGGCTGTGGGACTGCGCCTTCCTCACGCTTCGGCGGAGTTGAAGCGGATGCGTCAGGACGGTTTGGTTGCCAGCGATGCGGAGGAGGGGAGTCGTGGGGGTCGCCTGCATTTGACAGCGGCCGGGTGGAACTGTCTGGGAGAGGACGAACTGGCACGTATGCATGGATTCCTTGAGGGTGGAAGACCGCCGAACAAGGTGGGTTGTCTGCTGGCGAGGGATGGCCCGCAACTGCTGCTTGCTTACGCGAAGGAGCCTGCTTCCCCTCTGATTCCACTGCCGCGCACGCCCGAAATATCCCTTGCCGACCCTCAAGCCCCCTCCACTGGAACCGCGGGGGTCATGCTGGAATGGGTCTGGGCGGTGGCGCGCGAACGGGAACCTCGATGGTTCGACCTGAACACGTTCGAACTCCGTTCGAGTCCCCCGCGAGCGAAATCTCCTGAGAGCCTCGAGGCGTGGACTGACACTGCTGATGTGATTGGCCTGCTGCGCGCCCGTCTGCTCGACCCGCGCCGTGAGTTGCGCCTTGCGGTGGGAGAATGGTTCGGAGAACCGGATGAGGATGAGTGGCCTCCTGTCCCGAGTCCGCCACCGGGCGCCGAACCGGAGTGGAGTCTGGGTGAGGCGCATCCTGCGACGCCTTCTGTGCGACCTGCAGGTCCGGTTGTCGCCAGCCTCGATGACAGGCTTGCTTCCTCGATGGTACTCACCGCAGCGGCGCACGACGCCCTCATCATCGCTGAGTCGAGTCTCTTGGGCAGGCCATCCGGGCCATTGCCGCTCGCTGCCTTGGAGACCTGGGTCGAGCGCGCTCACCCTCGTCTGACCACCGCTGAGCGCAACCGTCGGCTGGAGAGCCTGCAGCGCCATCTCTCACGCGCTGGCGAATCCCGGCGCGGCGCCTCTCATCGCTGCGATGAGTCGACCTGGCGCAGGTTGCTGCACGACTGGGGTGAGCGTAGCTGGTCGGAGAGCGGGACTTCACCACCCCGGCTGCTCGATGTGCGTGGGTTGAGTGAAACCGCCTGGCTATCGCTGCTTGAATGGTCAATGCGTGATTCCGAAGGACCGCAAGTGGTTCTTCAACACCCTCCAGGCAAAGTGGATGATCAATTACTGCAGACCCTGCTCGCATCGGCCCGTCTGCGCATGCTCCTGCTCCCCGAGGAAGGGAGGCCCCCCACGGGTCATCCTACTCTCAGGCCAGACCCGGTACACCCGCTGCCGTTCGTGAGGCTGCAACTCGCGACCGATGTCTCTCTGCCAGTCCGGCTCACCCAGAGGCCACCCACAGCGCCCGCCACCCTTCCCGGTGACTGGTCAGCGCCCGCGGGCGCGTACGAGGTAGAGGCAGCCGCGGAGTCGGCTGCTGCATGGGCTGCCGGGGCGGTAGCTCCGGAGGTTGGGGCCGATGACGATCCGGGTTTGCGTATGCTCTCTGCTCTGTTGAGATATCCCGACGGAGATGTCGAATGGGCCGACCGCATGGAGAATGTCGATTCCCATGCATCTTGGGTGGCTAGCCCGGCCGAACGGCGTTGGTCCCGATGGCTGCGCTGCGGTGAACAACTGGGCGAGCAGTGGATCGGTCTGCTTTCAGTTGAGATGGTACCGTTGGCGAGTCTAGCCTCGGTCGCTGCCAGCGCACCGCGGGAATGGGAGCGAGCAGCCCATCAGTATCTGACCGACAACCTGCGCCGTGAGGCGGACTTAGGACTCAGGCTGCGCCCGCTCGTCGATGATGGCAGCCTCGACGAAGCCGCCTCATGCTGGCTGGCGGCGGCGCTCACCTCACAGGTCGCATGGCTCGGCTCAGCGCTGATGCGCGACCTGCCGACATGGGTCGTACAGAGGTTGGCGAAATCTCCGCCCGCTAACGTCATCGAAGCACTCTCGGCGCTCGATTGGCTTGAGCAGCAAGGCCGATTGGAACAGGGGTGGGCGACGCCGTTGCGTGAGGCAGCGACTGCGGGTGAACCTGATTCGCATCTTGCAGCATGGGAGGCGTTGCTGACTTGCTATGAGCAGGATGAACCGCCCCCTCGCACTGTGCTTCCCGTATTACTGGAACTTCCACTCGACTGGTGGGCATCTCGAGCCGAACAGCAGTTGATGCAGCTTCTTGACGAGCCGGATGGGCGGGAACTGCTCGCCTCAGCCGATGTCAGTTGGCCAGCGGCGATTCTACGCTCACCTGGGGAGTTGTGCAGGGTCCCCGGAGCCGGATTCCAGGAGCACCCCGGATGCAGCGCCGTGCTGCGCGATCGTCTGAACAGACTGCACGTGCAACCAGGATGGCCCGGCGAGGACGAGTTAGCGGATATGCCGGGCGCCGCCGCCCTGCTCGATCTGGCGAATGCCCTCACCGATGCGAACTCCAAGACCGCTCCTTCCAGCGGCCGCACCCATCAGCACGTGGGCTGGCTCGCTCGTGTACAGGGGACTTGGCCTGATTTTTCGGCGGCCGAGGTCGCTGCTGGCGAGGCGCACATCGCCGACAGGCTGGCCCGCCGTCTTTCAGGTCATCACACAGGATTGCTACGAGGTCGACAGAGCCGCTTGTGACGGTTTCAGGTCTCTTCAGCGCCCCCGCAGCATTGAAAGGGAACGGGTCGGGCTCGGACGCTGCCCGGCCGCAACCCCGGCGTGACCCCCGGCCTTCGCCGGCGGGGGGATGATCACCGGATACCAGGTACGGGCGAGCCAGCCGTCGAAGACCGGCGTGACCGAAAGGGATGAACACCGGAGCAAGCGGGTGGTAATGGACAGTGAATGGGTCCCCAGATGACCTTGTGCGGGAATGATTCATGGGACAACCACACAGTCCAACAGACGCCCCGGGGTGGGTCAGGCTCGCCAAGCCATTGGCGATGAGGCGGGCCGTTACGCTCCGGGGCACATCTTATTCCGGATTTTGAATCGCAGCCATCAAGTGATACGAGCGGCAGCCCATCCCCGTGGCGAACCGCTCTCTGTGCTTGGTTGGCGGCACCTTCGACCACCTGCACGCCGGTCACCTACGTCTGTTCACCGCCGCGCTCTCCCAATGCGATCAACTCGAGATCTGGCTGACCACCGACACCCTCGCCGCCCACAAGTCCCGCCTGATCCAAAGTTGGGAAGTACGTCGCGACGCCATCCTCTACTGGGCCAATGAGAATGCTCCCGACAAGGTCAGCGTGCACCCTCTGGAGGATGCAGTCGGACCGGCTGAATCCCGCCGTGATGCCACCGCCATCGTCTGTACTTCCGAAACCGTGTCCGCATGCGAGGCAATCAACAGCACGCGCGTGGAGGCCGGCCTTACGCCGCTCAGCATCATCGAAGTAGAGCACCTGACCGATTCGAGTGGCCATGCCCTCTCTTCGAGCAGAATAAGGGCGGGTGAGGTCGACCGGGAGGGAAATCTATGGTTGGGGGAGCGGGAGCAGGAGCGTCTGCAGCGGATGCCAACCTCTCTCGATGGTGAGCTCAAACAACCGATGGGTGAATTGTTCAAAGGTCCGGAGTCGAAACCCCAGAAGGCCATTCTGGCAGCGATGGCGGCTGCACCAGACCTGCCACCGAAGTGGGTGGGTGTAGGTGACGTGACAGTGAAGGCGATGCTCGATGCAGGCAGAGTCCCCGATCTGGGAGTAATCGACGGGATGACTCAGCGAACACCTTGGGAGGGAGCCGGCTCAATCGACCCTGCTCAATTCGACCATCATCTCACTTGTGTGAATCCGGCCGGACTGCTCACTCCCGATCTGAAACGAAAGACCAGGGAGGCTCTGGCGAATCATGGGAACACATTGCTGGAGGTCGAGGGTGAAGAGGATCTGGCACCAATCGTCATCCATCTGCTGGCACCACTAGGCAGCGTCATCCTCTACGGCCAACCAGGCGAGGGAGTGGTTCTGCGAGTCACAGATGAAGCGATCAAAGAGCGAGCTCGTCGACTCCTCGACCTGTTCACCACCGAGGTGGGCGGGTGAGCGAGCCGCTCGTGAGCGTCACCGTGTGTGTCCGTGATGGGGCGCGATGGATCGACGACTGCATGGCCGCACTCGCTGCGCAGACCTACAGGCCGCTCGAGATCATCGCCGTCGACGACGGCTCGTCGGACGGCGGAGCCGAAGTCATCCAGGCATGGCACGACCCGGAAGCAGAGCGCCCTGAATCCCACGGCATCTCAATCCGCGTGCTACAGCAGCAGCCGCTCGGACTCTCCGCAGGGCGCAACCTCGCGCTCAACGAAGCGAATGGAGATTGGGTGGCAATCACCGACATCGACTGCCGAGCGGAACCCGACTGGATATCTGTGATGATGGCATCCAGCGATGGCGTTGAAGCAGTCACCGGTCGAACCATTTTCGATGAGGGCAGAACCTCGGTCAGCAAGTTGAGAGCATCTATGATAGCCGAGAAGTATGCATTTCGGGGTGAACAGGCTACGCTTGCCAATGGCCCATGTTCGATGTTCAGGAGAGGGTCTCTAATTGTGCGAGGTGGATTCGATCCGGAGTGGTATCACGCGGAAGACATGGAGGCCTCGATGCGCATCCTCGAATCAGGCGGTGAGATTCGGTACGTCGCAGATGCTGTGGTCAACCACCTTTCCGAAGAATCACTGCTACAGTTCCTGTCCAAACGAAGGCGCGACGCCCGCGCGCACGTGAGAATCATCAGAGGGTATCGAGGAGTGAAACACGATTTCACGAATGATGCAAAAATCATCGCTCCCCTGCTGCCTGCTGTGCTGTTCATATGGAGTTCGTTCCTTCTGTTCGGCCCACCGGACAACTTCACTGCTACGATGGCACCATTCTGGATCGTGATGGCGAGTTGCTTTCTCGTGGCACTGATCGCATTTCGAATTCATGTTCTGTGGAGTTGTGCTCTCTGGCTGGGAGCATTCGAGGGATGCGTCGATGCGCTTCTAGGGAGGAACGGCCATCGCCGCCTGTTCGCCAAGAAGTGAACATCAATCAGAAGCGTCCGCAGATTGGGCCGCCTCTGCATACGCCGCGTAGCGCAGCCCGAAGCCGAACGCCAGCAGCGGTGCGGTCACGGCATAGACACCGATGTCAACCCAGCCCCAGTAGACGAATCCCCACCAGAGGTAGAAGCCGAATCCGGCCAGCAGGCACCAGGCGGAGAAGGTCATCGTCCAACCTCCTTCCTCGCCTGAGGAAGTCAGATTTGTCCAAATGGAATCGGAGGCCAGTCCCTTGAGCCAGCCTTGGAAGCCACCTTCGAATCGTTGGTTGATTCCATGAGCACCCCAGAGGAGTGCGATGACTCCCATCGCAAGGAACACCGTGTCTGAGTATGGTCGAAATGATGCGGAGATTCCTTCGAAATCTGTGTATGGCTCATCCCACAACTTCCCCATTGTCAGCCAGCCGGCCCAGATCACCTTGCGCTCACCCATCACCACCGCGCCCCACACGAGGTTGATGATGCCCAATGCGATGCCCCAGACTCCGAGGCCGAACATCAACTGCGAGAAGCCTTTGCCGGGAGACTTCAGCCAGCCGGTAATCATCTGCAACTCGCCGGCAGCGCTGGAATCGTCGTCGCTCATCACTGGCGGCGACCTGTGAGTCCGTCTTAACGATTCTCAGGGGTGAGTGGTGTGCTGTAGCGGAGTCAGGCCACTGAAAGTCGGGCACATCAACCGAGTCGGGTTTGTAGCCTGTATTGAGCTTCGATGGCGGACTTGATTGAATCGTCGGATTCCAGCATCACCTTGATTGGGTCGACCATTTCAGGGATGCAGGAGTTGATGCGCTTGCTCCTACCTTCTCTTCCGAGACTGATCGTCTTGGCAGTGACAAGGTTCAGCGCGTCCAATATGAGGATGAGGTCGGACACTCTTCTGGAGGTCAGCGGGCTCAATCCTGCGTTGGCACAGGTCATCTGGTAAACCGTGTACACCTCACCAGTGGAAACGTTTCTCAGGCCATTGCGCTCGTTCAACAGGACGCTGTAGAGCACAAGTTTCTGATGTGCTGTCAGGGTGGCAATCACTGGAGTGATCTGGTCGAACTCGAGTTGGTTCTGTGCCAAGCGCACGTGCTGCACATTCACATTCTCGCTATTGTCGTGCTCAGCCTTCTGAACCGAGATACGCAACAGGTCGAGTGCACGCCGTGCGTCTCCATGCTCCTGAGCTGACAGCGCGGCACACAATCCGATGATGCCGTCATCGAGTACTCCTTCCCTGATTCCTTCTATTGCCCGCGCGGTGAGTACATCCTCTATCTGGGCGGCGTTATACGGAGCGAACACCAGATCCTCCGAGCCGAGACGGGAGGCGACGCGAGGGTCGAGCATGTCGGGAAACAGAAGATCGTTGGTGATGCCGATGATGCAGCAGCGGGAGTTACGTAGTTCGTAGTTCAGGCTCGTCAAAGGATAGAGGACGCCGTCACCGCTCTTGTGCACCAGATGGTCCACCTCGTCGAGCACGATCACGTGTACCCCGCCGATGGCATCCATGTTCTCCTTCAGACGCTCGAGCACCTTGTCGGTCGGCCAGCCGGTGAATGGAATGGCGCTCTGTCCCTCGCGCCTGATTGAGTTACCAATCTGTGCCAGTACTCTGTACTTCGTGTCTACAGTACAGCAATTCACCTCGACGACGTGTACTGGCCGTCCGAGTTCTGCTCCCCTGGCGAGTAACTGCTGGGATACGAATCGGGTTACCGCTGTCTTCCCTGAGCCAGGCTGCCCATAGAGCAGCATGTTTGAGGGAATTTGGCCTTGGAGAGCCTCGACTAAGTTATGGACGAGCGTCTTTATTTCGCGCTCGCGATGCGGGAGCGTATTGGGGGTGAAACCGTGGTGCAGAACCTCGCGATTCTTGAACAGGCTGGCCTCATCTAGTAGTTGTTCGAAAATATTTTCATTCATTTTCTAACAACTCCGACCCCCTCATGCCCGGCCGCTCAGTTCACTTACGCGTTCATCACGACTTTGGCACAGGGAATTCCAGCGACGCTAGCAGGGTGTAATAAGCCTGCTTGCCAGACACGTTGGAATCGCCCGATACTCGCGCCGCATGCGATTCAATTCATCTTCGTCCTCCGCGCAATTGGAAGTGGTGTATAGATAACACCAATTCGGGAGCAGCAGAGCGTTCTGAAGCACCTTCTAGACAGCGTTCAAATCACCCGTGACATGTGGAGCCGGCACGGCCGGGAGATGGTGAAGCGGAGATTAAGATTGTCGGCCGAGTCTGGATGGATCCTCGGAGGTTCGTGAAGTGTCCGCGAAATCATTTCAGCTGAAACAGCGCGCGCATTATCAGACGTATGAGAGATGTGATTATCTGAAATAAATCACCCAATCAGAGATACATATACGTAATTATATCTAACTTATTTTCGGCAGGTCTCAATTGGAAATCCGAGTTACGCCGCTCTTTTCGAGTAGAAACCGGTCACCGTCGGCGACTTGAATGACATTGCGCGGAAGAGATGGAACTTCACCTGCAGATTCAGGCCCCGATTCAGTGAACAGATGAGTGGCGAGGAAGGTCGTCTGGGGGCAGGCGCGCGCCAGGTCTGTGAGGGTTGATGGTTTGTAGTGGATGTCCGAGGGAACCTCGTCGGGAATCCCGAGTTCGATGATCACCACGTCGGCGTCGGGAGCCCTGCGCTCAATCTCGGCGCACGGTCCTGAGTCTCCACAGTGGAGAAGGACCAACCCAGATTCGTGTGTCAGGCTGTAGCCGTGTGGTTCAGTTTCCGGTACGTGATGCACCGGGTAGCGTTCGAATGTCCAGCCGCCGTCGACGCGCGCCATGCCTTCGATCTCTCCCGAGGGGTGTTCGTGGAAGCGCACTCGCTCAGCCAGCACATCACCCAGCGAACCTGGGAAAGCGAGGTCGCACAGGTGACTCAACCTCTGTTCTCCACCAGTGTGGGCGTGAACATCCAGAGTGTAATCTCCGTCCCGGTCAGAGATGTAACGCCTCTCGAGCAGCAGAAATGGGAATCCGAATGTGTGGTCGCCGTGCCAATGGGTCACAAGTAGAGTGTCAATGTCAGCCGGAGAAATGTCGGCGATGCGTAACTGTGCCAGCAACGTCGGCGGAGCGTCGATGAGCAAGCCGCCATCGATGAGCACCAGAGAGTGCATCCTGCCAGAGGGACAGAACGCGTTCCCTGAACCAAGAAAGTGAACTTCGACCATCCCACATTCCCCCGCTTGCGCTCGCGGTCTTGGTCCGGTTATGGATAAAGCATTCACCGACCGAGGCTGCTGTCACTCCTAGGCGCAGCCGTGCCGACCTGCTCAGTGTCGACCACGCGCTGGTCGCTTGATGCAGCGTTTGATAAACCGGGGTTGGAACGGCCGTTCGACCTTGAGTTCCAGAGGTGCGCGGGCGGATTGGCATGAGCGACTGGAGCAGCAAGAATCCGTATATGGCAGAGTTGACGGAGAACTACTGCTTGACGACCGAGTATTCCAACAAGGAGACTCGTCACTTTTCGGTCGCGCTGGGTGACTCAGGACTTGAGTACAAGGCTGGCGACGCGCTCGCAATCATCCCGCACAACCCTCCTGAACTTGTGACTGACTTGCTTGCGCTGCTCGGTTTCAGCGGAGATGAGATGGTTGAGACCCACCTCGGTGAGCAGGAGGTCGGCCACGCTCTGCTGCACACATATGAGATCCACCGACTGAACAAGAAATTCATCAAGGCGCTTGAGCCAAAGTTCGACAGTTCTGCCAAACCAGTGGAGATCCGTCTGGTCAATCGCAGCCGCACCGCGGTGTCATCGGGCGAGGCCACCCAGAAGTGGCATTGGTCCGGTGAGGATGAGGACTTCCCTGCTGACTTCAATCCCGTGGGTGGCGCGCTCGATCCGTCCTACACGCTCTGGTCGTCGCTTGTGGAGGACGACGAGGCGATGGAGAACTACATCTGGTCGCGTGACTACATCGACCTGCTAGGTGACTTCCCTCACCTCCTGTTCACGCCTCTGGAGTTCGTGTCCGGTCTCGATCGGCTCAAGCCCCGTCTCTATTCAATCGCCTCGTCACCTGATGCCCACCCCGGCATCGTCGAGTTGACGGTCGCCATCGTCCGCTACGAGCATCACGACCGCGCTCGCGGTGGCCTGTGCACAGTCTACCTCGCTGACCACACCGAACTCAACACCCTAGATATCCCGGTGTTCATGTCGCCCACCCGTTCGTTCGTGCTGCCCGAGGACGGAGATGTGGACATCATCATGATTGGGCCCGGAACCGGCATCGCTCCCTTCCGAGCCTTCCTAGAACAAAGGGAGATTGAAGGGGCGAAAGGACACAACTGGCTGTTCTTCGGGGACCGAACTGAGAAGGGCGAATTCCTCTATCGGGACCAGTTGCAGCACTGGCTGAAAACAGGACACCTGACGCAACTCGACCTGGCGTGGTCACGCGAACCCGACAAGCCGAAGGTCTACGTTCAGCATCTGATGCAGAAACACGCCGCGGAGATTTGGGTGTGGCTTGAGAATGGAGCCTACTTCTATGTCTGCGGAGACAAGAATTACATGGCAAAAGATGTCCACCAGACACTCATCGACATCGTCGAGGAATATGGTGAGATGTCGGCCGAAGATGCGAAGCAGTTCGTCGAGGTGGGAATGATGAAGGAGGAGAAACGCTACCTCCGAGACGTCTACTGAACCTCATTCAAGTGATGGGTCAGGCTCTTGAACCGGGTTCTCTCGTCGGGTTGCATGTTCGAGCGAGTACTCATCGCCAACCGCGGCGAAATCGCGCTCAGGATTCTCCGCTCACTGCGCGGTCTGGGTTGCGAAGTCGCAATCGTGCACGGGCGTGAGGACCGGCTCTCCCTCCCTGTTCGCCTCTCCGACCATGCCGTGCCACTCTATCTCGACAGCCCGATCGATTCCTATCTCAACATCGATGCGATTATTGGAGCTGCCAAGGAGGTCGGGGCACAGGCGATTCACCCCGGCTATGGATTTCTGGCAGAGAACGCAGAATTCGTACGCCGATGTGAGGAGAACGGCATCACGTTCATCGGCCCATCCTCGGAGGTCATTCGCAATCTGGGCGACAAGATAGAGGCGCGTCGGCTGATGCAGGAGGCAGGTCTGCCAGTGGCTGCCGGCAGCGACGAGCCGGTCTCTAACGCCGACGAGGCGGCATCACTCGCTACCGAAATCGGTTACCCGGTCATCCTCAAGGCGGCGGCGGGCGGCGGCGGCATCGGGATGCAGATAGTGAACGATGCTGGAGAGTTCGATTCAGCTCTCAAGTTGTGTCAGTCACGCGCCGCCTCAGCATTCGGCGATGAACGCGTGTTCGTCGAGAAGTTCATCGAGGGTGCCCAGCACATCGAGTTCCAGGTACTCGCTGACGGAACCGATGCCGTGCATTTCGGCGAGCGGTTCTGCTCTATTCAGCGTCGCCATCAGAAACTTCTGGAGGAGGGGCCATGGCTATCGGATGAGGTGCGCGCGGACATAGGAGCACGTGTGTGTGAGGGAGCGCGGTCAGTGGGATATCGCGGGCTGGCGACATTCGAGTTCCTCCGCGATTCATCGGGTGAGTTCAACTTCTTGGAGGTTAATCCACGGGTGCAGGTGGAGCACACGGTGACCGAGATGTTGACTGGCCATGATTTGGTCAGTCTCGGGATACGCGTCGCTTCGGGAGAGTCGCTACCGCTGTCGCAGGAGGACATCCACTGGTCCGGCCATGCAATCCAGTGCCGCATCAACGCCGAGGACCCACGTCGGTTCACCCCCTCGCCAGGAAGGTTGTGGGATTGCCACTTCCCTGCTGGATTCGGTGTGCGCGTGGACACCCACGCGCACGTGGGCTACGAGATGCCAGGATGCTTTGATTCACTGTTGGCCAAGTTGATTGTCTGGGGTCCAGATCGTGAGCGAGCGATTGCCGGCATGCGCAGCGCGCTCGCAGAGACGACTCTGATTGGGGTCGATACCGTCATCCCTCTGCATCAGGCGATCATGGACGAGCCTGACTTCCAAGACCGGCGGGTGTCAATCGCCTATCTCGATGAGCATCCTGACCTGCTCTAGCCCAGCCGCTGTAGCCCAGCGAAACTCAATTTGTCAGCTTCTGATACTCCGGTGGTGGAGCGAAGGGAGACAAAGCTGGAGGGCGCTTCAAGTTTCGACTGCGACTCATTGTCGAGCAGTTTCTTGATGTCCACCTCATCCCCTGTGGACAGGCTGCGCAGAATCTCGGCGGCGAGATCGTCAGCGATCTTTCCACCTCCGCTTCGAGTGAGCAGATCGAGTCGCTCGGAGATGTCCGCTTGTGAGTCCTGATCACTGCGCAGGCGTAGCAGCTGCGTGGAGACAAGTTGTGCATCCAGCGGCTCGTCATCGTCGAAGCCATCATCGTCACCGTAGGTATCGCGATATCCATCTGCAGGATCACGTCTGAGAATCCGACCCATCTTCCTGCCACCACGCCCTATCTTCTTGAGCCGTGGGCTGACCCAGGCGCGTAACGAGGCGAGGGCACTCCGCTCACTGGCTCGTCGGGTGACTGGCTTCAGTCGCAACCGTTCGAATTCTGGTCGCGTGGCGCGCATCCTCTGCAGAGTGGGGTACTCCTCCAGCGGGTCGCCGTTCTTCGCGTACTGTTCTTGGACGGTACCATCGCCCGGTACCTTGGGCGGCCTGTATTCCCCCTCCGCTAACCTCGCTTCCGCCACCACACCGGGTGTGCATTCGGGTCGCAGCGCGTCGCGGTTCGGCTCTGGTAGTCCGTCAAGATGAGGAGAGGCAGAGGTGATCATCGCGTACGAGGTGGCTCCGACCGGCTCATTGCTCCACGAGCTGGGTTGGGATGGTGGAGGCGCTTGTGCTCCTGTAGTCGGTTGGAATGACTGGCTTGGGTACGAGGAAGTCGATGATGCAGTTGGCGCAGGGCTGTTGGAGAACGAATCAGACATCGATTTCCCTTCCGCTTGATCGAGCGCGTCGAACAGCCCCCCTTCACCGAACATCCCGCCACCACCGAATTCATCCTGTCCGAATGAGAAGCCAGCCTCCTGTCCGGCGTTTCTGGCATTTGAGAGCGACTGGTCCAGCAGTGTGCCTTCATGCGATAGTGAATCTGTGCTGCTTGGGGATGATGATGAGCCACCCTGTCCAATCTGCCACGGAACCTGGTAATCTCCCGCGCCCGTCACCGTCTCGTATTCGTCAACACCCTGCGAGTTGCTCTGCGGGGAGCTCTCGATTGTCTGAGCAGCACGCTGGTCCCTGAGCGCGGCCGAGGCCCTCTCAAACACCGGATGTACTGCGTCGTTCGTCGCTGTTTGCGGAGCGCTCGCCTCTAGGTGCACCTCGTCGTCGCTGAGCAACTCAGCCTCATGAACGGGCTCGTTCCCGAGCGCCCGTCTGCGCTTGTCGGAGAGTCTGGCGAGCGCGCTTTCGAGCGTGTCCTCCTCGGCAGGCTCCTCGAAGTCAGCGTGCGCCGCCTCGCTGGCAGAGACCGCCTCGATGTGCTTCTGGAAATCCTCGATGCGCCCGATGGTCGGATAGTTCGGTTCAATCAGTTCGTCCAGACCTAGACGCGCTTGGTCGAGAGTGACGCCATCGGCCATCCGATCCAGCATGATGTACAACCGCTGGAGTTTGTGGTCGCGGCCATACAGGATGTGGCGGTCGCCCTGGCGGGTGTCGATACTCAGCGCAGGGCGCCTTCCCAACACCCAGATGAGTAGGGCGAATGCGCCGAGACCGTAGGCATAGAGTTGCACTCTTCCATCGAGTACTCGAGCACCGGCGAGAAGGGATATGATTCCGACTAGGGTCACCAGTGGCGGGGTGATGGCGACGTGATGGTGGCGTAGGCGGTGAATGGCATCCAGATCGATGCGCATCCCCTTGCCGTCGCGCCGTTCCAAGAGCAGCGTTCGCTCACTGAGAACACCCTTGATTCGGCCGTCGATTCCGGCTACCCTCAGTGAATGGAATAATTCGTGTTCCAGAAAGTCGCCTCCTTCTACGCTATACATCATCCAGGACTTCGCCCAGCGTGCATCCCGAGACACACAGGTTTGCGGTCCGCTTATGTTGGTTCCCCTGACGATATGGCGCGAAACGCACGTATGCACACCCACGGGCGGGGGCGGCATACGAGATATGGGGCACTTGGATTTGACAATCGCTTCAAGTGCTAGTCACTCCTGCAATTCCCGTGCAGCCAGGTCTACCACCCCAACCCGGAATTCAACCCGGGGTGCAACCAGGAGTTCAGCAACAGGTCTTCTATGCTCCCGGGCCCTCTCGTGGAATGGGGACGCTCGCCCATCTGGGTGGTTCACTCGGATGGTTGATAATGGGGCCAATCGCCTTCCTGATTCCGATGATTTCCTACTTGATGAAGAACAGCGAACAGGTCAACCGCGACGAACTTGAATTGGATCACATGCGACAGGCGTCGAATGCTTCGATTACGATTGCCATCGCCAGCATTGTTCACGGTGCCTTGATGTTGATTCTAGTCGGATTTCTGACCATGGCTGCCCACTGGGTATGCTACCTCGTCTGGTCGATTCAGGCGAACTCCGCGATGAAGCGCGGTGAACAGTATCAGTATCCGCTGACGATTCAGCTCTTCTGATGCTCAGGCGTCCTCGCTGAGCATGGAATCTCGGACTCGCTGCGCTTGTTTCCAGAGTAGCTCTTCTTCCTCGTTCGCAGGGGTGTGTTGTGGAACTGGTGTCGGGCGCATGTCGGAATCGACCGCGACCATGAAGAAGAATCCGGCGCAGATTTCCTCTGGCTCCCATTCAGAGCGTGTCAGACGCCGGGCGACGACGTAGCAGCCGGTAGTCGTGCGCGAGGTGAACACGACCCTGGAGGTCACCTCGACAATATCCCCCTTGTACGCTGGGCGCATGAACTTGAGCGAGTCGATCGAGATGGTAACGAACTGCTTGTGGGCGAACTTGCTGGATACCATTCCCGCAGCGGTGTCCATTATCGACAGCAGGCGGCCGCCGAACAGGGTGCCGCGTGAGTTGGTGTCCTGAGGGAACACCTCGTTCAGCAGGACGACTGGTTCAGTGGAGTACGGCTCATCCATCAGTCAATGGGCCTTCATGCCCCCTCATCAACCCTCGGAATCAACCTGAGCTGCTGGCACCCATTCATTCACCCGACAGAATGCTCATGCCGTTGTCACCCGTCGCGCAATTGATGAGTGCCGAGAATGGTGCTGGAGAACCGGTCGGCCGAGCCGTGGCGCTGGTGTCCGGGGGCATCGACTCTCCGGTGGCGGTGGCGCGTATGGTTTCTGCAGGCTGGGAGGTGATTCCGTTGCATTGCAGCCAGGAACCTGTGACAGGCCCCGAGGCGCAAGAGAAGACCATCGAATCCCTTCGCCGACTGCGAGGTCAGGATGGACCATTGGGGGGAATGGGAGCACGTATCGACGGAACTTTGCGCGTTGCGCCGGTCGCGCAGACTCTCTCATTGTTCACAGATGGTGAGTGCCACCGGGATTACTTCGTTCACATGAAGCGGCTGTTCAACGCCATTGCTTGTCTGCTCGCTGACGAGGTGGAAGCGAGTCATCTGCTGACCGGCGAGAATCTTGGACAGGTTTCTAGTCAGACACTCGGCAACATGGGTGCGGTCGAGCGGGCGTCTGATCGGCCCGTGCTGCGTCCGTTGCTAGGCATGGACAAACAGGAGATTGTCGATGAGGCGCGCTTGCTTGGAACATTCACCATCAGCGAAGGGCCGGAGATGTGTGATGCGCTTGGTCCAGCACACCCGACAACGGTCGCTGACATCGGGAGGTTGCTTCGAAATGAGGATGCTCGTGGTGGCCTCGCCCATCTTGCTCTATCCTGCCATGAAAACAGGGAAACAACGTTGCTGGATGGCTGACGAGGGTTGGGCGCAAGCCCAACGGGGTTAAATGCGAAATGAGGCTGCGTACGCTGAACCGCGTAGCGGTTTATGGGATGATGACAATGAATGAACGCCGAAAGACACTATGCTGCCTGATGGTGGTCGCCGTGATGATATTCTCAACAACGGTGGTACATGCCGCCACAGTCAACACCTTCGCCAACACCGAGACTGAAGTGAAGGTCGAACTACGAGACCCAGGAAATTATCTCAACACAGTCACAGGTCAGGTATCCCTGCCGGAAGGGGAGACCGTGACCTCAGCGTCAGTCGAGGTGCAGAATGATTTCGCCACCCTTGCGTTCCACCGTTCCTACGATTCAACGGTGCAGAACAACATCTGGGATGCACGCTTCAACAACATGCTGTCGTACAGCAGCGCCGGATGCCACCAGACCTCTATATCGAATTGCGACTTCACAACGACCGAAGACGAACTGGCGCTCACCAGCAAGGGTTTCAACGCTGACTTCGAGACCAGCGCACAGGGTTTCACCCCTGGTGCAGCGGTTGACATATTCAACTGGGAGCGAGAACTCACCCTGCCCAGCCCCATTCTGCCCACGGGGTGCGCTACTGGATCCACCTGCTGGGGGACCAACTTTGTCGATCCCGACTACACCGATGACTCGCTGGCTACCGAGTTCCAGTACGAGTTGATGTCCGGAACGATTCAGATTCACCCCGGCAAGAGTCAGGCGACGCTCAAGTCTCTGCACTCGCTCTACTACCGCAACTCCGGTACGGGCAAGTACTACGATGACTGCGCCTACGTCGCCCTCCGAGAGTCGATGGATGCGTCGAGTTGGAGTCCATGGGGATTCCACGACATCGACCGAGGCAACTCAACAGGAATCAGCCCCGGACAGCACGGCATGTTCCAGCGTGGCACGCTCCTCAATCAGGTGACGGCAGGGTGCAGCGGCAAGGGTACCATCACTGTTCCCGCCAATGCGTGGGTTCTCGCTGGGCAGAGCGACGGCGGTACAGCCGGCAGCCTGCAGTGGGCGACCTTGGCTCTCGATCTCTCAGCTTACGAGAACATGTACGTCCAACTGATGTTCGTGCTTGAGCGCAACGTCCACACCGCCGCCCCAGGCAACGGTTCGATGCAGGGTTGGTACATCGACACGATGCGCGCCGGAGATCCACTACCCCAAACCGGTTACGTCGACATGGGTCCGTTCTCGAACATGGCCTCCCAGAACAACGGCTTCCCCGATGGATTCGGAGTGCTCAGCATCGAGTCGGCGACCCCTCCGGGTGCCAGTTTCAACATCGATGTCTACGACGCGTCGAACAATCAGTTGGTCGTTGACGTTCACGGAAATGTGCTCAGCGGATTGACTGGCAGTACGATTGAGTTGTGGGACGTCGACACCTCTGTCTATTCGCTGCTCAACTTCCGTTTCAATTACGACAGCGGATCCAGCCGAATCGGAACCCCGGTTCTCTACGGTTTCAGTCTTGGAACCAAGATTGGAACCGGACTGCGAAACATGGCGGGAGTCGAAGCCATGGGAGGCTCGTTCATACCAGGAGCGTGGACTGCGGAACAGATGGGGGGTATGATATTCTACACGCCCCAAATCAAGGACACGACGTGGACACCTGCGAAGATCATGAATAGGTTCTCGATGCCAATAGTAGCAGCGAAACCGATAGTGGAGGATGACTGTGGCAACGGCGACATCATGCTCTATCCCTACAATTCGAAATCAGGCGAATTCATGCATGCCACCAGCAATCAGTGGTACGACTTCAACACCACTGCGGACGGTGTCCCCATCCCCTCGACAGGCGTGGGGTTGGCAGTGATGTATCCAGCACAGTGCACTGTGACTGGCCTCTGGTTGGAACTCGAGTTCGCGCACAGTTCTGAGAACCTCACCATAGATGTCGCCGGCGACAACGACTTGCAATGGGGAATCACCCATCCGGCGTTCGGTGCCTACGGACGGCAGAGCTACTTCCGTAGCCAGGTCGTCAACGGCGTGAACATGCGCGCCGAGTCCATGTCGATGAGCATGGCGGTCAACGGTAGGGCTGAGGGCGCGCCGTTCCTGCTTCCAAAGGACGCCAACGTGACCCACGCCGAGGTGTCCTTCTCCGACAGTTACGTCGGCAACGCCTCGATCACGCTACTCGCCGCCAATCAGGAGCAGCACCTCGGTTTTACAGATAACAGATTGGAGATGACCCCCGACAACTGGTTGGCGCTCGGCCAGTTCTCTGACGAACTGCAGGCGCTGCTCGACGACCCGCAGGTGCCGGCGGCGGTCATAGATGAGTTCGGCAACGAGTGGGTGCAGTTCCGCTTCAAATTGGAGAACGGAACTGCAGGAGTCGGTTCCAGCATCACCATGCGCGACTTGGATATCTTCTACGAATGGAAGGTCGTCCTTGGGGCCACACACGATTTGGCGCGTGAATTGAATCAGGGCGTGGCGCTGAATGCTCCTGTGGGTGGTCAGGTTTTCGTGCCAATCAGTGTTGGGGGAGATACTGGCGGTGCAGTCAAACTGAAGAATCTCCTGGTGACCACCGAGAGCGGATACGACAACACGCTCAACACGACGGGCAGTTGGTCTGGGCTCTATGCGAACGGGGATGTCTACGAGGTGGTCACGACCCACTCGTTGTCGGTGAGCACGGGTGAGACGATTGCCCATGCCAGCCTGCAGTTTGAGTCCGAGTCGGGCAATGCTGAGTTCCTGTGGACGGCTGCCAACGATTCCTTCTGGGAGCGTGGAGACGAGACGATGTTGTCACTGATGGTGATGCAGTCTTTGGCCACCGACGTTGCGGACGGGAAGCAGGTGCTCTGGCGCTTCCGTGTGAACAGCGACTGGCAGGATTCACCAACAGTCAGGGTGTTCGCCACGATGATCACCACTTCCGGTTCAGAGGGACTCCCCGCTGCGCTGATGCTCAACCCGGCGGTTGGAAACGCGGTCGAGAACGACGCGCTCATCCAGCGACTCGATCTCTACAATCAGGGCGGAATCCTGCAACCTGACCTGACCAACGCCTCCAGCAGTCAGGTAATCACGCTCAATGGTTCGGTCCGCTTCGAGAACCTCGCCGAGTCGCCCGACCCAGCGGATTACAACCTCGTGTTCGAGTTACAGAATCAGTCGAACTTCAGCCATTGGATTGAGGTCGACAGATTGGCGAGCATCATCGGAGGTGACTTTGAATGGCAGCCTACCATCGCTGCAACCGCCGCCGGCACCGACACCTACCGCCTGCGCATCGCTGACTACAGCGGCGGAGACACCCTCTGTCCGCCAGCACAGTACAATCCCGATTCCGACTGCGCCATCCGCATCGTTCTGAACATCGACACGTACGCGCCCGTGTTGGTGAATATCAGCGTCTGGGACATGATATCCGAATGGCGCGAACTCACAGACGATACTTGGATTCCGCCGGCGTCGAATCAGAAGTTCCGAGTCGTTGCACGCGATTTCCCTCAAGCCCCGGACGAACTGCTGCTCTATCACTGGGTCGAGGCGCAGCACGATGACAACGACAACCGTATTCCTGAGCCCATCGAGTATCGCACAGTCAGTCTTGTGCCGATATTCGTCGACGCCTTCGGCAATACCACCTACGAACTGGACAACCCGATCTGTCCACCGCACAATGACTGCCTCGACGACCAGCAGACCGGACTGAACATTCCAGAGGGAGATACCGCCCCGCGCACAAGTCTGTTCGTGGTCGGCACAGATATCGGTGGCAACGCCATCAATGGTGGCGCAGCCGGATTCGCGAACGATCTGATTACCTACATCGGCCTCGATTCGCGTGCTCCGGGTGTTTACTCACTGCACATCTCGGATGCATACAACAACCCACTAACAGAGTTCAACAAGTCGATGTACGCAGGTAACGTCTACCACCTGCTCGTCGATGGCAAGGACGACAACGGCTGGCGCGATCTTGATTACATCAAGATTGACCTGAACCCGTACGTCACCAACGACATGGTGCTCTGGTTCTCACCGCGCAACGGCTCTGCGTGGACCGACAGCCAGTGGGTGGACATCCTCAACGTCACCAACGACGGTGTGGGTACGCGGTTGACCAAGGCCGACGGGACCGTACTCATCGATCCGTTCGAGACCGAGTTCCAACTCAACATGCCGATTCGCCTCCATTGGAGCGTGCCGACTGTCGGTGGCGTGGTTGAGCCGGATGTCTACATGAAGGATCTCGACCCGGATAACCAGGAGAGCAAGTTGTCGGCCAGTCGCTACAAACAGCGTTGGATTTACTCAAGCGGGATGAAGTTCGACTTGGCCTCATTCTCACTCGAGGACACCTCTGGATTCATCACTTCCTCAATCGGTGCTCAGGACGGAGGATACACCAGGCCCGGTGACCTGCTGCTGCTCAAAGGCTCATATCGCTTCAAGGACGCACTGGAGGCGGGCATCGATGTCAAGCCACAGATTCCAATGACCCTGAAGGTCACCCGCACACCAATTTACCCGGGCGGCGAGTCCAGCCTCGGTTATGTCGCGTCCAGCACGCAGACCGAAGAGTACCAGTTCGAGAACGGCACATTCGAGTTGCTCATCTCGGCTGCACTGGCCACGAACGAGTATCGCTACGTGTTCTCTATTGACGACATCCCCGAGGGTGCCACAGACTTCTCTCCCGAGGTGGACCGCACCTTCTACGCCAAGGTGGACGACGATGCCCCCTCGGTCATCTGGGGTTCTTGGAAGATGCGCTCGGGTATCACCGGTGAACTGATCGAGGAACTGCTGCCATCTTCGTCAATCGGTTGTGTGGACATCGAATTCACCGTCGACGAACTGCAGAGGCTAAACAGCGACTCCATGTCCATCAACTGGATGTTCTTCCAGGACAACTTCAACTGGTCGTCATATCGCACGACCTTCCCAGAACCGTGGCAGACTCGCACAGCTAACATCGACCTTCAATCGAACAAGGTGAACATGCATTGCGTGGATCTTTGGGAGGGACACACCCTCCCCAAGGAACTTGCCGGCGTGGATATCCGTTTCTGGGTGACCGGTGAGGATTCGGCGGGTAACCAGGTGAACCCGGTGACCGGCGGGACGTTTGGGGTATCGCTCGAGGGTGGGCAATACGATCTGGTGTTCAAGCAGGCTGAATTCCGCATTGACCGAGTCGATCTCTCGACCGGGCAGCCTGAGGCAATGTCTGCATTCGATATCCTGCTACAGGTGACCAACGTGGGCACCGAGGCCGGCCAGTTGTCGCTTGAGGTGTTCATTGTCATCAACGGCACTCAGCAGGGAAATTTCACTCATGACTGCGGTATCACCTGGCAGCCGAACATGCAGGACCTCTGCCGCGTGCCCGTCGATCCGTTCCCGCAGCCGCTCAACGGTGTCATATTCACTATCTATGATTCCGATGGCAACCTGCTCAGTGAGTCAGAACAGTTCCACGTCCGCGCTGCTGGCAGCAGCGGCGCAGAAGGCATGGATCTGTGGGTGATTGGGGGGATAGCCGCCGGTGTGCTCATCCTCATCGCGCTGGTGGTGGTCGTGCTGATGGTGCTCGGACGGCGCCGCGAGGAAGACGATGATTTCTTCCTTGAGGACGAGGACTACCTGCCTCTTGGTGAAGCCGTGGAGCCTATCAGCCGCGGTCCGCCGGGATACCAAGGCCGCGAGGCGGTTGGATACGAGGGCACTGGGTCCTCCACTCCGCCAGGATATGGCGGAGGCGGTCCTCCAGTCAGCGGTCCACCGAGTCAGAGCCTGGAGATGCAACAAGCGCTCGATGAGTTCTCGTTCTGGGACGAGGCGACCATTCAGGGTTACTTCGATCAAGGATGGGACATCAATCAACTGCGCGACTGGGTGCGGGAGAATCATTGACCCGGCGGGTCAGGTGCACATTGCGGGCAGAGGCCCGGACAGGAGGCATGAGCGTGGAAGGTTGGCGCGAACTCGACCTAACCAACCCCACCGAGGAGCACGGCATGCTGCGCCAGATGGTGCGCGATTTCGTCGCTGCCGAAGTCGAGCCGCAAGCGCTCGAGCATGACCGAGCAGAGATGTTCAACCTCGAACTGTTCCGCAAACTCGGCGACCTCGGACTGCTCGGCATCAGCGTGCCAGAAGAGTACGGCGGAGCCGGGATGGATGCTGTTGCGGCTGCCATAGTCAATGAGGAGTTGTCGTACTCCGACCCGGGATTATGCCTCGCATATCTCGCCCACAGCATGCTGTTCGCCAACAACCTCGCCCGCAATGGTTCGGAGGAGCAGAAGCAGCGAGTGCTGCCCAAAGTGTGCAGCGGGGAATGGATTGGGGCGATGGCGATGTCAGAACCGGATATCGGCACGGATGTCCTCGGCATGTCGACATCAGCCGTTAAGGATGGAGATCACTGGGTCATCAACGGCCGCAAGATGTGGATCACCAACGGTTGCATAGATGACGAGGGGACTGCATGCGACGTCGTCTGGACATATGCTCGCACTGGCACTAGCACTGACGAGCGCGGAAGACCGGAGTTCTCGACCTTCCTCGTGGAGCGGGAACACCCCGGATTCTCGGTCGGTCAGAAGATCACGGACAAGACGGGCATGCGCGCCTCGAACACCGCCGAGCTGGTGTACGACGACTGCCGCGTACCCGCATCCTCTCTCGTGGGCGAGCCGGGTTCATCGATGCTGCACATGATGCGCAACCTCGAACTCGAACGGCTGGCACTGGCCGCCCAGAGCCTCGGCATCGCCCGGCGTTGTCTGGTCGAGATGAATCGCTACGCCAGCGAACGGGAGGCGTTCGGAAGCCAGATTCGCGACTTCGGCCAGATTCAGAGACACATCGGTGACTCGTATGCAGAGTGGCGAGCGATGCAGTCCTACGTTTACGACACCGCCCGCAAGATCGACCTCGACAGCGCTGGCAACCGCTTGGACTCCGATGGGGCCAAGCTGTTCGCCTCCCCGTTGGCAAAGGGAATCGCAGACCGGGCCATGCAAGTGATGGGTGGCTACGGGTATGTCGGAGAGTATGTTGTGGAGAGGTTGTGGAGGGACGCTAAACTTCTGGAGATTGGAGGCGGGACATTGGAGAGCCACCAGAAGAACATCACCCGTGACCTCAATCAAAATGCGGACGCGCTCCGCTGAGCCGGAGGTGCCAACGTGCACGAATGGACCTGGCGCGACTGGAACGACCCTGATGGCGGCATCATCCGTCTATGGGGTACTGTAGCGACTGTCATTCTACCTCGGGCGCTGCGCCCGCGCGATGACTGGGACGGAGTGGCATTCCTGCTGACTGATGAGGAGGTCGAGGCTTGGGATGAAGAGGATGCTATGGAGATGCGCAGCCGCGGCGCTTTGGCACAGTTGGCTATCGAGGGGGGAGGTGATTTCGCTCGCATGCTCGAGCGAATGCTACAACTCGACCTGGTCAAGGCGGGCCGCTTCCCCGATCCCGAGCCACGTCGTCTGTTCCACCTGGCTGAGAAAGGTGAGTTGCCCTACTATTTCGTCGAGCCTGACACCGGTGATGAAGAGTGGGTGAAATATCTCCAGGCGTGTGGGGATGAAGCGGCTCGATTATCGAGGATGCTTGGTCAACTGTTCGTGCGCAGGAGTTGGCGAAGAGCACTGAAGGAGGCGCTGAAGGAATCTTCTTCGCCGAAAGGAGTAGCTGCTGATGAGGCTGACCAGTTGGCCTACGCCGCTGCCCTCTCCACCGCTTGGTGGCGGCGCTCGGAGATGATGTATAACCCAGATTTGCGGCATCAACGCGATTTGCGTCTTGCGGCAAGATTGCGCGGTTCTCTGGCATCTCTGCGGGATTCTGGCATCAGTTCGCCGGTGCTGATAGTGCCGCTAGCTCAGGCTTGGACGAGCGACTTGCTCGCAATCCTCAAGGAGGAGCCTGACCCAGAGCGTGTCGAAGCATTGAGCGCGGAGGATGATTGATGGCACGCAGACAAGCGGTGAACGTCCGCGTGGTCAACAGGCTGGTACGCTACACAGCCCCCGAGTCGATCGATGGTGACGAAGTCGTATCACAACTAGGAGGCAAGAAGTCCGGGAAGTCGGTCATCTTGGCGCTCAAGTCACCGCGAGCGACTCTGCTCATCGATGAGGAAGGTCGACTCGTCGTACACGGAACCTCGCACCCAGAGGTCTCTCGAGCTGCCGCCAAGGAATTGCTGCTCAGATTGGGTGAATCAGATTCGGGCCTGACCACGGAGCGTGGTCCACTCGTCGTATCGTTCGATTACGGTCAGCCACTGCGCACCGACCGCATCCAGGAGTTCGTACCCGAAGCGAAGGTGGACGAGCGGCTGGAGTGTGTCCGTATCGTCGATGAGCATCACGACATGGAGCTGCTGTTCTTCAGCAACGGCGGGGGAGTGGCACTCGGCGCGCGGTCAGAGAACATGGTCAGTATGGCGGTCTCACATTGGGGAACGCGCTTCGATGCAGAACGACTGTTCGTGGAGGTTCTCGTGAGAAATGGCGAAGATTCTGAGGTGGAAGATGACGAACCCCCCGACGGTGACGACGAGGCTCAGGGGGAGCCCTTGGACCTCGAGGATTCGTGAGGTGGCGACATGTCCATCGTGAACGGACGCTGGGAAGGGCCTGTACTCGACAATCACTTCCATCTCGACAGGGATAACCGATTCACCGACGCCGCACTCGACTTCCAACGTGCTGGGGGAACACATCTCGTGCTGGTGCACAAACCGGGATCCACTCCTCCTCAGGACATCGAAGGTTACCGTGCCGCCTACTCCGACACTCTCGACATGGCAGAAACCGTTCGCCGTGACCTCGGGCTTCACGTCCGCGTGGTACTCGGGCCGCACCCGGCGGTGTGGGCGCATCAGATTGACGACCTCGATGTCGAGGGATCGAGTGAATTGCACCTGGAGGCGGTCGAACTCGCGATAGCGCATTGTGAGGAAGGAGATGCCGTCGGCGTGGGCGAGGTCGGGCGACCCCATTGGGAGGTCGATGAGGAAATCTGGAGCGCGGCGAATGACCTGTTCTTGGAGGTACTCTCGATGTGCTCCAAGGCGGGCGTCCCGGTGCAATTACACCTAGAGGGAGATGGTGAGCCCACCTACTCCGACGTCGCTCAAATGTGCGACGCGGCCGGTATGTTCCGCAACGATGCGATTCATCACCATGCTCAGGCGGACGTGAGTGCCGCGTTCACCCACGGGATGACTCCCTCTGTCCTCGTCGGTAGAGGGTGTGTGCAGACCATCGTCGACACCGTCGCCAGCAACGAGACGGGATTCCTGATGGAAACCGACTACATGGACGACCCGCGGCGTCCCGGAGCCGTTCTCGGCCCGAAGACGGTTCCGAAGCGCACCCAGGCGTTGGCGACTGCGCTCATCGAAGCGGGAATGGATGCAGAAGAACTGCTTCATCGAACCCATCAGGATCTTCCCGAATCCCTCTATGCGGACTGACCCCTAGTGCCCTCACACGCGGGCGGGCGGAGAATCGCAGATTCTCCGTGTTCCTCACACAGCAGGCAAAGGTCTTGAAGGGCTGTGGGCGCGCCAGCCGCGCCGTAGGACGGAACTGGTGGTTTCATGTTGGAACTTGAAGGAAAGACTGCACTGGTGTTCGGAGTCGCCTCTGAGGAGAGCATAGCCTGGGCGATCTGCACGCAACTCGCACAAGCAGGATGCGACCTCGTTCTCGGTTACCAGAAGCGATTCAGGAGCCGCGTGTTCCAGTTGCAGGAGAAGCTGCCGGCAATCGTCGGATTCCACCCCGTAGACGTCGCCAGCGATGAAGCGACGGCGGAATTCTTCACCGAATGGCAGCAGGAGGATGCTGGGGCCAAGGCGGACATCGTCATCCACGCCATCGGGTTCGCGCCCGCTGAGTGCTTCGATCGCCCTATCCTGTTCGCCGAGAACGACCCCATCTCCACCGCCATGACAGTCTCCGCCCACTCGCTGCAACGGCTGCTGCGCCATGCACTGCCACACCTGAATCCTAATTCTTCGACAATCTGCCTGACCTACGCCGCCTCCACCCGCTGGGTGCCGAATTATGGTGTGATGAGCATCGCCAAGGCCGCCCTCGAGGCGTGGACCAGAGAACTGGCAAACCACCTCGGCCCTGAGGGACATCGCATCAACGCCATCTCAAGCGGTCCCATCCCAACCCTCGCCGCTTCCGGGATTCCCGGATTCGACGACATTCTGGAACATGTGGAGCGCAATTCGCCGCTGCGACGCAACGTGACGCAGGAGGATGTCGCAGGCTGTGCGCTATGGCTGGCCTCTCCGCTAGCTTCCGGCGTCACGGGACAGGTGATACACGTGGATGCTGGTTACTCGACGATTATGGTTCCAGAGAGCATCTCTGACCGAGGGTGAGGCCGATGGACATCGACGAGGCGCCGCAGGACCCGTTTGAGCCGGTGGCCATCGTCGGAATGGCTGCTCTGCTGCCCGATGCCGGCGATGTTGCGACATTCTGGAGCAACGTGCTCGAGGCGCATGTGTCGTTCAGAGAAATCCCTGCTGCCCGCTGGGAAACCGATGACTTCTGGGTCGAGGGGGGACCCGGGGCGGTCGAGCAGAACAAGACCTACTCGAAGATTGGCGCCTTCGTCGAGGACTTCGAATTTGACTGGCGCCGTTGGAAGCAGCCTCCAGGGACTCTGGCTCAGATTGACGAATGCCAATTGTGGGCGGTGTCCGTCGCTGCGGATTCGTTGTCCGACGCCGGGTACGGAGATGGCGAGGGAGACAAGCAGTTGCCCAATGCGCGAACTGGGGTAGTGTTCGCAAATGCTCTCGGAGGAGAGAACCGTAACCTGTCAAACCTCAGGGTGTGGTCCGACCAGATTGCTCGCAAGGCAGTCGAGGCTGGTATGCCGGAGTCGGGCAGCGAGTCGTTCAAGCAGGCGATCGCTGAAGGCACACCGAAGATTGACGAGGACACGATGCCCGGCGAGTTAGCCAACGTGGTTGCCGGAAGAGTGGCCAACCTGCTCGACCTCCAGGGGCCGAATTACAGCACCGACGCCGCCTGTGCCACCACTTTCGCCGCCCTGATGGATGCCTGTCACCTGCTGCAGTCGCGTCAGGTCGATGTGATGCTCGCCGGGGCGTCGGACCGCACGATGGACCCGGCGACCTACGCCAAGTTCAGCGCCATCGGTGCTCTCTCGCCTTCTCACTCAACGCCATTCGACATGCGTGCAGATGGCTTCGTGATGGGCGAGGGGGCTGGCTGCGTCGTACTCAAGCGCCTGAGCGATGCAATCGCCGATGGCGACCGAATCTACTCGGTGATACGCGGCATCGGCGCATCCTCTGACGGTCGTGGCAAGGGAATCACCGCCCCCAGCGTGCGTGGCCAGCGCCAAGCTGTGCTGCGAGCGCAGCAGCAGGCTGGCCATGAGCCCGACTCCGTGCAGCTCATCGAGGCGCACGGAACCAGCACCCGTGTTGGCGACGCAACCGAGTTGAACACGCTCTCGGAGGTGTTCGAATCGATTGACGCCGACAATCGCGTGGCGGTTGGCTCAATCAAGAGTCAGATAGGCCACCTGAAGGCGGCGGCTGGTATCGCTGGGCTGCTGAAGGCTGTGCTATCCCTGCACCACCAAACGATTCCACCCTCGGCAGGATTTGAGCAGCCGAATACCTCGGTTGACTGGGATGTCATCCCGTTCTATGTGCCGACCGCTCCTGTAGAATGGCCTGCACCCTCATCTGGCCTCCCACGCCGAGCCGGAATATCCTCGTTCGGCTTCGGAGGCACCAACTTCCATTGTTCGGTCGAACAGTATGACCCGGAGTACCATCTCGAACTCGCTAGGCAGTGGGAGGCTCGTCGATCCCGCTGGCTCGGAGAGGCGACAATTACCGCTGATGCGCCTCTCACCACACCGACTGCACCCAGCGTGCTCGACCAAGGGGCGACGCCGTCGCTGACCTGGGACGAACTGAAAACCGTCGAAGGAGGGGTGCTGCTTCTCAACGCGGTCGACCTGCCGGCACTCACCGGCGAGATTGCACTCTCCAAAGCCGCTCTGTTCGCCCCGGCAGGACCGACCTTCGACGATCATCCGACGGGGAGGCGCCTGTCAGCCGCGCTGGCCGCCCTCTCCTCAGATTACAGCCCGGAGGGTGTCAGGTGTGCGGTGGTGGCGTCGAACTGGGCTCAGTTGGAGAAGAGGCTTGACCTGCTGCTCGACAATCTGGAGGACCGGGATAAGTGGGACTTCCTCTCCAAGCAGATGGTGCACGTGACCGATGCTCCGCCGCTGCCTCGTGAGGCAGGGCTGGTGCAGATGTTCCCTGGCCAGGGCAGCCAGTATGTCGGCATGACGCTCGACTTGTCACGGAGATACGAGGTCATCGGTGACACCTGGGTGGAGGCAGACCGTACCATGGTCGACATCCTCGGGGGTGAACGTCTCTCGGATTTCGTCCTCAGAGAGGGACTGTCAGAGAAGGATGCGGCACTCGCTGAAGAGAAGTTGAAGCAGACGGAATTCACTCAGCCGGCGATGCTGACTGCTGATCTCGCCATCCATCGTTTGCTGAAGGAGCATGGAATCGAGCCCGACATGGTTGCTGGACATTCGCTGGGAGAATACGCCGCGTTGATGGTCTCAGGGATACTCAGATTCCACGACGCTCTCAGAGCAGCTGCCGCTCGCGGCACTGAGATGGGCAGTGTCGAGGTTCCAGATCGGGGTTTGATGGCGAGCGTCACCGCACCATATGACATCGTACTCGAGGTCATCGAATCCTTGGATGGCTATGTGATTGCGGCGAACAAGAACTCACCCTCTATGACGGTCATCGCCGGTGAGACAGAACCGATGAATGCGGCGCTTGCTAGCTTTGCAGAGAGAGGGATTCAGTGTGTGGTGCTGCAGACCAGTCATGCGTTCCACTCGCGTATCGTCGCTCCGGCCAATGGTCCTCTTCGCCGCTTCTTGGAAGGGTTGGAGATTTCACTGCCGAAGATTCCGGTCACCGCCAACTACGACGGCAAATTCTACCCTAACTCGTTGATTCCCGGTCAGACCGCTCACGACTCCATCCTCGCCCAACTGGCTCCACAGATGTCGTCGCCTGTCGAATGGACCCGCCAGATGGAGACGATGCACGAGGCTGGCGGACGCCTGTTCCTGGAAGTCGGTCCCAAGAGAGCTCTGTCCCTGTTCGCGGAGCAGGTGCTGACGGACAAGGATCGCATCGTGAGCGGTACCAACCACCCGAAGATGGGTGGTATTGCCACCTTCCACGACGCGCTTGCCATATGCGCGCTGGCGGGACGTACGCCGACCGTGCCGCAATTCGATTCAGACATGCTCACCGAAGGATTCCGCGCCGGTCCGCTCGAACTGTGGTCTGCGGCACCTGTCGCCGACGTAGACGATAGCGGAGAACCACGCCTCGGTCCCCGCTCGCTGCCGGCCAGCGCCGCCCCGAGCCCGACTCCTCACAGCACCGCCACGCGCACAGAGCCGGATGTCGAGGGGTATCTCGCCGAGCGGATCTCGGATGCGTGCGGTTACCCTGCTCGTCTGGTGCGCGGCGAACTGGAACTCACCGCACTCGGACTGACGGGCGATTCGCTGCAGGCGTTGCTGGACCGTATTGCGGTAGAAGCGCAGGTGAGCGGTCCGGCTGACGCCAGCACGCTCACCACGCTCCCGTCGCTGGTCGCTTGGGTCACCTCACCGCCGGCCGGATACTCGGTCGTTGTCGGTGGGGAGGCAGGCGCTGCGATAACCATCCAAGCCGACGCGCTGGAGGGGCGCAGAGCGAACCCGTACGTGGTCACCGGCGTAAGCCTGGGGTTGCCGGGCATGGAGGAGGTGTTCGCTCCCGATGCGCTCGAGCGCATCATCAACGGTGAGAACTTCATCAGCGAACTTCCAGATGAAGTCAAGCAGAGGATGCTGGACAAGAATCTCGTCCGCATCGTCAAGCATCCCGATGGCAGTGCGGAACTGATACCGTGCGAGGGGTTCGAAACGATTCCGCAACTGGCAGGCAGGGGAGGATACTTCGATCTCGCCGAGCAGTACGGCATTGATGCCAAGATTGTGGCAGCGATGGATGTCAGCACGAAGTTGGCGTTCGCCGCTGGGCTCGAAGCGCTGCGCGATGCAGGCCTCCCTCTGGTGCCGAATGAACAGGTGAGCAAGAAGGGCAAGCGGCTCGTACGCGGCTGGAATCTGCCCGACACCATCCGTGACCGCACTGGTGTCGTGTTCGCCTCGGCGTTCCCAGGACTTGCGGAGGCGATGCGCAATGCAGCCAATGACGCAGCCGATGAATCCGGCGTGTTCGACCGCCGCTTCCTGCTCCAGGTGCTGGTGATGGGCCACGGGCAATTTGCCCAGTGGATTGGTGCGCGCGGACCGAACGCGGCAATCAACAACGCGTGCGCCTCAACACCTGCCGCCTTTGCTGTCGCCGAGGACTGGATATCCACCGGCCGCGCAGACCGGGTGATTATCATCAGCGGTGATGATGCGAGCGGCGACGACCTCATGGAATGGCTCGGTTCCGGATTCACGGCCGCCGGAGCACACGCGATGGGAGATGTCGTCGAAGAGACCAGTCTGCCATTCGATGCACGCCGCAGTGGGATGCTGATGGGCATGGGTGGCGCTGCTTTCGTGATTGAGCGTGCGAGCCATGCCGACGAGCGCGGAGTCACTCCGTACGCCGAACTCCTCGGCGCGCACATCGGCAATTCTGCATTTCATCCGACCCGACTCGATGTCGAGCACGTGGCTGACTCAATCGAAGGATTCATCGGCAGGATGGAACGCGAATGGAATCTCGATCGCAGTGAGATGGCCCCTCTGACGACGTTCATGTCGCACGAGCCGGCCACACCACCCAGAGGAGGCTCCGCCGCCGCTGAGATCGAGGCGCTACGCCGCACCTTCGGCGATTCTGCGAATGAGTTGATCATCACCAACACGAAGGGTTTCACCGGCCATCCGATGGGGGCCGGTATCGAGGATGCGGTAGTGCTGCACGGACTCGCCTGCGGCCGGCTGCCCCCAATCGCCAACTTCCGCGAGCCGGACCCTGCACTCGGCGAGCTGAGGTTGTCAGAAGGCGGTGAGTACGAGGTCGAGTACGCTCTGCGCCACGGAGCCGGATTCGGCTCACAGATCGCTCTCTCGTTGTTCAAGCGCGTCGCCCGAGGACTCGGTCGTATCCATCCTGAACAGGTGCAGCGGTGGGTGGAGCGACAGACCGGAGGCTCGGCCGAGTTGAAGCAGTTGGAGCGCAAGTTGGTGGCATGGATCGATGCTGACGACAAACTAATCGGTGGCGTGCAGGGCGAAGAGTGGCTGACACTCGAGTACGACGCATCCACCAGCACTCCCGCACCGGAACCTGAGCCCGCCCTTCCTCCACCGGAACCCAAGCCCGTGCCTGATCCGACCCCCGCCCCGCAGACAGAGCGGGAACCCGAGTCCGTGCCAGCGCCAGCAGCACCTGTCAGTGACGATGCGCTGGCGGCGGAAGTCGTCGAAACAGTGTCACGTCACACAGGATATCCGTCGGACTTCATCGAACTCGATCAGGATTTGGAGGGCGAACTCGGCATTGACACCGTCAAGCAGGCGGAGATCATGGCTGAACTGAGAGAGACGTACTCCCTTCCCGTGGACGAGTCATTCCAGCTACGCGACCATCCGACTCTCAACCACATGATTGCCTACATCCAGCGTTTGGGTGATGGTGACACCCCTGATTCACCCCCGTCTGAGCCTACCCCACCTGCAGACCTACCTCCTGCCCAACAGACCCCAGAGGCCGCGCCCACAGAAGGGGTGCTCGACGAGAGCGTGGTTGCCAAGATGATCGAGATCGTCGTGCGGCACACCGGTTACCCGGCAGATTTCCTCGAACTCGACCAGGACTTGGAGGGCGAACTAGGAATTGACACGGTGAAGCAGGCTGAGATAATGGGGGACTGCCGCGACGCCTTCGATATTCCAGTGGATGAATCGTTCCAGCTCCGTGATCACCCCACACTCAACCACATGATCGCCTACATCCAGGGTATGAAGGGCACTTCCGAATTCGAGACGGCACCCGACCCCTCTCCCGCTTCATCCGCAGAGGAGGAAGCGGAGAATGAGGTGATTTCACAACCCCCAGCGCAGGAATCGGTCGCCGAATCCACGGTTCGTCGCTGGCAGGTAGAGGTAGAGGAGGCGCAGGCCAGCGAGCCCGATCCGGTGTTCCTCAAGGGCAGTTACGTGCTGATTACCGATGATAACTGGGGAGTATCCGAAGCGTTGTCACACAAACTGGAGGCGACCGGTGTGGAGGCTGTCCGACTGATGCTCGACCCGAGCATCGTATCGAAAATCAAGGTCGAGCACGAGGCCGGAGTCGACATCATTCGCTTGAATCCGGGCAACGAGCAGCAACTCGGTCAGTTGCACGAGCATCTCGGCGACATCGATGTCTCCGGTGTAATCCACCTTGCCCCACTCACACTCACAGGGATGGCGTGGGCTGAGGTGACCAATCAGGCGCAGACGACAATGGTGGCGCACGGATTCTTTGGCATCCTACAGGCGGTGGATGACCACCTTGGCGTGCGCGCCGGCGGTATCATCTGCTCCGTAAGCGCTCTCGACGGGCGCCACGGAAACGGAGGTAAGCGTTTCAATCCCCTTGGCGCGGGCGCTCATGGCATTGTCAAGTCGTACGCGCGCGAGCGCGAGAGGCTGCGCTGCCGCGCTCTCGATGTTGCCCCCGATCAACTCACTGACCCAGACACGCTCGCCCAGCGCATACTCGACGAACTCGATCAGTCGGGCCCGGTCGAGGTCGGCATAGACGCGGACGGCCGCCGCTGGCAGATGTGTCTCTACGACGAGCGGCTGGAGACCGAGCCGACCCGTTTGGCCTCTGACGATGTCTGGGTCGTCTCCGGCGGTGGCTCAGGCGTGACCGCGGCTTGCATCGTTGGACTGGCCGAGGCCAATCCAGATGCCGGGGCACATTTCGCTCTGCTCGGTCGCACCAAACTCGACCATGGGGTGGCGGACCTGCTGTCCGCGGACGAACAGGCTCTGGAAGCACGCAAACTGGCAGTGCGTGAGCGGATGCAACAGGAATCGGAGGACGGCAATGTGACAATCGTCGAGTGGGAAGAGGAGTGGTCGAAAGTGACGCGCTCACTCGACATACTACGGACTCTGGAGGCTATCAATGCCAGCGGAAACCACGCTACATACCACCACTGCAACGTCATCCGTCCCAAACATGTGAATCGTGTGTTCTCTGAACTCGCGGATAAGGTCGGCCCAGTGACAGGTATCGTTCACGGTGCCGGCATGGAGGATTCCAAGCTGCTCGGCGACAAGGGTTTCGAGATGTTCGCCAAGGTTATGGCCGTCAAGGTAAGCGGCTGGCTGACACTCACCAACGCCGCCCGTGACCACGCTGCGAACCTGCGCTTCATCTGCTGCTTCACATCGATAGCTGGTCGTTTCGGCAACGCTGGGCAGGTTGACTACGCGGCGGCCAACTGCGTCCTCGACGCCGAGATGTGCCGCCTTGCTGTCAGCGAAGACGAGCCGCGAGCAGTGGCGATTGCCTGGTCTGGATGGCGCGATGTGGGGATGGCCACCCGAGGCAGCATCGAGACCGTGTTTGAGGCCGCCGGCATCGAGACTATTCCCATGGAGAAGGGTGTCGAACTGTTCGTCGACGAGGTGATGCGTGGAGGCAAGCGAATGGTCGTCATAGCCGGAAGGCTGGGGGTGTTGAATGAGTATGAGAGCACCCGCGAACCGCCGCAGAGGCTCGCGCCTGACGTTGCTGGACTACTCGCCGAGCCAGATCGCTTCCCCTTCATCGACCGAATAGTGGAACACGACCCCTACGAGACACTCGTCAGTGAGTGCACTCTGGACGTGCAGCAGTACCCGTTCCTCTCCGACCACGCAATCGATGGCACGCCATACCTGCCCGGAGTGATGGCCCTGGAGATGTTCGCCGAGGTAGCCCAACTTCTGTGGCCCGCCTGTTCGCTCTCCGGCTTCGACGACGTCAGCTTCGGTCTACCTGTAAAACTGGTACGCGACGAGCAGAAGGTGTGTACGCGGGCAAGGTTCGCTCGCCAGGATGATGCGCATGTGTGGGTCGAATGCACCCTTGAGTCTGACCTTGTGAACAAGGCAGGTGAGGTGTTCGGCGAGCCACGTCAGCATCACGTCGGTACTGTGCGTCTGCTCAAACAGGGTGCAGGGAAGCCGGTGCCGCTCATTCCAGCGGTCGGCCTTCCGGAGCGCGGCTCCGTCTCGCTTCCGACCACGTTCATCTACGAGCGCTTCTTCCATGGGCCGAGATTCCAAGCACATGGTGGCATCATCTCTGGTTCGAGCGTGAACGGAGATGTGGGCTGCGATGGTATCGCCCTGATGCGCAGCGAGTTGCCGAACGGAATCCAGTTCGCGGACGAACCTGTCCTTCTTGAGGCACTACCAATGCTCATCGAAGTTGGCTTCCAGAACGCCGGCATGGTGGCGATGGAGATAGACGGGATGCAATCGCTGCCCGTTGGCATCGAGCAGGTTGAACTGCTGCAGACCCCAGATGCTGGTGGTCTACGCGTGCGCAGTGTTCGGCGGGCCGCGGAGTCCGATGGAGTCACTCTGCACGACGTGCTGATCGTCGATACTGACGACCATCCGGTGCTGGCGCTAAACGGGGTGCGCCTGAAGGGGATGGCTCCGGTAGAGTCCGAGATGGAGTTCAAGTTGAATCGCAATTGAAAAATCATCTTTCCAATTGAAAAATAGGGTATGAAAATGTGGAATCCTGCCGCTCCCCCTGCCGCCCTCGACCTACCTTTGGGAACTCCTCCTGGAGTGACTGCGGCGTGGATACCGGTGCGCGCTACCGAGCCGACCGCTCCGCCGCCTGATGTTCGCGAGGTAGCGCTCGTCAATCGCAATGAGGCGATGCGATTCAAGAGTGCAAAACGAGCTGAGGAGCATGCTTCAGGTCGCTACCTGCTGGCGCAACTACTGTTCCTCTCAGGATATGACCCGAATCTGTTGCGCATCGACCGAGACGCCCACCGCAGACCAATCATCGCCGGACTCGACTTCCCACCCTCTGTGTCGATCGCCCACAGTGGTGGTGTCGCAGCCGTCGTCATTGGGCCTACTCGGCTGGCCATCGGCCTCGATCTGGAACCACTAGACGTCACTCGGCAGCGCAACATCCTCCCCTTGATGGCAAGCCCTGGGGAGCGCAAGATACTCGGGAAACTGTGGGATGAGGACGCTGAACAGGCGAGTGTGCGCACTACGGAACTGTGGGTCACCAAGGAAGCGATTCTGAAGGCAACCGGTCTTGGAATGGGCCTGGCACCACAGTCGTTCACTGCCGAAGGTCTGCATGAAGTCCAGATACCCAATCGAGGAATCTTCCACATCCTGCGCTCGCGGGTGGAGTTCGATGGCCGTCCGTTCGCGCTCTCACTTTCCTACCAGAACTGAGCCAAGGAGTCAGTCCTCGGTCAACTCCGCCTCGAGTACATTCTCGCTGGCCCCGATGCGCTTCGCAAGCCAGTAGGTGAACGAGATGGCGATTATCCATAGAGGAATGTTCGCTTGGTAGAAGGTCTCGTAGGCGATGATGTCGGTCTTGCCGGACGAGATGAGGTAACCGAGCACGAAGAACCCAGCCAGTATTCCCAGTGACTGGCCGACGAAGGCGACCAGGCTCGCCATGCCGATCCCACGATTCCGCTCCTCCTCGGTGGTGAACTTCGCCATCAGGGCGTCGTTTGAGACCAGCAGCATCGGATAGATTGGGACGACGAAGATGAGTACTGCGAGCATCGGCGGCAGTCCGAGGCTGAAGATCGACCAGAGTGTGCCATAGGTCGCCGCCGACCAGAGCAGGACTGTCTGCGGCCCGCGGTCGTCACAGACTCTGCCAATCACCGCGTAGAGAATCAGAACGGCAATGACAGCCCACGCCTCCAAAAGACCGGTGAAGTCGACGTCGAAGCCGACGACCTCGAGATAGCGCAGCGCGGTCAGCACCACAGCACCTCGCGGGATGGCCACGAGCAGGACGCCGAGCAGACAGAGCAGTGTCCATTTACTCTCGAAGCGCAACATGCCTCGGAACATCCCCACCTTCTCGCCGAAGGTCAACTTCAGCGGCTCGGGCTTCTTCTCACCCCTCAACATCCAGACAGGCCACGAAAACTCATCCCCTTCGAATTTCGACACCATCCACGCTCCAACTAGGAGGGCGGGGACTGACACACCTACGATTCCCAGCATCGCGTATGTCGTCCCCAGCGGTAGCAATGTGACATAGAATCGGCTGCAGACCATTGAGCCGACAGCAGCTGCGAAGGAGGCGAACGCGTAGAGAACTCCGAGAAACTCCCCCTTCTGTTCGGGGAACCACTCGGTACCGACCGCCACCCCTACTCTCACCGTTGCGAACAGGGCGATCTGGACGGTCGAGGCGATGATGTAGGCCTCGAGCGGCAGGAAAGGGAACGTCAGCATCAGTAGAGCAGCCCCGCCTACACCGAAGGTCATCATCTGTTTGCGATGCCCCCACTTGTCGGCGATGGCTCCCCAGAGCGGTCCGAACGAGCCGAGCGCGAAGGCCAGCAGAGCGAGGTGGAGGATGACCACATCTTCGGAAGCACCCAACTCACGGGTGTGGAATGAGTAGAGGATGAGGGCGTTGTTGATGCCAGCAATCAGGAACGTGGTGGCGATGACCAGTCGTTTCAGATCTCCTTCCTTCCGGGAGCCGTGCCCCAACTCCTTGCCCTTTTCTTTCAAGGTACGATAGCGTCCCATGAGCCAGTAACCGACTCCGATGAGGATGGGAATCGTGAGGTAGAACAGGGTGGTCTTGAGTCCGCCCGAGAGGATGCTGGGGCCCCTGTCGCCCATCTCGAAGTGCACTTCGGCGGTCTTGTCGTGATTGCCCGCGGAATCGTTCCACATCACGTGCGCCTGCAGATTCACGCCGTCGTTCCACTCCTCGATCTCCCAGGTGTAGATGCCGTACTCCGCCGCTGCCTGCTTGCCGTATGGTTCGAGGATGCGCTCTACTCCACCGTCATTCGCATGCAGGACTACTGTGTCATGATCGATGGTCAACTCCCCGAGCGCCCAACGCGCCTGTACCCCCCAGACCACATCTCGCCGGGAGTAGTTCTCGTGCGAGCCACGAAACATCTCACCCTCTTCGATTATCCAGGGTTCGTCGAACTGGTAGGTCGC
>CAZUBQ010000003.1:97270-104904 GCA_964618995.1 uncultured Candidatus Poseidoniales archaeon | reverse complement strand
GAGAAGGAGATTTGAACTCCCGCGTCCAAAGGACAGTGGATTTCGAATCCACCGCAATACCGGGCTATGCGATCTCGGCTGGCGGCACGCTCGACTCTCCCATTTCTGATAAGCATGATTACCTGTGTGCGATGTGGTTCGGTCAATGCAGGTCGAGGTCACCCATGAGGGCGAGGAGCATTCCGTAGAGGTCGACGAGGGGAAGACCATCCGCGACGTTCTCGGACTCCTAGATGTCCCTCCGAGCACCGTGCTAGCGATCCACGATGGCGTGATCGTTCCCCACGACAGCCGTATCACCGCTGACATCAGCATCGAACTAGTCGTCGTCTCATCCGGTGGATGAAGAACTCACTCTTCTTCGCTGCTCTGTGGGTTGCTGGACAGCAGCAGGGCAATTGGCTTGGTCCGTGGATCACTCTCGAGCACGATCTTCATGATGACCGCCAACGGCACCCCGAGCACCATCCCCATCAGCCCCCACGTCCATCCCCAGAAGGCGACCACCAACAGCAGCACTATCGGCGAGATATTGAGGCGCTGACCGGATAGTTGCGGCTCTATGATGCCCCCCCAGAGCTGTTGGTTGGCTACCAAGATGGCGAGCAGGAACAGAGCGCTAATCGGTTCGAGGATGATGAATCCGAGCAGGATTGGAGGGACGGTGGCGATCAGGCCACCGATGTAGGGGATGAAGTCCATCAGGAAGGTGATGCACGCCCACAGGAACCAACCCGGGATGCCGAACAGATAGAGCAGTGCTCCGCAACTCACTGCCTGACCGAGTGATACGGTCGCACGGGTGACCACGTAGGTGTTGACCCCCTCACCAGAGTTGGCAGCGATGCCCAGCATGCGCTCCATCTCATCTGGGTACGCTGCCTTCAGGCGGTTGGGAAGCGTCTCGGCCTCAAGGATGATGAACAGCAGGAAAATGAGTGCGGTGAGCGCGAACGCGGTGAAACTCGCCAGCGAACCTAGCAGGTCTGAGGCGAACGACTCGATTGCCTCGACCGTTATCTGGTCTGTAATCACGCTGGTGTCGAATGAGTAACCAAACAAGGTGATGCTCTCCAACCACGCAATTCGTTCATGCAACTTAGTGTTCAATTCAGGCACTTCATCGGTGAATGCCTGCATGTTGGCATAGAGCAGGATGGAAACGAAGAACAGGACGACGACGACCGTGAACACGAGCATCCCGTAAGCGACGATGGGATGGCCGTAGCGTACCTCGAACCATTTGGCTGCAGGACGGATGAGCAGGAACAACAGTACTGCCACAACGAACGGCTGAATGACCGATTTGAGATGAATCAACGCCAGCACGGAGATGAACAAGATGATCGCGATGTGCGATATGGTGCTCAACTTCAGACTGCGGAAGCTTCCCTTCCCTGACATGTGATACCTGCGCTGCTCAGGCGGTACACCGCATCAACAGTTCGCTGTCCACAGACTGACGCGGGCAGAGTCGTCAAGCGTAGAATGCCTCGGAGTCACCTTCAGCGCCCTTACCGAGGCCTAGGTCTATCTCAGCAATCTCATCGAGTTCAAAGAACTCGCGCAACTTCTCGGCTGTCGACTCGGTCGAATCTATCTCCAGTCCGAGTTCCAAGTCGAACGACTCCTCAATCCACTTCGCCAGCCGATCCCCTGAGATGACGTCGACACTGGTTCCAGCGGTCTCAGCCACTACACACGCGCTCGGGATTTCGTGGATGGGTGCGAGCGATGCGAGCAGGCCTGTCAGCCCGATGATGCCGGCTGAAGGGTGCTCACTGCTCACTTCAAGTCCACGCGCTTCCATTGCCTCCTTGTCAGCGACGCTTGAACAGACCAGATAGACAGACTCCTGTCCGACTTCAGCGGCTAGGCCGGCGAGTATCAGCAGCAATCCCGTTTCGGCATCGGAGCACAGTTCGAGTACGGCCGTGGCAACCTCAAACTGGCCTGCTGGGCTCAATGGCTGGAAGTTGGCGGTGAGCAAGAGAACGGTCTGCCCAGTAGGAAGATCGACAGCGCTGATGGTCATGCACGGGGGTTCGAGCAATCCGTCGTCGTTCAAGGTGGCGTGAGGTGGGAGGTCGGGGTGGAGAATGCGCAGAACGGTTCGGCTGGGGTGGGTGTTCACCAAGGTATCGAGCACCAACTTGCCCACGTTTCCTACTCCTGGAACCGCCTCGAGCAGGTAGTGATGTTCAGGCAGCGATTCATCCTCTCCCTCCCACAAGAGCGTCACTCTACTCATTCCTCTTCCTCCGACTCTGCGTCCCCTTCGGCGGCCGTCTTTGACCCCTTCGGTGTGGGAATGGGTAGGGACTGCGACCACTCGGCATCTGTCACATTCTGAAACTGCCGCCGGCGTTCTGCCTGCGGGTCCTCGGGAGAATAGCGAAGGGGCGCGGCTGCCTGAGCAGGCGCGCCACAGCGGGAGCACTTGGTGGAGAGTCCATAGGCACCGCAGCCAGTGCAGCGTTGGAGTCGCGAACGAGCCATGGCGTCACCTCTGCTCGGCTCCCTGCATCTGAGGTTCTTTGCGCTTACCTGTCATTTATCCTCACTCAGACCATTGCAATGGAGTTGACACTCTTCGGAGGTGACTATGCGCGTTCCGCGCTGGCCGACCCTCCAGCGGACTCCACCCCTGGTAGGACAGCCTGTTCGACAGCGTTCCAAGCGACCTCGGCCGATTTGTAGTCAGGTGCTCGAATCTCGACACGGTAGTGTGGAGCGCCATCGTAGTGGCAGGTCACCTCCACCTCCTCACCCTCGGAGCCCTTCTCCTCTGCGTCTGCTAGCACTTTGCTGATGATTGCAATGCCCGCTTCGCTGGGAACCTCGATTTCCAGATGACCGCGCACGGCAACGAACGGCGGGACGATGTTCTCTACCGCGAGTTCGACGAACACTGCAATCCAATCTCCTTCGTAGCCTATCTGCTGCAGCGCTTCGGGGTCTATGACAGCCTCTTCGAAGGCGCCGTAGAGGGTCCCGAATGCTTCGGTGAGTTCTGAGGCCATCTCGTCGGATTTGCCCTCTTCCCAACCTGAGCGCTCTCCGATGATCTTCAGCAACTGGCGTGCTCGGTTCTCGTTCTTCCACGCCTGCAACGCTTCGCGGCGACGCTCATCGTTGACCGCCTTGAGCGACAAATCGACACTCTTGCGGTCCTTGCGCACTCTGGTGACCTTGCCAACCACCCGCTGGCCGACGCGGACGTGGCCGCGAATGTTCTTGACCCAGCCTGCAGCAATCTCACCGATGAACACGAAGCCCTCTCGGTCGTAACCAACGAGGTTCAAGTAGGCCCCATTCTGCACGACGCTCTTCACCGTGCAGACGACCAGTTCACCCTCTTCGGGCCATTCGGACGAGCTCATTCTGACAGCACCTTTCACTCTAGGGTCTCGAGGACTTTGGCGCTCACCAATTCCGCCTTTCCTCCAGCCGGTCGAGCCAATGTGGCGCCACAGACGTTACAGGATATCTTCGTGCACGCACGAACGAACAGAATCTGCTCGCTGCCGCAGTCAACGCACTCCACGCGGTGGAAATTGTTCTCGTCGCTCATCTGGTCGTGCTCCTTCACTTGTCTACGAGTTCGAACTTCGACGCCCGCTTCCCCTTGGGAACATGCGCCTTACCGGTCTCAGTACAGCGGTAGATGAGGTTGACCCGGCGGGTCGGCTTCTCACGGCCATCAGGCTTAGGACGCGGGAATCCACGGTAACCGGCGGTGACTCGGCGGAATCTGCGCTGGCCCCACTTGAGCTCACTCGCCTTTCGCTTCTTCACCCGCTCGACGGTGTGCAGGGTGTGTTTGCCAGCCGCGGGGCTGTAGCGCATCACCTGACGTGGCATCTTGACCATTGTTGCATTCTCCATCGCCCTACGGGCGAGGCTTCGACCGACGACCCCTATTTGAGCATGTCGTGATTCTTTGAGGCCGCACTCGCTCGTGCAGTGGTGCTGGGGACTCCGAACTTCTAAGTCCCACTGGCCCCGCATCGGAGTGATTGCGGTGATGCCTGAGACTGACCTGCTCATCCACTTCTGGCTGCCATTGGCACTTTTTCCGCTGGGTGTCGCACTGATGCTGGCGCGTGATCCACCGCGCAAGTGGGTGGGGCGGGGACTGCTGTTCGGCTGCCTGCTCGCCCCGCTGCTCTATGATTGGAACTTCTCCTCCACTGGAGAAGGTCAGGCTCTGCATCTGGGACTAGTGGTACTCGGGCCGACGCTGATGTGCGCCGTAGGATGTCTGCTGGCATTGTTCGGTGGACCGACACCTTTCGCTCCGCTTCCTGAGGGGGTCAGACAGGGTGGATTCCTGCTCCTTGCGGGTGGAATCGCCTGGTTTGGATGGTTGCTGTTCGTCGACCGACCTGATATCTCAGGGACGGTGAATCCATTCTGGCTGCACCTCACCACCAGCCTGCTGACGCTGCTGGTAGTCATCGGTGGATTCGCAGCGGCGTTCACCATCATGATGGGCGATCGACGCTGGAGTGAAGCGCTGGCGATGGGAGGCATCGCAATCACCTCGTTCATACTGCTCATCTTCCTGCTGGCTCAGGGCACGGAACAAGACGATCCGGTCTTCTGGCGCAGCGCTTCGTGGGGCGCCCTTGGAGACTTGCTCGGCTTGCTCGTCGGCGGCGTAGGTGCGTTGTTGACCTTCGTGCTGGTGGTGTGGATCGGTGAGCGAAACATGCCGGTTCCTGAGCCGGTAGCGCCCCTGAGCGAATCCGAGCAGGCGCGCACACGAGAGATTCTGGCGGAGCATGCCGGTGCATCCGGAGGTGAGCAGGAATGAACACCGAGGACGGAGATGCGAAGCGTGACTGGCAGACGCTGGCGTTGGTCGTGCTCATGCTGATTCTGTGCATATTCGTCGCCAACATTCACCTCGAGGTGCGCGGTGAGGTCTCCGACGTCGATATCGGAATGCGCTTCTTGCATTCTGCGATAGTCTCGTTCATGCTGACGACGGGCTTGCTGTTCATGTTCACACTGGCCTTCGCTCATCGGCAGGCGCGCATCACGGAACAGGCCTTGGGCATGTTCCTGACGACCGTCGTGGCTGCTCTGGTCTATGGCTGGGTGATCGACGCCGGTATGCTGCTTCCCGGAGTTGTCGGTGATGTCTGGTCGCAGTTCTCCACGACCGTGCTCAGGTTGCTCGTCGCCGAATGCGCTGGCTGGATAGCACTCGGAATCTGCTTCGGACTGCTGCTGGCGCTGGTGAGTGGCAGACGACATGCGGACGACCCCCTCCTTGAACTGAGTTCAGAGGACTTCACCGCGGTTGAAGTTGATGATTCGGCTGAATGAGCTGACCTGATACACCGGGGAATGCTCATAATGGGCGCACCGGTCGCCGGGCTGCCTACGGCAGAGTGGTGAGGACATGAGCAAGGGTACACCGAGCATGGGAAAGCGCCAGAAGAGCACCCATATCCGCTGTCGGCGCTGTGGTCGGCACTCATATCACAAGCAGAAGCGCAAGTGCTCCTCCTGCGGATACGGCGCGACGGCGCGCCTGAGAGGGTTCCGCTGGGCAAAGCGCAATCGTAGACCACCAGCGTAAGTTGGCTATCGATTGGATGCCCAATGTCCAAATACCGACGGCTGAGCGAGCGAAGCGGGGATGCGATATGTGTGGCATCATCGGTATCGTAGGCTCCCCAGATTCGGAGGTCTCACCGCAAATCTATGACGGTCTACTGGTGCTCCAGCACCGTGGACAGGACGCGGCAGGCATAGTCACCTGCTCTCATGACCAGTTCCTTGCCCGCAAGGCGAACGGGCTTGTTCGGGACGCCTTCTACAAGCGGCACATCGAACGACTGACCGGATCGATGGGTATCGGGCACGTACGCTATCCGACCGCTGGGACCTGCTCAACGGCTGAAGCACAACCACTCTACGTGAACTCACCCTATGGAATCACGCTGGCGCACAATGGAAATCTGGTCAACGCCGAGGAGCAGGCGCACAAACTCTTCCAGGACGACCTCAGACATGTGAACACCACCTCAGATTCAGAGGTCCTGCTCAACGTTCTGGCACATGAGTTGCAGAAACTCGGAAAGCGACAGGTGCGCATTGAAGGAGACCAGTGGTTCGATGTCCAGCAAGTGCTCAACGCCGTTCGCGAGGTCCACTACCGCATCAGCGGAGGATACTCCATTGTCGGCATGATTGCAGGCATGGGCATGTTCGCTTTCCGTGACCCACACGGAATCCGGCCGCTGATCTACGGGAAGCGTGAGACCGAGACTGGCACTGAATGGTGCATCGCTTCGGAGAGCGTTGCTCTGGACACACTCGGATTCGATATCGTACGCGATGTAGAACCGGGAGAGTGTCTATTCATCATGAAGAGCGGGGAGATTTACGAGTGGCAGTGTCATTCGGAACCGAAGCTTAACCCGTGCATCTTCGAATACGTCTACTTCGCTCGTCCTGATTCGGTGATTGACGGCATGTCGGTCCATCAGGCGCGCCTGAATCTGGGAGAACGACTAGCACGTAAGTTCGAGCGCCTCAAGCCGGACCATGGGGTCGATGTCGTGATGCCGGTCCCCGACAGCGGACGCATCGCTGCCATGCAACTTGCCGAAACTCTCGGAGTCCCCTGTCGCGAGGGATTTGTGAAGAACCGCTACGTTGGTCGCACATTCATCATGCCTGGACAGGAGGAGAGGAAGGATTCGGTGCGCAAGAAACTCAACCCGATTCCAGCCGAATTCGAGGGGAAGACAGTGTTGCTCGTCGATGATTCGATTGTGCGCGGAAACACCTCTCGCAAGATTGTGGAGATGGCGCGCGACGCTGGCGCAGAGAAGGTCTACTTCGCCTCGTCAGCCCCGCCGCTGATTCACCCCAACGTCTACGGAATCGACATGCCGGCTCGCTCAGAGTACATCGCCCACGGGAAGACACCTCATGAGATCGGTCAAGCCATCGGCGCTGACTTCCTGCTCTACCAGGACCTCGACGACCTGATTGCCGCGTGCAGCGAGGGAAGCATCGACATCCAAAATTTCGACACATCCTGCTTCTCTGGAGAATACATCACCGGTGATGTCACTGAGGAATACTTGGCACTGCTTGAGGCCAGACGCAATGACGCAGCCAAGATGGAGAGAGAGAACGGCAACAACGGTGAGCATGTCGATGTCGACAGCATCGAACTGCACAACGAGGAATGATTAGCGGCCTCGCCGGAGTGTCTCCTAACGCCGAGAGGTCAATGAAGGGCTGGCCAATCGCTGTGTGGTGCGAGTATGCAGCGTTGGATAGTGCGAATGGCTGAGATTCAACTCAAATCGCGTCCAGTTCGTCGCCATATGCGCGTCGCTATGGAGCGGCAACTGAAGGCGCAGGCGATACTGCGCGGTGTCGAACTCTCGCTACAGCCATGGCATGGACTATTGCTGGCCCACGCGCCAGCCGACTCCGACCCCGAGGCTGCCGCCGACGCCTTTCGGCACACCTTCGGAATCGTCGCCATCGATCCCGCCATACAGGTGGATGCGGCTCCTGAATCCATAGCAGATGTGCTCGAGGAGGGAGGACTCCCTGAGGAAGTGGGCAGCACATTCGCCATCCGTTGCCGCAGGCAC
>CAZUBQ010000003.1:91876-97260 GCA_964618995.1 uncultured Candidatus Poseidoniales archaeon | reverse complement strand
CCGGATGCGGTGCCCTCCTCTGGCCCTCTGCTCCCAGGGCAGCAGCGAACTGCTGGCTGTTCCACTCCCCCTTAGGTCCGGGCCTGCGGCAACGGAGGGCGAGTGGAACAGCCAGCAGTTCGCTGCTGCTCTGGGAGCAGAGGTCCAGAGGAGGGCACCGCATCTGGAGGTGGACCTCGGTGAACCAGATTGGGAGGTTCGGGTCGCACTCATGCCAGATCACGCGTCGTTGCTCGCAGAGAGAATTCCCGGACCGGGGGGACTTCCCACTGGAGTGCAGGGGAACGTGAGTGCGAAACTGGCTGATGAGTCGGACTTGCTCGCCGCTTGGCTGGTGATGCGGCGTGGTTGTCGTATCATCCTCGATGACGACGCTGACCCTGCTCTCCGAGCACAACTCACTGTGTGGGATGCGGCACTTGCCGACGATGAGTGGGCCCTGAAGTTGAACAGCGGACCGGGGCCTGGACACGCCAACAGCATGTGGGGCCGCGTCGGTGCAGATCTCGACGAATTCGAGCCTGCCGATGACCGGAAGGTCCCGTTGGTGCGGCTGGAACCGTTGGCTGGTTGGAGCGAAGGGGACCTCACGGAGTTGAAGCACCGGTTCGGGATAGCCTGATATGCGAACCTGTCCAACCTCAGCCTGAATTACATGCCGATGGTCATCGACCCTCTAGAGATGCTTCCTGCAAGCACCCAAGTCACCGCTCTGGCTCTTGCCGCGGATGGCTCGTGGCTCGCCTGGGGAGATGAGCAAGGGAACGTCAGCATCCACCAGAGAGATGGGGGCGACGCACCGTCATTCACAGTAGATGGTGGAGTGTCTCATATCGCCATCTCGGATCAGGGAATGCTCATCGTCGGAAGCCATTCCGGAGACCTGTTCGGTCACGAACGGCTCGGCGGAAGGCGCTGGACCCACAGCCTAGGTGGGGGATGTGATCATCTAGCGGCCTCTGCGAACGGGGACCTGATTGCGGCCATCGACGGGGCGCGCTTGCTGCATCTTCTCACTAGTGAAGGAAGACTGCTCGGGCATCATCAGCAGGGCGAACTCATGCTGCTGGCGGTAGCACCGGACGGACAGTTGGTCGCCGTCGCAGATGACGAAGGTAACGTCACCGTCCTCTCCCGTGACGGTGCGGTTCGCTTCCGCCGTGATCAACGAGGAGAGAGTGGAGAGCGGGTGACCGCACTCGAGTTCCTCGCCGACGGGCACCTGTGTGTAGCGCGAGAAGCGCTCGGAGTCACACTCGGAGACGAAGAGGAGATTGCGCTTGAATGGTGGAATCCGTTGGGAACAGAGATTGGCAGGGCGGAACTCGGCAGCCGCTGCGAAGTGCTCTCGGCGAGCGGAGGTGGAGTAGATGCAGGCCTGTTCGACGGCAAGGTAGTGCATTTCTCAGCCGACCGTAGCGAATCACTGCGCCATCGCTCCGCGTACAGCATCAGTGACCTGTCCTCTTCGGGTGAAGACCTGCTGGTCGCCTCCTGGTTCCAGGTACGCTGCATCGATGCGACGGGAGATGAGCGGTGGCAGGTCGAGCACGTCGGGCTTACCCAGATGCTGCGAGTCTCGAGTGACGGGGTGATGATCGCCGTAGCCGGCGACAACCAGAACGACTACACGCGTGAGAATCAGGTGCTGCTTATCGATGCGAACGCAACTCCCTACCTGCAACAGGAAGGAGAGGACATCGATGCCGATCTGGTGGCGTTCGGCAGCGAGGAGAGCGAGGACATAGCCCGTATCACCGACGAGACAGCATACGCCGACACCGGTGGTGCCGCCATGGAAACCCTGCTCACTGAGGATGAATGGAAGGCTTGGTCGGGGGATGGCGCAGACGGCGAAGGCGACAGCAGTCAGTTGCTCGATATGCTGGAACAGGAGATGACGCTGACAGATGCCACCGAATCGGATGATTTCGACATCATGGAGGGGCTGGCGGACAGTGGTGGCATCGGTAACCTGCCTCCCGTGTCAGACGCCGGTGAAGACCAGGTGGTGGCCGCTGACGAGGACGGAACTGTGGTAGTTCTGCTGGATGGAAGCCACTCTTACGATGAGGATGGAGAGATTATCAAGCACGTCTGGAGGGATGAGAACAACCGGGTGCTAGGGGAAGTGGCTCAGGTGAAGGTCAAACTCTCCCGCGGCAATCACACGTTCACGCTCACCGTCACCGACAACGACGGTGCCAGCACAGGCGACACGGTCACCGTTCAGGTCCAGTGAGTCAATCGAAGTGCTGGCTGGCGTACGTCCTGGCTTGTTCCGCAGTGTATCCCATGGTGATGAGCTGCTGCTCATACTGCTGTTGTTCCGGGGAGATGGCGGTCGCCCAGGCCTGTTCATGCATCTGAGCGCTGGAGCCCTTCTTGCCACGGCGCAGCACCATCACGAGCATCGTCACGATGAGCAGCAGCAGCAGGCCGCCTCCAATCGCAGCCAGTATCATCCCATTTTCTCCGGCCATCCCCAGGAGGGAGTCGGACTCGTTCTCATTGGTATCAGATGGTGTGGAATCGTCAGGTTTCTGTTCCACGGGCTCAGGCTGAGGCTCGCATCCGGTCTCGTTCACCACCACTCCTGCTGCGGTTCCGGGGCAGGCATCGTCGGCATCGGGCACGCCGTCGTCATCGCTGTCAGGAATCCAGATTGGGCAACCGGTGCCGTTGGTTCCGCCGGAAACTCCAGCCTCTTCCGGACACTGGTCTCCTTGGGTGCCTGAAGCGTTGTCACCGAACATGTCTCCATCCGTATCGAGCCATTGCGTGGGGTCGGTGAAGAAATCGTCACCCTGGTTCGACCAGCCATCCCCGTCGAGGTCCTGACAACCGACCAGATCCTGCGTCGAGTCGCCGCTGCTTTCGGGGCAGTCGTCCTCGTCGTTGGGGATGCCGTCGCGGTCAACGTCGTCAGCCCAGTACTCGTCGAGGTTGATGATGCTGAAGTTCGCTCCGTAGAGTACGTTGTTCGACTCATCTTCCTCTCCGACCGCATCTGTCGCGTCGATGGTCAACCTGCAGGAGTAGTTGCCCGAAGGGATGTCGTTACCGAGGGTCATGGACCCTGAGGCGGAGACGATTTCTCCGTCGAGTCCCATCAGTCCGCTATCATGCGTTCCATTGAGTAGTTCGACGACTCCAGAGCCGTTCTCAGCGACAAGGGTGAACACCCAGTCGAACGGGGTCGTGCTGGGTCCGCCCACCGAATCCGCAGTGACGCTGAAGGTGAACTCGCTCCCCGTCCAGATTTCCGTCGAATCTCCCGGAAGAACCTCGGGGCAGTTCACCTGTGTGGCAGCGATGTCAGGCAACGGTGGGTCGATGGCTGCGAGCGAGAGGTTGTATGTCCCCTCACCACCATTGGCGTGGACGGTCAGCAGATAGTTGCCGGCAAGGTCCGCGGGATTGATGGCACTGGTGTTGAAGTTCAGCGGCTGTCCGGGGGAACTGATGTTCACCAATTGATTCCCCTGGCCATCGGCGATGGCCAGCGCGAAGTCCTGCTCTGAATTCTGGTCAAGCGTGATGTTCACGCCATGCATGCCGGAGAGGTCGAAGGCGTATGCGTCGATCTGGTCAATCTCGTCGAGGCAGCCCATTCCCCAGGTGGTCGGATTTACCCCGAGGGTTGGGGCGGTCATCGCTGTGGCACCCGCATCAGCCCCGTTGCCGAGGTCATCCTCGGGCACGCAGTCGAATGCAGGTGTTACGCTACTGCCATTGGTCCAGATATGCAGCGTGTACGGTCCGGAACCAGAGAACTTCCAGACCACGATGTAGTACGTGCCCCCGAGTTTGGACCAGTTGGTTCCGATTGTCGAGACGTTCTCGTCAGATTCATCCCAGTTGCTCGAAATGTTGACGAGTTCATCATTCGCGTCGTACAGAGTGAGATCGTTGTCCGCACCCATCTGTCCATCCAGATGGGCTGACAATTCCTGACCGTCGAGTATGTTCACGGCGTAGTAATCAATGTTATCCGAACCTTCGAAGCAGCCTGTCACGGTCCCAGTGTACTCCGAACCCAGATCAACCGCCTTCCCCGGTTCGTCACCAGCGTCGGTACCCGTGCCAGCGTCAGCAGCGACATCGGAACAGCTGACGAAAGTGCCGACAGTGACGTTTGCTGAATTGTACTCGTAGTTGTTGCTCTCGTTGGATTCTGTAATGTTGTCATATCCATCCAACCAGACGATCCAGAGGTAGGTGCCGTTGGGAACGTTGTCCGAAATCGTCAGTTCAGTAGCCATCTGTTGGCTCTGGTTGGCCGCCAGCGCGGATCCTTGATCAGAGAACTCATTACCGTAGGAATCCTGAATCAGATAGAAGTTCCAGGAATCATTTGGATCTTCCAGAGCGAAGAAGATGTCGTAGGTGGTGTTCAGGTCGGCAGGTCCGTTGTTGGTGACCGTGTATGTCAGATTGACCGTGTCACCCACCTCAAACGAGGTCAGGTTGCTCACTATGTTGGAGGGAGTCATGTCAGGACGGGGCACGCTGGCGTTGGTCCACGCATCGAACGAATAGGTGCCATCCCCGCTGTACTGTTCGACGATGAAGTAGTACGTCCCGGCGACACCCGATGCACTGGACCCGGCAGTTGACACCTGTTCAAGCGCACCAACACCCGCCGAATAGTCCAACATATTCCCATTCGCATCTTCGAGATAGATATCGAAGTCGTTGGTCGAAACAGGTGCAGGAACTGTCAATTCAAACTCAACATCATTTCCTGCCGAGCCCATCGAGAATGAGTAGTAGTCGTAGTAATCGTTGCTATCTAGACATCCTGTCTTGCCAGCGAAACTCGGATCCGACCCGAGAGACTTGGCGGTCCCGTTGCTATTACCCGCATCTCCTGGAGTACCACCGTCATTCTGGACCGAAGGACATGATGCGCGACCACCCGCACGCGAGGAGATTTTCGTCAACTCGAACTTCTCTGCTTCGTTCGTCTGGTCATCTCTTGGGCTAACGTCTCCAAACCACTCATCCGGCCCACTGACGGCGGCCAGAGGAAGCAAGATGCTTCCGAGCAGCAGCGTCAGCACGAACCAGCCGCGTAACTCAATCTTCATGCTCACCATCGGGCGGTCGAACGACGCGTGGGTAATCAAGCCATTGACGACACGTGCCCGCGCTGACGAGCGTATCCATACCATCACACCAAGTTCAGTGAACTCAGTTGTAATAGTGGTCCGCGTATGTTTTCGCCTGCTCAGGCGAGTACCCCTGATCGATGAGTTGCTGCTCATATTCCTGCTTGGCAGGAGTGACCACCGTCGGTGTGGGTTCCTCTACGATTGGTTCTGAGACGATTGGTTCTGAGACGATTGGTTCTGAGATAGTGGGGGCAGAGGAGATGGGGG
>CAZUBQ010000003.1:60776-91776 GCA_964618995.1 uncultured Candidatus Poseidoniales archaeon | reverse complement strand
ACGATTGGTTCTGAGACGATTGGTTCTGAGATAGTGGGGGCAGAGGAGATGGGGGTGTCCGTATTGCTGCCACTCAGCAACAGTCCGATTTCATCCTTGGTGATGAACAAGGTCACTATCACGATGATGAGCAGGGCCACACCTGCGACTGCTGCCAACATCATCACGTTGATTCCTCCTAATCCCTCTCCTTCACCCGCCGGTTCAGAATCCCCATCGGAGCCCGTGTCTTCATCTTGGGGCAGGTCACAGACATCACCCACGCCGTCTCCGTCTGCATCCGCCTGGTCGGCGTTGGAAGAGTCAGGGCAGTTGTCATCGGCGTTGACGACACCATCACCATCGTTGTCTGGCGGCGGTGGTGGAAGCGGCACGCAACCGGTCTCGTTCACCACCACTCCTGCCGCGGTACCGGGGCAGGCGTCGTCGTCATCGGGAACACCGTCATCATCGCTGTCAGGAATCACCAGTGGGCAGCCGATGCCGTTGGTTCCATTGGCCACACCCGGCTCATTCGGGCACTGATCCCCTTGGAAGCCCGAGGCGTTGTCACCGAATCCGTCGCCGTCGGTATCGAGCCACTGAGTCTTCTCGTCGAAGAAAGCGTCACCTTGGTTCGACCAGCCATCCCCGTCGATGTCCTGGCATCCGACCAGATCCTGCGTCGAGTTCCCGTTACTGGTGGGGCAGTCGTCATCTTCGTTCAGTATTCCGTCATGGTCGTCATCACCCTCCCAGGGGTCAACATTGGTGTTGAGGATGACATTGAAATCTGCTCCGTGGATAACATTGTTCGACTCATCCACCTCGGCGACCACACCTGCCGAATCGATGGTGAACTCGCAGTGGTAGACCCCCAAGGGGATATCATCGGGGAGTGTGAATGATCCGGATTCAGAGATGATCTCCCCATCTGTTCCGGCGAGTGCATCAGTGTATGACCCATGGAATAACAGGGCCACTTGAGTGTCGTCATCAGCGACCAGATTGAGTTCCCAGAAGAACGGCATGGTACTTGGTCCTAGAACCGAATCACCGGCTATGCTGAATGAGAATTCAGTTCCGTTGGAGACATCCGTCGAGGATCCCTCAGACACCTCTGGACACTGCACGCCCGCCGCCACGAGATCAGGTGGTGGAGGGTCGATGAGCGTCATCGAGACACTGTAGTTTCCTTCTCCACCGTTGGCGAGCACCGTCATCAGGTAACTGCCAACGAGATTCTCTGGACTGATGGCACTGGTGTCATAATTCAACGGCTGACCCGCAGAATTGACGTTCGCCAACTCGTTTCCTTGACCATCAGCGACAATGAGCGTGTAGTCCTGAACGCTGCTGTTCATGTTCACCTCGATGCCTATCCCATACATCCCAGCAAGAGTGAAGGAATACGAATCCGCTTGATCCATCGCATCGAGGCAACCGATGCCCGCTGTGATTACGGGGTTCTCCCCCAGTGACAGAGCCTTGTCTCCGGCGCCGGCATCGTCACCGAGACCGAGGTCGTTCTGTACATCCCAGCTGCACGTCCGCGGTGGCGCGCTGCCATTGGTGATGATGTGCATCGTGTACACGCCGGCACCAGAGAACTTGGAGACCTCGATGTAGTACGTGTTGGCAGTTCCAGCCCAATTCGTCCCTATCGTCGAGACGTTTTCCTCCATATCATCGGGGTTGGTCGACCAGTTGACCAGACTCCCCGCTGTGTCGAACAGACGAAGGTCGTTGTCCGCGTCCGCCTGACCGTCGAGGAAGATGGTCAGGTTCTGTCCGTCGAAAATGTCAACGGAGTAGTAATCCACTCCATCCTGGCTATCGAAGCATCCCGTCAAGGTTCCATTGTACTGGTATCCGAGATCGATCGCCGTCGCCAGTTCCTCTCCGGCATCAGAGCCCGTACCAGCGTCCGCTCCTGTACCGAAACAAGTGACCACCGCGCCGACGTTGATGGCCGCCGAACTGTAGGCGATGTTGTTAGCCTGGGTGCCTTCTGTCACGTTGTTGTATGTGTCCACCTGGATAGACCAGAGGTATGTACCGTTGGGGATGTTGTCCGAAATCGTGACCAGCGTCGACATCTGCTGGCTCGTGTTGGCCGCCAGCATCGGTCCCGATTCCGAGAATTCATTGGCATACTGGTCCTCCAACCGATGGACGTTCCATGAATCCATGGGATCCTCGAGAACGAAGAAGATGTCGTAGGAGTCATTCTGCGTGTTGTTGATCGCCAGATCGACAGTACCTATGTTGGCGATTGTGTAACTCACGTTGACCACGTCACCAACGTCCACCGCGCTCAGGTTGCCGGCGACGTTCGAGGGGGTCATGTCTGGTCGAGGTAGGCTGGTATTGGTCCACGCCTCCAAGGTGTAATCACCCTCCCCGCTGAACTGTGCCACAAGGAGATAGTAAACACCGGCTACACCCGAGCCTGCGGTCCCCGCAGTGGATACATTCTCGACCGGATTGAACGAACCCCACGACTCATCCAAGAGGGAGCCATTCGCATCCTCCAAGAAGAGGTCATAATCGTTGGCATTCGCCCCGGTGATGGGAAGGGGTATTGTGAGTTCGAATTCAGTGTCGAACCCTGTGGAACTCATGTTGAACGTATAGTAGTCGTAGTAGTCATTCAGGTCAACACAACCTGTCTTGTTAGTGAATTGGGGATTATCACCAAGTGATCTGGCGCTGGACATGTCGTCACCAGCATCTCCTGCTATGCCGATGTCGTTCTGCGAGGCAGGCGCGGCGCAGGCGGCGCGGCCGCCCGTGCGCGAGGCAATCTTCGTCAGTTCAATCTTCTCGGATTCGTAGGTCTGACCATCCTCTGAACGGTCGATATTCAACCACTCATCCTGTTCATTGACAACTGCGAATGGGAGCGCAACGCTCAGCAACAACAGAGTCAGAACGAACCAGCCGCGTAACCCTCCTCTCATGATATCAACAAACGGACGATTGACGCTCCGGTAATCAAGCCATTGCTCACAGGATTGGGCCCTACGGGCCCTGCAAATATGATGGTAGCCGATCTGTACGTGTTGGCCACGCAAGAAAAGCAATCAAATAGGGAGTGGGGAAGGAAGGGAGCATGCGCCCAAGTAACATGTGGGGAACACTATGTGTCGTGACGATTCTATTGATGCTCATCAGCAGCACGATGTTGGCATTGATTCCTGTGACCGTGGCCGAGGCGCGCAGCAACCACTCCGGCGGCACCGATGTCGAACAATTCGGCTCTGGATTCGACGAGACGATCATCGCTGATGCGAGTGACAGCCTGAACGTTCCGCGTGACTTGGAATTCCATCCCAACCCGACGCGAGCTGACGAACTCTGGGTAATCAACCGAGCCACTGACAGCATGACCATCATCTTCGATGCAGGCAAGGCATCCCAGTCCTCCACCAACCGCAAGGACACGTACGGCAACCACTTCATGGAGGAACCGAGCGCGTTCGCCTTCGGCCAATATCACAGCGAATTCGACTACATCTTCTCTTCCGCGCAGGAGACGCGCAACACCTACGACGGTCAGGCTAGCCCGAACAATTTCATGGGACCGGCACTCTGGCCTTCGTCGCTCTCTCACTTCGCCATGGAGAACCAGGCCAACAACAAGTTGGGGAGCCACCTCGACATGCTGCATGAGAGTCCCAACGGAGTGGGCATAGCCCACGATTCAGGTAACGCCTACTGGTACAACGACGGCCATTATGGAGAATTGGTGTATTACGACTTCCAACATGACCACGACACTGGTGGAGAGGACCACGACGACGGTATCGTGCGGCGTTATGTGGAGATCACTCCCACCCGCCAGGCCGGTGTTCCGGGGCACATGATCCTCGACAAGTCGACTGGCATCCTATACATCGCAGACACGGGCGCGGGGAGGGTGCTGTGGGTCGACACTGATGATACCACGACCACCACCACGAACATCATGGGGGACAGCACTCAGATGGACTCCACGCTGGCGGAGTACAGCCGAATCACCGGAGTGGACAATGGAGTGTTTGCATCGGGCCTGCACAATCCATCTGGCATCGCGCTGCACAACGACACGCTGTTCGTCTCGGAGAGGGGCAACGGAAAGATTCGCGCCTACGAGCTGGACGGAACTCTGCTCGATACCGCTCAGACGACCGCCCAGGCAATCATGGGACTCGAGGTCGGGCCGGACAACAAACTGTGGTACGTCGATTCCGGGATGAATCGAGTAATCCGCATGGACCCATTCCCAGACATCGACGGCGATGGGATTGCCGATGATGATGACAACTGCCCGAGCGTGAGCAATCCTGGGCAGGATGACCACGATTCGGACGACCTTGGAGACATCTGCGACCCTGATGACGACAATGATGGTGTACTCTCGGACGTTGACGATTGCGTCTATGGTGACCTCGGCTGGACCTCCGGCCCGGGGACTGACCATGACGGCGACGGTTGCAGAGATTCTGCAAACGAGGATTCAGATGACGACAACGATGGTCGTTACGATTCTCAGGATGACTGCCCGAGAGGAGAACTGAACTGGGTTTCCGGCAGCCAGACCGACCACGACATGGACGGCTGCCGTGATGACGGCGAGGATCTCGACGACGATGGCGACACGGTCTGCGACGGGACCAACACTGATTCCTCATGCACGATCGGGGCACCCCAGATGGACCGCTGCCCACGCGGGGCCATCGGTTGGACCTCGTCCATAGGGACCGACTTCGACAACGATGGCTGCCGTGATTCTGATGAGGATGCCGACGACGACGACGATGGCTACCTCGACACCCTTGACGGATGCCCGAAGGAGGTCGGCGACGCCAGTGAGGGGATGATGCGCGGCTGTCCGGACTGGGATGGTGACGGTTGGGCCGACACAGAGGACTTCGACCCCTTCGACTCGACCCAATGGGCGGACACCGATCTCGACAGTTACGGTGACAATGTGGAAGGTACCAACGGCGACGCTTGCCCGTTGCAGGATGGGACCTCGACAGCGGACAGATTCGGATGTCCGGATTCTGATGCAGACGGTTGGAGCAATCCGACTGGAACGTGGACAACGGACGACGGCGCTGATGCATTCGCCCTCGAAGCAACACAATGGCATGACTCGGACATTGATGGATACGGAGACAACTGGGCTGATGCGAACTGGAATTCAGAGCGCGTGGCATTGGGTGTGGGACAATTCGTCACCGATGCCTTCCAGCCCGATGCGTGCCCAGCGGAACGAGGATACTCTTCAGTGGACCGCTTCGGATGCTCGGATGTGGATGGAGATGGGATGAGCGATGCTGCAGACGCATTCCCGAACGAACCCAGTCAGATGTATGACCTGGACGGTGATGGCTACGGCGACAGCGCTTCAGGAGTACTGGCTGATGATTGCCCTGACATCGCTGGCACTTCGACGCTCGGCGGGATGCTCGGCTGTCCGGATGCCGATGGCGACGGTTGGGCCGACTCAATCGACCTGTTCCCAGCCCTCTCCCACTCATGGTCGGATGCTGATGGTGACAACTACTCGGACCAAGAGGGGACTGCGATCACAGATGAATGTCCCGAAGAACACGGTAATTCGACTACTGACAGGCTCGGCTGCCTCGACCAGGATGGTGACGGCACCAGCGATCAGAACGATTTCTATCCGCTCGATGCAAGCAGGACTGAGGAGGAGTTGCTCGGCGGAGGTGGAATGCTCATCGGCCTGTTCGCTCTTCTGCTGGTGATTGTCGGAGGTGGCATCACCGCGGCCATGCTGCTCCGCCGCGGCAGGGACGAGTCACCGGTCGAGACGCTGTTCACGCCCCCGCCACCCGGTGACCTCACTGCGCCGCCACCCCCGGACGCGTTCGCTGCCCCTCCCGCGATGATTCCTGATACTCAGGCATTCGCTCCGCCCCCTCCCGCACCTGCTCTCACTCAGGAGCCAGTCGCCGAGGCAGCCGCGGGCCCCCCGGTTCCGGCTGAAGGCCTGCCGCCCGGCTGGACGATGGAGCAGTGGGGATACTACGGCGAGGGCTGGCTCAGAGACAACCAGTGATCACTCGCCGGGCAACCTTGCTGCGAGCCATGTGCCGATGCGCTCGACCTCTGGCATGATTACCTGATGCTCCATCATGTACTCCGCCCATTCGGTTGGATTTCCGGCTTCGGCCATCGCCTCATGCGCTGACCGGCCACGTTCTATAGGAACCATCGGGTCAAGCCGGCCGTGGCAGAACAGGATAGGTGTGGCGGCGTTGTTCGCGTGCGCCTCCTGGGCATGGGTGTCGGGAAGCAGCTGGTATGCAGACAGCGCCATGATGCCCGCCAGCGTCTCTTCGAAGCGTGCGCCCACGTGCAGCGCCAGAGCGCCGCCCTGGCTGAAGCCGGCGAGCACCATGCGTGAGTATTCGATGCCGCGTGCTTGCTCCGCTTCCAGCAGGGCGACCACGAGCTCGGCATTGTGGCGGATGGATCCCTCGTCCTCTCGCTCCTCATTGTTCCAGTCGAGGTCGACGATGTCGTACCACGCGGGCATGCGCATGCCGTAATTGATCGTAACCGGCATCTCTTGGGCGTGAGGGAAGACGTAGCGGATGTGGTCGAGCCCTAGCAGGGGGGGTATGTCCTCGAAATCGTGGCCTGAGGCCCCAAGGCCATGCAACCAGATTACTGTGCCAGTGTGTTCGGAGGCTGGTTCGACGACCACGCACTCGAGATTCGGGGGGGCGGGCTCACCCGTCATGGGTGCACCTCAGGCGAGTTTAGAGAGTTCTTCCTTGAGCACAGGGATGGCCTCCTCCCAGGTGCTGACGATTCCGTAGTCTGCCACCTTGAAGATTGGCGCTTCGGGGTCCTTATTGATGGCAACGATGTACTTGCTCGTGCGCATTCCCGCCAGATGTTGAATGGCTCCCGATATGCCGACCGCGATGTAGAGGCTCGGATTCACCGTCTTGCCCGTCTGTCCGACCTGCATGCTGTGCGGAATCTCCTCCCAAGTGTCCACTGCCGCCCGACTTGCCCCCACTGCTGCTCCGATGACGTCCGCCACCTCATACAGGTGGCTGAAGTTGTCAGGATGACCCATGCCTCGCCCGCCGGAGATGATGATGTCCGCATCGGCGACGTCCAAGCGCTCCGAGGCGCGGGCGAACGCCTCGGCGACGGCGAGACGCACGTCTCCGCTCTGTTGGACCGTGGATAGCTGGGCTGAACCTCCTGATGGGGCTGTAGGGAAGGTGTTGGCACGCAGGGTGAGCACGCAATTACCTGAAACCGTGAGATCCTGCATCGCCTTGCCCGAGTAAATCGGATGAGTCACATTGAGACCGGGTGAGAGGGCGGTCACGTCCTGAATGATGGAGACCCCGCGGCGCGCTGCGATTCTCGAGCAAATGTCACGCCCGCTGGTGGTCGCAGCGCCAATGACGATGTCACCGCCGGCGACCGCATCCAGTGCTTCGGCCCAGGCACCGCCGTCGTAGGTGGCGAAGCAATCGCCGGTCACAGCGAGAACCTTGCCCACGCCGGCGATGCCGCACGCCTCTTCGCCGCCTGACCCTCCGGGGCAGACGACCGTGGGACTCGCGCCCAGATTGCTTGCCGCTCCGACCAGCTGGGCGGTCACAGGGTGCAGACCGCCGCTCTGTGTCTCAGCGATGATTGTGATATCCATGCAATGACCTCCTCAGATGACCTTGGCCTCGTCGCGCAGCAGCCCGACTACCTCGGGAACGCTATCGGCTCCCTCGAACTTCTTGCCCTCTGGCTTCTCCGCCGGTGGGTTGTGTGAGATCACCTGCACCTGTGCATCGCCTATGTCCGCACCGACTACCTCGATCTGGGCCTTCTTCGCCATCATGATGCCGCGCACATTCGGGCGGCGCAGTTCGGTCTCGGTCTTGGTGAACGTGAGCAGGATGGGTGTAGAGGGTGACAGTCGCTCGCTGCCGGCAGACGACGAGCGGGTGAACGAAGGAGAGTCACCTGAGACATCGGCATCTGATATCTCGACGATGCAAGCAAGTCCGAGTCGCTCGGCGATTCCCGGTCCGGTCGAACCCTGATTGCGGTCAGCTGATTGCTTGCCGCAGTAAATCCAGTCAGCATCAATGCCTTCGAGAATCGTGGACAGCGCGTGTTGCACCTGATTCGAGTCGAGAGACTCCCAAGCATCATCCCAGACGCGCACCAGATTCTCGACTCCGAGGGCGGCGGCGTCCTTGAGCACCTTTTCAGCTCTCGGCGGCCCTAGGGTGATGGCTGTGATTGAGGCACCAGAGGCCTCCTTGTGCTGGATGGCGACCTCGAGGGCATACTCATCGTATGGGCTGGTGACCCAACTGGTGATCGCCGACTCATCCACGCGGCCCTCGCTCACGCTGATACGGGCGGTAGTGTCGGGAACCTGCTTCAGCAGAACTGCGATTCCAGCCATCTGACTCCTCCGACGGCCGCTCGACCTTGCTCGCCTCTATCAACATTAGCAGAGCGCCCGAAGGGCGCTTGAGCGTTGGATGGCCTCAGAGTTCTCTTGTGAAACTCTGGATGCCGGTGATGTGTCGGCCGAGGATGAGGTTGTGGATGTCGTGTGTGCCCTCGTAGGTCTTGACGGATTCGAGGTTGGCCATGTGCCGCATGATGGGATACTCATCGAGGATGCCGTTCGCTCCGTGGATGTCACGCGCCATGCGGGCGATCTCCAGCGCCATGTCGACGTTGTTCATCTTCGCCAGGCTGATCTGCTCCGGAGTCCATGTGCCAGCATCCTTTTTCCGCCCCAGATTGAGCGCCAGCAACTGCCCCTTGGTTATCTCGCGCAGCATCCACGCTAACTTGTTCTGCACCAGTTGATAGGCGGCGATCGGGTTGTCGAACTGGATGCGCGACAGGGCGTATTCCTTCGCTGAGTCGAAGCATGATTGAGCAGCACCCACAGCCCCCCAGGAGATGCCGTAGCGGGCGTTGTTGAGGCAGGAGAATGGGCCTTTGAGACCCTCGACATGGGGGAGGATTCTGTCTTTCGGGATGCGGCAGTCCTGGAACACGAGTTCGCTGGTGACGCTCGCCTTGAGGGAGTGCTTGCCAGTCATCTCAGGTGCTGAGAATCCGGGGTCGTCCTTCTCGACGATAAAGCCGCGAATGACTCCATCCAGTTTGGCCCATACGATGGACACATCGGCTATCGTGCCGTTGGTGATCCACATCTTGGCGCCGTTCAGTAGGTAGTGGTCGCCCTCGTCGACCGCCTTGGTGATCATGTCGCCGGGGTTGCTGCCGTAGTCGGGCTCGGTGAGGCCGAAACAGCCGACCCACTCGCCGCTTGCCATCTTGGGAAGGTAGTGCTGCTTCTGTTCCTCGCTGCCGAAGTCATGGATGGGGTACATCGCCAGTGAGCCCTGCACGCTGGCGAACGAGCGCACACCCGAATCCCCCCGCTCCAACTCCTGGCAGACAAGGCCGTATGCGACGTAGGACATTCCTGCGCAGCCGTAGCCGTCCAGAGCCATTCCAAGCACGCCCATCTCTCCCAGCGCGACGCGCCATTCGTCGGGGAAGACACCATCGTGGCACGCCTGCTCGATATTGGGGACGACCTCTTCTGAAACCCAATCGCGCACCATGTCGCGGACCATCCGCTCCTCTTCGGTCAGTTCTGACTCGATGTCGTAGAAGTCCACGCCCTCATACGCCATCTGAGCCACCTTTCGTGTGCGCGGGGATGCCGCTCGCTGATGAAGATGTTGGGCGGGTCAGCCGCGCTTCTTCCGGCCGGCTCGCTCCTTTTCAGCCGCCTTGGCAGCGTCCACTTTCGCCTGATGCTTCGCCTTGCGGCGGTCCATGTACCATTTCTGCAATTTGGGCGAACTCATGTAGATCAGGCCGAGCACGACTCCTGGAACAGCGACGATGACCAGCAACGGTGCAATCGCAGAGCTGAGTTTGTCTGAGAGTGGGTCAGATGGGGGTGCATAGTGGAAGACGGTGCCGAACGAGGTGATGCCGAAGCCGGTCTCGCTCGTATCCGACCAGCCTCCGATGATGCGCTGGTTGCGCAACAGCATGAGCGCGCCCTCATCTCCCACGTGATCATTGTCGATCCACGGATACGCCTGGCCCAACTGGTCACTCCCGTCCTCAAGCAGCCAGTCGACGTAGCCCAGTGGGGCGGTTGTCAGAAGCAGCGAGTTCTCGTCGCGCACCTGTACCCCAGTGAACTGGCCCGTGGTCTCCACCCGCTTCGAATGGAATTCGGTGTTTCCAGCGTCGTTCACGTCGAGCAGAACTACTCCTACCGTCTGATCGCGGCCTACCGCGACACAGCGATTGAGTTGCGCGTTGGGGCAGATGACATCGGCCCAGTCGGTACCGTCCGAAGTTGGCAGCCAATGCACGGTGTGGTTGACATCTATGAGTGCGATACCATCAGAGCGTGTGCTCACCGCGCAGTGGGAGTGCATCACCGAATGGCAGTCGATGGCGGTGATGTCACTGCTGCGTGAACCATCGAGGGCGTGGAACTCACCCTCGCCGGTTGTCCCATTCTCCCGGTAGCGCATCAGCAGCCCCCCCGGTCCACCTAGGTATGCCCAGTTTCCCGGTCCGTCCCAAGAGACATCCGACAGGTCCTGACCGTACAGCGACCCAGCAGACCCAGAGACATGGGTGATCGAGTGGTCCTCCCGGGCGTAGCGCAGCATCGTTCCCGAATCTCCCACAATCAGAGCGGTGTTCCCGCGCGGGTGCCAATCCACATCGCGCAGGTCATCCTCGTCATTGCTGTTCAACTCCACCTCGACATTCGGGTCGACCGCGTCGAGAAGATGTGCCCAACCCTCCAATCCCACAAGCAGCACGTCACTAGCGTCAGGAGAGAGTTCTGACTCCTCTATGCCGATGTCGCGCATCTCTATGACGCGAATGTGTGTGAGTTCGACCACCTCATTGTGCGCCAGCGCCGGCGTGGGGAGCAGCAACAGCAGTAGCACTGCGGCGACCAACAGTGGGCGGGACCGGCCTCCCATGGGTGGGTCGAGCGGGGGGACCGTCTTATCCCTTCGCGGTTCCGTGTTGGGGATGAATAATCGAGTCTCGCTGAGAGAAAGTTTGAACCACGCGTGGTGTCCGACGAGGGTCATGGAGCGCTTTCACGTCAAGCGTGGGCTGATGAAGCAGATCAACGCGGACGGAGGACTCATCAAGTTGGCTCGGGAACACTTTGAGGAAGTGAAGGTCAGCGGCGACGGCGGATTTGAGGGTCGTTTCGGAATCCTGTCTCTCGTATCTGGGGAATACGGATCCGATGGCACCTTGCACGTCGATGTGCAGCAGATGAAGGGAGACGAACTGTCGGAATTCCTCGAACAGGAAGATGGGCGCGAGCAGGCGATGGAATCACGCCGACGCTGGTCCGCTTTCCTCGATGATGCCACAGGATACGATGCAAAGAAGCGAGGAGACAAGGCGAAGGAGTTTGCCAAGAAGCGGGTCAAGGCCATGTCTGGAGTGAAACAAGCGCGCCAATTCATGGGAATCTCGACCTCATTGACAAGCGAAACCAGGGCTGAAGCTGAAGGATACATCACTGAAATCGAGGAAGCGCTCGAGAGAGGTGACTTCACCCGTGCCGATGGCAGGGCGAAGAAACTCGCTAAACTGCTCGAAGGCTGACCCAACCTCTAACCCTGATGAGCGGAGGGGACGCTGATGGCCGGGCCGGGTGACCTGAGCGTAGAGGCGGTCGAAGACCTGCTCAACGCTCACGCTCCGAACACCGATTTCTCGAGTCTTGGCGACTCGGACAGGGCACGAATCGCCTGGATGCTGCCCGGTGTGGAAGAGGTGGTCGGACTCGACCATCTGGTTTCTGCGATGGCGAGCGGCGAGTCGCACGCCGGCGACGGTGTGCTGCGCTGCTACGTCGGCTACGAGCCGAGCGGAAAAGCGCACATCGGATGGCTCGTCCAGTCCCTGACACTCAGGCGAATGCTCGATTCCGGAGCCAACGTGCTCATCTTCCTCGCTGACTGGCATGCCTGGGTGAACGACAAGTTCGGCGGAGACATGGACAAGATTCACACAACGGCTCGCTACATGGAGGAGATCTTTCGAGTCCTGCTCGGCAACCCTACAGAAGGAGAGGGACCCGGTGAACTGCGCTTCATGTATGCCAGCGAACTCATGGATTCAGGAGACTACTGGGCGACCGTACTCCGATGTTCAAAGAACATGAGTCTTGCCCGGGTGCGCAGAACATTCAGCATCATGGGACGCGGCGAGGATGCGGCCGACGACGATACCTCGAAATTCTTCTACCCCGCGATGCAGGCGGCGGACATCTTCGAGTTGCACATCGACATCGCCCTCGGAGGCATGGACCAGCGTAAGGCGCACATGTACATGCGCGATGTCGCTGACAGATTCGGTTGGACGAAGGCGACATGCGTGCATACCCCGATCATATCCAGCCTCAAGGCGAGCGGCGCTCGAATGGAATCGTTCGACCACAAGATGTCGAAATCCGATCCCGATGGGGCGGTGCTGCTGCACGATGAGCCCGACGAACTCCGAGGGAAACTCCGCAAGGCGTACCTGGACCCAGAAGAACCAAACTCTCCTGTACACGAACTCGTTGAGGAAATCATCCTACCTCAACTCGGGTGCCTCAACATCACCCCCGACCCGAAGTATGGGGAACCCTCCACCTGGGATGACCTCACCGCTCTGAGGAAGGCGCTCGCAGCGGGTGACGTGCATCCGCTCGACTACAAACTCGCCGTCGCTGACGCGCTCTCTGGACTGCTCGCGCCGCTCGCCGAACACTTCGCTGCGGCGCCCGAGCTGCTGGACTCGGTGACCGAGATTACGAACGATTGAGTGAGCCTCTACTTACTCGGAACACTGTACGTCATTGGTTCGCACAAGTGAAGCGCATGTTCAATTGGCCGGAACACTCCTCAGTACGGGACAGGATTCTAAAACAAACCCTGCGCAGCCGAGAGGGAGAGACCCATGGAAGTAGGCATAGACGACATCTCGATTCACTTCCCGCGCATCTACTTCGACATGAAGGATTTCGCTGCAATGCGCGGCGCGGACTACGGGAAGTTGAACAAGGGGCTTGGCCTCTCAGCCATGTCTGTACCTGACGCCCACGAGGACACAGCAACGATGGGTGCCAACGCCGCGACTCGCCTGATCGATCGCAACGGACTCGACCCTAGAAAAATCGGCAGGATGTATCTCGGAACTGAGAGCGCACTGGACGGATCGAAACCGACGGCAACCTACATCCTCGACATGCTGAACCAGCGCTACGAGCAGAAGTACGGCAATGACTGCTTCCGCAACTGCGACGTCGTTGACATGACCTTCGCCTGCATCGGTGCAGTCGACGCTCTGCACAACACGCTCGACTGGGTCGCCCGAGGTGGCGAGGAAGCGGACAGAGTTGGAATCGTCGTCTTCAGTGACAATGCCAAGTACGACCTTGAGTCGACAGGTGAGTACACCCAAGGCGCTGGGGGTGGGGCTCTGCTCATCCGCCACAACCCGCGCCTGATATCCATTCCAGACCTTTGGGGAGTGTCTACCACCCCCGTACACGATTTCTTCAAACCGCGCCGCGAGGTCTCGATCACGTCGGTCATCCAGCACGTGCTGCAACTGGCCAGGGAGACCGGCCAGAACGTCAAGGAAGGACTGGCGGAGCGTATGGTTAAGCATCTGCCCGAGTCGACAGTGCGCAGGCTGGGAATCTTCTCTCATGGAGAGGAAACTGTGCACATCCACCGCGACGAACCTGTGTTCGACGGCCAGTACTCCAACAGTTGCTACCAAGAGGCGGTGAAGACTGCGTTCGGCGATTTCCAGCGGCAGGCCAAGGCTCACGGTCGCTGGAACTCAGAGACCGATGAGCCGCTCACAGAACAGTGGTCGCGTATCATCGTGCATCTTCCCTACGCTTTCCAAGCCAAGCGAATGTTTCCCGACGTATTTCGCCACGACCGGCGTGGTGGGCCGGTGTGGGATGAGATCATTGCAGAAATCGGCGATGAGCCGCTGCGCGAGGACTTCGAGGACACTCCCGAAGGAGAGTTATCCTTCGAGAAGTCCGCCAACGGATACCGACGGGCCATCTCCAAAACCGCTGCGTACCAGAAATTCCACTTGAGTAGAATCGAGAAAGGGCAACGTGCCTCAAGCCTCATCGGCAACCAGTACACCGGCTCGATCTTCCTAGCACTCATGTCGACCTTTGAGTCGGACTACGAGGAGAACACAGCACTCGAGGGTGGCACATTCGGGCTGTGCGGGTATGGATCAGGCGCCAAGGCGAAGGTGTTCGAGGCGAGCGTGTCTGAGAACTGGCGTGAGGTGGTCTCTGGCTGGAATCTGTTCGAGCGACTAGCCGGACGTATGGCCATAGATGAGTTGACCTACACCGAACTACACAAGGGGACGCTACACAAGAGCGTCGTCAATCCCTCTGGAGAATTCGCACTGGTTGATGTCGAGACAGAAGGCGTCCGTGAAGGTGCTCGCTCCTACCATTGGGTCAATTGAGCCCTCGATCCGGCGGCGCCCTGCAAATTCACTGTCGGCGGTCAGATATCGTGGAGGTGCTCGAGATATTCGTCCGGTTCTAGGAGTTCTTCCTCGGGATTGTAGTCGTGCGGCTTGACTATCATCAGCCAGCCGTCCCCGTAGGCATCGTCGTTGACAAGTTCAGGGGCGTCCTCTACTTCGCCGTTGAGATCGACCACATGTCCTGAGAATGGGGATTCGATTACCACACTCTCGTCAGCGCTCCTCAGAGTCACCAGAGTCTCTCCCTCGGCCATCTCATCTCCAATAGGTCCTGCATCTTTGGCACCATTTCCCGTATCCGAATCATCATCGTTCTCGTATTCCAAGAACTCCGTCACATCATGTCGCTGCGGCAGGACGACTCGCAGTATGTCGCCAAGGTAAGCTTGAAGGAAATCACTGATGCCGATTTTGAAGGTGTGTTCGTCCTTGTCGACAATCTCGAACCAGAGATGCTCTTTCGAGTACTTTCTTCCATCGACAATCTTGAATTCTATGTATTCTCCATCCGACATCTGAACACCCCTTCCGGCGAGCCGTGCTAAGTACGTTATATGAATAATTCGACGATTCAGGATAGCCATTCCACACCCGCTAGAGCCCGTGGGGGTTCCTTCATGAATAGACCACTGTTCGCCATTCACGAGGGTCGGCTGTGGATTTCGAGCATAGCGAGGAACAGCAGATGATTCGCGACCTGGTGCGCGATTGGTCAGAAGCCGAACTGACACCTACAATCGAGGCGCGCGACAAACAGCAGCAGGCTCCCGTGGAGGAATGGATACGCTTCTGTGAACTCGGTCTGCAGGGCATCACCATCTCGGAGACATATGGTGGAAATCCGCTTGATGACATCTGCGAAGCGATCATCATCGAAGAACTGGCACGCGTCGACCCATCATTCGCCGTGTTCTTCGCCGTCCACGTTGGCCTGTGCAGCAAGACCATCGCACTACACGGCAGCGACGCGCTGAAGCAGGAGTACCTCAGTCGCCTGTCAGGAACCGAAGTGGGGGCATACTCACTCTCAGAAGCGGGTGCGGGAACAGATGCGGCGGCGCTCTCCTGCAAAGCGAAACTCTCTGACGATGGGGAGCAATACGTCCTCAACGGGACGAAGATGTGGGTGACCAACGGCGACAGTGCCGACATCTACGTGCTGTTTGCCAAGGTCGTCGACCATCCAGACTACGGTGTGAAGAAGCACGGTGGGACTACCGCGTTCATAGTCGAGCGTGGATTCGAAGGCTTCTCCGTAGGGAAGAAGGAGGACAAGTTGGGCATTCGCTCATCCGACACCTGCTCACTGGTACTCGAGGACTGCCGGGTTCCTGCCACCAACGTGCTCGGTGAGGTTGGAGGCGGGTTCGCCATAGCCATGAACGCGCTCGACAACAGTCGTATAGGAATCGCCGCCCAGGCGTTGGGAATCGCCCAGGGGGCCTTTGAGGCGGCGCTGAAGTACGCTCACGAACGCGAGACATTCGGGAAACCGCTCGCCCACCACCAAGCAATCGGTAATTACCTGGCGGATATGGCGACGCGCATAGATGCATCTCGTCTACTGGTCTATAGAGCAGCGTGGGCTAAAGGAAAGCACTACGGCGAGGGTGCTCACAGGCACACGCTGGAAGCGAGCATAGCCAAACTCCACGCCGGTGATACTGCGATGTGGGTCTCTGAGCGAGCGGTGCAGGTTCTCGGAGGATACGGCTACACCGAGGAGTATCCAGTAGCCCGCTTCTTCCGCGATGCCAAGATCACGCAAATCTACGAGGGCACCCAGGAAGTGCAGCGCATCGTCATCGCCCGTAACCTGAAGCCGTAGGGAGATCAAGGCCAACTGACCCGCGGCCAGTCGCCTGATTGCCCGTCCTGCCAATCCAAGTCGGCAAGAGCCGACTCGACATCTGCGATGGTGGCAAGATCCTGTTCTATCTGGATACGATGCAGCCAGGCCTTCAGTCGACCGAGTCGCTCCCCTGGTTCCAGTCCCGTGCTCTCGGAGAGTCTGTTACCATCCATCAAGGGGAGATCTCCTGCCTGATTGGCTGGGAGTGCGGAAAGCGCTTCGCGTACTGCGGCAGTCGCATCAGCATCCAGTGAAGCCTCGCAGTGGAGCTGTTGTTCCAAGCGCGCACCGAGAGCGACACGATAGAGGCGTAGTTGTGCAGATGAGGTGGCCTGAGGCAGCGACCCGAGCCGACGCCGGAGTTCCTGCACAGCATCGAGCATCTTCCGCGGCGCGGTGAGGTCGCGCAGTGCCGACTCCACACGTCCGCGGTCCGTCGCACCAGCCAGCAGTGCCAGCCTTGACGCCACCGCCACCTTCCCGGTAGCGCTGCACCTGTGCTGCAGATCGATATCACATGCCCATTCAGGGAGCAGCAGGCCTAGGACACCGTCAGCAGAAAGCCTGTCGAGAACGGCTGCGGCATTGGCTCCGGAAAGGATGAGTTGCAACTCGTGCCAGATGCGCTCGCTGCTGACAAGCGTCAGCATGCGCTGACACTCGATGAGTGCACTGGCCAGCTCCTCGTCAGGCTGCCACAGGCCCGCATCGCCGCGGTCCATGAACCGATAGGCGCGCATGATGCGCAGGCCGTCCTCGGAAAGGCGCTCTCGTGCGTTCCCAACCGCTCGCAGGCAGCCGGCTTCGAGGTCCTTCTGTCCACCGAACGGGTCGTGCAGATGCTGCCGGGAGAGGTCAACAGCCATCGCGTTGATGGTGAAATCTCGTCGGCGCAGGTCCTGTGCAAGCGAATCACCGAAATCCACCTCCTCGGGGCGTCGGCCATCGCGATATTCGAGATCGGTGCGCAGCGTGGTCGCCTCGTACTGCTCGTTGCCCTCGGCAAGCCGCAGTGAAACCGTACCGAAGCGGACTCCCGTGGGCAGCGCGCGTGGAAACAGCGCCAGCATCTGCTCCGGCCGCATAGTCGTCGCCAGATCGTGGTCGGCGGCGGTCAGTCCCGCGCAGGCGTCGCGTACGCTGCCACCGACGACCCATACTCCCGCACCAGCCTCGGCCAGCCTCGCCACCACCTCGAGCAGGCTGTCCGGCAGGTCTGCCAACCAAGTGTCGAATGATTGTGGGAGCGGCTCACCAGGAAGGTCCGCGGCGGCACCGGCGGGAAGCGAAGCGAACCGTTCGTCTGCGGCCATCACACGCACCGTGCGCGCATGCCACTCATTCCCCTTTCGCCTGCAAGGCGGTCGCGCTCGGCTGCGGCAATCCATTTGATGGGGGGCCGCTCAGCGGTGTCCATGCAGGTCGAATTACTGCCAATCGACTCGCTTCTGCCGCACGAGCAGGTCATCGAGGAGAAGGTGGTCCAACTGCTGGAGGTGACGCTCCAGTGGGGGTGCTACACCAAACCGGTCATCGTGGACGGGAATAGCGGTGTACTGCTCGACGGGCACCACCGACATCAGGTGGGATTACGGCTGGGATTACGCAGATTACCCGCAGTTGTAGTGGATTATCTGGATGATGACGATATCACCGTCTCTGCTTGGCCCTCATCAGGACTCGAATCCATCTCCAAGCAGGACGTTCTGGCGATGGGATTGTCAGATGAGGTCTACCCACCCAAGACCAGCCGCCATTCGCTCGCCGACCACCTGCCGCCGATCTCCGTGTCGCTCGAGCAGTTGCGCCAAGAGGATGACTGACCGTACCGGCGCTAGGGTGTTCATGCCCAATGCTCATCCTCGTCAGTGAACACAGTGTCTCGGGCACCGGTCCTGCTGATCAGCATTCGCAGCATGAAAAGCATCCCACTTGAGGCGGCCACCAGCAGGAATAGTCCCGTGATGGCAAGTGCCTGCTCCATCTCCGCTGTCATGGTCACTGATTACTGTCCAACCTCCTTCAAACACAAATGGGAATCCCCCGGGGGACCCTAAGTGTCTCGATGAGCGTGATCAACTGCGTGCTGCGACATCTTCCAGCAGGCTGTTCGCAGCTTGTGAGAGCAATTCATCGTCGCTGTCAGAAAGTTGTTCGGCTGCACCCAACTCGCCCGCAGTGCAGCGTTTACCGTGCAGTTGTTCGAGCAGACGCAGACGCAGCATACGCTCGCAGGTGCCGTCATTGAGGAGTTCCGTTCTGAGGATGGTCGCAGATTCGCTGGAATCGCCCCGCAGCAGTCGTGCTAGCAGAGTCGACGCCTGGCTCTCTCTCGCCGCCGTGACAATCTCGGAATGAGCCAACCAGTCCCGCTCACGTAGCATGGAGGCGATGATACGCACCATCTCACCGTCGGGGTCGCGCAGCAGATCCAGCAGAATGGCTCGATCGCCTGACTCCCAATCGAGCGGTAGCAGCAACCTCGCCGCTTCTGCCCTCAGCAGCGGTCGACGATCCTCGATGACCAGTAGGAGTTGATCCCTGAATGAGTTCACCTCAGACAGTGAGCCAATCGACTCCAACGCGGCGCTGCGGACCCGATGATGTCCATCCTCGAGCGCATTGGAGAGCAGTTCGTTGGCCCGTTCTTTCTCGAGTTCGTGTACCCGCAGAACCGCCATTCTACGCACGCTGTGATGCTCGTCGACAGCGGCTTGCTCGAGTACAGTGCCCAGATCTTCACCCGAGAGGGCCACAAGACCGGTGTACGCCTGCAGTCGTACATCAGATTCAGCAGATTCCGCCAGAGCAGAGAGATGAGGACGTGCCGCCTCACCCAGCCGAGGGAGGATCTCGGCAGCCAGCAGACGTACCTCGGAACGAGAGTCGTCAACGAGTTGATCGCCGAGTGCCTCGTGCTCCGGGCCGAACCAGCGCCTGTAGGCATCAGCGGCTTTCCCATTACTCCACCCATCACCGGTGTCGAGCAGGGGCTGGAAGTGGACCAGAGCAGCAGGGTCGTCCAGTTCGAACAACTTGCGCACGGCGCGCCGGCGTTGGCGCACATCTCGGTGTGTGAGGCGAGCGGCGTGCTGCTGCAGCATGGAAATCATCCCATCGATGAACCCGACCCGTAAAAGCCGCGCGGGCGACAAACCTCGCGCTCAATTAGGGGACAAGATCATCGTGACTGCCGAATCCTTGGTCCTCTTCGTCTTCCTCATCGCCTTCCGGTGCGCCTGGATGCTGCATACGCGCATCGAACAACGCCACCAGCGCTGGCCACAGAGGGAGCAGCCAGTCAGCCGACTCTTCCAGCAATCTGAGCAGAGGATGTTCATCGTCGAAGTCGAGTCCCTCGATGTCGATTGTCACCCCTACCCCATCCTCCCAGACATCCTCATCACCGGTCAACACCACCGGAGGCAGTTCATCAGGAAGTTCTCGCAGTTGCTCGGCCAGATGCCTCAGCAGTTCCTGAGTATCTTCGTCGAACAGGCCAATCTCGCCCCCAATGTCCGCCGCTTCGTTGAGCAGGTCTGCCAGTTGTGCCGCTCCGGTCGGCTCTTGCTCGGTTTCGGCAATGTCAACCGGTCCGAACAGGACCCCTCCAAGGTCGGTGTCAAGCCACCCCCCCTGGAGTTCCCGCTTCACCAGGCGCTGAGAGTTACGGTGGCCGAGTGGAACAATCACGAATCCACCATCCGACACCCTCTCTTCCAGCCACGACGGCAACTCGACCAGCGAACCAGTGACGAGCACCCGGTTGAGCGGTTCAGGAAGGTGCGGGGGCGCGTAGTTGAGTGAGCGCATCTTGCGGATTGTGAAGCGGCCGTCGCAGTGCTCCTTCAACCGCTGACGCACATGTTCGACCACCTCGCGGGACGGGTCGACGATGGTGACCCTCCCTTCGGGACCGACGATATGGCTGATCAGCGCAGCGATGTAGCCTCCTTTTGCACCGAGGAGCAGTACCTCTTGTCCTGGCTGCAGTTCAAGGTGGTGCAGCAGCGTGACCACCATGTGCGGGGCCGAGATGGTCTTCACCCCACCTGCGGGAGTCTCAAGGAACACCACTGGACGATCGTGCAGGAACGGAATGAGGTCGTGGTCGGTGAAGTGGTGGACATCTACTGCGAGCATCGCATCACTGATCTCCGGAGTCACAGGAAGACCAGCCGCCAACAGACGTTCGAGCAGGTCACGCATCTGCTGCATATCGGGCCAATCGCGCTGACCACTCTAAAGGGTGCGGGATGCCACCGTTCAAATCTAAGGGGTGGCTGAGCGTATCGCGGGCTCGTGGTCTAGCGGTCATGACGTCGCCCTTACAAGGCGAATATCGGCGGTTCAAATCCGCCCGGGCCCATCTGCAACAGAACCGCCGCCCCAATGCTGAAGAACCATGCTCCCGCGGGTCGCAGACGTGACAGAAGAGGCTTCTATCCACGCCGCCAAGCTCGCTCGCCGCCTGAAGAAGGAGCGAATGACGCTGGCGACGGCTGAGTCATGCACTGGTGGACTGCTCACTTCCATCCTCACCGACATCTCAGGAGCGAGCAAGTGGTTCAAGCGTGGCTGGATCACATACTCGGACAAGTCGAAGCAGGAAGAACTGGGGGTTGACGAGGAACTGTTCGTTCAGGGAGAGGGTAGCGCCGGCGCGGTCAGCAAGGAAGTCGCAGAAGCGATGGCCGCAGGTGCTACCGAGCGGGCCGGCTCGGACATGGCAATCTCGATTACCGGAATCGCCGGACCCACTGGCGAGAGAGAAGGCAAGGCGATTGGGCTCGTATGGGTCGGCGTGCAGTTGCAGGACAAACTAGAGGCGCACTCAGCAGAATTCGGCCACGGTGGTCGCTACAGAAACAAGGAGGCGTTCGTCAACTTCGCCTTGCGCACCGCGCTGCAAATCTGGGATGACCATTTCTCTGAAGAGGAACCTGAAACGGAAAGCGACGAGGAGGATGACCGGCAGAACGTGGATGATGAGAATGACTCCCAGCCGCTCGATTCAGCACTCAAAACCGTCACCGGCGGAAACATCCTGGATAATGTCGTTGACTGGGATGGCGAGCCGGAAGGTGAGGAGGGGGGTAAGGAGGAGGAGTCCTCCACGTCCATTCCCGGAGCAGATGTCGACTGGGATGAGTGAGCGAGCCGACCGTGGATGAACAGTGACCCTCGCGGGTTCTCACATCGTCATGAGAGATGATTCGCGTAGCAATGGTTTAGGGCGGTCGAATCCGCCTTCGCGCGGCCATGGCCGAAGATGAGTGGAGAGGGCTGTTCAGGCGCCTGTCGTCAGCGGGGTTGATGCCGGCGCGCGGCATGCAACAACGGCTTCTCGAACTCGACGACCCAGACACGGTTCTCAAGTCTGCAAAACGGCTGGGAATGAATGGAATTCTCAATGACGAGATGCTCGACCAACTGCTCGTCGGACCCGAGGAGAGTGAGGGTGACGAGACACCCTCGCTCACTGTTGATGCTCTCTCTCCGAACGGTGACTCACCGGCCCTCGATACGCCCGTGAGTGTCGATAAGCCGGCCGTGGGCAGAGTAGTGGCTCCAGTACTGGAACCTCCGCTCGAGGTCGCCGCCCGCCCTCACGGCCTGCCCCATTTCGACATCGCCAAGTTCCCACTCGCGGCCACAGAGACCGACACCGAACTGGATATCCACTTCGACATCACTGGGAACAGCACCACGGCCTGCACAATGGATGACATGCTCTCCTACTTCAACGACAGACTGCAGAGCATTAAGCGAATCATCGTCCAAGGGGGTCGTCTACCCAACAGGCCGATCGACATACGCCGCCTCGCACGCGAGCGCAAGCGCTTCGGAAATCGAGACACGACCGCCACCATCATCGGCCTGGTGAGCGAAATACGGCATGGTAGTTCCAGCCTGCGTTTCACGCTAGAAGATGAAACGGGCGACTACGAATGCGTCCTCTACCCACCCGGGGGAGCAGCCGATACCAGCAGCGCCAGCAGACGCAACCAATTGCTGGTGGCGGGCCTCATGAATGACGATGTGATCGGCGTGACCGGTCATATCCAAGGGGACCGCCGCGACGTGCTCGTCGTCGATAACGTGCATCTGCCTCCGCTCCCCAAGCACCGCAAATCAGCGGCTCCCGCCGATCAGGCTGTATCTGTGGCATTCCTGTCTGACCTACACCTCGGCTCGAACACCTTCCTGCACGCACAATGGGACAAGCTGGTCAAATGGTTCCACGAGGATCCGCTGGCTAAGACGGTGAAGTATCTCATCCTGTCAGGCGACGTGGTCGATGGGGTCGGCATCTATCCCGGCCAACAGAGCGAACTGCAGATTGTCGACCTCTACAAGCAGTACGAAGGTGTTGCGAAACTCATCGAGCAGCTCCCGGACTGGCTGGATACGATGATTCTGCCCGGGAACCACGACGCTGTGCGCCCCGCTGAGCCACAACCGGCTCTAGATCCGCGCATCCAGGAGTACTTCAATTCGACAACCTTCGCTGGAAACCCATGCGAATTCAGTCTGCACGGTGTGCGAGTACTCTCATACCACGGGGTGAGCATATTGGACTTCGTGTCGGGAATGCGCAACGTCACATTCTCACAACCCGAGATCGCGATGCAGGAGATGCTCGAAAGACGTCATCTCGCACCCTCATGGAGAGGGAAAACTCCCCTGTCACCCGAACCTGAGGACCACATGGTCATCGGCACCATCCCCGACATATTCGTCACCGGGCACGTGCACGGTCACTACTGTGGAGAGCACAAGGGAATCACGCTGGTGCACAGCAGCACCTGGCAGGACCAGACCAACTACCAGCGCATGCTCGGATTCCAGCCGAAGCCGTGCATACTGACCGTGATCAACCTGCACACACACGAGTCAGCATCGATTCCGTTCGCCTAGTCCCAGTCATGACGACGGGTTCTGAACAAGGCACCGACAACCAGTAGAATCACCAACAGCAATCCGATTTGAACGACAGGATTTCCGAATAAATCGGCGAGGCTCGCAGTGTCACTGGACTCTTCATTCGGTTCACTCGGAGGGACACCCTCGTCAGGTATTGGAGACGCGGCGTCCTCCTCCTCGATGAAGAAATCCACACTGGAGGAGTTCGTGTTGCCTGAAGCATCGGAGGCGGTGACGGTCAGCGTGTAGGTCTGCAGGGCGGAAAGAACTGGATACGGTACAACCGTCATCTCGTGATTCTTGCGCAGAGCTATGGCGTCTCCAGCGAAGGTTTGGCCGTCCACCTCGATGGATTCTGTTGCTTCCTCGCTCGTGTACCATGTGACCCGAAGAGAACCGCCTTCGATGACCTCGACGCCGAGATTTAGCAAATCCGGCGGTGTGGTGTCGGTCTCGTTCGAGGTGTTGAATGAGATGAAGGCAGATGGTGCATCGCTGACAGTGATCGAGCACGTATAGGCGGTGCCTGCATCCAGTCCCGTGACCTGTAATGCTTGGGAGTAGAGTATCATGGGTGTGGTGAAATTGTTGTCGTCACAGGTTACGACTCCATCTGCTGATTTGGTCGTCGACCAAGAGATGATTGCTGAGGATGTGGTGATGCTGGACACACTGACACCGTAGACCTGCTGCTCTATCTCGGGAATCTCGATGCCAGTCAACACAGCCGGTATCTGGGCTTCTACATCGTAGGCCGAGAGCATCGCATCCTGCCCATCACCCTCCAGCACGATGTCGAGCACGTTCGGGTCGAAATCGGTCCCGGTGGCAGCTGAAGGGTCCGCACCGCCGCCCAGCCTCCACGTCTTGGCCTCAGCGTCGACGTCACGCCATTTCCCTGGTCCGAATCCGTCTTGTGAGCCGACGACGATGACGAAGCGATAATTCGGGATATCTGAACCTATGACCAACTTGGAGACGGTGATGGTGATGGTCTTGGATTCAACGTCGCCGAACACTTCGATTCCCTTGGCACTGGTGTCCCTAGTCAGCGAATCGACCGCTTTCACCGTACCTGGATCACCTGTGACGGAAATCGCCACCTCCCACGCCCAATCGGTGTCGATTACCGCGTTGGCGCCTTCCAGCATGTCGGTCTCACCCCACATGTAGTCACCTTGGTCGACATAGATCTGGACAATCTGATGGCTGAATCCATTGGCGAGACTCCAGTAGTCGGTCATCTCGGCCATCGTCACCTCGAAGCGGGCGTTCCACGCGCTCTGGCTCACCTTCAGATGGGTGATGTCCCACAGACCCGCCCCGGGTGCGAAATCACCCGCCAGTGGGTAGGTGTAGGTTCCTCCGCCGTTCTCGTCGCCCGTGGCGTCATCGATGTCGAGCAGCGTCACCCAGTCCTCGAAGTCGGGCATAACCATCTCAGCGGGTGCCGGTGGGGCCATCTCCATGTCGTCCCCATCACCGTAGGAGAGGGAGTCAGTCAGTGCGGTCACCACCTTGACGCGAGTGGAGTAGCGCGGAGCGAGACCCAGTTCAGACCACGGGATGCGGAACTCGTAGACCTCGTCTGCGGCGCATGCACCGAGCATCGAGGAACTGTGCAGCACCCATTGTTCGTTGTCGCCGTTCTTGCCTCGAGCATCGAACAGATTGTACTTCGCCTCACCACCCTCGCGCATCTGATTGAAATCGAAGGAGACCATCTTCTTCGCCGGGAAGCCGAGCACCTCGTTCCCGTAGTAGGTACGGAAATTGGTCTGCACCTCGTTGAAGTTGATCGCGTTCGGCTGCATGAAGTAGATCGACAGGTCCGGTGCCCTGATCATGTCCGATGATTGCCATTCCGAGCCGGACAGTGCCATGTCCACGCGAACATAGACGTTCGAGGCGTCGTATCCCAGATGGAACGATTCGATGTCCAATTCTCCGCCATCGACGCTCCCAGCATCATAGCGCGCTGCTCCATCCCATTCACCAGGCAGCGCTATTCCATCGATCATCGGCTCGATGATGCCGTCATACGGCGTCTCGGGAACCGCGGGGTTTGTCCACAGGTCCTGCAAGTAGGGAGGAAGTTCGAGATTGACCGCTCGATAGACGTTCGACAGATGCACCTTGTAGAGCATGTCCCACAGTTCGTCGTAGCCGCTGTCCTGATCTAGCCCATACCACCAGTACCAGTCGCTGCCCTCAGCGATGTACAGGCTTTCCCAAGCAGCATCCAGACCAGAGTCAGCCGGGTTCTGCTCCTCGAAGTCGATCAACGCCGAGCGAGCCTCGATCAAGCGCTGCCAAGCGAGGCTCTCCTCGGCCTCACCGGCCCAGGTGGACAGGGTTCCGTCGATCCACGAACCGGTTGAGATGGTCTGGATGCGCGGCAGCGTGTGGTTCTGCGCCAGGAACTCCGAGGGGGTGGTCGTGACGATGCTGGGGTGACTGTCGAGGCGACTGAACCACTCGTCCATGAATGGACGGCCGTTGTCGTGATGCTGGAAATCGGACATGAACATCCAGTTCTCACCGTCGAGTGCAACCGTGAGCAGGTGTTCGCTCGGGTCCTTACCCTCGTTCAGCAATTGCTGGCGGACGTTGTCCACATAGGAGGTGAAGTCGGATGCTGCCGCTTCGGGGGACATCGATCCATATTGGAAGGCGATGCGATCGGAGATGACACGATCACGGAAGATGGTCGCTACTTCCCCTCCATCCGCGCCGGTCACCGTCCACGGCATGGCGAGATTGCTCGCCACATCGGTATCGATTTGGTTTCCATCGGTATCTGTTGACCCCGCGAGATTGACCTCGTCAGTGATCATCCACTGAATGTTGACATCGGATACCGGCTGCACCATGTCCGGACTCACAGACTGCTCGCTCGGCCACATCCCCGTCGGTCGGAAGCCGAGTTCGTCCTCGAACAGGTCCATGCCCGTCACGAGCTGGCTCTGCACGTCCTCGGGCCACGCCTCCTTGTTGACGCTGATTCCGTCCTCGAATCGCCATCCGTTCATCATCAGCAGCGGCATGATCGGATGGTAATACGGCGTCGTGGTCAATTCCACCTGCCCCGAAGCGGCGAGTTCGCTGTACATCGGCAACACGTTGCCCATCTGGCTGTGCTGGGCGTCCAGAACGTACACCAGATCGTCGTGCGTGTATCCACCGGCTTGCTCGAACAGTGCCACCAGACCGTCATCGCGATGGCTTGCATTGTATTCCCCCAGAACATAGTCAGGGCTGAACTGATAGAGATACCACAGCACCTGCAGATCGAGGAAGTCCTGCGCGGCGAGCAGGTCGTCATCCATGATGGTCGCCGGCTTCAGGTTGTGCCGCGTCATCCCATAGATCTCGGAGTAGCGCGCGCTGCTAGGATAGAGCCACGACAGTTTGGGGTCGTCTACGGTGACGTTGTAGATCCATCCAGAGTTCCAGAACGACTGGAATTGCATGGTGTGCAGTTCGAGCGCGGTGGCGTTGGGGTAGCCACCCACCCCCCAGGGCCGCTTGGCGATGTCGGTGTGCACATCCAGAGTCTCATTTCGGCTGTAATCGACCAACTGCTCGATTAGAGAAGGCACCAGATTGTAGGTCACCTTGGTGTTGGTGCTGGCAAGGATGCCGGGCGAATCCACGTATTCCGTCATGGCGTGAACGCGCACCCAGGGCATCTCGTACATGCCGGTCAATTTGTTCTTGTAATACGGCTGATGTTGATGGAAGACGATGGCCAGATTCAGTGCATCGTCCAACTTCTCCACCTCTCCACTGGCCTCCTCCGTGGGGAGGGAACTCGGGTCTGTGGGTTGAGTGCGGTCGGCGATGTGCCACGCGTGGGTGAAGGTCTCAGCGCCGTTGGAACTCGCAGGGTTCTCGAGCGGGAAGGATGTCCAGACATGCCCCTCATCCTGCCATTGCGCCCATGCGAGGATATCGAGGGAGGTTGGAGAACCGAGGTTCGACCATGGGATGGAGATCTCGGTCACCTTGTTGTCCGCCCAGCCGACGAAGACACTGATTCCACTCTGCTCACCATCATCCCAGCCAGAGCCGTTGTAACTCTGCAACGAGGAGTAGGAAGAGTCCTCGAGCATGAAGGCGTGGTCCGCCGCGAACGGCAGGACATGCGACACGCTCCACTGTTTGGAGAGCGGAGAGCCACCCTCGCTGGTGTTGAGGTAGATGAACAGGTCAGCGCCTTCACTCAGTGAGGCCCAGTCGGTGCCCTCCCAGGCGAATGCCAGATGGGTGTCATTCCATGTGAGCCTGAAGTTGACCGAGTTGGTATCGGTGGCCATCAGGGTGTCTGAATCCCACTCGGCGACGCTGCCGTCGATGGTGACGTCGTCCGGTGTCATGGCTCCGGCGAGTCCGAGCAGCGGAGTCAGAAGGAAAAGCGAGACGACGAAGAGCACCCGGCGCTGCATCGTGTCCGGGAATTCTTCATGCATCAAAGCATTATGCAAGTCACGGCCGTAGGCCGTGCATGCGACGAGCGGGTATCCTGTGTCACCTCACCTCGTTACCGAGGGGTACATTGGGCGAAGAGGCTGCGAAGTTCTGCATGATGATCAGGGCGCGTGGTTGTCGGGTTTGGCAGATGCTGCCGATCACAGCCCCCGACGAACACCTCTCTCCATACGCCTCCGACTCCACTTTCGCAATCAACTTGGACTTGGCCAATCCGGACATCAGATACACGCTGGACTACGAACAGTTGGATAAATGGGTCAAAAGGAACCGCCATTGGCTTGAGGATTGGGCGCTCTACCAAACTCTCAAGGAGGGATTCGGAGGGAAACCGTGGACAGAATGGCCATCTATGATACGCGAACGAAATCCTGACGCCCTCAAAGAGATCAAACAGGACTTGGAACATGACATGAGCGCCTGGATGAGAGACCAATTCATCGTCGAAACCGATTGGGGTGACCTACGAAGGCAGGCAAAGGATTGTCGAGTCAAGCTGTTCGGTGACCTGCCATTCTTCCTCGCCCATGATTCAGCGGATGTCTGGGCCAATCAGCATCTGTTTCTGCTTGAAGAGAGCGGCGCTCCCGCGATGGTTGCGGGGGTTCCTCCTGACTATTTCTCAGATGAAGGGCAGCGTTGGGGCACGGTTCTCTACGATTGGGAAGCGCACCGAGCAGAGAAATTCAGATGGTGGAAGGCACGCATGAAAAGGATGTTCGAGCTGTTCGATATGGTCAGAATCGATCACTTCCGCGCCATCGATTCCGCTTGGGCGATTCCTGCACACCACCCTACCGCGGAGCATGGGGAATGGGTTGAGGGACCGGGTGATGAGTTGCTCGAGGCGATTCTGTCTGCATCCCCAAAGGAAGGACTGGTGGCAGAGGATCTGGGAATCATTCCAGATTCAGTGGCCGAGTTGCGCAAGAAGCACGGAATCCCGGGAATGGCGGTTCTGCAATTCGCCAATGATGACTCAGACAATCCGCACAATCCTGAGAATCACACCGAGGACATGGTGGTCTACACGGGAACCCATGACAATGACACTACGGTTGGTTGGGGCAAGAAACCGGTCAAGGAGATGATTGCCGCCGCACTCGAATCACCAGCCGAACTGGCGATTATCCCACTCCAAGACCTGATGGGTCTCGGATCGGAGGCGCGCATGAACACCCCGGGCACTCAAGAGGGGAACTGGGAATGGCGATTCGATTGGGAATACCTCACTAATGACCGGATGAAATGGTTCGGCGAAGCTGTCAGGCTCAGCGGACGCTGATGGTGGACATGGGCAGTATGAATATGGCCTCGGGCATGGAGCGCAGCATATGGCCGTGGCATACCTGAGTGCCGAAATCGGACTGTGGTCCGACCTGCACACCTACTCCGGCGGCTTGGGGGTTCTCGCCGGAGACCACATCAAGTCGGCCGCAGATGCCGGAATCGACCTGGTGGCAGTCACCCTCCTCTATAGACAAGGATACGGGAGGCAACATCTCGATGACTCCGGTAATCAGTCAGAGACCTATCCAGAGATTGATCCGGCCGAGCATCTGTCCGATACCGGAGTCGAGTTGGCACTGCCCCTGGACGGCTCCACGCTGCACTCGCGCATCTGGCTCGCAGAGGTCAGAGGAATCGGTGGACACGTCGTCCCAGTCTACTTCCTGGACACCCGGCACCCAGACAACGCTCCTGAGCACGCCGCTCTAGGGAACCGACTCTACGGTGGTGATGATGCGACTCGCCTACGACAGGAATTCCTGCTCGGGGTAGGAGGAATCCGCACTCTCAAGCTGCTCGGGCACTCTCCGATACGAGGGATTCACCTCAACGAAGGGCACTGCACATTCGCCGCTCTGGAGATGCTGTCACAGGGTTGGTCACGCGACGAACTGGCTCGAAGTTGCCTGTTCACCACCCATACCCCGGTTCCTGCCGGTCACGACCGCTTCGCTTGGTCAGAAGTCGCTTCGGTACTCGATGGTCTGCTCCCTGCTGATGCGCAGGCGCTCACAGGCGACGATGAGACCTGCTCGATGAGTCATCTCGGAATCGCTCTGGCCGGACAGGTCAATGCTGTCTCCAACCTCAACGCGTGGGTGGCCTCAGGAATGTTCGAGGGAGTGCACATCGAACCGATTACCAACGGCGTCCACCACCTGACATGGACCTCACCCTCACTGGCTGGAGTATACGACGAACACCTCTCCAAATGGCGGTCCGACCCCACTGTTCTGGCGCACGCAGGCAAGATCCCCGACGAGGCACTGTTCACCGCTCGCTCTGCGGCGCGGGCGGTCCTGCGCGATCTGGTGCATGCCAGCACCGGGGTGAAGTTCGACGAAAACAGGCTCACCATTGGCTTCGCCCGCCGCTTCGCCACCTACAAGCGAGCCAATCTGGTGTTCAGCGACCTTGAGCGGCTGCGGACGCTGGGTGCGGGCCGTATTCAATTCGTGTTCGCCGGCAAGGCTCACCCGCGTGATGAAGGAGGCAAGCAGTTGATTCGCGACATCTTCTCGGGTGCAAGAGAGGTTGCAGAAGACATTCCTGTGGCTTTCCTTGAGGACTACTCTATGGCGACCGGCCTGGCGATGACCAGTGGCGTGGACATCTGGCTGAACAACCCCGTGCGTCCCATGGAGGCTTCGGGAACCAGCGGCATGAAGGCGGCCCTCAACGGGGTACCGAACTGTTCCATCTTGGACGGCTGGTGGCCCGAGGCGTGTGAACACGGAGTCAACGGTTGGGCTATCGGCGAGGGCGAGGATGATCGGGACGACGCACGGGATGCCAACGCTCTCTACGAGATTCTCGAGCGCGATGTCCTGCCTGCATGGGAGGAAGGGCCGCAACGCTGGGCTCACCTGATGCGCGCAGCCATCGTGACCAGCGCACGATTCTCCGGGGGCAGGATGCTCAGTGACTACCGCCGCTTCTACGACGACTTCAGTCGCGACGACTGAGCGTCATCAGCGCGAAGGCCAACACCGCAACGATTGCCGCGGCCACCAGAGCCCAGCGGATGACAGAGGCATCGATGCCCCCTGATCCTTGGGAGTCCCCAGCATCGTCGGCCGGCTCGTCGCCAGTGGTCCCGTTGTCCGGTTTCTCGGGTTCCGGCTCGGGTTC
>CAZUBQ010000003.1:1929-60676 GCA_964618995.1 uncultured Candidatus Poseidoniales archaeon | reverse complement strand
CTCGGGTTCCGGCTCGGGTTCTGGCTCGGGTTCCGGCTCTGGTTCTGGTTCTGGCTCTGGCTCAGGCTTCGGGTCCGGGGGGTCTGGGGGGAACGTGCACGAACCGTCATCTTCGGTGGCTTCAGAGTTGAAATTCTCCGCTTCAGGATCGGTGCACCCCGGTACTGGGGAGGGATATGTGCACGAGCCGTCGTCATGGGTGGCTTCTGGGTTGTAATTCTCAGCGGTGGAGTTGGTACATCCCCAGACGGGTTCTGGTCCGGAACCATTTGGACGGAATCCAGAGATGATTGGCGCCATCTGAATCATGATGGGCAGATTGTCTGAAGTCGAGTTGCCCAGCGGTGTCTCATCGATGAAAGTACACGTCTGTTCACTTCCAGAACTTGTGCTGCAAGGAACATTTCCGTGTACCGTGACATTCTCGTCTGAGAATTGACGGACGTACATCGCATTTCCAAGTCCAAGCGAGTCGCGACTGGTCATTATGGTCCGATACTCGCGCAACTGCGCATCGTCTCCGTCAATCGAGATGTATGATGCGCCCTGCATTCCTACCTCGTGTCTGCCACCGAACAGGTGACCTATCTCATGGGAGACGATGCGCGGATTCATTCCAGCGAAGTTCAGTTGGATGTAAGCCTCACCCTCTGTGGCGGGAATCGAACCCGCTCCGTTGGCACCCGGACCGCCGTCGCCGCTCTGGCGCCAATAGATGACGATGTCCGCTTCGGAATCGGAGCGCAGTGACTCGATCTCCTCTAGATAGGGCTCGTGCCAACTGAGACCCAAGCCGCTGTTCATCACCACTGACGACAATTTGTCCTTCCAGTCATCGTCTAGGTGAGAGAAGTTGATCTGCTCGTGTCCTGAGACATTGAATACCGCCGGAATCCCACTTTCCGCGAAGACCCCTGACACCACTTCGAAGTGGGCGTCGAGGAATCCATCCATGGTGGTCTCACCGAACATCATGCCCTGTGAAGTAGGCCACTCCAGCTGGTCGGCCGCCGGCTGTGGATAGATGACCAGGATGTCGACCAAGTAGGGGTCATCGGGTGACGGTGGTTCGGTTTGGTCGTCACTCACCGATGTGAAGATGGCGACGCTGTTGGCCTCCATGCTGACTGTGGCGACTCCATCCGAATCGACCGACATGCTCCTGTTCGCAACAAGGTCGTTGCCTGAGTTGCTCCAATCTCCGGATACCTCTGATAGATCGAAACTGACCTGGGTGGCCTGACCACGATTGAGGATGACCACGGCGGCATCGTCGGCGGTCTGCATGGCGTAGGCTAGCGTGTCGCTTGAGTTGTGCAGTGAAGTGTAGGTACCGCGGCGCAGCGGCTCCTGTTCCGCTCGGATTGAACCCAGCAGCGAGATGTTCTCGTGCAGGGCTGCCTCTCGCTCGTTCCAATCGCTGGATTCCCTCAGCATGTGGCGATTGTCCGGGTCGGCTCCGCCATACTCCCCGTATTCGTCGCCCATGTAGACCATCGAGGCCCCAGGTGTGGAGAGCAGCCAAGCGAACGCCTGTAACGCCGCAGTGTAGGGGTCGTCCGTGCCAGGCTGGCCCGGAAGGCCTTCCTCGACCCACTTGTTCCCCTCGTCCGCCGTTCCGGGGTCTGCCCGTGACATGAAGCGTGAGGAGTCGTGGCTGCCGATGAACGGCACCATCGTCGCTCCGTCCACATACTGGTCCTGACTGCGGGCGGTCCAGTAGTCGAGATGCTGGTAGTCCATCGCTCCGGAGGTGAACACGTTGTCCACGACTGCGTGATAGAGAACGAAGTCAGCCTGTCCGTCAAGGCCGTGCCCCCCCATGTAGCGGTTGATCATGTCATAATCGCCCTGATTAGCGGCCAGATCGTGACCGGCCCAGCCCATCGCCGTCTCGCCCTTCAGATAGTAATCGACGCCTCCGGTCTCGAAGCGCTCCTCCACCTGTGTGGCGAAGTTGTAGACGGCGAGGTCGTCAACGTGCTTGACGGCGTCGATACGCGCGCCATCGAGGTCGAACCTCTCCAGCCACCAGAGGCCGTCAGCAATCATCTGCTCCGAGGCGTCGCGGTTCTTCCAATCAAGGTCCGGCATGTAGCTGCGGAACAGGCAGTCGAGCCGATGCTCGGTCCAGTCGCAGTCCTCGCTGCCGCACAGGCAGCCCTGGGTGAACCAGTCCGGATGATTGCTGGAGTAAGGGTGGTCCTCGTGGACGTGGTTGACCACATAGTCCATCATCACCCGAATCCCATGAGAGTGTGCCGCCGACACAAGCGCCTCCAACTCGGCATCAGTGCCCAGCCGAGAATCCACCGCCCGCGGCTCTACTGGCCAGTAGCCGTGGTATCCCGCCACCTGATGCTGTCCGTCGCCGGCGAGTTCGGTTCCATTGGCGGCGGAGTTGAACGGCGTCAGCCAGAGCGCGTTCACACCGAGATCGTCGAAGTAGCCCGACTGGATCATCTGGGTGACGCCGGCGAAGTCTCCACCCTGCCAATCAGCTCCTTGGGCAGCGTTGGTGCTGGATGGGTCGTTGGAGGTGTTCCCATTGACGAAGCGGTCGGTCATCAGCATGTAGATGAGCGCATCTTCCCAGATGAAATCGGCCTGCTCACCAATCCAGAATGGCACCAGCAACTCTTCTGATATCCCTCCATCCTCATCGGTGGCGGTGGCGCGCAGCGTGTATTTCCCTGGTGAGAGGGAGTCGAGGAAGAAGGTCATCGACCAGTCGTCGGGATTCCAGATTCCATCGACAGATGATTCGACGAAGTCGTGCGTCAGAGTGGTGGTGAACGTGTCCGGAGGAGAACCGCTGTCTCCCGCCCAGTACAGGATTCGTCCGGTGAATCCGTCGTCGTAGGAAGAAAAGGCGAGGGTCAACTCCGGATTGCTCGTGTCATCGATGCGCACGATGGAGTTCTCGAACGCTCCACAGAAGCCACGGTAGGGATTGTTCTCATCGAAACGGTAGTCGTTCTCTCCGACGACTAACTTGTAGCAGTACATCCCCGGTTGCAGGCTCAGGCTGGTCGACCATACATCGGTGTTCGCATCGTAGGTCAAGTCAGTATGTGTGTCCCAATCCCATTCACCGATCAGGCTCACGTTCGAAGGATGGTCCTCGTTCACAGGATTCCGTTGCCATGTGAAGATGGTCTGAGACTCCCTGATGCGCACCGGTGGAGGATGCTCCACGGCCACCGTTCCAGTCATCTGAGGATGCAATGAGCAATTGTATTCGTATGCGCCAGAGGCGGTGAAGGTGAAGGTGAACATCCTCGTTGGAGGCATTATGCCCGAATTGAACGATTCTGGGCCGCTGGTGCTGGTGACCGTGTGATATTGCCCGTCCAGATTGGTCCAGGTAACACTGTCCCCGATGAACACCGTGATGTCCTGTGGGTCATAGGTGAAGTTCTCGATGTCCACCGCGTGGGTCGCCATCCTGCCTCCATCGGCATAGACAGCCATCGCAGGCAGCAGTGAGAACAGCATCAGCGCGGCGAGCAGCAGCGGCTTCCAGCGTGCCAAGGTGTCACCTCTCCTCGAACAATTTCGCTGCTGTATCAACGATTTCGTCGATATGCTTGCACAAAAATCCCTTGACGAAGTCGTTCGCAGGCTGGTTGTACGCAGTCAGCGGTGGAGCGTGCTGCTGTAACACACCGTCGTTCATGATGGCAATCCGGTCGGCCAGAGTCATCGCCTCGATCTGGTCGTGCGTGACGTAGACGGTCGTCGTTCCCAATTCGTCGTGCAGACGACGGATCTCGGTGCGCATCTGGTTGCGCAGTTCAGCATCGAGATTGGAAAGCGGCTCGTCCATCAGCAGCACCTTTGGACGGCGCACCAAGGCGCGACCCAGCGCTACGCGCTGGCGCTGGCCACCAGAGAGTTCCTTCGGCTTCTTCTCAAGGTGTTCGGAGAGCCCCAGCAACTCGGCCGCCTCGGTGACTCGGATGGAAATCTCGGAATCGGAGAGCCGCTCCTCCCCCTTCTGCATCCTGAGGCCGAACGAGAGATTGTCGCTGATTGTCATGTGCGGGTAGAGCGCGTAGCTCTGGAAGACCATGCCCACGCCGCGAGCGCCTGGGGGCAGGTCGTTCACCACGTTGTCATCGATGAGAATCTTCCCCTCGGTCACATCCTCGAGGCCTGCCAACATACGCAGGCTGGTCGACTTGCCACACCCGCTGGGACCTACGAGCACCAGGAATTCGCCATCGTTCACGGTCAGATTCAGGTCGATGACCGCCTCCGTTCCGTCCTCGTAGCGCTTCATCACCCCTTCGAACCTCACTTGCACCATTCGCTCACCCCTTCACGCCACCTGCTGATAGTCCTTCGACAAGGAACCTCTGGAACAGTATGAACAGAATCACCACTGGAATGCTCACGAGCAAGGAGGCGGCGGCGAAGTCACCCCACGACTGGCTGGTGGCGGAGATCATCGAAGAGAGTCCGACTGGAAGGGTGTACATGTCGTTGGAGGTGTTGAAGGTGAGCGCCAGCAGGAACTCATTCCACGCCGCCAAGAAGGAGAACAGTGCTGTGACCGCCACAGCCGGCAAGGAGAGTGGTAGAACGATCCTGCGGAAGACCTGTGGCTGCGTGCAACCGTCGAGCAGTGCCGCTTCCTCGAGTTCGCGGGGAATCGTGTCGAAGAACCCCTTGAGCATCCACACGCACAGGGGCAGAGCAGTGACGGAGTAGGCAAGAATCAGCCCGAGCGACGAATTGAGCAGCCCGAGAGACTTCATCACCAGGAAGTAGGGCACGAGGATGATGATCCCGGGGAACATCTGCACCAGCAGGAAGGAGAACATCGCAGGTTCACGCCCCCTGAACCTGAAGCGGCTGAAGGCATAGCCGGCGGGAACCGCCAATGCCAGCCCGAGCATCGTCGTGCCGATGCTGACCACCAGTGAATTGCGTAACCAGATCCAGAACGATTCTCCGCCGAGGACCTTTGAGAAGTGAGCTGTGGTGAAAGCGTCGAACACCTCTCCTCCGAGAGCATTACCCGGCGAGATGGCGGTGTCGAGAATCCAGATCACCGGAATCAGCACCACCGCAACTGCGTGAAGCAGGACGATGTGCACGCCGGCGGCTGAAAGTCGAGGTGCGAGGGAGCGGTTGCGAGCGAGGCCGCGTTCGGCCCCTTCGATGGTCATGTCACCCCTGACCCAAGCAGATACATGCGGCGCTGACAGCCACCAGATGGCCACCGCAGCAGGCAGCATCAGCCACGCCCTTGCCCACACGTCGAACAGGACGAAGTCGGACATGGCCAATCTCAGCAACCCGGATGCCATGGCGAATCCGGCGACGACGATGGAGAAGTCCCGTCTGGCACCCGCCCCCTCAACAGGCAGCATCATCAGCAGGATGCCGAGGACGCAGACGTCGAGCCACGATAGCAGCATTCCATCGGGGCTGCGCAGCCATTCCACTGGGATGATCGCCAGGTTGACGCAAATGGCGAAGGCGAGCCATACGCGCAGCGTCGAGAGTTCCACCGGGCGGTAATGCCGCTTGGCCAGGTCCGAACTCACACGACCGCCTCCGTTGCATTGGTTCGCTTCAGGTAAACCCAGGAGAATGCGACCAGCATCGCGAAGATGACCACCGACCACGCCGCGGCAACGCCGTAGGCGCCATCGCGGAACGCCACGTCGTAAACGTAGGTGATGAGGATGTCAGTGGAGCCGGGTTCACCGAACCACAGGTCAGGGCCGCCGTCGGTCATCAGGTAGATCACGTTGAACATGTTGAATGTCCAGATGAACCCGAGCAGCGACAGCGGAACTAACGCAGGCTTGAGGTTGGGCAGGGTGAGGTGCCTGAAGCAGTCCCACGCGCTCACTCCATCGACTTCCGCCGCCTCGTACATGTCACGCGGCAGGGCCTGCAGCGCACCTGAGAGTGACATCATCATGAACGGTATTCCGAGCCAGATGTTGACCATGATGACCAACGCCTTGGCGCCGGTCGGGTCATTGAGCAGGTTCAGGTCGGTCCCGAGCAGGTCGTTCACCAGTCCAGCCGGTTCCAGCATCCCCCGCCAGACGAGCACGGAGATGTAGGATGGAATGGCCCACGGAAGCAGCAGCACCGTTCGGTAGGCGGTACGGCCGCGGATGTGCTTGCTGTTCAGCATGATGGCGAGCAGCAGCCCGAATCCGATGTGTGCGGCGACGTTGACGACCGTCCATACCAGCGTGAACAGGGTCACCCTGAGGAACCCTGATGCGGTGAACACCTGCACGAAGTTTTCCAGCCCGACCCACGCCTGCTCACCCAGATGTGTCTGGTCAGCGTCAGTGAACGAGAGCCAGATGCCGTAGAACACGGGATAGAAGGTCAGGATCGCCAGGGCGAGCAGCGCAGGTGCGACGTAGAGGTGGGCCAGACGGGAGCTGGTCCTGCCGGCGCGTGCGTCCTGCCAGCGCAGGAATGACAGCAGGGCGACCAGCGAGACGGCGATTGCTCCTACGGCGAACAGGATGGGAGAGGTGTCCGGTGCTGGTGGAAGGACGTCCTCCACCTCTGTGGAGGCCGATAACTCGTGCAACAGGGTCCAATCACCCCCCCCTGACGACCCATATACCTCGATATCGTGCATCTTGCCAGGCACCATCCCGGTGAGGTTGCAGGTCAACGAGGAATCGTCCGCCCAGCAATCAGCGGTGGCTGGGTGCAACGAATGGTTCTCTCCATCCACGACAAGCAAGTAGGATTCGACCAACGGGTCCGAATCCACGGTGATCGTGATGCTGCGGTATCCGGGGACAGGTGGGAAAGCATCGGCCACCTCGGTTCCTTCCAGCATCGAGATGAGTTCGATGTTGGCGGCGGACAGCGCTTCTTCGGCGGTGGCGACCCCGGTGTAGACCTGGTTGAATGCCGTCCCCATGGGGGAGTAGACGAAAGACATCCCTTGGGTCGAGGGTGCTGGGGTGCCATCCTGTGCTTGAGCGAGGAAGCCCGAGATGACGGGGTCGGTAGTGAGTTCCGCATCATCGTAGAGTTCGAGCGCGGTCGGCATCGTGTAGGTGTCCAGCGCGAAGTCACGCTGGACTCCAGCAGAAGAGAGCCATAGAGCGAGGTCGACCGCCGCCACCTTCTCGCTGCTCTGCTTGGTCACAGACCACCCCTTGAAAGTGACCAGTGGCGAGGCGCGCAGCCCGGTCTCGCTCATCACCGGCAGTAGAGACTGTCCGACTTCGATCCTGCTTGCCTCATACATCGCCCAGTTCCACGGACCATCGACCACCATCGCCGCCTTCGACGAGATGAACTGCGTCTTCATCGACTCGATTCCTGTTCCAGTTGCCACCACTCCATGCTCCATCTCCAAGGCGATCATCCAGTCCATCGCTGCAGCTGAACCGTTCGAGTCGAGGGTGGGATTGGCCTGCTCATCGAACAGATGACCGCCAAATCCCTCCTGGAACGGAAACCACCAGTAGGTCTCCTTCACCGGCAGGGCGAGTCCTTGGACATCGCCGTTGGTCAGGTTCTCCGCTGCGGAGAGGAGGTCGGCGCTGGTCCAGTTCTCATCGGGATGGTCGATTCCTTGCGCATCGAACAGCGCCTTGTTGTAGATGAGCGAAAGGCAGTCCTGGCTCGCCGGAACACCTAGCAGGGCATCTCCGTAGTGCATCGCTGAGAGCGCCCGCGTGTCGAACTGATCTCGCTCGAGCGGAGTCAGATGGGGGCGCAGGTCCTCCAGTAACGGATAGCCATCGACGCGCACCTCGCCTATCTTTCCGAGCTGGTCGTTGGAGAGGCGCACCAGATCCGGTGCTTCACCGCCTTGCGCCGCGGTCATGAACACCTGATCTGCGTTCTCGAACGGCACCCACGTAGCTTCGACCGTGATCGATGGATTAGCCGCTTCGAAATCTGCGACTGCTGCTAGGAAGGTCACCTCCTCCTTGCTGTCAGCGTTGAATGTGTACCACACCTCGAGCGTCTTCGGGCCTTCATCGCCATCAGCGACAACGGATTCAGGGCCGGCGTCATCCCCACCTATGCATCCTGCTGACAGCAGGCTCAGGAGCAGCAGAATCGTCACAGACGCTCTCGACTTCACGAAAAGACGCTGACTTGCGGGGTTATTGGCGTTCCTCATTCATCGCCTACGGCGATGAATGATTCTCCGGGAAACAGGTGAGGCCAGATATCGCGCAGGTCGTCTGAGTCGACCACCGGAACACCTGCGTCAGTGAACGCTTGGTGAGCATCGGGGCGCCTCGGATTGAAACCGATGAACTGGGACCCGGGGATGTGCATTGAGAGGTCCATGCTGCTGTCGCCGACCGAGGCCAGTTCACTCGGTTCCAGTTTTCGTATACGGGCCAGTTTGTGGATCAACGCCCCCTTGTCGTGTGCGGGGACCGTCACCACCCCCTCATCGTGGAGATATCCATCTTCGTCGTACTGGAAACCGTTAGCCGCCCAATCGTCCACCTGGAGCAACTTCGCGATGGAGCCGATCATCAGGTCGACCCCCGCTGATATGATCACCGACGCCACATCTCGTTCGCGCAACGCCTCCACCACCTGCCGCGCACCGGACATCAGTTTCACGCCTGAGTAGCAGCGGAGCAGATCATCGCGGTGAATCTGGGGCTGGACCGATTTCCACTGCCTGATGTCGTCGGCCATGAACTCGGCGTCGCTGAGTTCACCGGCGATGAAACGGGTGAGCATGTCGGTGTCACCGGTGCCGAAGTGCTCGTGGATGAGCACCCACGAAGAGATCGTATCGGCGAGTACGCCATCGCAATCGAAGCAGACGACCTTGAGCGTCACTTGACCACCGAGGATGCGAGTCTGTTCCCGTTCATATCCGAATCGCCCCTACAGAGACGCCAGATATCCACCCCCTGCTCGAACGCTGGCGCAGGGAAGCGGTGTGTCGGACCACCCCGGGGCAACGCCCCAGGGTGGCCCTGCGTTCCAGCACGCCCCGAAGGGCGGGCCTTCAATTCAGACCTTAGTCCGCTCAGCGGATGCTGTTCGGGGTGGCGTCGTACTGCTTCAGCACGTACGCTGCCCCTCCCGGCACCTTGTACTGGACGTGGATCTCGATGTTCTGGATCAGTCCGTCGTTGTCGTTCATGCGGATGTAGATTCGGTCACCCTCGTTGTATGTGGTGATGCACGGCCCGGAGGCACAGTCGAGGTCGTCGTAGAAGGTGATCATGTTCGGGCTGTTCGACGGAACTCTTCCGTAGACCATCTCGTGGTCCCCACCGGGGTAGGGCGCCATCTGCGTCTGGTAGAACTGCTGACCGGACGTGTTGGTCCACTGCACCGAGACGACAATCGCCTGTGTGGCGAGCGGCGTGGCGGCGTAGGTCGTCTTGATCATCCAGAACCAATCTTCCTGATTGATGTCGGCGGTGTTCGCCTCAGCCTGGAAGGTCATCCGGGGGACACCCTTGACGTTGGTGTCCGCCAGCGAACCGGCCCAGACGTAGATTACACCTGCCAACACGACGGTGATCGCCACTAGCAGAATCGTTGCGATGACTGGGCTGACTGCCTCTTCGTCATCGAACAGGTTCTCCTCTTCGAACTCCTCATCATCCTCGCGGCGGCGGCTGTTGAGCAGCAGCATTCCGACGAAGGCACCGACTAGGCTGACAGCCATGATTGTCGGTGCGAACGAAGTCACGCTCGCAGCTGCACGCACCTCCACGATGAAGGGCAGATTGCTACCAGTGTCCGTGGTCGTCAGGTTGTTGTTGTCCCAGTTCATCTCCTCAAGCGCCGGTCGGCGGATGTTCGATGTCACGTACTGGCCTGTGAACGGATTCACAGTGAGCACATCGGCGAACACCTTGACCTCTGACGAGGTGCGGTTCAGCGTGACCCAGCCCTGCACATCGGTCGAGCCACCCCACGCGGGCAGTGCCTGATCGCCGCTGCCGGGGCCATTGTCACCCAAGCGCACGCTGCTCTGGCGGACGTTGTCGACTGCGAACCAGACGCGGACGTCGTGCTCGTAGTTGTACGGTGGTTCATCACCATCGTACTCCAGTCCAACCGTCACCGGCATCGTGGTTCCCGAAAGTACACCGTAGACGTTGTGGAAGTCGAACGGGTTCCAGCGGTCGGTGTCGAAGTGGTAGTCCGGTCGGGTCTCCTCGATGTTGTGCACACGGATGTAGAGGTACTCGTAGTCGCTCTTCGGCTGGTACACACCGGTGGACGACTGGCTGTAGTCGTACTGCGGTGGTGCAATCGCCGTGTCGTTCATCCACAGTTTGATGATGCAGTAGACACCGCTCGTGGGCATCTTCTGGTGGATACCGTTGTCCGGGCGGCCGTCGCCATCAGCGTCCTGTAGCATGTCCCACTGGCTGCTGTCAGCGTCGGTCGTCGCATCATCGATGAGGTCGATCGTCAGCGTGTCTGCGCTGTTGTCGATGCTCAGGCTGAAGTAGTGCTCGTAGTCGCAGGTGGTCGCCTTCTCCACATCCCAGGTCAACTGGGCGATGGTGTGGTCGTTATCAGACATCATCGGGCCGAGGTCGATGGTCAGGTTGTCCCTGTTCTCATCATCCTCCATGACCATCCAGTACCACGGGTTTGCCGTGGCTGTGGTGCTGGTCATGCTGCTGCCGTTGGCTACAGTAATCGTCTGTCCATGAGTGGCGTTCCAGTCAAGGATGACCGGAGCGTCGTTCACTGGATTGACAGTGAACGGCACTGAGACCGTGTCAGCGTCAGCGTTGACGCTGGCGCCGTCTGTCAGGTCGAGCACGATGTCGCACGTGCCACCAGCCTCGTTGTCCTCGTTCAGGTCGATCTCAAGGGTGTTCGAGTAGACGTTCACTGTGAACGGTACACAGTCGACCGGGTCGGTCACTGCCGACCAGGTGAACCTCTGTGGCGCAGTCTCGCTGTTGTTCTGCTTCGAAGCGTCCTGCTCCCAGGCGTCGTCCTTGACGAACTGGTCGCCGTTAGAGTTGCCGAGGTTCTTGCGAATCACGTCCCATGTGAGTTCGTTGCCCGTGGTCGGGTCACGTCGCTGAGGCTCGTCGTAGACGTTGATGACGTTGTTCACCGTGTCCTCGAAGAAGACCGGTATGCCGTCAGTGCGATCGTGGTTCCAGATAATCGGCTTGTCGTTGACGTTCTGGATGCTCACCAGAATCGACTGTTGCCGCGATAGACCGTGGCCGTCCTCGACGGTCAACAGCAGACGCAGGTTGCCGAACAGTTCCGGGTTGGTCGTGATGACCAGATCCTGTCCATTCAACGCGTAGGTGAACGCTGCTGACTGGTTACTCGGAGTGCTCGGGTCATTCTGCACCGACCATGTCAGCGCCGACGAGGCTTCCTGGTAGTCATGCGCCTTGTCGGTCAGAGATATCGTGTGCGCCCCCGTGTCCTCATCGTATTCCACATCGTCGAGGTTCTGGATGACTGGCTTGGCGCGCAGGATATCAATCGAGATAGCCTGATTCTGGGTCATCTGGAGGCCGTAGTAGTTGCCCCAGTCCCAGTAGACGCGCTCGGCGTCCTTCACCTTCGCCATCACCTGATAGCTGCGGTCGGGCGTCGACATTATGCTGCCGCCGAGGTTGAACCATGTGCGACGGATCAGCAGGAAGTCATCGAGCTGGCCGTCTGACAGGTCGCCGTTGTTGGCGTCGACGTTCAGTGTGCCGTAGTCGTAGAAGGTCTGCGCACAGTGGCAGGTCAGGTTGACCTGCTGTAGTGGGAAGATACCCACCAGCAGTCCGGGTGCGGTCGTGTAGATCGGGTCTGCATGCAGCAGAGCGAGCCAGCGGATCATTCCCTGCGGGTTGCCGAGGCAGTTCCATGGGATTGCGAACTCGCTGTCCGCGTTGAACGCCGTCAGTCCGGGGATTCCCCAACCAACGTAGAACCGGATGCCGTTGCAGTTCATCGAATTGGTGATGTCAGTCCATTGGTTTCCAGTCGTCAGTTGCTTGACACCCCAGTCGCCTGTGTCCTCAGCGAACAGCAAGTAGTCCGCCAGGAACGGCAGCGTGTGGGTTCCGCCAGTGGTACCGGTCGGAGACCACATCCAACTGCTGTCAGAAGTCGTGCTTCCTCCCGGTCGTGTGTCGAGGTAGATCATCCCGTCGAGCAGGGTGAATGTCGCGCCCCTGAGATTCAGGTAGAGGTTATCGACGTCCCATGTGATGCTCATCGAAGCAGTCTGGGTGAAGGCCAGCACACCGGGCATCGCATCGTCTGCGTCGTTCTCGGTGTATGCGCCTTCCCAGTCGCCCAGCGAACCATCGACGGTAATCGTGTTTCCACGCATCGACGGGCTGGTGTACTCAGATCGCGAGAAGTCCGTGAAGGTCCCTTGCGCCTGCGACTTGATCATCACTCCGACGTTGGTGGCCGGATTACCCATGTGCGTCACTGTCAGGTCGAGCAGGTTGCCCTCATGAATCAGCGACGTTGAGGTCATCCCCAACTTCGACGAGGTCAGCGTGTTGCCCACGCTGGTGACTACGCTGTACGCGCCCGCGTCAATCTGGGTGTTGGTGTCGTCCCAGCTCATGTTCTCGATCGAGCCTTGCGCTCCATAGAGGGTCTTCAGCGTGATGTCGGAATCGCTCGTTCCGCCGTTCCAACGGAAGTCTCCGTGGCCGGTGGTAAGCAATCCAACCGCACCCGATGTGCTCAGGTCCGTCAAGTCGAGCGTGTGACGAGTGGTCGAACTCAGCGAGTTCAGGGCGATGCCGTAGTTGTCGTTCACATTGATCGTTGCACCGTCAACCGTGACGTGCGTGTTGACTGCATCAACGCCGACGTAGTCAGAGCTGATGACCGCGTTGCCCTCCAGTATCAGGGCGCCTCCATCCATGTTGAGGCCGTTTGCGAAGCCGCTGATTGAAGTCCCGTTGAAGGTGAACCTCTCGTTGCCGTCCAGAGCATCGACACCAGTCGTGCGCAGGTTGGATGTGGATCCGGTTGAGTTGACCACGGTGATCGTCCCGGTCATCTGGGCGTGGTTGTTGCAGTGGTAGTCGTAGGTGCCCGCATTCGAGAAGGTGTAGACGAAGGTGCTACCCAGGTTCATGTCACCGCTGTCCCACAGACCATCATCAGAGGTGGTCGTGTGGATGTATGGTGTTCCCGAGTAGTACTGCACTGCACGCCATCGGATCGAGTCACCTGTGTTGAGGGTCACCGTCTGCGGAGTGTAGTAATCCGCCATGATGTCAACTGTGGTCACGCCTGCAGCCGACCCGCCCGTGGCGGAGAAGCTGCTGCCAGTGTCCTCTACGTTGCATCCTTCAGAGACGAGCGCGTTTGCGGTCGTGGTCACGTCGTTGCCGTTCATGCGTATGGTGCGCAGACCGCAGTTCTCGAGCACGATGCCGAGCGCCGTCGGATTGAGGCGCCCACCAGTGGCTGAGATGCTGTTGCGGTCGATGGCGATATCGTGGCCGGACAGAACACCGTAGACGTTGATGCCGCCGTCGGCGTCGAGCAGGGTGTTGTCGCTCACGCTTCCCCAGCCGTTACGCAGGTAGATGCCAGCGTTGCCGGAGTTGCCGATGCCGCGGATCGTGTTGCCGTCGATGTTGTACTCGGTGCCCACGCCAGCGCCTTGGCCGCGCAGGTAGACCGGATTGTCGGCCGAGAGGTCGTTGTTGGTGATGTCAAGGCCCTTGCACGTCTGGTCCTGGGTGTAGGCTCCGTACTGCAGACGCAGGCTCCCTGAGACGACGTTGTTGTCAATCAGGTGCTGGTCACAGTATGCGTTGAGATACATCCAGAAGGCGAGGTAGGTGCTGTCCTCGATGTTGTTGTTCGTCCACTCGGCACCGATTGTGCCGTTGCCTCCGTAGTAGGTGCTGTAGGCGTAGTAGTTCGAGTAGACCATGAGTCCAACCGTGCATCCCCACATGTCGTTGTTGTCAACGAGGTAGTTCGAGATGCCGTCAGCGCCGATGTAGTTGCCAGCGCTGGAGACGCAGATCTCCTCCTGATAGACACCTGGCGGATCCTCGTGCGCCCAGTAGTGAACCATGGTGTTGTTGGTCACCCTAATCACCGGTTCGTCCACGTAGTAACTGGCTCCGCTGCCGATCGAACCGATGTTGATCAGCACGCTGTTGTTGACGTAGAAGTCGCCGTAGTTGTAACCACCGTAGTAACCGATGTTGAACAACTCCGTGCCTTCCGAACCGACAGCCGTCCAATCGACATCGTCGAAGTAGGCGGCGGCACCGTACGGGTAGCCAGCATACATGTCTGCCCAACTGTTCGCGTAGAATCCTGTCGTGAACATCGTGGACCCGTTGAACGAGGTATCCGAGGTGCTGAGGTACGTCCACGGCGAGTCAAGCAGGATGTTCTTGTTCTGCATGTTCGACGGGAGCGCGTTGTAGTAGCCGTACTCGGTTATAGTTCCACCTTGACCGTTGGACTTGGTCCGCGACGATCCCGTTGCAAGGTAGTGACTGCCGGAGCAGGACTGCAGTACGTCGTAGGTCGCCGAAGCGAAGCTGTAGCAGACGCGGGCGTCGAAGCTGTTGGTCAACGCCACCGATTCCTGGTTGCCCGGGGCATCGGTCAGAGTCAGTGACGCCTTAGCCCAACGGAAGTCAGCGACTGAACTGGTATATTCCACCTTGGCAGCAGTCACCGCCTTGAATCCATTGAGGTTCATCGTGGTGACACCACCGTTGTCCACGGTATAGGTGTTGAACCGCGACATCAACGTGCCGCTGCTGTCAGTCACCCCTTGGTCCGCCTTACGATCATTGGCGTCGAGGATCACCATCGGCGTGTCGGCTATGGCGCTGCCATCAGCTGACAGGTCGACTTGGAGCCTGCGCGCGCGTTCGAATATCCCAGAGCCCGACACATCGATCTTGGACTGATCGACGGTGCCCTCGAGAGCAATCACCTTCGAAGAACCGGTGATGCTGACATCATCGTTGTTGCCCGACCATGTGCAATCGTTGCAATTGACCGTACCGCTGCCATCGGTCCTAAGGCCGATGTCATTGCCAGTCATGGTCAGTGCGTCGAAATTCCATTCGCCGGTGCTGCCCGAGACAATGCGGACACCACTGCCCGCAGCGTTCGAGATCGCGCCGCCGAATCCGAGTTTCATGTCCTTCGAGAGCGCCAGACCGTCTTGTGTCTGGCTGTCGAAGACCGCGTTCGTGATGTCGACATTCCCTGAGGCCGACTGCGTCATGCGCAGGCCGTAGCGGCCACCGTTGACGGTGACGCCGTCCAGTTCCATGGACGCACTTCCGCTGATGAGAACACCTTCGTTGGCGGGTGTGTTGACGGTGACGGCCGAGAAGTCTGCCGCTCCCCTGTTACCGCTGACCTCGATGCCCGTGGTGGAGCCGTCGATCTGGCCGTTGGCGATGCTCGCCATTCCGAATTCGCGTCCCCAGTTGGCGTCCATCAGTTCCTGGATGGTGTTGCCGCCGCGGAATACGAACTCGTAGCGGTCCTGGAAGTAGTCGGCGCCGTTGTGCAGGATGTCAAGGTAGGCGTGGGTGCCGACGATGCTGGAGCTGCTGGTGTCGACGATCGGCCACGATACTCTGTATCCGTTCGGGGGCGGAGTCTGGTAGGTGTAGGCGTAGTTGAGGCAGACGTTGTAGTTGCCCCACATGCCGTTGAAGCCCTCAGGCGGCGTGAAGATGCCGCCCTGGTACTGGCTGCCAAAGTAGAAGCTCGGCCAGTAGTAGCCCCAGTAGTTGTACGGGTAGTAGTTCTGGTTGCCTGTCAGCCCATCGACGATGTCCAGCGTGAAGCCGAAGTCCATCGGGTAGGCGTTCGCGCCGTAGTAACTGCCCGAACTGGTGTACGGGCCGTAGTTCAGCATGTACCAGTAGTATCCGTACTGATACGAACCACCCGGGCTGTACTGGTAGCCGTAGAGGTTGCAGTCGTAGCGAGCCCATCCGTCGTTCCTGGACGGGTGGTTCGGATTCAGCCTGTTACCTTGGTTCGAGGTGTCGCCCGAGTCGTAGTAACCGGTCATCTGCTTACCAGCACTGTTCATGGTGAAGTTCGTCAGGCCACTGCCGGTGTCCAGAGCGATGCGAGCTCGGTCGTAGACTCCGTAGTACTTGCTGGACGCGTAGTTGTAGCGCGGGTGGACGTTACCGCCCGCGTAGACGGTGTTGAATCCGTACTGGATATAGTTGTACGAGGCCGCCAGATTGGTGATGTCCATGTCGTAGGTGGTCCAGCCGCGACTCGCTCCTGAGAGCAGAGTGCTGCGGTAGATCGTCGGCAGCGTCATCCCGCCGTTGACCTCGATGCCGACCGTGTTGTTGGTCAGCGTGAAGCCGTCGATGGAAGGTGCTGCGTTCTTGACGACGATGCCGGTCTGAGCACCCATGACGTTGATGTTGTTCAGGCTGCTACCTGCAGTGTCCTCCAGATGGATACCGGTACCGGACTGCTGCACGTTGTACACGGTTCCATCGTTGACGGTCAGAGTTCCTCCGTCGACCCTAATGGTCGCCGTCGAAGCCGATGTGACCTGCTGGCCATAGACCGCGGCACCGTTGGACAGCGACATCGTCGCGCCACTGGGAACGTTCCACGCTCCGCCAGAACGGGCGTGCCCGTCGCGTACGAAGGCGTTGTCGAGAGTCAATGTCCCTCCATCCTCGAGGTCCATCAGCACACCGTAGTTGCTGTTGAACGCCTTCAGGTTGCCGACCTCGCCACCGCCCTCGGTGATGAGCATCTCACCGCCGTTCTTGATGGTGATAGTCGGCTGTTGGTTAGCCGTGTGGTTGACAATCATCCTGGTCCCGTTGAGGTGCAACTTGCACCCGTCAAGAATCAGGTTGGTCGACAGCGTCAGCAGTTGCATCGTGTAGAGGTAGTAGCCGTTGGTCAGGCTGGTGTTGGTCGCCAGCCAGGCGCAATCCTTCGCAGGACCGTTCCAGTCCATCGGGAACGCTTCCAGTTTCAGGTAGACCTGGTCGCCGATGTCCATAGGCATGGCGCACGATCCGACCGAGTTGGTGCAGGAACTGCTGTACCACGCGTCGGCGGGTCCGGTCTCGTTCTGGCCGGCGCCGCCGGCTACGGTCACCGAGTGATCAGTGTAACTGTCGGTGATCACCGTGGAACCGCTGACCCGCTCGATCTTGTCCTTGATCAGCCAGGCCGAGGCGTTGCCGGTGGAGTCGGTGTAGGTCGTGCCCGCGGTCATGATGTCGACGCCTGAGCTGTCGACGACCTTGGTCGTCACAGCGTGGTCAGCGACGAACACAGGTACGAGGTTCATCACACGGAACGCGGCCACTTGCGCGAACCCGCCCGCGTAGATTACACCGGACGACGATGTAACATCGACCCAGCAGGTGGACATTCCGGTCCAGCCGTTGGTGTCGGCGCAGTCGTTGCCTCTCCATGTGACTCCGATTAGACGGACGTCACCGTTGGTGCTCGCGACACCGACATAGGCACCCATGTTGGTCTGGCCCGTGATGTCGATGCCAGCCAGAGTGACCTGGCCGTTGCGTGCGTAAACGATGTTGCCGTTGTTCGAGCTCCCTGCCATGGTCCCGTCGACCACAGTCAGCGTGCTGCGAGCGCTGGACGAGGTGCACGATGCAGTCGCCCAGGCGCCGGCCGAGCCGCCACCCAAGGTGACGCCATCAGCGCGCGCGCTCCATCCGCAGCCGACGACTGAGATGCCGTCAGCGGTCAAACTCTGGATCGAAATCTGGTCACCAGCAGCCGCAGTTCCGGAGAACTCCAGATAGCCGTCGAGGTCGATGTTGGTCATCGAGGAAGGCGTCGTGCGCGTCATCGCGAGATTGCCTGTCGAAGTGACGTCGGTGATGTCGTAGCCGGTCGCACCGAGCACCGTAGCGGACGAGCCACCCGGTGCCAGCAGAATTCCGCCGCTGTTCAGCGTGTCGATGCTGAGGTCGTCGGTCGCGTGCGTTCGCAGACCCCAGGCGTAGCCCGGTGCCTGCACGTTGAACAGGCTCAGACTGGTACCAGAGGTTTGGCTGCCGGTCTGGCCGACCGCGGTTCCGGACTGTGTGCCGGACAGAGCGGAGGCGTCGATGGTCACGTTGGACAGTGACATGTCGCTTGCCTCGCCGAACACGCCGTTCACGTACGAGCCGTTGAACCCGACGTTCTCGAGGTACACGCTGCTGCCGGTTCCGGTGTCGATAGCGCCATTGCCACTCCCTTGGAGGGTGTTGCAATCGCTGGCGCCGCCGCCGATCCATGTCAGCGAACCGCTGTCAGGCAGCGCGACACAGGAGTTGCGCGCGCCGCTCATAGACACGCCAGACAGGTCGAAGCCGGAGCCCTGACCGCTGCCGTGCGAGATAGCCGTCCCGACGTTCGTGAACGTCACGTCATCGAACGTGAAGTTGCCCACGTTGCCGTTGTAGTGCGGGTTGTTGCCGTGGCGACTGCCCGCGCTGATGCCGATGGACACGTTCTCGAAGTCAGTGTTCTCGAACACGTGGCGGTCGTCGTTGTTGGCGGACGAGCATCCACCGTTGGTGAACGCGAATCCGAGTCCGGTTCCACTGCCGATGCTGCCGACAGTGTTGCGGTGCGTGGAGTTGCCCGTGACGGTCAACTTGTTGCACGCTCCGGCGATGTCGATACCCTTGCCGTCACCGAACAGGACCTCGACGCCAGGCTCGATCGTGAGATCTGCCGTGACGCGGATGTAGTCGCCGCTCGGTACGATGCGGATCGGACTCATCTCGTTGTCCCATATGGTGGGCGTGGTGATGTCCGAGTAGACGTCCATTCCGGCGCCCTCGAACGGCACCATCTTGGTGCGGATGCTGCACTGGGCCTGGCTGTTGTAGTAGCAGTAGTATGCGCCATAGGCTCCGAACCAGGGAGCGATGTGTATCTTGTTGACGTACGAACCCGTGTTGGGCAGCTCAGGCCAGTTGTTGTAGTACCAACTCGGCGAGCCGTAGTAGGTGATCATCTGCTGCATTCCGTTGCGGTAGGTGGACTGGGTGTTGGTGAACGCCATGTGGCCGTTGCGCCCTGCGTCGATCTTTCCGGTCGTGTTACCGCTGTATGTGGTTCCGAACCATTCGAAGTCGAAGCCCGACGGGATGTCGATCATCGTTTGGCACTGATTGTAGTACCTGTACCAGTAATACATGCAGTAGAAGACATACGGCATACCGTTGGATGTGCCCGAGTATTCCGTGTTGTAGTTGTACAACTCGGACATACCGGCGGTCATCCTCTCGTAGCCGTGGTTGTTGCCGTCAGTGGCGATGCGGTAGTTGTAGTCGAACTGGTTCACCTGATTGACGTATCCAGGTCCTCTCGCCTGCAGAGTGGCACCGATAGCGGTCCCGCCACCCTTCTGGTAGCCGATGCTCTCCCAGTTGTAGTATGGGTTGCTGTTCGTGTCGTAGAGCAGTTCGACCTCATTGGTCACGTCGTACATCCTCACCTGATAGTTACACAGGTACGAGACGTAGTAGCAGTTCATGTCGTGCCATTCGACGGTGAATACCTTCGTCGGCTGGCCAATCCCATACGAGAAGGCGCTGGTGTTCTGCCAGTTGTTCTTGTTGTCCTGCACGTGGATGGTGTACTCCACTGAGTTGCCACGGTCCGTTCCCGGGATGCTGGCGGACCAGTCGCAATGGGTCATCTCGCACTGGGCTCTGGTCATGCCAGATTCCTGAGTCATCGCGCGTCGAGTCCATCCCGACCAGGAGCCGGCGGTGGCGTCGTAGGTGCGATAGAAGATGTGGGGTCCCTCAAGGTCGCCGTTGGAGGAGGTGCCGGTCGAGACGTTGACTCCGCTCGGAGGCTCTCCCAAGTCCGTCAGGCCGATGGTGACCGTGCGGTCATCATCCGAGTAGGTGTCCATCAGGCCACCGTGATCGATTTCTGGAGCCCAGATGTCAGGCTGCGGTCGTATCATGCTGACCTTCTGCGTGATCGACGCGCCGGGCATCCAGCGACCGTCGTATCCCGGAGCCTGCCAGCCGTTGAACTGGCGGTCGTACTGCCAGGTGGTCCAGGAATAGAGACAGTACGGGCTGTTGCTGTTGGAGCTGGTGAAGTACATCGGGTGGTTGTTGCTGTTCACGCAGAACCAGTTTCGAGTGCTGGAACTGGATGTGTAAGACGCGTTCACGCTCAGCGTGCCGAACTTCATGGTGATGTCACCGGGGACTCGCACCGCTGAGTAGCCGTCATCGATGTCCCTGCCGCCACCGTTGGTGCAGGTGGTGGAATCGCAGGGCGTACCGGATACAGACTCGGCGATGCTCGATGAAGTGTCAAGTCCGACCATGCCGAACTTGCCCTTGGCCGCGTTGTAGAACCAGATAGTGGACATCTGCGGTCCGTTCTGCGCGTTCATCGTGAGACCGGGCTTGGTCTCCTTGCAGGTCGCTGTCTGAGCACAGTTGGTGTAGGAGTAGCTGTTGACCGTTGGACTGTACCTCAGATTGTAGACGTTGGCTGTGTTGAAGCATGCGTTCTGACCGGTGCCGCACCTGGAGGTGTCGTACTCCCAGATGTACTCCTTGCTGTCCTCGTAGTAAGTCAACTGCTCGTCGAAGTTACGGTAGACCGAGTAGTAACGGAACTGGTTGACGTTCGTTATCTTGATCTGCCACTTGTTGTTCTTCGTGCCATCGGAGTTGAAGTAATCCGCATCCGAAGTTGGCTGAGCGAAGTAGTTGTAGCCATTCGAAGAAGGCGCCGTGGGGTTGCTCGGAGAGCCAGACCCGCCGGACGGATCGGTAGCGAAGTTCTGGTTGCCGGAGGTCCCGGAACCAGCCTGGCCGTTGATGTCCTGGAAGGCCATGTAGTACTGGACGTAGTCGCCCTCGTTCACTGCGGGGATCAGCACCTTGAAGTCGCAGTAATATCCCGCTAGGCAGGTTCCCAAGGAGGTGGCACGCGTGCCGCTCCAAGAGCCGTTGTTCACCCGGTGCCAGAGGTGCGGACCGCCGTTGGTGGTCGTGTCCACTCCAGTGGTGTCCATCAGCCCGAAGAATATTGTGCGCGCTTCGGCCCTGTGCGTGGTGATTCCGGTATAGGGGACGAAGTTGGTTACGGGCGGAGAGGTGTCTGAACCACCGCTGTAGTCCACATGTAGATGCGGGTGCTTTTGCGAGGTGGTGCAACCGTAGTAGCTGTAGTAGTTGGTGCTGCACCAGTACCACAGAGGCGTGTTCGCAGTGTTGCGAATGCCGAGGCCGAGGATGTGGCCGGAACTGCCTCCTCCGTTACCGTCGACTGCGTCCTGCACGTCGCTCTCACCGTTGCTGTTCATCGAGATGGAGCGTACTGCGCCACCCTGGAAGTAGTAGCCTGGGTCAGAGACGCTTTGAGAATTGCACGAACGTGCGCTGTTCCGTATCTTGCCAGCCAATCCATTGGACCCACTGTAGATGTAACTCGCCGGGTCGATCATGCTGCTCGACTGGCTGCCACCGGATTTCAGGACGGTGCAATCGAAATTCTTGCTTCCGCTGCCGTAGTAGCGGCCGACGTTGTCCTTGAAGTCGACACTGTTCACCGTGGCTCCTGTCGGCAGTGCGTTGTTGAAGTCGTAGCGCTGCCATGCATAGCGGTAGAAGAACGGATAGTAGCTCGAACTGTAGCCACAGGAACTGGCGTATGAACCACTTCCGCGGCAGGTGTAAATCAGGTTGGCGTTGTTGTAAACGTACCAGTATGTTCCACCAGCCCAGCCCCATCCGTATGGAGCGTAGCGGTAGTACTGGGCCCATCCGGCGCGCTGTGCGCCTTTGTCCAAGGTCGGATCGATGAGGATGGGGTAGGATCGATTGTCCTCATCGAGCAGCCATGAAGTCTCGACCACAGTGATCAGCGTGATGACCATGCCATCAGACCTGATCACGAAGTTGCCGATATGCGGATTCGGGTCTTTCTCGTCTTCAACATTCAGACTCGTGACCAGCGGTTGTGGAATCGTGAACAACGGCTCACCAGTCTCCATGTGGCGAATCGCCAGCGACTGGTTGGTCATCACAATCTCGTTGACTGGAATCGCCGACTCACCTAGGAACAGAGCATAGCCCTGAGGGAGGTGCAGAGTCTCTGCAACTCCGAAGTACCCAGACTCCTTGAAGTGGTCAGGAATCATTGGAACGTCCCTGACTACCAGATTCTGCTTCAGTTGCGTCGGAGTGACGCGGTAGTCGAGATCGATACCAGTCAGCAGCGGGTAGCGAATCATGTTGCCACCCACGTCTATCGGTGAGGTCGCCGGCTTCCCGTCGTATGGATGCGGAGAGAGCGTCTCCTCATCCAGCAAGACTACCATCGGCGACATGCCAATTGTGACCGGGTCGTAGTTGTCTCCAGCAACGACCTGCACACCACGCTCGACATTCTCGTCGAAGTAGACCTCGTAGGAGTTCTCGGTCACGGCCCAACCGTTAGGTGTGGCCTCCAAGTTGACGTCAATCTCCTCCCAGACGCCGGCTTCCATGTAGTGGACCGGTGTCGGCGATATGATGGCGTGGAGATCTCCATCCTCGCCAAGATACGTCTTCGCCGTCTCCGTCCGGGAACCCAGCAACTCGGCATCCGGCGAATAGCCGAATCCGTTGTAGTCACCAGGCAATCCTATACTGTCTGGCAGACCGAGCGGATCCCCTTCGGTGTCCTCCGCATTTTCTGTCTCGGGAGTCTGCAGTGTGTCCGTTGCGGGCGCCACTGCAGCGCTCCAGCTCATTCCAATCATCAGCAGCGTCAGCAGTAGCCAACTGCCGCCGATGGTCATCTTCTTTTCATTTGTCACCATTTCAATACCCCAAACTGTCGTATGGCACGACTGGGCACGTTTTGTCTTCGCTATAATGATATGGGTGCATACCATTTGAGTAACCGATTTGGAATGGAGCACTGCGTTCGATTTAATGATAAAAAAAACGCGTAAATAATCTAGTACAAGTTGTTTGTATCACCCGCTCTGAGTATATGAAATCAGAGAGATTCGAGTGCATGGATCCGAGCTTCAACATCGGTTCACCTGACCAGAATAGCACTTCAAACGGCGTCACCATTCGCATGAAACCGCTGCACTGCTCTCCATCATGTTCGTTGGTCCGGAGGATGGTGAACGGCTGGTAGGCCGGACGCTCGCGAGGGATGACAGAATAGTTGGTTCCGCACCGCCGCCCTACGGGCGGCGGTGCGCGGAACCGTTCTCGAGTTTCTGGTTCGTGTCGGAGCACACGGGGTGGGCTCAGTAGTCCCACTCCTCGTCGCCGCCTTCACCGCCGCCACGCGTCAGGATGAACGCGCCGGCGATTACAGCAACTAGCACGAGGATGCCGATGGCAATCCACGCGGACTGCGGGATGGGATCATCGCCGCCCTCCGTGCCGATGTTTGGAACTGAATCCCAATTGATGGTCTCGTCACCGACGACGGTCAGAGCGGTCGACGATGCGGCCGTCTCCATGTTGCCAACCGAATCCACGGCTGTCACCGAGTAGTGGTAGGTGCCTGCAGCTGATGGGCGCCAGGACACGTGCGAGGAGGTCTTGTCCCCGCTCGCCGAGCAGCTGTTCTCGGCGTCCAGGAGTCCCTGCACCTCGTCTGCGTCGTGGTCCCCGATGGACCAGCAGACCACCCAGTGGTCCACGTCGCTGTCGTCAGCGGCGTTCCAGGTGAATGCTACCATGTTGCCGGCCTCTTCGGCAGCCGTCAGATCGCTCGCTCCAGCAGCTGGGTCGACCTGTCCGTCGGCCGTCGCACTGTCGCTGGCCACCGGACTGCCGACGAGCCTTTCGCCGGCCGAATCGCTCTGGCCGTTCTCGACCTGCACCGTGTAGGAGTAGGTCGTGCCGTGCGCGCCGTAAATCTCCCATGTGGTGGTTCCCAGCGGGAAGGTGTTGCGGACGCCGTCGATGATGATGACACCGAAGTCATCGGCCCCGATGGCCGCTGCGTCGGAGACGCTCCAGGAGATGGCTATGACCCCGCCCGGAGCCAGTGTGTGGCTGAGGCCCGTGATGCCCGTCTGAGGCGGCTCGCCGATGTTGGCGCCTGCGAACACCGCGTAGGTGGACGAGGAGCGGCTCGGCTGGCTGCCGTCGTTGCTCCAGGAGAGCATCATCGTGGACGAGTCCACCTGGCTCTGCGTGGAAGGCATGCTGACCCATCCGGTTGTTCCCTGGTACCAGAGAGAGTACTGTGTGTCTGACGTGCCCGCGAAGGACACGTCCATGTCCTCCGAGTAGACGTCGCCTGGCGAAAGAATCGAGGAGACATCCGTGGAGAACGCGGCGACAGAAGTGAAACTCGATCCTAGTCCCGTGAGGTCCGCATCAACCCCATCAGCGTCGCTGAAGTTCACTACCTGTGGAAGGCTGCCGTAGTAGACGATGTCGTAGGCGACATCAGCTGCCCCGTCGAAGTTGTTGCTGAAGCCGTTCCACACCTTGAGGGTCACAGTATCGGTGCTGGTGGCGCCCCAGTGGTCGGTCACGGTGACCGACACGGTCGGGGTTCCCTGCCAGAAATTGTTGACCATGATGCTCGGGCAATCAGAGAGGGCGGCGCAGGACATGAACTGGATATCCTGTTCAGTGGTGTCCACCGACCAATCGTACATCATTGCATCCGTTTCGCCGTCCCCGTCAGAGTCAGGCTGTCCCGTGTGCAGCGCGCGCGCGGAGAAGTCCATAGAGGTCCCTTCCATGATCGGCCCATCTGCGACCTCCATCGTCAGGGTGACGAACGGCCCGTTGTTTACCACCTCGTAGTGGGAGGTGCGGTCGTCGTTGGCTGAGTTCATGTCGACATGGCAGTCAGGGTTGGTTCCGGTTCCGCAGTCGTCGTCCCCGTTGGGATCGGTGTCGGTGTTCGTCAGCGTCGCGTCGATGAGGGTCACGCGCGCGGTGATTGAGAACATGCCTGGGTCGAGTATCAGCGGCGTGCAGACGGTCAACTCGGGCAGAGCGGGGAACGCCATCCCGAGGTTCGCGTGCGACATCATCGCATCTGGGTCTAGAGGATTGTCACAATCGAGCACGAACGGAGTGGTCGTCACCTGGTTGTTACCCAGATCACGGATGTCGAATACGACCTGCCAGTCGTATTCCACTTCCTGTTCGCTGCCACTGTGGGCGATGGTGGCGTAGAGCGCGGAGTTGCCCGCGTCCAGACGCCCGCCCGGAGAGTGATGTGTTCCAACGGTGACGGCGGTCACGCTCACGTCGTGATACACACCGAAGTAGGCATTCAGGAGGTCCTCGTTGTTGGCGTTGCGGTCATCGACCGAGTTGTTGACCTCCTTCATCTCATTGACGATGTTCGCCTCGTGGCCTGGACCACCGTAGTCGGTGGCGACCAGTTCGTAGGAGAGGTAGTTCACGACCCTTGCGAGCACGTACATCGCGCACGCACCGGAGCATTCTGCAGCGTTGCCCTTGATCGTGCCGCTGAAGGTCTCGGCGACCTGGTAGGTCGGCACGTCGCGGGTCCCATTAGTGGGGGTGGGTGGCGGCTGAGACTCGTCAGACAGGTTGTGGTAGACCTCGACGCTCATCGGGCTCCCCATCCTAGCGGTGAAAACGCACTCGGATTGGCTCGCGCAGGCGAGTCCCTCAAAGGTCGAGACGTCGAATCCGTTGGAGTCCTGCATCTGGAAGGAGCCTCCGTAGGTAATCTCTAGGTCGACGTTGCGCGGGTCCCATGACGCGCTGCCATCGACCATCGCTGAGAGGGTGAAATCGTGGGGACCTGTGCCCGTGTTCTCGCCCGTGTCATCTGGGTCATCATTGTCCCAGGTCAGGTCGAGACCGATGTCGTACCAGTCCTTGACCGTCACGGTGAACGAGAGGTCGTTGTTGGTCAGGTCGCTGTCCTGCTCGCCCGGGTCAAGGCCTATCGTGACGGTGTAGTCACCAGGGACGGTCGGAGTCCACGTCAGCGGGTCTCCGAGCGAATTGCGGACGGCGTATGAGCCGTTCCCGAGATAGTCACCAGACGCGTAGCTGGTGTCCCAGCAAACAGGATTTCCAGCCGAATTGATCGAGTTGTCGTCGCAGATTGCCCCATCGGGCGATCCACCAGTCCCAGCGACCGAAGTCGTGGTGCCGGTAGGCGTCACATCAACGCTGATGTACAACTCGGAGATATCGAGCGTACCGCTGTTGAGCACCACCAACAGGAAGTTGATGTCTTCGTCGACATCAACGGCATTCCGGATTCCTCCGGAAATATCCTGCATCGAAGGTCTGGGTTCCATCGTGCCGAGGAGTTCAACCTCGTATCCGGCACGACCACCAGCTTCCTCATTCCATTCATCTTCCAGTTCGAACACACTCACGCTGGCCAGCAAGCTCGTCAGCATCAGCATGGCCATCATCAGACTCATCGTTCTCTTCATGTTTACAGTCCTCCCACTGACGGGGTGCTCCGGCACCCTCTCCGTTCATATTTATACTGTGCGTACGGGATTGTAAAAAACCCCTAAAATAATCGCACAATGTAATTGCTTTTGGTGCATAATTTTTGTATCTCATTCCGCCGCCCGTAGAGCCTCTGCTGGATGGATGGAGGCGGCCTTTCTCACCGGCCAAGCGGTTGCCAACAATGTGAGAAGATAAGCGCCGAATACTATGAGCGAAATCTCCCCCCACGGCATGACGAACTCGGCACCTTCGTCCTTGAGATATTTCACATACAGCTGCCAGTGGAATCCGATGCCCACCACAGCACCATTGAGGATGCCGAGAAGACTGACCCAGGTCAACTCGATCAGATAGCCCGAAACGACCATCCCTCGCTGGAACCCGAGTGCCCTCAGTATACCGGTCTGATGCTGCCTCTCGGAGACGTTGCGGATGGTGATGACACCCAGTCCTGCTATGCCCACCGCGAGGCCGAGGGCGAGGAACGCCTGCAGAAGACCGAACATGGCGAAGATGAACGACTGGATGGTCTGGAAAACGGACTCGATCGAGATGACGAAGTATCCTTCCTCGACGAGCGCATACTGCAACTCCTTGGCGATGATCTCCTCCTCGTCGAGGGGGGTGCCATCGGGCAGCGAGAACCAGATTGAGGCTGGCTCGGAGTCGAAATGGACACGTGAGAAATTCTTGTTCACATTGATACCTGATGCGAACCAGCCACTCTCCTCCTTCAGGACCGCAGCGACGTAAAGGGTATGGTTGACGTAGGGATTGAAGGGATCCTTGACGACAATCGCATCTCCGATGTTGTAGTCCATTCCTTCGAACATGATTCCACGTTCACCCTGCCACTCCTCGACCGCCAACTGATAGTCAATCACCGCCAGCGATTCGTTCTCGAACACACTCTGCCACACCTCTTCTGGGGTCGAACCGAGCTCGGGTGACCAGGAATCCAGCGGTAAAGCACCATGCGCGGTGAAATTGGCATCGAATCCTCTCAATGATGTGTACTGTGAATGGTTCTCCAAGTCATGTTCGGAGAGCTTGTGCGTCTGAATGACCGCGGTCTCGATGACTGCGATCGCATCGAAGGTATCCGGGTCCACATCTCCCAGATCCCATTGTGAGGAGTCGTCTCCTAGGTCGACGTCGCCGAACGCTACAATCTCCCATTCACCCTTGGCATTCTCCCCCAGGTCGCCAAGGAGGTTTCCGAACATCGCTGAATATCCGGACAGAATCACGACTGCGAATACGACGAGGCTGAACATGCCCATCGTCATCGCCGTGCGGAAGGGAGCGGCCAGAGGATATGCCAGAGCGGTCGGTAACACGGAGGCGAGGCGGCCTGAGAGCGAGGAGCCCGCGCGTGCGAGGGCGCGCGCTATCATCGGAGCGAGGCTGGTGAGCAGCAGCACTCCCGCTCCCACGAGGAACAGGCCGAGAACGATGAATGAGGAATCGCCCAACTCCATATCGGCCCGCAATGGGTCAGTCCAGACGCCCCAACCGAACATTGCCAAACCCAGGGTGGTCATCACCAGCCTCGGCACGATGACCTTGCGACTCATCCGAACCGAACCGAAAGATACCGATTCTGGAAGCGCCATATTGAGGGCCATGAACAGAGGCGATACGAGTCCGAGCAAGAAGAGGAAACCGGCGGTCAGCCACCAAGCATAGCGAGAACCCTCTACAGGATCACCGATCGTGAATGCCAGCGCAACGCAACCCGCAGCAGCGCAGATCAGCAGTAGGCTGACAAGAATGGTCCACCAGGGCAAGGAGTCCTTGAGGCGAGTGGGGATGTCGCGCATGGCTGCGACCACATTCATCCTCGAGATGTAGAACGAAGTGGCGAGCAGAGTAGCCCAGGTGACGAGGAAACCGATGGAGAATCCGGTGAGCAGGCTGTGCCACTCCCATGCGAACACGATTGAGCCCCCGAAGGTATCAGACAGCGCCTTATCGAGGCCGGCCATCAGCACGCGTGCCACACCTATTCCGAGCACTGCTCCGATAGCGCTGGACACCAGTCCAATCACCGAGCCTTCGAGCACGAACATCGTGCGCAAGTCGCCCCGCTGCATTCCGAGCGCGCGGGTCATGCCCATCTCCGACTTGCGCTCGTCGGCGAGCATCACGAACAGGTTCATCACCAGCAGGATGCCAGCGAAGATGACGAACGAACCGAAGACCAAGAACAGTGCAGAGAAATTTGCGCCGGCATCCTCGGTCGCTCTGCGCACATCACTCTTCATCGGGATGACCTTGAATCCCATCGATGCCGCGGTGGTCATCTCGTCAGTCCAGGCGGTGACATTCTCGACTACGGAATCGAATGCCCCCGGAAGTGCGAGGGACGGGCCGGCAATCATCACGCTGCTGCGGACCGGTTCTTCCATCAACAGGAGAGCTTCGGCGTCTGAGATGTTGATGATGCCCACCGAGAGGTCGTCCAACCCTGGTTGTCCGGGAGGTGCGGGCAGAGAGGGGACGGCGCTGGAGTAGTTGAGTTGCAATGGCTCATCATATCCCCTAGCAGCGGGAAGCAGTCCGAGCAGCGACAGGTTGGCTGGAGGCGTGATGGCGACTCCGGTTGCGGACCATGCAGTCAGCATCACTTCCCCCTGCGATGGCTCGGGCAGCCCTGTTCCGCCGCCGGTGATGGCCAGAGCGACCATCGGGATCTTGCTCACTCCGTCCACTGAATGCTGGTATGGAAGCCTGCCGCTGATGCCGTTCTCATCGACGATGAAGGCGCCGTCGGGACCGCTCGCGAGGGTGCGGGAGTCGTCCGACCAGACAGCATTTCCATCTGCGGATGCAGGAGGCTGGAGTGTAGCGTTCACGAAGTGTGTCCCGTTGAAGATGTAGAGACCCGGGCCATCGACCCAGACCCCGTCGCCTCCAACCGACAGAATATCACCTGCAGGGAGGCCGATGTCGTGCGCTGAAGTACTGAGATTTGACAGACGAGACAGGGTACGAACAAGATCCTGACCACTCTGGTCCCAAGCAACGTCGCCGACCTGCACGAGATGGCGCATCGCCGGAGGGTCCTGCTGCCACGCGCAGCTCGTTGACTGCCCGGAGAGAACGGTCAGAGGAATGGCGCACGTATGGCTGGACAGAGAGGCCTGCAAGCGGACCAGAAGTTGGTCACCTTCCACCGCCAACTCACCGCTCTCTATCTGCGGTAGCGAAGAGACATCCAGACTGGTCCCATTCCACGAGATGTTACCCTCCTCGGCGAATCCGGTTCCATGCAGCAGCAGCGCCGAGTCATCCGACACCTGCAGCGCGATTCCATATGGCGCTCCTGACGAACTGGTGACCGCCAGAGCAACCATCTCTCCGTCGGATTCGGGCAGGTCGATGTTCCGCGAGGGCACGTCCTCGTCCAAAGCCGAGAAGCGCACGCCGCTCGAATGAAGTGAGAGTACAGCGCCGTCGCCGACCGATACCATTCCGGTGATTGCGTTGTCCATCTCATCGGGAGGAATCCATTGGAACCATTGGCTCGTTTCACGCTTCTGCACTGACAGGCCGGCAGGGGTCGCGTACCAATCGGCCACATCATCGACGACGAAGCCATTGACCTCTGCAGTGAGCAGCCCGGTCAGATTCACTCCTTCGTGGCTTAATCCAGCCAGGGGTGCCATCAGCATCTCGACCACAGGGGTATCAGAAGCAATGAACGTGAGATTCTCTCTCAGACTCTCCACCTCGGCGCCGCTCAGCAGACCATCGCCCGCGGTGCTCTGGACGGCCAGAGAGAACTCATCGGGAATGGTCGCGACATCAAGTCCCGCATCGACTCCGAGCAGCGCGGCGTCTAACGATGAGTTGACGTGTGGCAGGACCCTCTGCTCAGCAGCATAGGAATCCAGTAATCCGCCGGTTGCCGACATTGCAATGCGATTGATCTCCTCGGTGCGGTGCATCAACTCCTGCGCCACGGCGAGTTCGGTGAAGATCGCAGTATCGCCGCCCTGAACAAATCCAGTAGCTGTGGTGGGCACGATCGACTGTACAGTGAAGTTAGCCATCGGACGGCTGATGACGCCAGCGTTGATGTCGGTCCAAGAGACCTCGAGCCTGTCACCAATCCGCAATTCCAACTGCTCCGCGGCATGTTCGTTGATCACGACATTCCCGGTCTCGATGTCCGAGTAGTGGACTCCACCTGAGCCACCCAGAGGATTCCAGGTTCCTGTCTGTTGCAGTTCCCCATCCATGGCGAGCCAGTGCGCGTGCGGCTCGACCGTCTTACGGTCGGGTACCTTGATGGAGACGCTCATCTTGATGCCGATGGACACGGCGTCGATGTCAGGATCCGATTCCATGTCATTGACGAAGTCCAGCGCACTGCTCTGGTTCCACCAGACTGGGGATCCGGTGATGTCGGTTCCTTGGATCACGATGTCGGTCTCATCCAATGCCTCGGTGAACTCTGCATTCAAGGTCGCATCCAGACTGTCGCCGACCACCAGACTGCTGGAGATGATTGCTGAACCGACCAGCAGGCCGACGACGATCAGCGCTGTGTTGCGCTTCCTGCGACGCAGGTTACGCAGCGCCATGGTGCCGATGATTCTCTGGCGCGGTTCAAGCAGCAAGCGAAGAGTCGAGTGGACGACAATGGCGGCTACGAGCCCGAGGCACAGGGCTGTAGCTCGCCAACCGTTGGTGATGCCGTCTGGTGAATCCTCGATGGCGCGGAGAACGAGATAGTACACCAGCGCTATCGACGATAACGAAACTGCCCAGACCGCAACCTTGCTCGCAGCGGAGAGCAACTTCGCATTGGCTGGCATCTGCACACCTCGTTCATTCCTCGGAATCAGTTGATTCAACGAGTTGTTCATCGGAGACAATCAATCCATCTCGAATGCTGACGAGTCGAGTACACTCACGAGCAATCTCCTCCTCATGCGTCACCAGAAGGAACGTTATGCCGCGTGAGCGATTGAGGTCAATCAGCAGATCGATGACGGTCGCGGAGGTGGATGTGTCCAAATTACCTGTGGGTTCGTCAGCCAGAATGAGTGCAGGCTCGTGTACGAAGGCTCGGGCGATGGTCACTCGCTGCTGCTCCCCCCCTGAGAGTTCAGACGGAAGATGACCGGCCCAGTCGCGCAACCCGACAGACTCCAATGCCGACAACGCCCTCTCCCTTGCTTCTCTGGGTGCGACATCGTTCATCAGCAGCGGCAACTCGACGTTTTCCACGGCCGACAGAACTGGTAACAGATTGAATGACTGGAAGACGAATCCGAGGCGCTCTGCTCTCATCCTTGTTCGCTCCTTGTCAGACATCTCAGACATCTTTCTGCCATCGACGAGCACCTCTCCGGCAGTAAACTCATCCAGACTTGATACGCAGTTCAACAAGGTCGTCTTCCCGCACCCAGATGGACCCATGATGGCGACCATCTCTCCCTTGTTGATCGACAGGTCGACGCCGCGTAATGCCTGCACTACATTCGAACCGGTTTCGTATACTTTCCACAGCTCTTTCGCTTCCATTACGGAACTCATGTGCGCGCGCGATAGAGAGCCATGTATTATGACTCCCGTTCACACCCCCTCAACCGATGAGCGAGGAAGACATCAGGAAGGCGGTCAAGGTGACCGTTCGCCTGTTCGGACCTTTGGCCGATGAATTCGGAGTCCGCGAACTCGAACTTCCTATGCTGCTCGGAGCGACAATCGCCGACCTCGCTGCACACCTAGAACTGACGCAGGCTTTGGACCAAGGCGTCAAGGTGGCCCAGGATGGCACCTTCTGTCCCCCGGAGACCGAACTCATCGACGGGGCAGAGGTTGCGTTCCTCCCTCCGGTATCCGGTGGATGAAATCGTTCGGTACTCAATTGGGTTGGATCAATGCAGGAGGCAGCAGTATCTTCCGAATCGAAGCGGCGGGGGGCGAATCCTTGAATGGGTGAGTCCGACACGACAGGGTGAAGTGAACCACATGGGTACGCCAGGCGTCAGCGAACTGCTGCTCATCCTCGGGATATTCGTGCTCTTCTTCGGAGTAGAACGACTACCCAAGATAGCCCGCGCCCTGGGACAGGCGAAAGGTGAGTTCAACGAAGGTCTGTCCGACAGCAGGAGAGGCGATACCGAGGCCGACCTCGACCGCGGCGGCCAGACCGAGACCACGGCAATATCAGCGGGAGCCGATGTCGAAGGGATGACCGTGGACCAAGCTCTCGTTGCAGTCGAAGAAGAGTGAATCAGCGGCTGCTCAGCCGCATCTCGTTGCCGCACTCAGGACATTCCGTGGTCTCTTGGCGGCTCTCGCTCTCCTGTTCGGCGGCAGCGGCTTGATGGCCGCAGGCACGGCACACGAGTCGCCACTGCCAGCGCTCGCTGATTCCTTCAGTCAGAACGGCGCGATACGGGATTCCAGCGCTCTTGGCGCAGTTCATCAAGCGGTAGTCATCGGTAACGAGTTCAGCGCCCATATCAAGCGCCAGCGCGAGTAGACTGACATCTGTAGGTGACAGCCCAGCCAGATCTCCCGTCGACCGCGCAATGTCACGAGCGCGGGCGACCGCCGTCTCTGACGGCTCGCGCCACTCCAGAGTCGTTCCTTCAAGCAGCAGCGCTCGCTCCTGTGAGAAGCGCTCCACCTCGCGCAACTGAGCCGGAACCACAGAGCCCAGAGCCAGTTCTTTGACCGGCCAATGAAGCAGTGCGGAAGTGTCGAGCACTCGTGGCACAGACTCTTCATCGGTCATGTCCGCGTGGCTGCTGGCCGCTGCCATAGCGGTGCCGGTTCGCTCGTGCCGCCGTTCGCAGAAGCCGAACCTTCATGCACAGCATCCAGCGGGCTGTCGCCATGGGTTTCTGGAGCGTATGGACTGACCCGGCTCTGGCGTGGTTCGCAGACAACGGATTGGTCGGGCTCGGTCTGCTCACATTCACTGAGGCGTTCATCCAACCGATTCCACCCGATCTACTCGTACTCCCGATGGCCGCCGCCTCTAACGACCCGTCTCGATTGATGCTCATCTTCCTCGTCGTCACCCTATCGAGTGTTCTCGGCTCACTCGTTGCCTGGTGGATGGGCGAACGGTGGGGAAAGCCACTTCTCGATAGGTTCGCCAAGCCCTCGACCGTGCGCAGGTTCGATACACTGGTCACCCGCTACGGCACCTTCGGGGTGTTCATCGCCGCCCTTTCCCCAATCCCCTACAAGGTGCTTGGGTGGTGTGCTGGGATGGGGGGGATGGACCGCCGACAGTTCATCGCCGCCGGTCTGGTTGGCCGAAGCATCAGGTTCGGCACGGAGGTGCTGCTCGTAGGCCTCTACGGAGACCAGCTTCTAGAGTTCCTCCAAGGGCCGGGTTTCATGGTGGTCAGTCTATCCGCCGCATTGCTCGCCTGGCCCGCATGGCGTTGGTGGGAAGGACTCGATGAGACACCAGAAGAGGAAGAGTAGAACCATCTCAGAGTGAGATGGCTGTCACCGCCTGACCGATTTGGTTATGCACATTCCGCCGCCCGCTCACGGTGCTGAAGCCCCGTTGGTGTAGCCCGGTCCATCATCCCGGCCTTTCGAGCCGGTCACGCGGGTTCGAATCCCGCACGGGGCATTCTGCGTTCAGTAAACGGAGCGTTTCCGGTATGAAGCGAGCAGACCGGTGAGGATGACCCCGGCTGCAGCACCGAACGCCAGTCCTTGCTCACGTGCGCCGCTGCCGGCGAGGTCCTGAAAGGCGAGCGCCAGTGCGATGGATATCGGCCCGATGAACACCAGAAAACGCAGCATCCACAGGCGCAAAGAGGGACGCTCGCCCATCGGCCTCAAGGTGATGGAACCGGCCTTCGGAATCAACTGCCAGTCGAGTTGGTGCGCTACCTGATTCAATCTCTCCTGCACCAGCGGACGTAGCACTGGGCGGCTGTGAGCAGAATGCTTGCCCCGCCCTGTTACGATGCGCAATCTGCCGATGCGCTCGCGATTCTGGATGATGATGTCGAGCATCTTGCGCGCCCCCTCTGCGTCCATATCGTGTAGATCCACGGTCATCGTCCCTCTGTCCAAGCGAATGTGAGTGTCCAGCCGCCACGGTTTCTCACTCGCCCATGCGAGGGATGCCGCATGAGCCTCCAACGGACGCAGCAATTCCCTCAGTTTGGCCAGTTCCTCCTCTCGAGTTACGCCGCTCTTACTCCTGTCATGCTTGATCTCGAACAGCCTCCACGAGCCGTAGACCAGCACGATGACCGCCATACCCCCCCCGATCAGGCCCCCAGTGCGCATACTCTGCGCTGGGTCTTCGCCCATTCCTGATGCGAAGAAGGAGACGAACGCGCCCATCGTCGCAACCATGATGCCGAGCACCAGCGAGATGCTGATGAGGTCCCTGAAGTTGACCTCGGCCATGTCCATCGCCGTATCTGGGGTCCACTTCACGCTTATGCATGCCCAAAGCATATGGCAACCGGTTCTCTGGCAACGGCCAGTGTCCAACGATAGTGAGTCCACCCGCAGCGGTCTTCCCGACCGCCAGAGAGAAACGCGCATCGGAACCTGGGTAGGGGGCATAGCACTCGGCTACCTGCTGGCGTCGTTCATCGTCCCCGCGCTGCTTCCTCCAGACACGATTCCCGAACTCTCGGGCAGAGCGAACGCCTTCGACTATGCCAACAAGGACGGAGGCTGGGGTGGTGCCGGAAACGAGCCTCACCCTGAGGGTGAGAAAATGTTCCACGACCAGGCTGCCCATGGAGGGAAGTTCGCATGGACTGAGTTGGATCTGTTCTCCGCATTCGTCTATGGTTTCGGCGACCTCAACTGCCATCAGAAGCATGAGCGCTCGTGGTCAATCAATGGTAACCAGATGCCCGTCTGCACCCGCGATATCGGAATTTTCGCCGGCTTGGCAGTGGCAGGTTTCCTCTTCTCTCGACGCGGAGTCAATCGTTGGACCATACGAGATTCACTACTCTCTGTGGCTCCCGATGACTGGGTGGCTGACTTCTATCTGAGAGACCGGCGCGCGCTGCTTGCATTCGGTGGTCTCTTCCTGTTGCTTGTGCCGGTGGCGCTCGACGGAGGCATTCAGGCGCTGACCGACTACGAGTCGAACCACCTGAAGCGGGTCGTGACCGGAGTGCCGATGGGATTCGCAGTCGGGTTGTTGCTATCCGCCATGTTCTCTGCACAGCCGAATTCGTTCACTGATGGACCTGCACAGGTGCGCCTGCCGGCCAACGCCCGGCTCATACTGTTCGCCGATGATGTGGAAGATGACGGCACGAGCGAGGAATGAGTGCTCATTCAGGTCCGTCGCGCCACCAGCTGCGTAGGGCATCGATATCCATCGGGGGCTCTTGGTCGGTCGCCCCGCTACCGATGACAGCAAGCCGAGCAAGACACGCATCAGCGCGGGCGCGCATGTCAGCGTCGGGATTACGTCCGAGTACCTTGTTCAGGGCGCTCTTCCAAGAGGATTCAGGATTGTCCTGCATCCACGCGGACAGTGTCTCTTTGAGTGGCCACAGCACCAACCCCAGCCGGCCAAACGCCTGCCAGTCCGGACGCAGTTCCGAGCGAGGGGCATCGGCCCCTTTCAGTGGTCTGTGAACCCGCACCCAACCCGATTGCTCGTGCAGGAACTTCAGCATCCTTTGAGTATGTCTGCTGGTGACCACGCGCGCAGGACCGAGCCAACGGCGCAGTTCGCTAACCTCGGCGCCTGGTAGCAGCGATAACGTTCCGACGACCGACACCACGGTGTGCGCCAGCGGATTCTGGGGTACGTCCGACCGCTGTTGAACTGCTACCGAATCCCACGCCTTTCGATACAAGGAATCCGCCTGCTGCATCACCCGCCACGGCGTCTCACCAACCAACCAGTTGGAATTGCTGCGCGGTGGGGGTGTATCGACCACATCCAGTGTGCGTTGGCCCCTTTGCCAATTCAGCGCGCTGTCGAGAAGATGACATTCGACCGCATCCAGATCGACATTGAGCGGTCGAGTGTGTCGATACAAGAAGTCCCGAATCACCCGTTGCAATTTCTTCCTGAGGTCGATCTTCCCTCCATCATTGACTACTGGACCCGCCACCTCACCCCTGTCGAACGGTGCGGGCATGCGCACCTCTCCTCCAAGCAGTGAGGCGTAGCCAGCGCGGATCTGAGTCTGTAACTCATCGGTCTCGAAGTACTCCTGCTTGTCGGCATCACGAGTGGATATCTCACCGCTGAGGGCGCCTTTGGAGATGCGTTGCAGCGCCATCTCGGGATCGCAATCGACCCACACGCACAGGTCGGGCACGCAAGCTGCCGAGTTCAGTCGAGCAACCTCCCCGAGACCGAGGTCGCCGACGATTCCCTGGTAGACGAGTGACGAGTGGACATTGCGCTCACTGATGACCACCTCTCCTCGAGCGAGTCTGGGAACTATCCACGCATGCGAATGATCCAGTCGATCGGCTGCGAACATGCTCGCCTCGTGCACCGGTCCTGCCTCACCCGTGCTCACAGCCTCTACAGCCAACTTCCCTAGCGGGTGGTCCCGCCGTGGCTCGCCGGTCACCGCGACATTGGTGAAGGTGAACTCCTCGGCGCATATCTCCGCCAACATCTGGGTGGCAATTCCCTTGCCGCTGCCATCTCCACCTTCAACCGAGATGAGATACATGGCCGCGCCTCCTGCACATGATGATACTCTGAGGCGCATGAACCTCTCGGCAGAGAATCTTCACTCGTCTGCGTATGGCCTGTACTGGTCGAGGAATTGCGGTCGGGCGATCATCAGCAGCGCCATTCCCATCAAGATGAGCAGGGGGCCGAAGAAGATGTTCCCGCGGCTGAACAGGCCAAGTCCGCAGAGTAACTGAGTACGCCGGTACCTCAAGCCGCGTCTGGCCTCCATCGCACCCGCGAAGCCTAGCCCCGCAGCCACCAGTGAAAGGAAAGCAATCGCCGTGGACAACTGCACTGCAGAAGCGAGCCCAGTCTCGGTGCGCAGATCACGCTTGTCCACTCCTTCGCCGACGTGCAGGGTCAGAGTGACCTCTGGCAGATCACCGGGAACCAAGGTCCGCTCGATGGTGACGTTACCCGCATGTGTGACCCGCAGAAGCATCTCCTCCCGGGGAAGGTCGGTGAACGTGAATCGGCCATCAGGGCCAGTCTGCGTACGCGCTTCGGAGGTTCCCCCGGCCAAGCGCAGCAACTCCACCTGCACACCTTCGACCGGCTCGCCTCCAGTGCTGTTCTGGGCATCGAGATCAGTCAACACGAGCCCATGCAGGTCGACGGAGTTCTGGGCCTCGAACAGCGGACTTGAGATCAGGTCGCGCGGGTCGGAGGAGACGAGCAACATCCCGCTCGACACACCCAACAGGCTCCCTACAACAACCAGCAGTACCGCAAGGTTGCGCACCCAGTCCTCCTCGGCCCGTTCTCTGAGGGCGGCGGGTAGTCGTGCCATGGTCGCATCTTCGCCCTGCTCAATCACTTTGCGGGCTCGCTCACGGTTCAGGGCGCGCCGGCGGGCAACCCTGCTTCTTCGACGCTCGATCCGATCCATCAAACCGGTCGACGAATCGCTGTCATCCGGTTCATCAACAGCGTCGTCATCATCGAATTCGACGCCATCTTCCTCTAGTTGCGAGCGCACCTTACCGCGAAGCTCATCGAGGCGGCGCTGGCGGTCGTCGTCGTCGCTCATCGGCTGTCCTCCGTGGGTGCGCGAGTCGCGGGCGGGTTGTGAATGCGACGCCGGCTCTTAGAGCCGGGAGTGCCACTCGTCCACAAGAACAGAATGAGCAGGGTCAATGGAATGCCGAGCAAGACCGACAATGAGAGCTCCTCCGCGCGCGGTGGTGAACTGGGAGCGCTCTTCTCTGACTGCGAATCGGTGTTGTCATCCTCGACCGGTTCCTGAATCAACTCGAAACTCACCAAGTGCATCGAAGTCCAGTTCTTGCCCGTGATCAGGAAGGCGTCATGCTCAGCGACGTAGGCGATTCCATTCAGGACCTCGTTGAACCGGCCCGACTCCGATGCAGCCAACTGTGAGGCGTCGACTGTGAACTCCACCACTCCCGAAGTCGAGTTGATCGCCAGAATCTGGTTGCTGCGCCAGACGTTCGCGTAGATCATCCCCCCGGCACACTCCAACTCATTGAGCTGGCCCGACTGCTGACCGTCGAGAGTGACGAGGAGAGTACTCTGGACAGTGAAGTCGAACAAGTCCCTGAAGGTGAGTTCGGAAGTACCATTGGACATCACCAGAGAGGTTCCATTGTTGCACAGCCCCCAGCCATCACCGGAATAGGTGTGATTGCCAACGACTTCGAAGGTCTCGATGTCGAAGATGAGGGCGATTCCTTCCTTCCAGGTCAGCATCACGATGGTGTCTCCGACAACGGTGATTCCCTCGCCGAACAAGCTCTCATCGAGCAGCGTCTGACGGAGTACCTCGCCGCTCGATGGATCCACCTCCCTGAGACTGGAATATCCGTACAGGCCAGTGCTCTCGAACAGGGAGCCATTGTGCATCTCCAACCCCTGAGTGAATGCCCACTCATCATGGGGATGAGACGAAATAACGTGCAACTCAGCCGCTTCTGAATCCCCTTCCGCAGAGGCCTGAGGGAGAGTCAGAAACAATACTATCATCAGGGCAGTGAACACGCGCGGCGCCATGGCTGGCTGAATCATGTACGAACCATGCTCCATGGTGTCTTAAATAGGTCATTCGAGTGCTCTCAACGTGAGCATACGTAGTATGCGTCACGTAAGGTGACCGGATGCCTGAACTCACATTGAACTCAACACCACGCCAAGCACTGTTGCTGACCCTGATCATGGTGGTCGCGGCGCTCTCGCCACTGTTCGCGGCAGCCGAGGCAGAACAGTCGGGATGGGAGGACCCCGGAGGCGTCGTGTATGGAGATATGGTGGATTTCAATGGAGCGACGATGGGCAAGCCGTATCTGTTCGTCGATGGAGAAGAACCACTCTGGTCCGCCACCCGATTCATGAAGTTCGAGTGGGCTGATGCCGGATATCCGGGTCTGTTCCTTCCGTTCGCCTCGGAGAATGTCGCGCCAATGTCCAGCAGGAGCAACCATTGCACCCCCTATCAGGAAGGACAGTCCCTCACAGTGCCCATCAGCGGAGGACAGGTCGCAGTCACGGTCGAGAAGACGACAACGACGGCAGCCTTCTTGGTAGAGAGTTCACAGACGATTCCATCATCGACGTTGAACAACTTCGCCTCGACTTGGGATTCCACCATCTATCCTGTCGACACGCAATACTTCGGAGTCGCCCCTGATGTGGACAACAACTGCCAGATCGAGATCATCATCTACAACATCGATGGGGGTGGCAACACTGGTGGCTACTTCTCACCTGGACTGTCCGGCCAGCGAGAGTCGCTGTTCGTCGATGTGGCTGACCTAGGCTGGGGCAACACCATTCTGGCACACGAGTTCCAGCACCTGCTGCACAACGCCCGAGACCCATTCGAGTACATCTGGATCGACGAGGGCAACGCGGACATGGCCGCCTACCTCTGCTTCGGCGCCACCGGTACTGTCATCGGCCATGCGAACTCTTGGGCGCAGTCGCCGCACATCTCCGTACGCTGGTGGAACCAGTCTCTCGCCGACTACGGCGCTGGCTTCCTGTTCATGCTCTACCTCTCCTCCAAACTAGGGGGCGGGCAGGCGATCAGGGCGCTGGTTGCCGACACCGCCACCGGAGGCGCAGGAATCGAGAATCTCGCCCGTAATCCGGTTCCAGGTTCCCCGGGAAACATCGGCAATTCGATCGATGACATCTTCGCTAATTTCACCATCGCCACGCTGCTCGACTCCAATCAGAATCCGTTCGGGCTGGATAACATCGACATGTACACCGGATGTGGCGGGGGGCAGTTCTGCACCCTGCAGATCACCGACTACAATGGCGCTTGGGGCAGCACCTGGTCACGTCTGGGAGACGACCTGTGGGGCTGGGGAGTCAGGGCGTACAAGTTCGTCCAAGGAACCGGAGCACCGCTCAACGTGATGGTCCAAGCGTCAGAGGTAGACTTTGGAGGTCGTCTGCTCTACAAGGACATGGCTTCGGGAACCTGGATAGCCGAGGAACTGGTGTTCAACGGGGGGATGGCGACTGGGCTGGTACCCGGTTTCGGCAATATCAGCGACGAGGCATATGTCATCGTTTGGTACGAGAGTCTGGTCGACGACTGTGACTACAACTTCCCCAACTGCGGCTTCCCGGGCGGCACAGGAACCTACCCCTCAGCGACCATCGACATTTATGCCTCGCTGATCACCCAGCCTGCCACGCTGAACATCAACGGGACGCGGCAGCACGACCGCGACCTGGACGGCCTCGACGACACCCTTGAGATGAGCCTCATAGTCAACTCGACCGCCTTCTGGGAGTTGCTGGACATCGAGGTGCAGGCCTTCGCTGACAACGTGCTCTATGACACCATCCGCACACAGGTGGGCGCCGGTCAGGGATTGCCGGTGACCACATCCGTCTGGTGGACCCCTCCATGGGATGACGACTGGGAGCTTTACGCGGTGCTCTACGACCAGTTAGGCTCACCGATTCAAGGGGCGGCAGTGCTCACCTTGCCAACCACGTTGAGCAACATGGCCCCTGTAGCCACAGGTACCCTCTCTTCGAATGTCTCACAGACGTGGCTGCCTATCCAGTTCAACGGCAACGGCTACGACATCTGGGGATTGTCTGATGACAATATGACATACTCGCATAACAACTCGCCTACGGGATATCTGTGGGACTTCGGTGACGGTGGGCAATCTTGGCTGAAGACGCCCAACCGCGCCTACACTCAAATCGGCGAATTCAACGTCACCCTGCTGGTGACCGATGTAGGCGGAACCACGAGCGTGGCGCAGACGTGGAGCGTGAACGTGACCGACGACTCGGAACCCACCGTGAAAATCAGCGTGGATGGGCAGGAGGTGGTCGAAAGCATGGATCTGCTGACTGAGCAGCGGGTGATGTTCAGCGGGCATCTCACGACCGACAACGTGCCCGATGATTACCTCTCGTTCGACTGGGACTGGGGTGACGGCAGTTCTGAGGGCGGCATCGGCGACTGGGAGGTGGACCACGAATGGCTGTCCGGCTCGCGCAACGGCTCCGTCTACAACCTGACCCTGACCGTCAGCGACGGAGTACACATCGTCAACGAGACCATCCAGGTGATTATCTGGAACCGAATTCCACGTCAGATCTACGACTTACCACTGGTGGTTGATACGCTCACGCCGCTGACGATGCCCACTGTGTTCACCGACGATGACGGGACGATTGTCGAGTGGAGGTGGGACTTCGATGAAAACGTGAACCTCGACGGTGGCGACCTGTCGATGGGTGACCCGTTCGATCAGAACTCCTCATCCCAGCAGAATCCCACGCCCGCCTGGCGCACTGCGGGACTGAAGAACGTCACTATCACCGCCACCGACAACGATGGCAACACCAGCTCAGCAGTCATCGAGGTGACAGTGAACAACCAGCGCCCAGTCGCCCTGTTCGCTAGACCGGATGATGGTGACACGAACACGGTCTACGATTTCCGTAGCTCCTCATTCGACCCGGACGGGGTCTCTGGTGTGATGACCACGATTTGGACGCTCTCCGACATGAACACTACCATCGTCAACCAGACATCGGTCGTCCACACCTTCGTCGAGCCCGGCACCATCACCGTGCAACTGGTAGTGATTGACGAACAGGGTCTGTCATCCCTGCCAAAGCAGTACACATTCGAGATATCCAACCCTCTGCCCGAACCGCTGATGACGATTTACGAGGCGAGGGACGTGAACAGCGGGGAGGCTATTCTCGGCCCGAGCGCGGATGAGAGCCTGTTCACATGGCGTCACGTGTTCACCGATGATGGTGGTATCTTCGTCGCTCCCGGTAATTGGCTGCGATTCAACTCGACAGGTAGCCGAGACGCCGACGCGGCCTTCGATGGAGGGTTCGTACCCCTGGACGAGACTGACCCGAACTGGAACGGCATCGTCGAGTACACCTGGGACTTCGGTGACGGCTCACCGCTGCTCAACACACCGCATGCATGGCACGCGTTCGAGACTCCCGGGATCTACACCGTGACACTCACGCTGAGGGACGGATTCGGCACCGGCGACACGAACCAGACGACCCGCAAGGTGTACGTCGCCCAAACTCCGGAGATTCTGACCACCTACCTGTTCGATGAAGTGGTCTACGCCGTGGGTTCACACCTTCTGTCTGGCGTCGCCATCGACCACGATACCAACTATGGAATCCAAGCATGGTGGGACGACGATGTCAACGTGGACGCCGATGGAGACGGCACCGACGACAACGACCGCAACAGTGGCCTCGATTCGATCATAGGCCCAGATGCGCTGGTATACAACTGGGATTCAGACGACCGCGATGACGCTGATGGAGACGGGGACACTCGCAACGACTGGGAGCAGCAAACCGAACAGGGATACCTGCGAGTGAACTGGACTGAGACGGGAGACATATTCGTCGTGCTCCAAGTGTGCTCCCGAATTGACGTCTGCACCCAACGCGGCTACCCAGTGAAGGTTCGCGACCCGGATGAGAAGGACGATGCGCTAGCCGATTTCAGCATCGACTCCCTGCTCCCGAAGGCTGAGGATGGCGGAGTGCTTCTCGGCGCGCTGCTAATCCTCGTCCTGTTCCTCGGATGGCTGGTGATGCGCCAGCCAACCGAGGTCGAGATCGAAGCAGAGGAGGCGGCAGCGGCCTACGATGTCTCACAGGTTGTCACTGAGGGTGGAGTCCTTGGAATGGACCATCACGAGCCGCCGCCCCAGCCAGCACACCTCACCAAAGATGAACGACGCAGCAAGCAATCGGGTTATGTGCGTCCGGTCACCTCGCGTAGGCGCTGAGGTGAGGCTGACGACCACCCCGACAAGACGTTCGACGGCGCTGTTGCCCGTGCTGCTGCCGCTGGCGCTGCTGCTGCTTCCTCTGGCTGGGTCCTTGATGCAGCCCCTCGGGACGGACATCGCACCCAATGCGGAGGCAGCAAGCGACTGCACCCTGAGCAATGACAGGGCGGAGTGGAACAAGGAGGTCAGCTCGTTCAATCTCTCAGGTTTGAGTGATGAGTGGGGCACAATGAACGACGAGGATGATGGGTTCAGGGGCGAGGAAGATGAGCCTCAGGGCGGATCACTCCCCTTCGAGAGTGGAGATGGAATCTACAATGATTCTGAACTAGATGCGATGCGACAGAGTTTCCATACCAGCATGATTGTCGATAACGACACCGCTGGAGGGCTCCGACTCAACCTGACTGTCGGCTACCGCTACACCTTCTGCGTCGTCGTCAGTTCACTCAACCAGAGCTCCTACCTAGAAGCACCGCTGGTAGACGTTTACCTGCTGCACCAGTTCGACTGGGGCCGCTATCGAGGTGACTACGAGATGCGCATGTGGGAGGGTCGTGAATTGTTCAACATGATTCCCCCCGAGTGGCGCGCGATTGGTGCGTGGATGCCTTACAGGGACGTGCATTCCTACGAATCTCACAGAGCGATCGACTTCACAATCAGCCTCGACCACGATGAGACGACCTCCTCCCTGTTCGACCCGTCCTCTGAGCAGCAGTGGATGTACCTCGTCATCGATGGCTGGGACAACGCCAGAGACAGTGACACACCCGCTCCGAACCGAGATTTCGCGGTCGATATCACTGTGATGAGCGAGGAACGGATCGTCATCCCCAACTACACCGTCGCCCTGTTCTGCTGTGGTCTCATCGCCGGCCTGGTCATGCTTCCTGTGCTGCTGCACTCCCGCTACTCAAGTGCTGGCCGCGTTGCCACCAACTCCTTGGGCGAACGGCCTGCAGAATTGATGCCCATGCTCGAGACGGAGGCGACCAAGCCCTCCGCAGGGCTCGATATCGAACATATGTCACCACCTCCACCTTCCTGAAGCGTCCAACGCTCTTCGGCAGAGGGCCCGAACATCACGCCTCAGAGTAGCCGAGCATCTCCCAGGCAATGCGCAGGTCACGCACGTTGATCATGCCTCGGTCCGGCAGATCGAAATCGGCATCCAAGGTAGCGTATACGAGCGACTGAGAGAACATCGGGGCGTGGATACGAGGCATGTCTCCTCCAACTCCTTGACCCATCAAGGCGAGAGAAAGGTCAGCATCGTCGCGCAACTCCCAAGCGGCTTCACACAGGCTCAACCCGTCCATATGTCCATTCGAACGGTAACAGAGTTTCACTGTATCACCATACTGCTGGCTCTCGGCGGCAAACGACTGGATCTCCGCGCTCTTCGGAGTTGAATCCATGTCATGGTGCGATGCGACCACCTTCGTGCCCGCCTCGGCCGCTTGCTCGAACAGCAGGGCTCGCTCCTGCTCATCGACGTCGAGTTCGATATCCACCCATGAAACGCCGCTGGAGATAGCCTGACGAATCACTTCGATGCGCTCATCTTCAGTACCGGGGAAATTACCCCCTTGACGTCGAGGTCTGCAAGTGAACAGCACGGGCTTCTCGATACCCGCCTTCAGTCGCTCGATGGCCTCAGGTACGTCGATTACGTCGATGCCGCAGGGGACCAGTTCATGGCTGCTCTCCACTTTGCCCTCTGTGTTCTCAGCTTTCACCTCGACCCGTTCGACATACAACTCATCGAAGCGCACCTCGATGATGTCCGCACCTTCTCCGGTGGCCTTCTCAGCCTGCTCCACCATGTCCGACAGCGAATGACCGTTGATGGTCACGCAAATCAGTGGCAGAGGCATGACTGCGGCCTACCGGCCGGTCCTGTTCAACGTTGCTGTCCCATAATGGAGTGCTCAAACCACCCCTCATGGGTCTGCTGACTCGATTCCCTGCATCCTCGCACAAGTCCCGATTGCGGCTCGTGGGGCCTCGCGCGTGCGCTTCCGCGCGAGAAATTCACTTTTCGATGGCTCTCCAGCACAATCATTCATAAACCTCGAACAACCAATATACTGATGTCTCCAGAGGGTATCTACGATACCCTCTGATTCAAATAGAGTGACAAGTCAGAGATGATTGCATGGCTGACGATTACGACGCAGACAGCATTCAGGTCCTCGAGGGACTTGAGGCGGTCAGGAAGCGCCCGGGGATGTATCTGGGCGATCCGCACGACGGCTCGGCCCTGCATCACTGCATATGGGAGGTTGTCGACAACGCCGTTGACGAGCACCTCGCTGGGCACAACCCTACTGTGGAAGTTAATCTGGAAAAGGACGGTTCTGTCACCGTAATTGACCACGGTAGGGGTATTCCTGTAGACGAGCACCCTGAGGAGAAGGTCAGCGCCGCTGAGGTCATCATGACCAAGCTGCACGCCGGCGGCAAGTTCGACAACGAGGCGTACAAGGTCGCAGGGGGGCTTCACGGTGTCGGAGTGAGTGCGGTCAATGCCGTTTCAGAGCGACTGCTGATGACCATCTACCGGGAAGGAAAGGAGTGGAAGCAGGAGTACAACAGAGGCGAGCGTAAGGCTGCCCTGAAAGCAACTGGGAAATCCGATGCTACTGGCACGGCTATCAACTTCAGGCCAGACATGACCATATTCAGCGATGTAATCGATTACGACTTCGAGAAAATCAACACCAGGATGCGTCGAACGGCCTTCCTGAACGCCGGCCTGCAAATCTGGCTGCGCGACTTCCGTGGCGAGGATGTCGTCGAGATCGAGCACAAGTATGACGGTGGCCTGAGGGAGTACGTCGAGGCGATGAACGCGAAGAAGGGGGCCATCCACGAGGAGGTTCTGCACATCATCGGTTCCAAGCAGGGCGACAAGGGTGAAGTGCACGTCGAGGTCGCCTTGCAGTGGACCGATTCCTACTCCGAGGCCATCCACTGCTTCACGAACATCATCCACAACACTGACGGGGGTACTCACCTGTCCGGACTCAGGAGCTCACTGACAAGAACAATCAACTCCTACGCCCAATCGAAAAATCTTCTGAAGAAAAACGGCAACCTGTCGGGAGACGATGTCCGCGAGGGTCTTTCAGCGGTCATCTCAATCAAACACCCCGACCCATCCTTCAACGCCCAGACAAAGTCCAAACTGGTGACCAGTGAGGTCTCTGGTATCGTCGAGCAGATAGTCAACGACAAGCTCGGCGAGTACTTTGAGGAAAATCCGTCAGTTGCTCGTTCCATCGTCAGCAAGGCATCTCTGGCCAGCAAGGCACGTGAAGCAGCCCGCAAGGCACGTGAACTCACTCGACGCAAGGGTGTACTCGAAGGAGGGGGGCTTCCGGGAAAACTAGCTGACTGCCAGGAGCGTGATCCAGAGAAGTGTGAAATCTTCGTTGTGGAGGGGGATTCTGCCGGTGGTTCTGCAAAGACCGGGCGTGACCGAAAGACGCAGGCCATCCTACCACTCCGTGGCAAGATTCTCAATGTAGAACGTCAGCAGCGCAACGAAGCCAAGGTGTTCCAGAACAATGAGATAATGACGATGATCAAGGCGTTCGGTGCTGGAGTCGATCACTGGACTGGAATGAGCATCATCAGCGATGATGACGGAGACCAGGACGACGCTTCTTTCGATACCACCAAATTGCGCTACTCGAGAATTATCCTGATGACTGACGCAGATGTCGATGGTGCTCATATCCGTACATTGATCCTCACTTTCCTGTGGCGGCACATGCGCCCCGCGGTCATCGGAGGGCATGTCTACATCGCCCAACCGCCACTCTACCAAGTTTCTCGCGGTAAGCAATCAGCCTATGCATTCACCGACGAAGAACGCGACGAGAAAATTGCCGAAATGCGCGGCGACAACCCAAGCGCCAAGGTGAACATCTCTCGCTACAAAGGTCTGGGTGAAATGAATCCAGATCAACTATGGGAGACTACGATGGATCCTGAGACGCGCACCATGTTGCAAGTCACCGTCGCCGATGCGACTGCTGCCAACCAACTGTTCACTACGCTGATGGGAGAGGATGTCGCTGAGCGGCGTCAGTTCATCGAGGCCAATGCGGCTGAAGTAACCAATCTGGATGTCTGAGGAGAGAGAGCTATGAGTGATGATGTCGAAGTTGAGGGCCGTGAAGAGGTGTTCACTCCGCGTTCTATTCACCAAGAGATGCAGGAGAGCTACATCAACTACGCAATGTCAGTGATTATCGGCAGAGCACTCCCCGATGTCCGCGACGGTCTGAAACCGGTTCACAGGCGTATCCTGTTCGGTATGCACGAAGGTGGACACACCCACGACAAGTCGTACAGCAAATCCGCTCGTTCAGTGGGCGAAGTGATGGGGAAGTACCATCCTCACGGAGATCAGTCAATCTATGACACAATGGTCCGGATGGCTCAGGAATTCAGTCTGCGCTATCCGTTAATCGACGGACAAGGGAACTTCGGCTCCATCGATGGCGACCCACCTGCAGCGATGCGTTACACCGAGAGCAGGCTGGACCGCATCGCGCAGCACATGCTTGCGGACATCGAAAAGCAGACCGTTGACTTCCAACCGAACTTCGACGACTCCGAACAGGAACCTGAGGTTCTGCCATCCTGCCTTCCTAATCTGCTGCTGAACGGATCGGATGGCATCGCAGTTGGTATGGCGACTCGCATCCCCCCACACAATCTACTGGAACTCACCGGTGCCATTCGTACACATATCGATGCCATCAAGGAGCAGTCATTGAAAACGAAAAAACTCGACAATCTGCCGAAGGTCGAACTCTCCGCTTACATGGAGCACATCAAAGGGCCTGACTTCCCCACTGGAGCGACCATCCACGGGTTGGATGGCATCCAAGACATGTATGAGACTGGCCACGGCCGCTTCCATGTGCGCAGTGACTGCACTGTGGAGGAAGAGGGGCAAGAGAAACGCATCATCGTCCATGCCATCCCCTACCAGGTTCGCAAGTCAGCGATGCTCGAACATATCGCAGAACTGGTGACTAAAGACACTGTGAAGGGCATCCGCGATATCCGTGACGAATCGAGCAAGGAGGGTATCCGGGTAGTAATCGATGTCAAACAGAACGCCGACCCGCACGCCGTGCTGAATCAACTCTACAAGTCGTCCAGACTGCAGGAGTCGTATTCTGCCAATCTCATGGGAATCATCGACAGCCAGCCGGTCCAACTCACTCTCGCTCGTGTTCTGCATACGTGGGTGCGCCACCGTGAACAGGTCATAGAGAGAAGGACGCAGTTCGAGCTTGAGAAGGCAGAAGCGCGCATCCATCTAATCGAGGGGCTGCTGATCGTCGCCGCCAACGGACGTGACATTACCGACATCATCCGCGACTCCGAAGATTACGCCGAAGTACACACTCGCTTGGCAAAGAAGTACAAGATGTCAGAGGTACAGACTAGAGCCGTTTACGATATGCCGTTGGGCAGGCTCACCAAGCAATCGGTCGGTAAACTCGAAGCGGAACAAGACGAACTTGGCAAGTCAATCAAGCGTTTCAAGCAGATTCTCAAGTCCCGCGAAGAGATGCTTGACATCGTCATGGACGAATTACAGGCTGTGGCGGACAAGCATGGAGATGCTCGACGCAGCTACATCGAAGCGATGCCGCTGTCGATGGATCGCGAGGACCTCGTCGAGGAGCAGCCAATCGTGATTTCGCTATCGCAGGAGAACTACATCCGGCACCTCCCCGCGGATGCCTTCCGACTGCAGAACCGCGCTGGCAAGGGACTCAAGGGTGTGACAACCAAGCAAGATGACTTCCCCGAGAGCATCGTTGCTTGCTTCTCCAAGGACAGGCTGCTCATCTTCACCGACCAAGGTCGGGTCTACGGATTGCGTGCATGGGAGACGCCGCAAGCGAGCCGCCACGCCCGCGGCAGCCACGTGCGCAACCTGCTGACGGGTTTCCGCCAAGACGAGAGTGTGGTATCGATCCTCCCGGTCAGCAGGGAGTTGATATCCGAACCTGATGGACACTTCCTGATGTTCGCCACCGAGCAGGGGAAGGTGAAGAAAACCGCTCTCGAGCACTATGTGCGCATATTCCGCAACGGAAAGTACGCCATCAAACTGGTCGAAGGGGACCAGTTGGTCAGCGTGCGCCAGCAGAAAGAGGGTGACGAGGTGGTACTCATCTCCAGACGCGGCATGGCTTGCCGCTTCGATTCAGGCGAGGCGCGCGCCCTAGGCCGCGTCTCTCAGGGTGTGACCGGCATGCGCTTCAAACATGAAGGGGACTGCGTAGTCGGCATGATCGTCACCGACAACTCGGAAACACACATCCTCACCATCAGCAAGCGAGCCATGGGCAAGAGAACCCGCATGGGGACAGCCGAGAAGATTCCGGACCTCGATGTATCGGGAGTGCAGAAGATCGACAAGCATGGCGAGCCGAAGGAGAAGACCGATGGCTACCGTAGTACCCATCGCGGCGCCAAGGGTGTGCAGACAATGGCGCTCGATTCCGAGGACGAGATTGTCAGCGTTCGCCAGATTCCAGATACGGACGACCAGTTGTTCATCCTCGCCGCCAGCGGAATGATGATCCGCATCACGGCCGGCCAGACAAAAGAGACCAGTGGACGAATCACCTACGGAACACGGCTGATGGAACTGCGCGACCGAAATGATGCGGGCAAGCGGCTTGACAGTTATTCTGATCAGGTGATTGCCGTCGCCCGACTTCCAGCGGAACTGATCGATGCGGATGCAGAGTTCGAATTCGACGATCTCGCTCAGGGTGAAGAAGAGTGACACCTCTAGGAAATTAGGAAAGCGCGACGAGGGAGATTCGAACTCCCGAGGGTAAAACCCACCGGATTAGCAGTCCGGCGCGATGGCCAGGCTATGCGATCGTCGCATCTGCCGTCGCCACCTACGCTTTCGCCTTAAGGCGCACGGCTTCCTAATTGGATTCTCTTCCGTACTCAGATTCTGAGATGTAGTTCGTCTACCTGAACAGATCGTCCAACTCTCCGGCCATCTCATCCATGAGCATGTTCTCTCGTTCCGCCTTGGCGCGCCGCTTCTCCGACTTGATCACACGGCGTACTCCGCGTGTCCGGTTGATGACCAGTGGTATGGCGATGAGGTTGAGCAGCAACATAGCCAACGCAACCAACGCCACAGACTGGAACGGCTCTATTGCCATGTAGTCGTAGAGTACCAACAGCCACGGAGCCTCACCAATCACCGGCAGCACAGGAATATCTGGCTCCGGTGGGGGCTTGGGAATCAGATCCTGGTGATTATCCCAGTACTGGTTTTCCAACTCAACCGTCTCGATGTTCCCGTCGAGCGGTGTGTAGTCCGTGTTCCCAACATGATCTGTCGGTACGAGAATGTAGTGGTATGTACGGTTGACCTTGAGGCGCCATTCCGCAGGTCCTTCCCAGTCGTGATAGCGACCTTCCTCTCCCGCATCACCCCACAGATCGGTTTCCAGCGGAACGATATAGCGCAGACTGCTCGGGACTATCTCCACCCGATAGAGAGACCAGGTGACGTTCACCTCGTTCCCAAAATCCGGCCATATCCAGGTTACATTGACATGGTGGAGATTCTGTCCTGTAGTGTTGTCATAGGTTATCTCGTGTTCCAAATTTTCGACAGTCAGGTCAGGCGCGACTGCATCGCCGCACTGGAAGTTCACGTCCTGACCATCCCAGCCAGCTGCCATCCCGTGAGCATAGTCAGGTTCACCCTGCCGATCCAGAGCTATGAGCAGGTAAACAGCACATGTCCCAGGCTCAAGCAATTCTGGGTCTTCCCACGAGTTCGCGTGCGCAGACAGATTCGCCACCTCGGTTCCTAAGACAGACGAGAATTGGCTGGAGTTGGCGTACGGCCAAAGGAAGGGGAAGTTCGTTCGGCGATAGAGGCGCCAGCCACTGAAGTAGGGGTTGTCAAGATCTCCGCCAGGTTCCCATTCCAAAGTGAGTTTCCCTGCCGTACCTTGGATGACCTCAAGGTTGTTGATCGACACGTTTGCAAGTTCCAGATCGCCACCTAGAACGTAGAGGCCACTGTCATACTCCAGATCGTTGAGATGCAGCGTGTCGGCAGCCTCGTCGATGAACACAGAGTTGGGAATCGTGACCTCTTCGAGGACTGCTGAATCGAATGAATCGACCCTGTAGAGCCGGAGAGAATCGCGTGGCAGTCCAACTGGAAGAATCTGGCTGAGATCGAAGGTCACGTCAATGTACTGAATGCCAAGATCTGTGGTGTCGTTGTCCACAGGGTTCAACCCTATGTCGAAGGTGCGTAGTGGTCTGATTCCATCCGACACCATCTGCGAATACAGAAGCCCCTCAGGTGGGTAGTCCGGTTCGGGGAAGGTGTATTCCGCTTCCTCCATGAGAACCGCCTCTCCACTCACGATCCAAGGGTCGGTGACGAGCGATATACGATTGAGGATGCGTACCATCTGAGATGCGTACTGGGTGCGATTCATCGCATCCCGGGTATGCAGAGTGAGCAGCCAATCTCCCATGGGAAGTGAAGCGGTCGTGACCTGTCCATAGCCAATCACCTCCTCGTAGTTGAGTTTCCACGTGAAATTCACTGGGTTAGCCGACAACGTAGAGACCTGTCCAATCATCTGGAAATTGTGTCCACTGTCGAACTGGGCTCCTGGAAGGGGCTCGCTGATGGTCGGATTGGCGTCGACTAGGCGACCGGCGGCCGAAGTCTGGAACCAGTTGTCGGAAGGGTTGATGTCGTTGATCAATGATGAAGAAAAATCTGCTCTCAGGAGCAGATTAGCAGGCATGGATACGGTGAGATTGTACTTGCAGAAAGCAGTCTCTCCGGGCAACATGTAGACGTTGCACGGTGTCGGACCTTCCTCCAACACGCCGGTGACGAGGTTGATTACGCTCAGGAAAACGGTGGTGTTCACAGGGACATAGCCGATGTTGCCTACATCGACGCGTATTGAATCCTCACCGTACGGGTAGATTGTCATGTTCTCGATAACGTCCCCGGGCCCCCTCGCCGGTCGAATGGTCTCGACCCACACATCCAAACTATCGTTCACGCTGAGATACAGCGACGCCATGTCGTTCCAGTCATTCATGTCTCCTGCAGAATTCAGCAATCCTACCTCGAGCTCAAAGTCACCAGAGAATGGAGCAACGAAATCTGGAAGGTCGACGATGTAGTGTTGTGAGGTGGCGATTGGAGGTGTGAGCACGGTGCTGTTGTTGGCCACCTCGACACCGGTGTCGTTGTAGAGCATCCAACCGAAGGTAGCATTCGTATCGACCGCCCATGAACGGCGGTAGAGGTCAAGGGAAAGTGGATAGGGGGTGTTGCTGTTCATCACGGTGGTGTTGTCGAATATCACCGAGTTCACTGATATGTCTCTCAGCGGAGATTGGACATCGAAAGTGTAGGCGAATCGGTCGTTGCTGACGTTGGTGTCAGCATCGGTGAACATGAACACGATTGTGTGCAATCCAGTACCCCAAGGCTGGAAGAGGGTGTTCGTGAACGACACGACCTGCTCCTGCCATCCAGGAACTGCGCTGCTACTCCCAAACCCGTCATCAGAATCTGTGGGACAAGCCGGAGGGCTGGTCCAGTTTCCGCTGCAAATCTCCCAGCGAATGTCCCGAGGAGCGTGCGTACTGCCGAGTTCGTTGCGTACCACGACCTCGGGGCGGATGAACGAGGTGTCCATGTCGTAGGTGGCGCCAGGGCGCGGCTCCAGCCCTTCGACAATCGCCAGATCACCGTTGACGCTGGCAGCGGCGGTGGGGACGAGCAGCAGCACGCTGGGCCCGAACAGCAGCAGCACTAGGAACATCGAAGAGACGTTGATGCGCGCGCTCGCGACAGCCTGACGGCTTCCCATCATGCCATCAACCAGCCGCTGCGAGTCGTAAATAACAAACGGTTATCGGAGCCCGCCTAACTATGCTCGGCAGAGAAATCGGGTGTACGGACAGCATCTGGAGGCATAGAAAGCAACCTGCAGGCCATTCGATGCACCCGGGAGAGTCGTGATGTTCTCTTGCAACAATTCACCTTCAGTCCCCCAATGGGTTGATGTTGTACTGCCGGATGGGGACCAACGTGCACAGCAGACGGGACTCGCAAACATCCATTCAGGACGAACAGGGATTGACGGCTGTCATCGAGTTCTTGTCGGCCTTCGTCCTGTTTCTGATCGTTCTGACAGCATTCCTCAGCCTCGCAGGGTTACAGATGGGAAGCAACCTCCCGCAAACCGATCGCATCGATGAATATTCAATCCAAGGCCTGCAGATTCTGACGACTGAATCGGGTTGGTTCGTCCCCCACGACGAATTCGATGTCCGCGATCTAGCGAACTCTACGAGTGACTGGCATACGTTCAACGCCAGCGTGCTGATCACCGGCGACCTACGACCAGGATTGGCAGGGGCGAGTGGTGAGCTCGATCAAGTGCGATTGAACAGTTTGAGCAACATCACTGAAGACCAGTTCGTCCGTGGATTGGGGCTTCCTGTCTGGGCCAGCGTGAATCTCACCCTGACCGTGGTCGAGAGCAGCAACTCCTCACGTGTCGGAATGCAGTTGTTCCAAGATGGTGCCAACCGGCGGGCAGGTGATTTCAGCGCCACAGCCAGCCGCCTCCTCTTGCTCGGCGACGAGACAGTACAGGTGACGCTCGAGGTGCACGATGCCGGACGCACCTCGTCCCACCTCCGGGTGACCGAATTCATGGCTGACCCAGCGTCGGGAACAGAGTGGGTGGAAGTGGAGAATCCTGACGGTTTTGCGGTGAACATGTCCGGATGGAGTCTCAGGCGGGACTCGGACAATGGAGTCTCCTCGCTGATAGGCGAGGGGGCACTCGGCGGAGGTGATGTCATGCTCTGTTCTGGCCGACCTTCGCTGCAGCCTAATCTGGGGGCTGACCTTGTGTTCGATCTCGGAGCCAGCGGCGTGCTAGGTCGCGGTGCCATCGATGGATTGGAGTTCAGTCAGGACGGAATCAAACTGACCTGGACGGCGCCAGGAAGCCTGAACACGGCCACAGTGCAGCACATTCAGTGGGACCCATCTTGGGACATTGACGAGGATGAATCATACACCTGGGCCGGTGGAGACTGGTCGCAAGCGGCTAACTGGACAGTCAGCATTGACGGCACACCTGGTTCGCGCTGACGCCTGCAGCGGGATAGAAGCCCCCATGGGGCTTCCGACGGCATCGAGTTATTAGGGGGGTCGCGCGGTCCCAGCCCAGATACGATGCTAGGAACACCACAATACAAGCGAGACCGATGCGTGACTGGAGTGCATGGACTCGATGAGATTCTGCGCGGAGGCATACCCTACGGCTCGACTCTGCTGGTGGGCGGAACCTGTGGTTCGGGGAAGACAACCCTGGCCATGGAGTTCATCGTCAACGGAGCACAAATGGGCGAAGCGACCGCATTTTTCGCTGCCACTGAGCCGAGCGTGAAACTTCTCGAGAACGTGCGGCAATTCTCCTTCTTCGACATGGACATGGTCGACAAGGGACTACTCAACGTATTCGATATGGATGTCTGCTACTCCTGGCTCGGGCTGACGAAGGCGACCTTCACGATGGATGACGTGAATGCGCTGGTGAAAGCGATCACGGATATCGTCAACACGATTGGAGTCACCCGACTGGTCATCGATTCAGTCACCACTCTCTGCTACAAGATTCCCAACGACCAACTCATCCGCGACTTCCTGTTCACGCTGGGCAAGACCCTCGCCACCCAGGGCTGCACCTCGATGCTGGTAGCAGAGATTACCTCTGCCGGTGCCAAGGCCAACTGGTCCTCCTTCGGTGTCGAGGAGGCGATTCTCGACGGTATCATGGTACTCGGCGACATCGACCGCATGGGACATCTGCTACGCTATCTGCAAGTCATCAAAATGCGCGGAACCGACCACTCGCGCGCCAAGTACGCGCTCGAACTGACTCCGAACGGCGTCATGCTCACCCCGATGCTGAAGTGGGGGGTTGACATCTGATAGAACTGGACCAGCGCATCGCTGAGCAGTTGACCGAGGTCACGCTCAACTCTTCTATACAGGTACGCTGTGGCGCTAGCAACGCATTCCTCGTGACCGCCTCGTTGATTGAGCCGTTGATCACCGAGTTCGAGATGCAGGGTGTCTACATCTCCGCCAGTCGCGGCGCGCTTGAACTGATCGACACACTCAACGAGATCGGGGTCGCCACGGACAACATCCACTTCATCGACTGCGTATCGAGCGCGCTGCTCGGCGGGACCGAGAGCGAATTCCCCAACGTCTCCTTCATCGACAGCCCCATCATGCTCGAGAGCATCCTGCTGCGAACGCTCTACAACCTGAACACCATGCCGGGTGAGTCGAAGTTCGTCATCCTCGATTCGGTGAACGCGCTGGCGATCTACAACGAGGACCGCATGCTGGCAGAGTACCTGCACACCTTCATCAACACATTTCGGGCACGCGACGTTCTCTCAGCTATCATGAACGTCCCCGACCAGACCCCGCCGGGTGTGCTGGCCAACCTCGACCTCTACTGCACCGACCTCATCGACCGCGGTCAGGTGGTCATCTCCTGAGGTGAATCCATGCGAATCAAATCCAAATTCCATCCCCTGAGAGGTGGCTGTTGATGGCGCGAAAGGTCAAGTTCGACTCAGAAGACGTCGAGTTCTTCGGCGACGTGGGCAGCATCGGCGCTCCCAAACTGGACAAGATGATGCGCGGCGGCATTCCCCGCGGATTCACCATTCTGTGCATCGGAGAGCCAGGAGCGGGAATGGACCTGTTCTGCAAGCAATTCTCCTCGGTCGCAGAGGACCCTGAGAACACCATCCTCATCTCCACAGGTGAGAGCCAGCAGGAGATTCTCCAGTTGTTTCGACGCTACTCCTGGCCGCTCGACCTCCGAGTGCGCACCATCGGCGAGGAGTTCAATCGCAACGTTCTGGAACGTGACCTGAAGGCGAGCAAGTTCCGTCTGGAGGGATTCAGCATGTCGGACATTCAGAAGTTGGCTCAGACCAGATTCGTTGAGGTAGATGACAAGGATTACCTCATCGAGATGGTGAGTCAGGTAACCAACCTCGGCCCCTACTTCCGCTGTGTGGTGGACAACCTCGACTTCTTCTTCCAACGCCACGATGATACGCGGGTGGTGTCGATGGTGCGCGTGATGCAGGCGCACACACAGTTGAATCGCGGTCTGTTGATGCTGTCGATCTCTTCGGACACCGTCACCAAGAGCCTTGAGCGGGAGATGGTGCTCATCTCGGACATCGTGTTTGATTTCGAAGTGAAGATGATCGGCACCGAGTTCGAGACGCGCATGGTGATTCGCAAGTTCCGTAACGCACCCGAGAACCTCTCAGTGATGTCTTACCGCGTGACCGAGGAAGAAGGAATCACTCCAGAGACTGTCGAGCGCATCATCTGACCCGCAACTGCGGGCCTGTGCGGGATAGGAGCCACCCGGAGTCTCATCTTCGTCAACAGTTCGTGACCAACAGTATGGCCTTCGTTAGGTGATTGTAATCGTCTTGGTCACTGTCACAGAGAATTCTCCGTCGAACACAGTGAGAGAGATGGTGTAGGTACCAGCGGCTGCGTAATCGTGGATTGGTGTATATCCGTTAGCAGTTGCAGAACCATCACCGAAGTCCCAAGTTAAATCGCACAGATCCCAATCTGCGTAATTCGAGAAGAATACGACCTGCAAGCCGTAGATCGATCTAGTGATGTTCTCGACAACTGGCGCGGTGTTGTTGTAGCCGAATACATCGACCCAAGTCACTGTCACCCCGCCTTCACCATCGCTGACATAGAGCCACACCCTTCTGCTGTTGTCGTTGTTGTACTCCTTCGAAATCGAAAATCCTGTATCGAACCGTGACTGGCTAGAATACGTCTGCTGGTAGCGAGCCGCGTTGGCGGCACTCCAGAACACGGTGAGATTTGCTCCCTCAGGGTCGGTGGCGGTCACATTGTAGTGTACCAAGTACGGATTGTTCGCATCGACCGTGGCTGTAAGACTCGTGATGACCGGTGCTTGATTCGCCGACGAGGGCGCTGTGAGTCTCACCTTCACCCAGATGCCGGTCTGATTAGCTGAGAGCATGGTGAAGTGAATTGTACCAGTCGGATCACTCCAAGTTCTGCCAGGAAGCAGATGAGAGTCTAATCCAGAACTGTTGGTCAACGTCTCAGGTGTCGCATCGATGGCCCAAGTGTCTACTGATGCAAGCAGTGCTGCACTCCCGTATGCAATTCGGGGATTGTTCTGTGGATATGTTTGGGTTATCTCGCCCGTCGAATCGCCGTTGCCCGCCGCGCTACGCGCGCCAATCCAGTACCACTGCTCACCAGTCGTATCTCCCGGAACTGGAGTCCGCAGTCCGCTCGCTCCAACGGATTCCACATCGGTGATGAACCAAGTGCCATTGGTGACCGTGGTGATGACATCCATCTCTGGAATCCAGCCTAGTTTGGCCTTGCTCGGGGCACTGAACTGCTTCTGGCCGTTGAAGGCGCCGTCGCCCATTGAATCATCGGCATTCCGGTAGGCATGTTCACGGCCGGTCCATCCCTGTGTGAAGCCGGCGTGATGCAGTCCAAAGCAATGACCGAATTCGTGTACCATCACGCCTTCGTTCCCTGGTTGGAACGTGTAGGTACCGAAGATTGAGCCGTTGATCTGGATGATCGTCCCATTGCTCAACTGTCGTGTGGCGCTGCCGACACCGACCGAATTCGCATTGCCTCCCGCGGACACCCCGGGAGGGTAGAACTGCTGTGTGCCGAGTACGTAGAGGTCGTATTCACTCAAGTTGTATCCGAGGTTCAGGGTCTCTTCCCACCAATCCGGTTTCCACAACAGTTGGCTGCTGACATTGAACCAGCCCGTGTAGGTGACATTGAAGGTCAATTGGCCGAAGGAGGCATTCTCGTACCAACCCGTGACGAAATCCATGAGGGCCACTTCTTCTGCAGGTGTGGTAATCGGTGTCTGATTGGCCAACTTCCCCATCATCACGAGAATTCGTAACTCTCCCGTCGCTTGGTCGATTGTCGCTTGGTCAAGGCCGACCTGCGGTCCAGGGAAGATGCAGGAATCATCGAAGACGACCGCGAGCGGATCGTAGTTCAGTGCTGAGGGGTAGGTGCAACCGACGGCGGGCGGGTAGGTGCAGGACCCGTCATCGATGGTAGCGTTGGCATCGTAGTTGGTGGCAGCTGGGTCAGTGCATCCGGGAACATCAGGGGGCGGATA
>CAZUBQ010000003.1:0-1829 GCA_964618995.1 uncultured Candidatus Poseidoniales archaeon | reverse complement strand
TACGTGCAGGACCCGTCATCGATGGTAGCGTTGGCATCGTAGTTGGTGGCAGCTGAGTCAGTGCATCCGGGGACATCTGGAGGCTGGTATGTGCAAGAACCGTCATCCACGGTCGCATTGGCATCATAGTTGGTGGCGTTGGCATCTGTGCATCCAAGAACATCTGGAGGCGGATACGTGCAGGACCCGTCATCGATGGTAGCGTTGGCATCGTAGTTGGTGGCAGCTGGGTCAGTACATCCGGGAACATCAGGGGGCGGATATGTGCAAGAACCGTCATCCACGGTGGCATTGGCATCGTGGTTGGTCGCGTTCACATCCATGCATCCCATCACGGTAGGTGATTGCGCATAGGTGCACGAACCGTCATCCTCGTCGGCCACAGGATCGTAGTTCAGCGCATTGGAATCCGTGCAACCCAGCGTGGATACAATCACAGGATCATTCGCATATGACTGCAGGAATATGATGCTCCCTAGCAGAAGAGCCAGTACCAAGACCGGGAATATCGCTTCACGCCGCATGCGGTGAATGCGCGCCGATAGAGCAAATGAATGCTGGCCCGATGATTGGATTGTGACATCTCTGGACTGTTACGCATCAGCACTTCGGCCTTTGTTCAGATTCCTACAGGCGTTGGGTTGAAGGGCGAGCGGCTGTAAGCAGTGGCTGATGGAGCAGGCGCGGCGCTGGCGAGTCGGAGCGGCGACCGCGGGACAGCCGCGGCGTGAACAAGCGGAGTTCGCGGTGTCTCCGGTCATCGCCACCATCCTGCTGCTGGCGATCACCGTCCTGCTCGCCGGAGGAGTCTACATGATGATGTCCGGCACTGTCAGCGCTCCGGAAAAGGGCGTGCCCCTGGCTAACGCCAACGTCAGAGCCTTGGACAACGGGTATCAGGTGGTTACCATCACCGACATGTCGCAGCAGGTCGAGACCTTTCGCATCAAGTTCCAGGTGGTTCCACCTCTGAGTTCCAATGCCACGCTGGTCTCCGGGCATACCTCTGACTCGAATGTCTACGGGGTCTCCGGGGCCAATGTCTCGTTCCACGACAGGGATGCTGGCTTCACCGTCAATCGCGGCGATTACTTCGTCATCAACGCCGCCGCCGTCGGCAGCGACGAAGGCGACTGGGTGTTCCGCATGCTCTACGATGGCGGGGGTGGCCGCAGCAGTGGCGAGATCATGTCGGTCACGCTGCCAGCGACCAACTGAGTCCGCCCCGAACCTCTTGAGGGCGAGGCCACGCGTCGGCAGCAGGGGGGCCGATGGTGAATCTCGAATCTTACCGGGCGCGCGGGGGGCGCTGGGACCCCCCGGTCGAACCCGAGACAACCCGCATAGAGCCACTCACCCCCGCTGATCCAATTGTCTGGGAACTCGCTCCCTCGAAGAGTCACATGCTGCGCTGGCTACTGCTGGCTGCTCAAGGTGAGAAGCAAGTCACGTTGCGCTTCAGCGGTACTCCGGGCGGGGACGTCGAGAGCATGGCCCGTTGTCTGCAACAGTTGGGCGTGAACATCGAGCATGGGGATGGAGCGTGGGTGATTCACGGCGTGGGGGCCAATGGATTGGCAAGACCGGCCAGCGTGCTCAACTGTGCCAACTCGGGAACGGTACTCAGGCTGTTGACGGTCGCGGCAGCACGACTCGACTGTCCGGTGATGCTCGACGGTGATGCCACGCTCAGGGCCAGACATTCGCAGGCACTGGTCGACCTCGTGCGCGCGCTCGGAGTCGAGGTAAGCCATGGGTTCGGAGAAGAGGTGCTTCCCTACCTGATACGTGGTCCACTGTCCATCGCCGATGTGACCGTAGATGTGTCC
>CAZUBQ010000002.1:107800-111225 GCA_964618995.1 uncultured Candidatus Poseidoniales archaeon | reverse complement strand
TTACACCACTCACTGGACGATGGAGAAGGACAACCAGACCTACAACAGTGGCACGGTCAACCACCTGAATGTGACCCAGGGTTCATTCGTTGACTATGTCTGGAACGCTTGGAGCAATATCTCCGCAGGGTACTACTGTCTCAACGCGACTCTGTACGAGTACGGATCGATGACACTGCTGGATAACAGCAGCGCAAACTGTCGGATGATAGGTGGTGGTGGAGGTACGGTACTGGCTCCAACTGTATCACTCTCCAACTTGACGAACGCTTCGGCGAATGTGGATGTAGCAAACCTCAATGCGAGCAACTCATACTACTGGTGGGGCTTCATCTACAATCCCGATGGCAGCCTCTACGCCGGTAGCGGATACAGATCCATCACCAACACCACCAATGGCCAGTTCAATTTCACTTGGGTTAAGCCAACTGTGAATGCCAATTACACTGTGCTCGCCCTGTTGACTGACAGTTCATTCCAGGCGATTGTCAACTATACAACCTACTTCGTAATGACCGACGCCGCGGAAATCACATCCAGCAACGTGAGTAGTAGTGGATGTACCTTGACGCTGACCAATCTTTTCACCAGCACAAACTACACTTGGGTGGTCTTTGTCTATGACAGCGGTAGTAATCTCCATGACTATGATTCGGCTCTATTCACTCCAAGCAACACTAACATGACCGTTTTCGCGTCATGGACTGCACCTACGACTGTAGGGAATTACTCCGTGGTCTCCCAATTGTTGGACGCCAACAATAACAATAGCCATCTAACAAGTCATACCAACTACTTCACGATAGGCGGAGGTGGCGGTACCGCATTGAACGAGACCATCGCTCTCTCCAACGTGACGAACAATTCGGCCAGTGTTGATCTGGCAAACCTCAATGGCAGCAACTCGTACTACTGGTGGGTTTTCATCTACTATCCGTCTGGCACTCTGTACTCCTTCGACTACGGCAGCATCAGCAACGTATCCGGAAGCATGAGCTATGGTGCGAGTTGGATTACTCCTCTGCTTTCCGGAAACTACACAATCAACGGCGAACTTACCGACGGTTCCGGGAACTCCTTGACGAATACCACCGCTTACTTCACAATCGGTGGCGGAAGCAGTCCTGCTGTATTGACGCCCGACCCCTACGAACCGAACGACACTCCTGCGACTGCCAGCACGATCGCCATTCAGTCATCGATAGGGAATCTGACGATTCACAATTCGACGGATGAAGATTATTTCACCTTCAACTCAACTGGTGGCCAACGCCTCCAAATTGACATCACCTTCTCCCATTCCGGTGGCGACCTCGATATGGAGATTTATCGCGGTGCGAACGCTTCCACCTACGTTGGCGCTTCAACATCCACCTCGGATGACGAGAGTTTCACCGTCCTCAACTCTACTGCGGGACCATACTACATCTATGTCTACGGATGGCTTGGGGACATCAACACGTACAACTTGACTACCACTGCTGTCAACTCGAGCGCGCAGAACGACGCCGGTTCAGGGGGTGATGTAGGGGACAACGCCTCGACGGCCTACACTTTGACTCCAGGAAATCATCAACAGTACACCGGATATGTTGACCAGACTGATATGGATGACTGGTACAACATCACGGTGCCGACTGGATATGGCATATCCGCCAACTTGTCGTTCGGAGCCAGCAACGACATGGATCTCTATCTGGTCAATTCCCAAGCCACCAGCATCATCGATTCAAGTTACTTCTTGAACCCTGAAACGGTTACGAGCAACGGCACCACGGTCGGTGGCTCGAACGTCTACATCGTCATCGATGCGTACACGGGATCCGGCACTTACACACTGGACATCTGGATGTTCGCCGCCACCAACGCCACCGCGGCGACAGGAAACGTGCAGACGGTGATGTACAACAGCACGGACGGCGAGTTTTTGATGACCAACCTGACGAACAACGCGGCGTACGATTTGGACGTCTATCTGCTGTCATGGAACGGTAGCAACTTCACCACGTTGGCTTACGTGCCGTTGAACTGGACAGCGAACTCGACGACTCACAGTGAGCCGGTCTGGTACTGGTGGGATGCAGCAGAGAGTTGGTACTGCTTGTATGGGGAGATGTACGACGCCTCGCTGGGCACCTATATCGACGACGACATGGATTGCCTCTACTTCGAGATGATGGAAGCGACCGTGACATCGGATACCAGCGGCACGTTGGATGCTCAGAATCTCACCAACGGTGAGAGTTACTCGTACCAATGGTACCTATACATCGGTAGCGGAACCACCTACTTGCAGTCGGGCAACGGGAATTTCACCGCATCGGGCACTTCGCAGGCGATCAATCTCGGATGGAACCAGCCCAACAGCGGTGCGCAGCGCTGTCTGAACGTAGTACTCTACAACTCGACCAACGTGCCTGTTGGATACCACGAGGACTGCTTCACGCCTACCTGGCCCGGTGTCACGGTGACCAGCGTGACCACCAACAACGCATCCGCATCGAACACGGTCTACTCAAGCACGCACGACCTGACGGTCAGCGACACCTACGGAATCCAGTCATTCGTCTACTGGTACACCAACAGCACCACCTGGGATAACTCGGCGTACACCAATTTCACTGCCACTGGTTCCAGCATGAACTTCTCGTGGAACTTCGTCACCCCGACGATGAGCTCGGTTTACTGCGCTGACACATACCTGTACGACGTGAACGGTTCGTTACTCGATTGGGACACGTCATGTTTCACCATCTTCAACGATGATGACCAAGATGGTGTCTGGAACGAGAACGATCTCTGCCCGAACACGCCATCTAACGCGACGGTCGACCAGAACGGGTGTGCTTCGACACAGCGGGACACGGACAATGATGGTGTGAACGACGCCTTCGACGCCTTCCCCTTCGACCCCACTCAGTGGGCGGACACCGATGGTGACGGCTATGGCGACAATGCGAACGGAAACAACTCTGACGCCTTCCCCAACGATGCTAGCCAATGGTCTGATGCAGATGGTGATGGCTACGGTGACAACTCGAACGGGACCAACCCCGATGCTTTCCCACAGGATGGAACACAATGGTCTGATCAAGACGGCGACGGCTACGGTGACAACCAGAACGGGACCAATCCGGACGCCTTCCCAACAGACAGCACACAGTGGTCTGATCAAGACGGCGACGGCTACGGTGACAATTCGAGCGGGACCAACCCCGATGCCTTCCCACAGGATGGGACGCAGTGGTCTGACCAAGACGGAGACGGCTACGGTGACAACCCCGCGGGCAACAACCCGGACGCCTTCCCCACCGACAGCACGCAGTGGGAGGATTCCGATGGCGACGGTTACGGTGACAATCCGTTAGGTGCCAACCCAGACGCATTCCCATCTGACAACACACAGTGGAACGACACCGATGGAG
>CAZUBQ010000002.1:98091-107700 GCA_964618995.1 uncultured Candidatus Poseidoniales archaeon | reverse complement strand
GCCAACCCAGACGCATTCCCATCTGACAACACACAGTGGAACGACACCGATGGAGACGGCTACGGCGATAACCCGCTGGGCAACAACTCGGATGCGTTCCCCAACGACGGCACGCAGTGGGAGGATACCGATGGAGACGGTTACGGAGATAACCCGCTGGGCAACAACCCGGACGCCTTCCCCAACGACAGTACGCAGTGGGAGGACACCGATGGTGACGGCTACGGGAACAACCCACTCGGGAACAATCCGGACGCCTTCCCAACCGACGGTTCGCAATGGTTCGACCAGGATGGAGACGGATACGGTGACAACCCTCAGGGGAATAACTCGGACGTCTTCCCAACCGACTCCAGCCAGTGGTACGACCGAGATGGTGATGGCTATGGAGACAACCCGCTGGGCAACAACTCGGACGATTGCCCGGACACTCCCGCAGGCCTCGCGGTAGATGAGAACGGCTGTGCGGACTCCGAGCGTGACAGCGACAATGACGGAGTGATGGACGATGTCGACATCTGTCCGAGCGAGGATGCGAGCGGATACGATGACGACAACGACGGCTGCATCGACGACAGCGATTACGACGGAGTGCTGGACGATGTTGACCTGTGCGCTAACGAGGATGCCTCGGGATACGATGCGAACGGAGACGGCTGCATCGACGACACCGACGGAGATGGCGTGAAGGATGACACGGACATCTGTCGCTTGGAGGACGCATCGGGATTCGATTCCAACGCGGATGGCTGCATCGACGACACTGACGGAGATCTCGTGAAGGATGATGTTGACCAGTGTCCAACGGTCAATTCCACCGGCTGGGACAACGACGGAGATGGCTGCATCGACGACACCGACGCCGACACGGTGCTGGACCCCCTCGACGACTGTCCCGGAACACCAGCTGGTGCCCTGATCAACAGCACCGGCTGCGCTGATGTGCAGCGGGACACCGATGGCGACACCGTCAACAATGCCGTGGATGAATGTCCGATGACCCCGATTGGCCAGATGGTCGATGGTGTCGGCTGCGCAGACAGCCAGAAGGACACCGATTCAGACTACGTCAGGGACGACATCGACATCTGCCCCGGTTCTCCATCTGGAACCCAGGTGGATTCTGTCGGCTGCGCGGACAGCCAGAAGGACACCGATGACGACGGGATCACAGATGATCTCGACGACTGTGATGGCACACCAGTGGCTGAGGCGGCGGACTCTGATGGGTGCTCACTGTCGCAGATAGATTCTGATTCCGATGGCTGGATGGACGATGAAGATGCGTTCCCGTTCGACCCGGCGGAACATCTAGACAGCGATGGCGACGGTGTCGGAGACAACAGCGACTTCTTCCCGTTCGACGCGGACAAGACGCTCGCTTCGCATGGGGAACAGGAACCGAAGGGCATCTCGCAGACCGCGATGATAATCGCGGCTGTGGGGTCGCTGTTGTTCATCGCGGCGATGGTCGTGTTGGTGCTCGCCTTCCGCCGCAAGAAGGATGACGACGATGAGCCGGATGCCCTCTACTCGGGCGCGATTTCGCAAGCGCCGGTAGAGCCGTTGCACACCGAGATCGCCGCCGCCGCGGCAGCCCAACTATCCATGTCTGACGAGCCCGCACTACCGGATGTCTCCGAAGCAACTTCTCTGCTGGATGAGCAGCCAGCGGCGCAGGAGGAGCAGTGGACCGATGAACACGGTGTCAACTGGTATCGTCAGGCCGATGGAACACTGCTCCGCTGGGAAGGCGACGAGTGGCAACAGACGTGAGCTGGCTCAGCCCAGTCCGCGGAACTCAGGAGTGTAAAGGTCTGGTTGAAGTTCGGCCTCAGGGTCGACGGCGTAACGGCTGAAGTCTTCAACGCCCACTTCGCGCAGGACATCCTCGTCGAACACTAGATTCCCGGTGTATTCCGAGGCTGGACGGGTGACTACGGCGTGCACGGCGTCGCCCACCATCTCCGGATGCCGCGAGCGACGAGCCACCGCTTCACCGCCCAGCAAGTTCAGGATGGCGGCAGTGGCGATGGTGGTCTTCGGCCAGACCGCGTTGACCGCGATGCCTGCAGGCGCCAGTTCGGCGGCCAGCCCGACAGCGGCCATGCTCATCCCGTATTTCGACAGGGTGTAGGCGAGGTGCGGAGCCAGCCAGCGCGGATGCGGGTCGAGCGGCGGAGAGATCATCACGATGTGTGGATTCTCGGAGTTCGCTAGATGCGGTGCACACAGTTTGGACATCAGCCACGCGCCGCGCATGTTGATCTGGTGCATCAGGTCGAACCGCTTCAATGAGGTGTGTTCAGTCGGGGCGATGAACACCGCGCCGGCGTTGTTCACCAGCACGTCGATTCCCCCAAACCGTTCCACGGTGGCCTCAACGGCGGCGACAACCTGTTCCTCGTCGCGCAGATCCACCTGCACTGCCAGAGCGTGACCACCTGCCTGTTCCACTTCAGCTGCCACGCTATGGATGGTCCCGGGAAGTTTCGGATGTGGCTCGGAGGTCTTGGCGGCGATGACGACGTTGGCGCCATCTGCAGCGGCTCTGAGCGCGATCGCCTGCCCGATGCCACGGCTCGCCCCTGTCACCAGCACAGTTCGGCCAGCGAGGGTGGTTTCGCTCATCCAACCACACCTCAGGCGAGCAGGGAGTCGACGAGTTCGATGTATGACTTCATCGCATCCTCACTGGCGGTTCCCTTGACACCGAACCAGGCGTTCCATTTGGCGATCGCCTTCTGACCCTTGGAGTACGGCTTGCGTCCATCTACATCGCCTTGGGTCGCTTGCTTGTACAGCGCATACAAGCGCAGCAGGGTTCCATTCGATGGTTTTTCAGTCAGGTTCCACACGCGTTTACTCGCCCTTTCGAATTTCCGTTTCAACATCGTTCCAATCTCCTCATGCATTCTTTCACCCATCAGATCTGACACCTATACCGAAGCGGCCGCTCAGGAACGCCTCCAGCAGTTCTCGTCGTTCGGGGGAATCGGATAGTGATGAGTGGTCCAGAGTGGTCAGCACCTGCACCACAGCATCGGCGGGCAGGTGCGGAGTGAGTCTATTGAGATGGGCGTTACCGATTCGCTTGTCGCCACCGGCCTGCAGCACCAGCACCGGCAGGTCGGGAATGCCCCAGTTCGGTACCTGTGCGCCATCCCAGCGCACGTTCAGGTCGGGATGGATGCGTTCGTACTCGTTCCGAATCGCCTTGCGAGTCAATGGGAGCAGGAGTCTGCCGAGCGGCCCGGGATGGATTATCTTGATGAGCAGCGGGAACGAGGTGACCGGCGACTCAAGTATCGCCGAGCCGACCATTCCCTTCCACCAACCGGACTGATGGGAGGCCAGGCGCAAGGCGAGGAATCCGCCCATGCTGTGCCCGTAGATGTGGATGCGTTCGACGCCGAGTCGCTTGGCGTCGGATTGGAAGCTGTCGAGCAGCAGTTCGATGTCGGCGAGCATCTTCAGTCCGGTCCACTCCTCGCGCAGCCCGGCCGAGCCGTGTCCGCGCATGTCGGGAGCGAGGATGTGCATGCCCTGATCGTGCATGTGCAGCATGCGCTGCTCGATGCGGCCGGCGCAGGATCCCCAACCATGCAGGGCCAGCACGAGTTCACTCGACTTGCTCTCCGATTCAAGCAGGTAGGCGGGAAGTCTGTCGCCGCCCCATCCGGTGTAGCGGAACCAGGTCCAATCTGGATGGCCGACCCGCTCGGGCATCAGCGGTGGTGAGGTGAGCACTCGCCAGCGCACCAGCTTCTCGTGTCCGCGGATTGCGGCGTATCCGAGGGTCAGCGCGATACCGATCCATGCCCAGGCGGACCAGGCGAACTCTGGAACCACCCACCAGAGCAGCGTCAGCCCGAGTGCACCGGTGGCGATGACGGCGAGCGTGCTGTGGTCTTGGTATGACAGGGAGGACGAATATGCGGCTGAGCCGGCTGGGCGGTAGGGGATCGGTTCACGCGAATGCGTTGACCTGTTTGTGACCGACATCACATCATCTCCACGGGATAGTCCATCAGTGAACGGTGACCCGCCTGCACTTTGGCAGCGAGAGCGATGGTCTCAGGGTAGATGCGCTCGAAGAAGACCCTCGCCGAAGCGATCTTCGCCGCATGAAACGGGCTCTCATCCTGCTTGGGAAGGCAGATGAGCACCATCTGCGCCCACAGCCAAGCGAGAATGATGTTGCTGAAGTAGCGGGTGTACTCGGTAGCTCCTGCCGCCAGGAAGTAGGGGTTGGCCATCCCCTCGCTCATCAGCAACAGTGTCAGTTGCTGCAGGCCACGCACACCTTGGTAGAGGGGCTTGGTGAATGGGGCCATGTCCGGATTGTCCCTGTGCTCTTCGATGAACTCGAGAATCGGCCAGAGCAGGTCGCGCAGCGCTCGACCTATCTGCATTGGTAGTTTTCGTCCAACGAGATCGAGTGCTTGGATTCCGTTGGTTCCTTCCCAGATTCGTGCGATTCGCACATCACGGAAGTACTGCTCCACACCTGACTCGCGGATGTAGCCAGCCCCTCCTAGAACCTGGATGCACTCATCGGCGGTCTCTGCGCCGACATCGGAGAAATGTGCCTTGACCATCGGAGTCAGCAAGGCGACCAGCCGTTCTGCTCGCTCCTGTTCCTCTCCCTCGCCATGTTCCGCGAGGTCCATCTGCAGCCCCACATAGAGCCCCATCGCCCGCATCCCTTCCATGTTCACCTTGCTGCGTAGCAGCATACGACGAACGTCAGGGTGGCGCAGGATGTTGTCAGCGTCCTGCTCGAGATCCTTGATTCCCTTCAGATCACGGCCTTGGCGCCTCTCCTTCGCCCATGCCAGTGCGTTCTGGTAAGCGGCTTCACCGAGTCCTAGACCCATCATCCCCGTCGAGAGCCGTTCGCGATTCATCATCTCGAACATCAGGGCCATTCCGGTGTGCTTCTCTCCGACCAGCCAGCCTTTCGCCCCGTCGAAATCCAAGACGCAGGTCGGCGAAGAGTGCAGCCCCATCTTCTTCTCGATGCTGACACAGTTGACGCCGTTGCGCTCCCCGATACCCCCGTTGCCATCGGGCAGGAACTTCGGAACGCAGATCAGGCTGATTCCTCTCGTGCCTTCGGGTCCATCTGGAAGCCGCGCCAGCACCATGTGCACGATGTTGTCTACGAGGTTGTGCTCACCACCGGTGATGAAGATCTTCGTTCCTGTCACCGACCAGCTGCCGTCCGGGTTCGCCTCTGCCTTGGTCTTCAGGATGCCGAGATCGGTGCCGCAGTGCGCTTCTGTCATCGCCATCGTGCCGCACCACTCACCTGTGGTCAACTTCTGGAGGTACTCCTCCTTCAGATGCTGCTCACCGTGGTCATGGATCAGGTCGTAGACTCCGAGATTCAGTGCGCCGATGACGGCGAGCGACATATTCCCGGCGATGGCGATCTCGTCGCAGGCGGTGCGGAAGAACAGCGGCAGGCCTTGGCCGCCCCACTCCTCATCGCACGGCGCGGCCATCCACTCGGACTCGATCGTTTGTCTCCAGACATCGACCAGCATGGGGGGCATGGTGACGGTCCCCTTGGAGAATGTCAGGCCCTCCTCGTCGCCGATGCGGTTGGAAGGGCACCACACCTCTTCGATGAACGTCGCCCACTCCTCGAGCATCATGTCGAGCAGTTCAGCGTCGAGATCCGGATGGCCGATTCGCGGGGCGATGTCGGTGTAATCGAACAACTCATGCATGAGGAATCGATAGTCATCGAGTGGCGCCTTGTAACTCCCCATATCATCCCCTCCTAGTTCCTCAGTGGCTTCCCTTTCTCCAGCATGTGCTGCATCCTGTCGAGCGACGCAGGATCGTGGGAGAGGTGCAGAATGGCAGCGCGTTCGAGTTCCAGCAGGTCCTCTTCATCGAGTTCAGCAAGATGGTCGGTATCCCCCCCGCTGAGCACGGTGGCCAGTTCCCCGACTACGACGACGTCATGCGGGGTCGCTTTTCCCGACAGGGCGAGGTCGCGTACAGCCATCTCGAGAGCGGCGCGACCGGATTTACCCGGAAGCTGGAACGTGAACGGTTCTGGCGGGGCGTAGTCGACTGACAGTTCAAGGCAGAGTTGCTTGGCGTCGTTGAGCAGCCGGCTGCGGTTCATCGTGATGCGGGTGTTTCCTCCGAGATAACCGATCTTCTCGGCTTGACGGGCCGACTTCGCCACCTTGGCCAATCCGATGATCTCGAAGGCGGTCATCACCGGGCCCATCGGACCCTTGGGTGCGTGACCGTTGGCTGCGAGCCGGCCGAGCATCTCCTTGCAGCCACCCCATGCGGGGATGATGCCGACGCCCACCTCGACCAGCCCGATGTAGGATTCCGCGTGCGCCTGCACCGCATCGGAATGAAGCAGCACCTCGCAACCGCCGCCGACGCACATGCCGGTCGAGGCCGATACGACGGGAACATTGCAGTGCTTGAGTGCCATGTAGGCGTCCTGACCGAGCTGGATGAACTGCTCAATCTCTTTCCAGGCACCGAGGTTGGCGGCGATCAGTGCGAGGCCGAGATTGGCACCGGCACAGAAGTGCTGACCGTCGTTTCCGATGACGATTCCTTTCCAGTCACCGGATTCCGCTTCCTCGACCGCGGACAGCAGCATCTCCATGCTCAACGGGTCCATGGCGTTCATCTTCGAGTGATATTCGACGAGCAGGACGTCATCGCCTAGATCCCAGAGTGAGGCGGACCCGTTCTTCTTGAGCGGTGCTCCGCGCCGCTTGAGGTCCGCCACTGTCAGCGCTTCAAGCGGGCGCTCGCACACCTCGTGCTCTCCAGAGTGAGTCAGGGAGAGAAGTTCACCGCCCTCCACCTTGTAGCAACCCGAATCGGCTGCCCGTGCCAGAAATTCAGGCACCGGCTTGCCGTCCTCTTCCAGGGCGGCTACGAGCCAGTCGGCGCCGATGTCGTCAATCATCTCGAACGGACCGCGCTTCCACATGAAACCGACGCGCATCGCCGAGTCGATGTCGTCGATCGAATCGGTCACCTCAGGAATCAGTCCGCACACATAGGCGAGCGTGTCCACGACCACTCTTCGCACGAGTTGTGAGCCAGTGTCACCATGCTCCATCACCTGCCTGATACCGAGTTTGCCCCGTTTGGCGCTCGGGAAGGCAGCCCTGCGGTCGGCAGGTGCGTATTCTCCGGTCTGCAGGTTGCGCGCTTCCTTCACCCGCTTGCCGTCTTCGGTGTTCAAGCGGTAGAAGCCACCCTTCCCCTTTCGCCCGACCCATCCGTCAGCGATCATCTCTTCGAGCATCTCCCGATGCGCCACTATCTGGCACAGGCCATCGTCCTCGGGAAGTTCTCCCAGCATGCTGTCGAGAATGTGCGGGATCAGGTCCACTCCGACCAGGTCGAACAGTCCGAAGACCCCTGTCTTGGGCACCCCGATCGGGCGGCTGAGCATCGCATCCGTCTGCTCCACGGTGAGTTCCAGATCGACTGTCGCGTTGATGGCGCTCTGTCCGAAGAACATCGCAATCCTATTGCCGATGAATCCGGGGGTGTCGTTGCAGACGATGACCCGCTTGCCCAGGCCGATCTCGGCGAACTCACAGAATGAATCGAGCAGTTCCGAGTCCACTTCGTCGCCGGCCACGATCTCAAGCAGTGGGAGGTAACGGGGCGGGTTGAAGAAGTGCGTGATGATGAACTCGCGAGCGAGCGAATCCGGCATCCCCTGCATCAACTTCGCTCTCGGGATTGTGGAGGTGTTCGAGGTGACCAGCGAGCCGGGACGGCGATGCGCTTCGATCATCTCGAACACGGTGTGCTTGATGTCCAGTCGCTCGAGCACGACCTCGACAATCCAATCGGCTTGCGCAAGCCGCTCTAGGTCGTCTTCGAGGTTACCGACCTCGATGCGCTCCGCGTATTCAGGGAGCATCAGCATCTCAGGGTCTGATTTCAGCATCTGTTTGACAGCTGAATCGGCCAATTGGTTCCTGTCGTCGGCACCGTCAGGAACGATGTCTAGCAGTACGACCGAGCAGCCGGCGTTGGCGCAATGGGCGGCTATGCCAGCGCCCATCACTCCCGAACCGATGACCACTACCCGCTCGAACGCCATGCTCACACGCCCCCGTTCATCGCTTCAAGCACAGTGGCGATTCCTTGGCCGCCACCGATGCACATCGTGGCCAGCGCATAGCGCGCATTCTCTCTCTGCAACAGGCTGGCTGCCTTTCCAGTGATGCGTGCACCGCTCGCTCCGAGCGGATGGCCGAGGGCGATGGCGCCACCATCGATGTTCAGCCGCGCCTCATCGATTCCAAGTTCCTGAATGACCGTCAGTGACTGGGCTGCGAACGCTTCGTTCAGTTCGATCACTCCCACGTCATCGAGCGTGATGCCCGCCCTGGAGAGCGCCTTGCTGCTCGCCTCGACCGGACCGATGCCCATTCGTTCCGGTTCGCAGCCGCTTACAGCGATCGACTTGATGCGCGCCAGTGGCTCAAGCCCCTGCTCTGCAGCGAACTCATCCGAGCATACCAGCACGACAGCCGCGCCATCTGTCAGCGGCGAGGAGGTGCCGGCGGTGACGGTGCCGTCAGCATCGAATGCTGGCTTGAGGCCGGCGAGCACCTCCAACGAAGTATCAGCGCGAATGCAACCGTCCTCGGTTACGTCCACTGAACCGTTGGCGACGGGGACGATCTCCTCTGAGAATCTTCCAGCGTCTCGGGCAGCTGCGGCCTTCTGGTGACTGCGCAGCGCGAACTCATCCTGCTGCCCTCGCTCGATATTGAACTCCTTGGCCAGGTTCTCGGCGGTGACCCCCATCGAGCAGAACACCTCGGGCCATTCCGAGGCCAGCCCTGGATGCGGCATCGGGTTGAATCCGGTCATGGGGATGCGGCTCATCGACTCGACTCCGCCGCACAGGAACGCATCTCCGGAACCCATGGCGATCGCCCCCGCCGCAGTGTGAATTGTGTGCATCGATGAGCCACAGAAGCGGTTGACGGTCGCACCGGCCACACTTGACGGGAGTCCAGCGAGGAAGGTGACCATCCGCGCCACGTTGAGTCCCTGTTCACCCTCGGGGAAGGCACACCCCAGCAACAGGTCTTCGAGGGCTTCCGTTGGGATGTCGAAATCGCTGAGCAGCGCCTTGACGACCTGCGCCGCGAACTCATCGGGCCGGATGTCCGCCAGACCCCCTCCCCTCACAGGAGTGAATGGCGAACGACGCCAAGCAGCGATGACTGGCTCGACCATGCATCACTTCATGGTGCTCGGTGGGCTAAAAGACTAGGAGTGATAATAGTTCTACTAAGTGTGTACAATCACATCAGGTGTCGATGAAAACACCATGCGTTTTTTCCCGCCTGTGAGGGCTCAGGTCGGGAACGGAATCACGTAGGTCAGCACGGCGAAGTAATGGGTGATGCTGCCTGCCAGAACGAACAGATGCCAGATGGCATGATTGTACGCCAACCTCTTCTTGTGGTAGAATATGGTACCGAGGGAATAGAATACTCCCCCGGCGACCACGAGCAACAGACCAGACCATCCGTGTTCGATAGAGTTCTCCAGCATCGGTTTGATGGCCAACAG
>CAZUBQ010000002.1:0-97991 GCA_964618995.1 uncultured Candidatus Poseidoniales archaeon | reverse complement strand
GACACCACCCAATCCGTGACCTCTGAGAACCGTCGACTCGCACAGTCAGTGCTCGATGCGACAGACGCCAGCGGGTCGCTCTACGGTAACGGATTGCCGATGATCGCCAGCGAGAACGTGCTCTCACCGCTGGTGCGCCGCGTGTGCGACTCGGACCTCCACGGTCGCTATGCAGAGGGCCTTCCCGGCAAGAGATACTACCAGGGGTGCGACGATTTCGACGATATCGAGTCGCTTGGAATCCAATTGGCGAAACAAATTTTCAATTGCGAGTTCGCCAACATCCAGAGCACCTCGGGAACCGTATCCAACATGGCTGCGCTGAAGGCGCTCACCCAGCCCGGCGACAAGATCAGCGCCGTGTCTACGGCGGATGGTGGGCACATATCGCACGCACGCATGGGCGCGGTAGGAGTCAGGGGTCTGGAATTGGTGACCTATCCGTGGGATGTCGATCGGATGGAGCCCGACATCGATGCCGCGGCGAAGATGATCAGGGAGGAGGAACCGCAGATGTGCCTGTTTGGCCAGTCGGTGTTCCTGTTCCCCACTCCATTGGAGGAATTGTCTGAGGTGGCCCACGAGGTCGGTGCCAAGGTGATGTACGACGGGGCTCACGTGCTCGGACTCATCGCCGGTGGCCAGTTTCAGGACCCACTGCGCGAGGGTGCTGACATGGTGACCGGGTCATCACACAAGACATTCCCCGGCCCACAAGGCGGCTTCCTGCTCTCGAATTCGGATGACCCGAAATTCCACCGTCGGCTAAACAGCGCCATCTTCCCAGGTGTCTGCTCATCCTACCATCTGCACCACGTTGCTGGCAAGGTGGTCGCCATGACCGAGTTCCAGGAGTTCGGTGAGGCGTATGCCCGGGATACTGTGGCGAATGCTCAGGCGTTCGGGGCGGCGATGGCAGCGGAGGGATTCGAGGTGTCCGCCGAGAGTCGCGGTTACACCTCCAGCCATCAGATTCTCACCTGTCATGGTGAGCCAGATTCGGGAGCGGGTACGAGGGCAGCCCAGCAATTGGAGGATGCGGGCATCATCACGAACATGAACATGCTACCAGGTGACACGAAGGCGATGACGCCCTCGGGTTTGCGGCTCGGGGTGCAGGAGCTCACCCGGCACGGCATGGGCACTGGTGAGATGGAGGAGGTGGCGCGCCTGTTCGCACGCGTGCTGATCGCTGGCGAGGACCCGGCTGCGGTGAAGGGCGATGTCAATTCAATGCGCGCTGACTTCCAAGAGGTCAGTTACTGCTTCTCGGAATGAGATTCTCAATCCCGCTGCCAGCGGAAGGCGTGCGGCAGCAGTTCACCGATGGTGGTGACGAGATTAACCTCACCCTCGGATGTGGCACAGATCACCTGCAGGTCCGACCCTCCGTGTTCGAACAACACCTGGCGGCAGCCTCCGCATGGAGCGCCTCCTGCTGGCGACACCACCACGATACGGATGAAGTTGGACAGCCCAGCAACCACGGCGTTGGCAACCGCGTTGCGTTCGGCGCAGACGGTCAGCGGATAGGAGTCGGATTCCACGTTGCAGCCGACGGCGACCGAGCCGTTCGCCGCTTCCAGAGCTGCGCCCACGGGGTGGTCTGAATGCGGGCAGTGCGCCTTGTGCGCGGCAGTAACAGCCGCCGCCACCAACTCCTCCATCGATTCGCGAGGGGAGCGCCGTCCGCTTGAGCGTTTCAGTCGAGGACATCGATGATTCGACTGCTCGGCTCCACTGGCTCATCAGCCAATGTCACCGCATTCTCGACTCTTCCCCTCAGTGAATGTTCGAGTTCCCCCCGGTGGTAGATGGTGGCCCACGCCTCACCGGCCTCCAGTTCACTACCGATGTGCGCTTCGAGCACGATGCCGACCCCGTGGTCAATCACGTCACCGAGTTCTTTCCTTCCTGCTCCCAATTCTAGGGCGACATGTGCCAGTTCGAGGGCGTCGATGCTTGAAACATGGCCTGCCTCGCTGACGCACACCTCAGTGCTGTTGAGGGACGCATCGAGCAGGCCGAGTCCGGTGAGCAGTGCGGGCTCCGACTCGAACAGGGTGGCATCCGTACCCTGAGCGATACACATCTGCTGGAACTTGTCGAAGGCGCTGCCGTCGTGGAGCGCATCGAGGACCATGATCGCTCCTTCTTCAGCATCTGCTGCTGAATTGCTGGCGGCGAGCAGGATTCCTCCGAGAACGCACACCAGTTCCTCGAGGTCGCCCGGGCCGGCACCGCGCAGGGTCTCAATAGATTCCAGCACTTCGAGCGAGTTGCCGATGGCGAAACCGATTGGCGCATCCATCTCGCTGAGGATGGCACTCGTCGCTATTCCCAGCCCATTGCCCGCGGTGACCATTGATTCTGCCAGTTGGCGCGCCTCTTCCTCGGTGCGCATGAACGCTGCACGGCCCACCTTGACATCGAGCACGAGCGCGCTCGGATTCTCCGCCGCCTTCTTGCACACGATTGACCCAGTGATGAGGGGGTTGCTCGCCACTGTGCCAGTGACATCTCGCAGCGCGTACATCCTGCGGTCGGCGGGTGCGATGTCGTCGGTCTGGCCGGCAATCAGGCAGCCCACATCCTCGAGGACATCCTGGATTTCATTCATTGAGAGCGTGACTTGGTAGCCGGGGAGTGATTCGAGTTTGTCGAGTGTCCCTCCCGTGTGTCCGAGGCCACGACCAGAAATCATCGGGACCTTGAGTCCACACGCGGCCAGTGCGGGCGCCAGAGGAAGTGACACCTTGTCCCCGACACCTCCGGTGCTGTGCTTGTCTACCACCAGATGCGCCCACTCATCAGGCCATTCGAGCACTGTGCCTGAGTGGAGCATGGCGTGTGTCAGCGCGGTCGTCTCAGCGCCATCCATGCCGCAGTCGAACACCGCCCGCAGCCAGTCGGTCACCTCAGCATCGGTGAGGCTCTCATCGGTCACACCGGAGACGACGTTGTCGATCTCTTCGGCAGAGAACGCTTCACCCGCTCGTTTGCGTGCCACCAGATTGGCGATGCGTTCCTGCATCTGTTGGCCTCACTGGTTCCCTTGTTTGTAGTGTTCACGTAACTGCTCGATCGTCCATCCAGATGCCAATGCCTCCTGCACCTGCTTGGGTGTCCAGCCCTCGAACTCGAATCCGTCCAGTTGAGGTGCTCCGAAAATGCCGTCGTCGCGCGCCACGGCTGAATCGCGCGTATCCACCACCTTCGGCCCCTCGTCCACTGGTGCGCCCGCTTCTGTGGTCAGGTCGGCCGTGAACGGGTCGACGAGCCCCTCACCCTGCTCGTCGAAATCGAGCAGACTGTCGGTCACCACGCCCTTTGAGCTCCATCGACCTTGCAGCAGCATCACCACGAACGCGCCGAGCAGCGCCAGAGCGGTGAGTGCCATCAGTCCCATCAGGAACCTGGCGGACATCGAGTCCAGCGGGTTGTCGCGTTCAGGAAGGCTGGGGCCTGTAGTCAGGTTGTCGTTACCGTCCGGCTCGTCTTCGGGCGGAGAGAGCGTCCCACCACAATCGGTCTGTTCTCCGTCCGCAACACCGTTGGCGTCGGCGTCCTGGCTGGTCATCGCCAGACTCTGCTCGATGTCCATCAGCGCGGCGAACACTAGTTCGTCGAGGTCCGAGATGCAGTCTTGGTCGGTATCGTTAGAGAGCGGGTTTCCGCTGACGTTGTACTCGCGTAGATTGTCCAGCCCGTCATTGTCGAAGTCGTGCGCCTGCTCGGGTGCGCTGCTGCCGGGAACGATGGAAGAGGTACGATTCAGGCCGTTAGCGATCTCCCACGCATCCGGCATGTTGTCGCCATCGGTGTCGGTGGAGGAGTCCACTCGGTTCCAGTCCTCTTCGAATGAGTCGAGATAGAACTGGGTCAACTCTGCGTTGTGGATGACGATGCCCATCTCGCGGTTGCGCAGGATGGCGTTCGAGTTCCAGTTGATCGATGAGATGAGTACCGACTCTCCGTCGACGATGACTCCCTTGTTATGCAACTTGATGATGCGCTCCCCTGGCGACATCAGGACGGCGGTTGCGTCCCATCCACGAGTGCGGTTCCATTCGTTGTTGAAGTGGTCCGCGGTCGCTCGGATGTCCGGGTCAGCCCAGACGTAGTATCCGTTGATCAGCAGCCGTACCTGAACCCCTCTCTCGAGCGCACGCTCAAGCGCCGCCACCAGCGGGTTGTCACCCCAGCCCCAATGCCAACCCATGTCGAAGCCCTGCAACGAGAGTTCAATCGACGTATCAGCCGAATCCAACAGGTTGACGATACCCCCTATGCAGTCATCAGGGCAGGTGAACACCTGACCGTCGAAGTCACCGGTGATGGTTGGGATGGGGGCGGTTGAAGGGACCGGATCGTATTCGGAGGCAGTACTGGGATACCACCCGTAGGGGCGCCCAGTGGTTGGGTCGTTCGGGTCGTAGTCGATTAGGTGTGGGTGGCTGCGGTTCTCATCCCAGAGCATCCGCGTCAGTACCAACTGCGCAACATCGGGTGAGTCGATGAATACCCCCCAGTCACGATTCGAGGACCAGTCGGATGGCGGGAACATGCTCGTCTTCCAATTACCAGAACCGATCCATACGCTCGTGTCGTCGCGCACCGCCACCTTGCTGTGGATGTAAGAGTAGGGCGAGGGTGGAGCGTCTTCTCCCTGCGGGTTGCCCATCCAGTAGACGTCGACGCCGCCTGCGTCCAGATCGTATGCGTAGCCGCGCACGTTGCGCAGGTCATCACCCTCCTCGAGCGGGTCCTCCTCGAGCACCACGGTGACATCGATGTCGGCATTCGCGAGTTCGATCAGTTTTGCGACCAAGTCATCGCTCATCAGTTCGTAGACATGAAGGTGCAGCGAATCGGTGGTGGCGTCCAGCCAGTTGAGCATCTGGTCGAGGCTGCCGTCGGGCGAGACCATCGGAGTCATGGAACCGCTGGTGGAGAAGTCGCCTGAATCACAGAACAGACTGGCTCCGAGCCGCAGCCAACGCACTTCCCAGTCTGCGCTGGTGTTCGTGTCCGGCATCGAGTTGCATCCGTCCCCGCGCATGAACACGAGTCCATTGAAGGACGCCGGTGGTGTGCTCACCGCTGGGCCTGACCAGCCTTCGACGCTGGCGAGACCGCCTGCATACACCACGGTGTCGGCGATCGTTCCATCAGGAGCGACCAGTTGCAGCGAGGAGCCAGAATCATACATCCACGGCAGATAGTCGAGCACGTCGTTGCCCTCGAGCGCATCGATGCCACCGTCCTCGGAGAGGTTGGTTGCTGACTGGCTGATTACCACCGACTGTCCCGGGCCGAGGCCGATGGCACTGAAGGTGCCGTCGTTGCTCGTACCATCCGCCTTGATGCGCACGAATTTCCAACCGAGCAGCTGGACGTTGGAATCACCCAGGTTGGTGATCTCGAAGAACTCGTTGTCGCGCCCGCTCACCTGACCGGGCATGATGCGCGTGAACAACACAGGGTCTGTCCCATCCCATGGTTGCGGGACCGGGTTGGCTTCACCAGGAGTCGGCCACATCGTGTCCGTCCAGTCATCGACCCAGTTGCTTGCATCACCCTCGATGCTGCGGCAGTTCTCAGTGGTCGACCAGTGCACTTCCTGGCGCTTGTTCAGATTAGGGTCCAAGAGTTCGATCTGCTCATTGAAGTTGGAGAGGAATCCGTTGTTCTCCGGCTTGATGACCACATATCCATCCGCTGCCAGCGACCACCACGGGTGGGCCGAATCGATGGCGCCATCGCTGAAGTGCAGCGCGAAGACATCGCGGATGGCAATCGCCTCGTTGTTGTCATTCGCCACCAACCAGCGGGAGATGTTCACCTCGGTAAGTCCTGTGTTGTGCAACTCCAACCAATCCCCGTCGAGTGCCAGGGTGCCTGCGCTGCACTGTGCCATCACCTCGCTTATCTCCACCGAACTCGAGCCGGTGTACGGTTGGGTGAACTCTGGATTCTCTGCTCCGGGAGTGGGATGGGGTGAGGGCACCCAATCGTCTTCGATGGCCACGCCCTGAACCACTGTTCCGTTCATCGGTGTGATGTCCCAGGTCACCTGATGGGTCACCTCGCCATCGGGGTTCACCAAACTCAGGAGGTCCCCGCCGTTCTGCAGGCTCATGCCGCTTCCGTTGCGCCATACGACCACGAATTCACCCGCCCCCAACTCCCAGTCGAGCGGGTCTGCCTCATCGAGTCCAGGGATGCTGTTGGCGTTCAGGTGTAGCGATACGTTACGCCCGTCCTTGAGTCGCCAGTCCTCGAATGAAAGGGTGTCATTACCGATGTTCACGAGTTCGACCCACTCACCCTCAGGATACGTGTTGCTGTCGCTGCCCGATGGGTTGCCCATGATCTCGGAGATGCGCAGGTCGGTCGAGGAGTTGACCGAGCCGGTCAACTGGTTCGGGTTGGGGGCTGCCGGAGTCTGCCAGCCGGCGACCATCCACGGTTGTGTCACGTCTTCTGGGTCGTACGGGATGATGCTCTTGTTCTGGCCGGGGTTTGCCCCCCACTCGACTGTCTGGATGATTCCTCCTTGCGAGTCCACCAGCGACAATTGGTCGCCGTTGATCACCAGCATTGCGGTTGATGGTGGGAAATCGACTACGATGTACTCATCGACGGCGATTAGCGAACCCGTACCCGAACTACGGTCAACGATGAGGTCGGTCACGGTCACGCTCTGGCCAGTGCCGCTGAACATCTTCCAACCAGACAGATCGATGCTGCTACCGGTGCCTGCGTGATACAGTTCGACCCACTCACCGTAGGGATAGCCGCCCCAAGTCGCAGTGCTGTTGACCATCACCTCGTTGATCTGCACCTCGGAGGTGGTGTTGATGAGCACGGCGTTGGCGGCACCAGGGGTGGGCCACAGAGCTGTGACCCAGTCGCCAGAGCCAATCATCGGGGCGATGTAGGCGTGACCCATTTGGGTCGGTCCAGAGTAGTTGGCGCCAGAGACGAAGTCACCGTCCGGGTTGATGAGGAAGGCCGATTCGCTGCCTGCTCCGTTGTTGAACAGGCCGTAGGTGCGCGCACCGTTGACGGCCACCACACGGAATGCACCAGCCTCAATCACCATGCTCGACCCGATGAGATGTGTGGAGTTGATTTGCATCGAATTACCTGTGCCGTCCTCCACAGACCAGTTGGTGAGGTCGATGGCCACGCTGCCGGTGTTCTCGATCTCCAGCCATTCACCGCCGGGGTAGGTGTCGTTGTCGTAGGAGGGCCAGGCGTCAGGGAGCAACTCGGAGATGCGCAGATCGCTGGTCGACCACGTCGGTCCGGTGCTGCCTCCGCCGTTAGGCTGGCCGGCGGTCAGGCCATTCGATTCGATCCAGTCTGCGACAGGGTCACCCGGATTCTCGATGCGTGTCTTGCCCTCCGCGGAATATGAGTTCCATGTTCCTGAATGAACTTGAGTGTTCGACCCGTCGAACAGATTGACGACACCTTGACTGTTGGTCATACAGAAGTTGCTACTGCCGCAGCTTTGCCCGTCACCGTTACGAGCTATCACCATGTACTGTCCCGCCCCAATCATCGAGTTCGACGGGTTGGTCGGCCAGACGATGGTGGTCGTGTTGATGCTCAGACTACGAGAGTTGTGATCCTCGACTGACCAAGTGGAGAGATCGACGGAGGAGCTACCTGAGTTGTAGATCTCTACCCACTCTGCGGCCGACCAGTCAGACGGTCCGACTGGGCCGGTCTCTTGGCTTCCCGCGGCGTTGATGTGCAGTTCCGAGAGACAGATGTTCCCACTGCAAGCCGTCGAGCGCGCACTCGCTTCAGCGGGTTCCTGAGGTGTTGCCGCCAGTAGAGGAGCGTTCGCGGACAGAATCAAAGTCAGAATCAACAACAAGGTGGCGATACAGGTTCTGGCGGTCATCACGCGTGCCTCCGTGCGAGGTTCGGAGAACCTCGTAAGGCATCTAGGCCATTAGCATCTTGGTCGGCCTGAATTATCAAGTGAACCCGAAGGAATCGACCTGTGAGGCGAAGGTGTAGATCATGATCGGTACGAGGATGATGCCCATCCCATGGCTGCGACGTATCCCTATTCTCGGCGGCATCAAACCCATCACCGTGCCCGTGATGAGCACCCCGATGCCAATCCACCCTGTCGAGAGCCAAACTAGGAGCGTGACGAACACAACCACCCCCATAACGAGGCTCCGTAGCGGAATCAACTCATGCAGTTTGAGCATTCCCTTGGCAACCTTGAGCATAATTGGGACGGCAATGAATCCAGCCCCTATCGTCACCGCCAGCAGGCGGATGAAATCGGGTGGTGGCTCTATGGCGGTCCACGGGTCGATGGGATACATCATGTTCAGAGCCAGCGCGGCGCCTGAACGTGGGCGTCCCACCAGGTAGAGGAAGGCGAGTACCATTACCGTGACCGCGGTGTTCGTCGCCGACAGGATGGCGATTACCTCGAGGTCCTGCTGCTTGGACTGTGCCTCAAGATCGAGGTCGGGCGATGTCAACGCCTCGGAACGTGCGCTTGCCAGCATCGCCTCCTCATCTGTCGTGAGCGGGGCGCCGCTGAGCGAAAGCGCGCCACCCTCGTCTCTTGACAGGTCGAGTCCCGCTCCGGTCCCCGATGCGGAGAAGGAGTCATCTGGTGGTGAAGATGGGTCTAGTGGCGGGGGGCCTCCTGCAGCCTCCTGTTCAGCCTCTTGACGAGCCGCCATCGCCAGCATCGCCGGGTGCGCCTGCTGCCCAGGGCCGTATTCGAAGTCGGCGGGAATGTAGTCAGGATCCCTCCATTTACCAACGAAGTTGCGTGCGCTCATCACTACAACAGTCGCCTGAGCGGCGGTCATCCCGGGAAGGATGGCCATCACAGAAGCGCAGATCGATGAGAGGAAGCATGGTATGAGCAGTGGTTTGATCGCGGGCATCTCCCAGTCATCCTCCTGAGGAGGCATCTCGGAGGTGGTGACGTAGATGTCAATCAGGTTGGCGATACCGAATAGGCCCGCAAGCCCAGGCATCAGCATGGTGGCGTTCGGCATTCCAACTGGTGAGCGGCCTGGCAGTTCGAATACAGCCCAGCCGTAGAACCCGGACAGAAGGAAGAAACCAGTGGCCGCCAGTATGCCGGCGACTCTTGAATCCTCACCGAAACTCAGATTGATTGTCCGGCCCGCCAATTCGAATTTCCACGACTTGCTCATGGCGCGCATCCATATCGGCCAGGGCAGTCTGGTCGTCTCCGTGAGAATCAGGAAGGACGAGATCCCCAGCAGCAGCCACGGGAGGAGCTCCCGACTCTCGGCGTACAGGCCGAGCCCGGGGTCCACGCCGAATAGTAAGCGGGCGAACCCCAGCAGACATACCGCGAGTATCATTCCGAGTTGCGAGCCGCGCGCCGAGTAGCAGACACCCTGCGTGGCGTGACCAGCGAGCAGCATGCGGTGCCCCGGGAGCAGCGCGAGCGCGGTGTCACCGTCGGGGGCACCAACCAGTGCGCTAGGAATGTAGTTGAGGAAGGTGTGCACACAGCCCATCGCCACAATAATCGCTGCCACCGCAGACAGAGGGATTCCGATTCCCACCGCCAGCGGCGACATGCTGAGCGCAATGAGGGCTACATTGTTGACGTGGAACCCGGGGATTAGGCCGGTCATGCATCCGAGGAAGACGCCGATGAAGAACGCCCCCATCAACCAGAGGTATTCCGCCAGCCACACCTCCATTGTTTCACCTCACAAGTTCTCCAAACGCCATCAGGTCTCAACGACGGTCCAGACAGAGTTTCACTTCTCGGTCGGCCACGTTCTCTTCGGTGGTCAACCGGCCTACCCAGTCAAGCGGTTGCGAGCCTGCCGCGGTCTGCGCAGTAAGTTCGGTTCCGTCACCGAGCAGGCAGAGTCGTTCACCGATGGCGCTCCCCTCGCGAGCAATCCACAACGTTCCGTTGGAACCGTTGGTTGCGATACCGCTGATTTTGACCCGCTTGTTGATGTCCCATTGCCAGTCATCGAAACCCTCGGTCCAGGAGAGTGTGATTGGGTTGGGAGTTGGCCCAACGACCGTGATTGCGTGTACCTGTAGGATGAGACGTGCGTCTGCAGTATCCCAAACGACTGTTGCGTTGATGCGCACCATGGTGTCGGCTTCCAGCCATTCAGCCCGGGCACCCTCGAGAACCATGCGCACGCGCGTGGAGCGGGTGAAGTAGTCAGGCCCGTCGGCGAAGTAGCCCTTGTTGTAGTCAGGAGAGATGGGGTCGGTGCTCCAACCTTCGAAGTTCAGCGTCTGGTTGCGATACGCATTCGGGTCGCGCACCACATCTCCCAGAGGTACCATACCCTCGCCGATTTCTCCTGTCGGGTTGGTGAACTCAGCATCGTAACCGTGGTCGAGGCATAGTTGCACCTTCTGTTCCTCCCACACCAGCCGGCCGGTCCAGTCCTGTGTGATACCGTCTTGGTCAGTAGGTGAGGGCAGCAGGCAGAGTCGATTCACGCCCGCGTCTCCCGGACCCATAATCCACCAACCGTCCGATTGATTGGAACTCGTCCCTTCCAGAGTGACCAACGCACCCACATCGTACGACCAATAGACTGCGTCCGAGCTCCATGAGAGTCGCTTCGCTCCCGCCGCCCACAGAACTTCGATCTGCGTGGCGTGGGTCTGCAATTGCCAGCGGAACGAGCGTTCGTCCCAGCGCAGCCATCCGGTAATTGTGATCTTGCTGCCTGATTCGAGCGCCTGGGTGAGTCGCCCTTCCATCGATACGGACACGATGTGGTCAGCGTTGCTGTACGAGGGCGAATCCATCAGCGAGAAGGTCTGACGGGTGATGTTCGCTTCGATGACTCCGCCGGCGTAGCCAGTGAGCGTGATCAGGTCGCCTGCGTAATTACTCGGACTGTGCGAAAGTGCTGTCAGGTCGAGCACGTGAACATCGGGCACCCAACTGGCATCGTAGGTGATGGCACCCGCGCCCTGCGATTGAATCCATATCTTACCGTTCCATTCGACGACTTCCCCCACTCCCTCGACCACTGTTCCGATTGGCGGCAGGGTCACCGGAAGTCCATCATCACGGCCAGATTGGCGCATGCCGGTCTCGGTCCAGCGAATCTCCACGACGTTGTACTCATCCTCGAGCAGTAGGTCGATTCGGTCTGACCCATCGGAGTACGGATCGCGTACGTACGATGTCAGCACTCCCTGCACTTTCACCGACTCACGTATGTGCTCGTGGATTTCGGCTATGTCCACACGGTCGGGTTCTCGAACCTCTGCGTAGAAGTTCATCACACTCACAAGCAGGATGCTCAGGAAGAACATCGCCCACAGTTTGCTCATGGCTGCGCTATGACGAATGGTGGCTTAAACGTCAGGGAGGACCATTTGTGCTTCAAGACGGCGCTCGCTTCATGTGCGAACCTCCTCCTCGGCATGCCATGGGTGGTGTACGGCAGGTAGTTTCCTGTGCGCTTCTCCTGCTATTGGTCACCTCGTTCACCTCCCCCCTCGGTTCACATGTGAATCACTCAATGAGTGAGTTCTCCTTCAGCACCGAAGATGAGGGGAATGCTACACAGGATAACACGACCGATAACGAGAGTGTGCAGTGGAACTGGACTGCGCATATACCGGTATGGAATGTCGGAGACCAGTGGACCTTCGATGTCGTACTCGATGCGATCGAGATGGTCGAGGAGACCGCCGAACTCGAGGGTGCGGAACTTGACTTCCTGTACGGTACCGGCGTGATGACCGTGCAGGCGATTCAGGAGCAGGAGGTGGACGGAGTGCTGACTCCGGTCTACCAGACCTTCACCAGTGGCAACTTCGTCGGCCAGGGGCGCGACTTTCCCGCTCCGGTCATCGGCGATGTGGATGGCACGCTCAATGTGGTGTTCGAACTGACTGAATGGTATCGCGTCGGTGATTTGGCAATGACCGGCTACTCCAAGCGGTTGGCATTCACCTTCACTCCGCAGGTGATTATCGAAGGCCCTGATATCGAGATCACCGACTTCACTGAGGATTCGGTATTTGATCCGCCTAGGGAGTTCTATGATTTCCCACTAGCACTCAACGACACCTGGTACGAGGAGATTAACCACTCCAGCAACTACTCGGGCGGGGAGAGTGGATTGATTGAGGTTCCGGATGGGCCTGAGCACAGCAACGAGGAGTGGGACTTCTCCGTGGCGAGGCAGGTCGATTCCCCGTGGCCCGGGTGTGAGAACAGCACTGAGGTGTGGATGCACGACGGAACTGGAGAGCCTGAGGAATGGCGCTGGTGGTGTCCTGCCGTACGCCAGTACACGCATCGCTGGACAGACGACATCGCACTTGGCGGAGTGAACGCGACACTAGTTCTGAGCGGATACTCTCCTGCTTCACCAGCCGAGGTCATCGAGGTCTCGGTACAACCCGACTGGTCGCCATTGAACGCTGAAGTCAACCTGACCATCTGGGTCAATGATTCGGCGGGGCAGCCGGTGACGAATGCGTCTGGAATCGTATATCACGGAAGTACGACGCTTGCTTGGTCGACCGTGTCCAACGGCACGGCGCGCCTGATGCTGCCCATTGGCAACTCCATGGACGACACGCCGACAGAGTACGATTGGGGGACGCACGGTGTCGTGGCGATCATGCTGTCCAGCCAGGTCGTCGGCGTGGACACGCTGACTCTCGAGGGGAGTGCCATCGGCGGCTTGCTCAGGATTCGGGCACTTTCGCTGGCCGCCGAGGCGAGCGAGGTCATGGCTCATCTTGTTCAGGATTTCGAGCCCGCGGTGCGCTACTGACGACAGCTAAGGCAGCACCGGCGGCGATAATCGCCAGAACGACAAGCCCGACGAAAATCGTCGGCAACATCCAATTGGAGCTGCTGGTCAGCGAATGCGGCTCTGTTTCGTAGTAACTGTACTCCACCAATGTAGTGGAGAGCAGCAGGGTCTCCCCATCGTACATCTCAGTGCGAGCGAGGAACCCCTCCTCCCTGAAGTGGTCGTGGAAGGTGAGGTTGTCACCCAGATGGTCGCGGCGGATGATGATGGTGTCATGCGACTTCTCGTTGGCCACTCCGTAGTGCACCGTCGTCAGGTTGAGTGCTCGATAGGCCACCTGCTGCGTGTTCATCTCGTCCCGCCAACTTTCCGACCACGGACCTTTGTTCTCCCGTGTGCGCTCAGTCACGTTCGATGTCTCGGACATCTCCACGTCCCACGAACTTCGCACCTCGACGACATCTGGCCAGTCTCCCACTCGCTCCGTTTGGGTTGTCTTGCGAAGTTCGTGTTCGAGGACATTGTCCTCACCGCCGCCCGAGAAATAGGTCTCGGTGTTGGTCACGGCAGCGAGTTTCTCGTAACGATGGGTACCGCGCGCCTTCCAGTGGTCAGCAGTATGCACGATGGACATGTTCAGCGTGTCATTGGTGAACGCGGTAGTGTTCTCCACCCAAGTGATGGTGACGTTCACAGAGTGGCTGATCCGGGCTCGGTCGCAGTCACCCGACCAGCCTAGGATGCTGCAGCCCTCGCTACCGAGATGACTCACGGTCAACTCCTCCGAGGCCGTTACCTCTACGCTCAGCAGGTCGCCGTCGCTCTCCCAGGTGGTTCGCAGACGGTTGAGCAGTTCTACTGTGTACCCTTCATAGACGAACTCGTCACCGCTATGGTAGATTGGCTCGTCCAGTCGGAAGGAGGCAGCGCTGGCCGTGGGCAGTGGGAACAGCAGCAGGGCCAGCAGCAGCGCGAGCACTGCTGAACCGGTTTCCATCGACGACGGAGCCGTTCGCGTCCGCGGGCGCATGCTGACATACACCAGAGGCCGGATTTTCAGTATGCCGCCGAGAAGGGTCAGGTTGAAGGCGTGTCTACGGCCACAATGTACCGAGCGAGATGATTGACGGTCGTAGTGACGTATCGCGCCGCATCCGCATGCTGTGGGCGAGCCTTGCGGTGTTCGCTCTCCTGTTCCTGCCCAGCCTAGGTGCGGCGGTCACGCCAGAAGTGGCACCACTGCCCACGGACGTCGAAGAGGAGCCGTGGTGGGAGACTACGAACATGGATCGCGACCGTGACGGCATCTCCGATGCGATTCCGATAGCGATTGCCAGCGAATTGCACGACTGGGTGGATGACGAGGGGCGTATCGGGGTCATCGTTGATTTCGACCATCAACCGAGCGCCGCAGACGAGAAGATGCTCGCCGACCACGTCAATTTCGAAACTGAATGGCGCTTCCCGCTCATCGATGCTCTCGCCGGCCCCGTCGAGGTGAGCAGGCTGGGTACCTTGGCCAACCTGCCGGGAGTCGTCATGGTGGAACTGGATGGCATCCTCACCATCGCCATGGAGGATGTCAATGAGGTGCACGGCGTCACCACAGTCTGGGAGGACACCGGCTACACGGGCGCGGGCTCAGTAGTCGCTATCATCGACACCGGCATCGATGGCAATCACTCGGGAATCGATGATCTGGATGATGACAACAGCACATACGACCCGAAGGTCATCGCCTTCTACGACGCCATCAACAACCCTGACAAGGTCAACGGCAGCGATGTCGAGCCATATGACGACCATGGACACGGGAGCCATTGTGCGGGCATCACCACAGGCACGGGTGCACCCACCTACGAGCACATCGGGGTGGCACCACAGGCGCAGTTAGTGGGGGTGAAGGTTCTCAGCGGGAGCGGGTCGGGTTCTTTTGCTCAGGTCATGGGTGGGATGCAGTGGACGGTTGACTACCGGCATGAGTTCAACATCCGGGCGGCGAGCATGAGCCTCGGCGGTCCGGGCCTGTCAGAGTTCACCGCATCCGAGGAGGACAGCGTCAACAGGATGGCCAACGAGATGGTGCGCAACGGCATCTCGCTGTTCATCGCCGCGGGCAACTCCGCCGTCTCATTCCAGATTGGCACACCAGGGAGTGCGGAGGATGTCGTCACCGTAGGGGCGCTCGACAAGGACACCGCCATCGCAATCTATTCCAGTCAAGGGCCGACCGAGGAGGGGCGCATCAAGCCGAATATCGCCTTCGTCGGCAGCAGCGTGATGTCGGTCGAGGCCAACACCGGAACCGGCTACACCGCGATGTCCGGCACGAGCATGGCGACCCCTGGAGCCGCCGGAGTGGCGGCGCTGATGTACCAGGCGAATCCCGACCTTTCTCCGTTCGATGTGCGCAACATCATGCAGGAGACATCGACCTATCGCTTGTGCATCTATATGGCCGCCAACGAGCCTTGTGTAGAGGATCTCATCCCCAAGAATCGGCAGAACAACGTCTACGGCCATGGGCAGGTGGAGGCGGTTCCCGCGGTGATGGAGGCGGCCAACGAGGTCTACGGCCTGACGCTGGCGATGAACGTATCACTGGTGAGCGAGATAGGAGGAGACAACAAGGTGCACATCGGCCCGGGTGGAGGCGTCGTCTTCTCACTTCTGGGTGGTCCGATGAAGATCCAGTGGCGCACATGGGACATGCGCGACTACTGGTCCGACCACCCGCATTACGAACCGGGAGAGACCTCGGTTGAAGTGACTCATGAGATGCTGCTCGACCGGCTGCGCTACCTGCCGGGTAACAACCTGACGGGAAACCAGACGATCATGCTGCGCGCTATCAAGGACGACAACTCCTCGACCAACGCTGTGGTTCACCTCCATGTGATGGGTGAACAACCAATCTCTGTCACCGATGACGCGGGTGGGCTTTCCGGTCTGGTGTTCTTCCTCGCAGCGCTGGTGCTGCTGTTGCTCATCGGAGTGGTGATCACCGGGCTGATGGTCGCCAACGCGAGGCAGAAGCACGGTGGTTGGCAGGAGGCCGGCCTATGGCCGATGGGTGGAGATGACGCCCCGCATGACGCGGAACTCGAGCAGACATCGGACAACAAGGAACCCGGCGGTTAGGCGAGGTCTTCTGTTCGTGCGAGGTGTCAACATGCCGAGCACCTCACTGCTACTCTCTGCGTTGTTCGCTGGAATTGTGGCCGTGCTGGTCACCCTTGCCATCGAGCGTTGGGGTGGGATTCATGGCGGTGTTCTGGGAACCGTGCCTTCGACATTGGTTCCTGCGGGATTGGGGATATGGGTAGCCACCGCCGGCGATGTCGAGCAGTTCCAACGTGCGATGGGCATCGTTCCGGTCGGGTTGCTGCTGAATGCCGGCTTCCTCTGGTTGTGGCGCATCGTTCCAGACATGCTTCCCGGCTGGGGATTGGGCACTCGACTGGTCGCCATCACCTTCATCACCCTCGCTGTTTGGTTGGCCTGCGCGGCGCTCGCGATGCTCGGCGTGGACTTCCTGCTCGGGCGAGGCACCTCTTCACTGCTCATCGGTTGGCTGGCGCTGGCGCTGGGAGTCAGCATCGGCGTGGCCACCTGCTGGAAGCACGTTCCTGCACCTCCCGGAGATAATCCGGTGGGGCCGGGTACCTTGGTGGCGCGGGGGCTGGCTGCTTCTCTGGCAATCGGAATCGCTGTCCATCTCGCCGGGTCGGGGGACACGCTGGCGAGCGGACTGATGAGCATCTTCCCGGCGATATTCACCACCAGCATGGTGGCACTATGGATTTCACAAGGTGAAGCAGTTCCCACTGGAGCAATCGGTCCGATGATGCTCGGCGCCATGTCCGTCTCGGTGTACGCACTGTTGATCGCAGCCTTCTATCCGATGTCCTCGAACATGCTCACCCTCGCGGGCGCGTGTGTCGCGGGGTGGTTGCTGGCGGTGGCTGCCGTGAATCTCCCCACCTGGCTGTGGCTGCGACAGCGAGCGGGGATTGAGGCCGACTAGAGCACTGAATCTTCCCGCAGAGACCTCACGTCTGGCGAATGCGGTGGATTGAAGCGAGCGCGCCGGTCCCGGCACACGCTGGAGACACTGTGATGGGTGACGGGCGCATCATCCGCGACGCGCTGCACGGTGACATCGAGATTAGCGAAGAAGTCCGCCGCATCATCGACACGCGCACCTTTCAGCGGCTGCGCTACATCCAACAGCTCGCCACCAGTCACTACGCATTCCCTTCGGCTACCCACACCCGGTTCTCACATTCGTTGGGTGCGCATCATCTGGCGACTCGGCTGATTGGACGTCTGCGCGAACTGTACCCTGATGCAATCTCTGACGAGGATGCACGACTGGTCCCGATCGCGGCCCTGCTGCACGATGTCGGGCACCCCCCCTTCTCGCACATGTTCGAGACACCCGAGGTTTTCGCCACTTTCCGCGGGCACGAGGAATGGGGTCGCCTGTTGATGCAGGACGATGAGTGCGACTTGTCAGGAGTTCTGACGGAATTGCTGGGCGATTCAGTGGACCGCCTGATCGCCATCATGGGGGGCAGCGTCGAGCCCCGCTTCCTCTCCGAGATCATCTCCAGCCAGTTAGATGTCGATCGACTCGACTACCTGAAGCGCGACCAGTTCGTGACCGGAGCGGATGTGGGCAGCATCGACCTGGACCGAATCCTGCGCTCACTGCGCATCTCGGATGATGGGCGTTTGGTCGTGAGGCAGGACAGGGTAGGTGTGGTCGAAGGCTACCTCGTCACTCGTTGGCACATGTACCAACTCGTTTACTTCCACAAACTGAATCTGCTGACCCAAGCGTACTACGTGCGCTCCCTAGCGCGGGCGCGGCACCTGCACGAACATGAGGGCCTTCCGCTGTCCTTGAGAATGCGCGACATGCTGTCGAACCGCGAACTCACGCCATTGCGCTATTCCCAACTGACGGATGCGTTCGTTATCTCAGACGTGTTCGCTTGGGCTGACCTCGCAGATCCAGTTCTGTCAGGATATGCAACTCGTCTGGCCAGCCGCGATGGATTCCACAAGCGGGTGCGACTTCCCGAACACACCCCTGAGCAGGCGGAGAAGTTGCTCGACCCGCTGTCCGTGTTAGTTTCAGAAGCAGGATTCGATGCGCAGCACGACCTCATCCACGCACGGATGCGCAAGGAAGGATACCTGCCGTATGTCGGCGGAATACAACTCGAAGACGGCAGCGATATTCTCGTATCATCGGCTATGATCAAGTCCATCTCCGGAGAATTCAGCAGCACGATGTACTTCGTTCCCGAATCAATTCGTGCCGAAGCGGAGCAACTCGCGGCGCAACTGATCGAGCAGTGATGTGGGCCCGACCGGATTTGAACCGATGATCACCCGGTTATGAGCCGGGCGCTCTAACCAGACTAAGCTACGGGCCCTCCCCTGCCGCTCTCGGCCCCCGCACATGAAGATTGGGCGGGCACAGGCACCTCGTCCACATACGCTGATAAACCACGGATGGGCAGGAAAACGTGGTGCAGTCAAGCATTGCAACAGTTCCTCGGCGTGAGCACACATGGGTGTTCACCTTGCTTTCTCTGCTCTTGCTCTTGGGGACCATCCCGGCTGCACAGGCTCAACAACTCTCGCCTGGCGTGGAAATAGAGTGCACTCCAGTTGAGGTATCCGTCGAGGTGGCTCCAGGCAGCCCTGCCACGGGAACCACAACGTGTACCCTGACAAACGACTCCATCTACCAAGAAGAGGTGAACATCACAGTCGATGTGGTCGATTTGGTGTATGCCGCTCCAGAGCAAGTCGATGTTCCACCCAATGGTGACGCGACCTTCCAGGTGGTCTATCGCGCTGAGTTGGGGGACCCCGCGAATAACATCCAATCGGACATCAACGCCATCGTCCAAACGATCACTGGTGGGATTGCATGTCCGACCTGTACCGAGGAGACTTTCCGAGTAACTGTGGCCATACAGCAATTCGGAAGGCCGGGGCTGGTCATAAATCCGCAGGAGTTACTGCTCGACGCGGGTCAGTCTGGAGAGATAGTGTTCAAGGTGCAGAACGAGGGTAACGACAAGGACACCATCAACCTTGATATCGTGAATAGGAGTGGTTTGGAACAGTTCGGAGTACAGTTCTCCTTCAGTTCTTCATCGTTTGAATTGGAGGCGGATGCCACTGCCGATGTAACGCTGACCGTGACGACCACGGATGACGTGGGTGACGGCATCTTCGAGGTCGAGATCACCGCAACCAGCCAACACAGCGTGGATGAAGGAAACTCGTGGACGATCAACGATGTGTTCCGGCTGGAGACCGTCGCCAAGCAGGAACTCATTCTTTCGGTGGCGGGTGTGCCAACGTGGGCTGTCTCAGTGGCTGGCATTCTCCTGCTGTTGGCTGTCGTGGGTGCAATCGTCGTCGTGGTCAAACTGGTATCCAACCGGCGCTCCCTGGCGGCCGATGACTTCGATTTCGACGACGACGATCTCGATTTCGATGACGATGAATATGATGACCTGGATCTCGATGACCTCGACTTAGACGATTTCTAGACCGACGCCCTCGTATATGGCGGAAACACGTGCGTAGCACGTCGAAGCCGGGCATTGTCCCCGAATCCTTATAGGAGTCTTTCGGCGACCGTTCACCATAGGTGACAGATGATGAATCGAAGTGCTGTTCGGAGGATGTCCCTCCTCATGCTTGTGTATGTCCTGGGCTTGTGGGCTGGTGCTGCTGGCTCAGTCTCGGCTCAGGGGATTTCCCCGAACCCAGAGATCAACGTAGCTTGCTCGCCAGCCTCGATTCCTGTTGATGTCTACCCCGGAGCCACGCGAGTCGGCACCACCTTCTGTACCGCTACCAACCCGACACAGTACACCGAGAAGGTGCGTATCCAAGTCACAGCAGGTGGACTTTCGTTCGCCGCACCCGGTTCGGTGATCGTCGGAGCATATGACGACGCCGTGTTCGAGGTGGTCGTTCGCGGAGATGACCGAATGGCGGAAGGAAGCCGTACCGTGACCGTCTCAGCGACCGTGGACACCGCTAACGGCGTCGCCTGCCCGTCCTGCACTTCGAACACCGTGAACGCGCTCGTGACCATCATGCAGTACAGCCGACTGCGTGTCGAGGCCGAGGAACCATTCAAGCAACTCAGGCCGAAGGTCGACTACATCTTCGAGTTCAAGGTCTACAACGACGGTAACGCCTACGACCGCTTCAACATCGAGATTGCCAACCGCGACGTCCTCGAGGACGCCGACTTCCAGATCACACTTCCTGCAATCAGCACCGAGATTGAGCCTCAGGCCCCTCCGGACAAGATGCGCGTGATGATCCGCACCCCGAAGAAGCAGGGCTGGTCGGACCACTACTACCAGTTGCAGTTCAAGGCGACCAGTGAGTTCTCGGTACGCACAGAAGGTGTGGCCAACTACCAGACGCAGATGGTGACGCTCTACGTGCGCGGTGTCTACCTTCCTGGATTCGAGGTCATTCCAGGGATGACGATGCTCGCCTTGGGTGCTGCTGTCCTCCATCGTCGCCGTGTGGAAGAGGATTATACTGAGTTCATTGGGGCGGAACCGCCCGAACCGTTACTGTGACGAGTCTTCTCTCGCGCCCATCGAGAACTGCTGTGCGAGGCTAATGCTGTTCGCCAACGGGTTGATAACCTGTTGAGTGGCATTACATATTGACTGAGGTGGGACTGTGTCTGGGGGATTGCTCGAGAAGGCAAAGGACATCCAAGATGACGAGGATGTAGTCGCTCCCGACGTAAACGATGACGCTGATGTCGAGGAAGCGACACAAGTCGTCGATTCGGGTGGACTGCTGGCTCGCGCGGATTCGTCAAGGAGTACTGGTCAAGAATCGTCCTTTCTCTCATCGAATGCCAAGAAAGGCATCGCTGCAGGCCTCGTTGTTCTGCTGATTGTGTTCATCGCCGCCCAGATGGCTATGGGGTTCAGTTTGGGGGAGTACTCGATCTCAGTGTCCGCCGTCGAGGTCGATGAGTCGGACGATGTGCTGCGAGTGCAGATGTTCATCGGCACACCGATGCTTGGGGGTACGCCTGACGACCCACTAGAGGTGAGAATCACATATGGAGAGGTCGTGGCGTACAACGGTTCGTTCACGCCGAAGAACAAACTGTCATGGTACGAGATTCCGTTCAGCGATTTCTACCAAGGCAATTCCCGTGCGGCCGCCAGCGATCTGACCGATATCGACTATACAATCGAGGTGACGCAGGGCGGCTCGGTTGCCAGCGCTTACCCGATATCTCCGGAAATCATGGATCGCACCATCACCGCGGTCGACGGAGAACTTTCCACTCTGACGGAAGCAACCACCTGTGATGAGGAAACAGGTGAGTGCCCGAAGAACGGCCTCGATCACCTCGGCGCGTCGCTGCGCGTAGGCGCGGGCGTGGAGGACCCGGTGACCAGCAACACAACCGGCATGATGCTCCACGTCAACTCGGACTACACCATCGAAGCGACGATCGACTTCGAAGGTTCAGAAGTCTTCGTTTTCCCAACCGTCACAGTTGATGGCTCAACCGCCACTTGGACTGGGGGTGGTGGTCTGGTCGAGAGCGCATGGCTCGATCTCGACGGTGATGGCGAGAAGTTGGATGGCTTCGGTGTGATGCAGAACTACATCCCACGAGCCGACTTCTACGATGGTGATGGGTGCTACACCATCGAGATCACGGTAACCCATGATACTCCATTCGGAGAAGTGTTCAGTGGCACAGCCAGTCAAGGGTACCAGTTTTCATGGGACTACAACGAGGAGCGTGACACATCGGACCCCGATGGCGAAGGCCCTCAAACAGGTGAGCCCTACAAGCCGACTGAGGCTTGCTAATCAGTCGTCGTCATCGAGTTCTTCCAGCTCATCGTCGAGTTCGACGAGTTCGATGTCATCAGGTTCCTCGGCCTTCACCATGCTCTCGCGAGCCTGCATGCTGGCGAACCCGGCAACGAGCAGTACTCCTACAACGAGTGCGACGATCAGTGCGATCACAATCGGGTCCATCCCCGTTTCCTGCTGCACCTCCCAAACGACCACGGTCGAATCACCTGAGCCGCCACCGAAGGCACCGTCGCGGGTGAGTTGCGTGGGCAACATCGGAGAGCAGGTCAGGGTGGAATTACCAGTTCCTGTATGGCCCCATTTCAGGTCGATATCCGCCTCCGAGTCAGCACCGACCGTGGCGCTCGGGTATGTAGGGGAGATGTCCGCTCGCTCGGCTCCATCATAGCACTCGATGGGAACGTTGGCTGGGACCTCACCAGTATTCTCCAGTGTGACTGTGACCGATGCCCTCCTTCCGATTGTGGGTGCTGCATCCTCGATCTCCACCTGCGAGATGGATACCGATGGCAGCGGGAAATCGACTACCACGTCGGATGAGTGAGTCAGTGGAATCCCATCACTCGTGTACGTCCCCCATGCGGTGAACCAGGAGATGCTGTCAATCGTGGCGCTCTCGGTCCAGACCGTGCCGTCGGACTGACCTATCTCCACGACACGAGTGGTCGGGCCATCATCTCCGGGTACGTTGGATATGCCCTCCGCCGTGCTGATGCCGGGGATGGTACGTGCATTCGGTCCGACCCCATTCAAAGTGAATTGAGCCCCACTTCCAGGGAAATGGAGAACCTGTGCTGGAATCTGTCTCTCCCACAGGTCGACGAATCCTCCACTGTCGGTCACGCCTGTGAAGGAGAGCGCGGCCACACCGTCCGCGCGCACGTCATGGTCATCGAGTGTGCTGTCGAAACCCCCTCCGTTCCAAGTCAGAGAGGACTGTGCACCCATCACATTCACTGGTCCCGAGCGCTTGAACCAACTATTCTGTCCCACTGCGGTGCCACTGATCAGGACATCAGCCCCCATGATCTCCGCATCGGTGGCGCTTAGGGACCCCCCGTCGGCGACGCCGAGAGAGAATCCGAAATCACCACGCAGCACCCAACCCGACCCGTCGAGATCCGCCGCTTCGAACGGGATGGTGGAAGCGGTCCTGATCTCGATCCTGTCCAGCACCAGTTCACCCCAACTGCCGATCTCCATCTCGAATGTGAGCCAGTCTCCGTCGTTCGGGAACGAGTTGAGGGTAATCTCGTGCTGCTCTCCGTCCATCTGCTCGGAGGCTCCGTCCCCCCATGCCACCGTGAAACCAGACAGGTTGTAACCCGCAGCGCTGATGATGATGATCGCGCCGCTGCCGCTGACCTCATCCGTCGGCAGCCATAGGGTGGAGGCTTCTCCCGCGTTCCACCACTGCAGGTCGGAGGGTGGGTCGGTAGCTACGAGTGAGCCGCCGTCGAGGTCGAGCGTACCTGAGACCACGATGTTCGTGGCTGGTCCGACCTGGATGTCGCTGGAGATGGTGAGTGTCGCGCCGGCGGAGATGGTCAGTTGCTGGTCGATGCTGCCGGCTTCGTCCCATGTCGTGTCTTCGGTGATGTTGATCGCATCGCTTCCGCCGGGCGGTCCGGTCGCCTCCGCTGGAGGGGCGGGTAAACAGAGCATTGAGAGCATCAGCAGGCAGATGATCAGGGGGCTGGTCTTCGGGTTCATTGCCCCTCCGATATAGACTCGCACCATCAATTCGCCGCCGCACGCTGTACGAAGGTTCAATCGCCTCGTGGGGGTGCCCCGGTTGATGTCGTCCTCCGTTCTTCCATGGGACAATTTCGTCCTCGCCCCCCTGCTGGTTCTGTGGCTTTACCTGCCGGGATATCTGTCGAACACTGCGGCGATGTTCGGCGGGAAGTGGATTCCTGAATTTACAGGGATGCGGGTTATTCCGATGGATGGTGGGAAGGTGCTGTCCGATGGAAACCGGATACTGGGGGACGGCAAGACGTGGAACGGATTCATCGGGGGAACAGTGGGGGGTGGTCTTCTGGGAATGCTTACCCACAGTATCGCCGTTGGCAACCAAATCAGCTCAGCCCCGTTCCTTGATCCGTTGGCGACTTACGGAACTTCCAGTGTATCTGTGGAGGAGGCGTGGTTCTGGATCGGCGGCGATCTCGGAGCTGCATTCATTCTTGGATGTGTTCTAGGGTTCGGGTGCATGGTCGGCGACTCGGTCGGGTCGTTCGCCAAGCGGCGGCGCGGGTTGAAGCGCGAAGGCGATGTTTCGAGCCAGGCCCCGTTGCTGGACACATTGCCGTTTGCAATCTTCGCCTTTCTGTTCGGACAGGTATGTCTCGCTCCATCAATAGTCAGCAGTTCAGAATTGCTGATGGGCATGGGGATATTGCTGATAGCGACCCCTCTGATCCATCGCGCATTCAATATCCTAGGATACAGGTTGGGACTCAAGTCAGTTCCATATTGATGCTTGGGAAACCCTATGACCTCTTGGGTTCCGATACCGCATAATGCCTGCCGCAACGGTCCTCGTCGTAGGAGGGGGGGGGCGTGAGCATGCGCTCGCCATCGGTCTAGCCGCATCACCATCGGTGGCTGAGGTGCACGTCGCTCCGGGCAACGCTGGCACCGCCTCCATGGCGAGCAACCATGCGCTTCTGGACAGCGATGTCGAGGGGCTGGTAGAGTTGGCCGTGGAACTCGACTGCGACCTTGTCGTGGTCGGCCCCGAAGGCCCTCTGGTCGCCGGCCTTGCCGATCTGTTGAGAACGAAGGACATCCCTTGCTTCGGTCCCCACTCCGCCGGTGCAGAACTCGAGGGGAGCAAGTTGCACGCCAAACAGGTGATGCAGCTGAATGGAGTACCCACAGGGGGCGTGGTGGTCATCGACGATGCCGGCCAGATAGAAGACGCTCTGGACAGTTTCCAATCTCCGTGGGTTGTGAAGCGGGATGTTCTCGCCGGCGGGAAAGGGGTGACTGTGACTGATGAGCGTGACGTCGCCCGCGAGGCGATTTCATCAGCCATAGCCGCGGACTCGTTCGTGCTGCTCGAAGAGTTCCTCACGGGCGAGGAGGCGAGTATGCTCGTGATGCTCGATGAATCTGGTTGGGTCGCCCTGCCATCCAGCCAGGACCACAAGCGAGTGGGTGAAGGCGACAGCGGGCCGAACACCGGGGGGATGGGTGCCTACGCTCCCGCTCCAGTGGTGACGGATGCAGTGCGCGACAAGGTGTTCGAGCGGATTGTGGAGCCCATGCATGCATGGCTCTCAACACAGGAGACCCCGTATCGCGGATGCCTCTACGTCGGACTGATGATCGATGACGATGATGACCCGTACGTGGTGGAGTACAACGTCCGCTTCGGCGACCCGGAGACGCAGGTGACGATTCCGCTCATCTCCAGCGATCTTTACCAGTTGTTACTCTCGGTCGCGGAAGGAAGGGTGGCTGATATGACTCCCGAGTTCTCTGATTCTCACGCGCTGACAGTGGTGCTCGCCGCCCAAGGGTACCCCGGTCCTCCGCGAACAGGACTCCCAATCTCACTTGCCTCTGAAGTGTTGGTCGACGCCGGAAGCAGCGCGTTGGTGCATCATGCAGGTACGGGCCACGATAATCAGGGACGGCTGGTGGCGTCAGGGGGAAGAGTACTCGCCAGCACAGGAATCGCCTCCAGCCTCGAAGGGGCGCGCGATGCCGCCTACGACCTGCTCGCAGGCATCGAGTTAGAGGGCTCGCATTACCGCAGGGATATCGGACACCGTGCGCTGTAATCTGAGTATGACATACTACCGGGAGAGCATTATTGCCAAAGCTCGGGAATCCTAGGTGTAATCGTGGCACTGAGGCGATGCACCTCGCGCCCGCGTGTGGCAACCGTTAAACCACATTGCTAGGTGGCGGCGACGCCGACAGTCTGACGACTGTCAATCAAGAGGGAAAACGATGGACGACAACGACAGCACGTCCTCGGGTGTCAGCACCGTGCGCAGTCTGTTCGCGGCCCCGTTAGCCGGGGTCGTGCTACTGCTGTTGACGATGACGATGTACCCGCTGGGCGTGACGTATGACAGCCAAGAAGCCGTGATGAATCAGGTGCTTCCGTTCGTTCTACTGACGATCGGAGCCCTGCTAGGGGTAACCCCCCGCATCATCTTCTCCGGCCTCAGCGTCAAGCCTTCGCATGTCACGCTGTTCATTTTCGCGCCGCTTGTGTTGGCTGCAGCCATACCGCAGTTGGTCATCGGCGACACGCTTCTCGGTCTGCTTTTCGTCGTACTCGCACTCGGCGTGCATCTGTTTGACAGAGCAGGTCGTTTCGAGGAAGCGAACATCCTCACCTGGACCGTGATGGGGTTCTACGCCGCGCTGTCGTTCGCAGCCGTGGCTGCACCGACATTCGACGGTTCACAGTGGGTGGGCGGCGCTTGGTTGCCGGCTCTCGATGTTGCTGACAGCTCCTACTGGGGACATCTGGACAGTCACCGACAGGAGGTCGGCTTCCTGTTCTTCAACACCTGGATGGTCAGCATGCTGGCCGGTGCGCTCGCCACGTTCGCCCTGCGCGGCAGACTGCTGCCCGCTGGTCGCGGCGGCTGGTTCGTCAACCTCCCAGAACGTCTGGATTCCCGCTCGACGTGGCCGCTCTACGCCGGGTTCGCACTCTGGATGCTCGCCCACGTCACCGTACTCGCCTCCTTCTTCTCATCCGATGAAGGTGCGCGGCTGGCTGGCGATCACATGAGCATCTGGTGGGCTCTGTTCACCGGTATCCTCTCGCTGCTGGCGATGTTCTTCGTATCCGAGCGCTGGAAGACCCGGGCAACGCTCTTACTCGCAAATTGGCTGCTGTTCTCTCTCTCGGGATTGCAGGAGAAGGGCCTCATCCTGACAGGATCATCTGATTGGCATTCATACTTCGGGGGAAGCAATGGCCTGTTCGTCTGGTTCTTCATCTTCTTCTGGGTGAATTCGGTCGCCATCATTCTCGGCGTCATGGGCAAGCTCGGAGACACATCACCGCGGCGCTTACCCGGCCCGGCTCGTCTCTGGTGGTCCGCACACTGGTACGGAATCACAGTGTTCACCGCGATGTTGGTTGCGCTGATCATTCGCTCAGTATGGAGCGTCATACCGGCGATGAACGCCAGCGGGACCCATGAGTGGGATCTGACCGGAGGTTCTGATCCGTGGTACATGATGCGCGCCGTGGAGTACGTTCTCGCCCAGCACAGCCACTTCCTGATCGACATGGATCGCTCCTATCCGCTCGGAGCGATTAATCCGCGGCCACCGCTGTTCGCATGGAGCATGGCTGTCGGAGGATTGCTGCTCGCCCCGATTCTCGGAGTACCTGCAGAAGAATCGGTCTGGTGGTCGGTGTCCGCTCTGCCTGTCATCTACGGCTCTCTCACAGTGTTGCCGATGGCGGCAATCGGTCGGCGATTCTTCAGCAAGGGCACCGGGGCAGTGGCCGCTTGGCTGATTGCCCTGATGCCGGGGCACGTCTCCAAGAGCACGTTCGCGATGGCGGACCACGACGCGTTCGTCATCCTGTTCCTGACGCTCGGGTTCTACTTCTGGTTGAAGGCGGTCGAGGCGGCGGGCAGCGACAAACTCGTAGCCAACTCCTCGTGGCGCCCCTCGTACTTCCTCAGGGGTGTGAAGGCGACCATTGAGCAACGCCCGACTGCGGTTTCCAATGCTATCCTTGCAGGCTTCGCGTTTGCCACTGTTGCACTTGGGTGGAAGGGATTCGTCTATGGTCTCGCCATCTTGTATGCAGCCTTCTTCACTCAGGTACTGCTGAACATGTTCCGGCGTCGTGACAGCATGCCACTCACGGTCGCTGCATTGGCTATGATGATCAGTGCCTTCCTTCTGCCACTCCCGTTCTACGCTCACATGGAGTTGAAACTCGTGTGGGACGCCAGCGGATTCCAGCCGATGTTCTACATCCTCGCATTCACGTTCGTCACGGGATACATCGCATCCGCCAGTCGTGATCTGCCGTGGTTGGTCATCGCCGGACCGGCAATCATAGGTATGCTGATCATCGCAGGAGGTGTGAACTTCTCCATCGAATGGTACTTCGGTGCGCTCGCCGCCGGTCTGCTGTTCATCTGGATGTTCCTCGCGAGCTACGAATCCAAGATCAATCCGCAATCCATCGTGCTCGTACTCGGCATCATCGGCGCGGCTGGCTGGTTCATCGTCGATGTGTTGCAGGACACCTCTGCATGGGAGGTGCTGTTCACGGGTGGCTACTACTTCAGCAAGAACAAGATATTCGGGACAATCGCTGAGGCACAGGCTCCCAGCCGCGGGATGTTGTTCGGTTCATTCGGGCCGCTCGTTGCGCTGCTGGCCGTCGGTTCAGGACTCGCGGCGTTGTGGCAGGGTGTGCGCCAGCAGGACCGGGTGAAACTGGTGCTGGCGGTGTGGATGCTCGTTGCCGGTTTCATGGCATGGCGCGCCGGACGGTTCGTGTTCAATGCGACTCCTCCGGTGGCGGTCATGGGGGCGTGGTCGATCACTCTCTTGTGGAGCATGTGTGGCGGCGACCAGATTGCCAAATCATGGCGCAGGTTCGGGGTTGGCACTCCGAAGGCACGATTCACTTCTGGTACCAAGGCGCTGAAGAAGCACCCTGCTGTGGGGGCCATCCTGCTTGTGTTCATGCTGCTCGTCAGCCAGCACGCCACCTACGGACTGGATGCCGGCATCCCGCAGGGGAACTCCGCAGCCAAGGATGTCGATTCATCAATCTACAACATCACGCCGCGGCTGCTGCGCACCGCTGACCCGATTTTCGGATTCTCTGTGTTCGACGACACCCAGTACAACCCGTCAAGCGGTTGTCGCGGCTCCAGCAAGTCGACCAGTTGTTGGTACATGGGGTCTTTCGGTTCAGGCTTCAATGGACGCTATTGGAACGATGGCTACCAGTGGCTCGAAGAACAGGATCAGGAAATGCCGTTCGCGCAACGCCCGGCGTTCGTCTCTTGGTGGGATTATGGATTCCAGGCGCTCGCTCAGGGGAAACACCCGACTGTGGCGGACAACTTCCAGAGCGGTATTCCGAATTCAGGGAACATGCTGCTCGCTCAGTCAGAGGAGGATTTGCTGGCACTCTGGATACTGACGCTCGCCGAGGGCGATTTGCGCTACAGCGGTGACGGAGGATTCACACCAGGATTCGACAACGCCCTGCACCGCGCCCTGTCAGACACCCAGTACGACGAATTCGTGCTGCTGACGACCTTGGGGGTTGATGGCGAATCGGTTGTCGTCGATCACTCGTTCACCATCACTCACACAGCGGGCAGCATCTCCCTCGGAGAAGGATATCACCTCAACGACATCGGCATGCCTGTTCTCACGAAATCCTACCGGGTCTACGACAGTCGGGAGTGGGATGGCACAGAACACAATGTTCTGTCCGATGCAATGGGATCACTCAACTCAACAAAGCACCGCAACGACGTGGTAACGGAGGAAGTGACGCACTACATCATCGGTGACTACTGGTACACCAAGGACATCGTCGATGACTTCGCCGACGCCACGACCTCGCTTCACCGGCAGAATGCACGGCTGGCGCTGGGGCGTACCTTCCTGTCCACCGCACTCACACTCGACGAGTTGGTCACGCTCAACCATGAGGTGTCCAATGAGATCACCTACACCGTCGACGATTCTGGCGGCAAGCCCGGAGACACGATCGATCGTAACCACGAGATCCGCTACTTTGCAGTAGACAATCGTCTCTACCCCGTTGCGGGCGCCTACTCCTCCAGCGGAGGCAACCCCACGGGTATCTTCTACGCCCCGACCACACTCTCAGGGCTCGATCCTGACACATACTTCGAGACGTTGTACGTCACTCAGCGCGGCGCGTCAGGTTATCCTGTAGAAATGTCGTCCGAGCAGTACGAAGCGGAGTACAAGGATGACGTCGTGCGCAGCCAGTCGCAGAACGATTTAGAGATTATACAACTCATGGATATCAGGGTGGATCATGAGGCGGAGTTCTTCGACACGATGGTCGCTCGTACCTACATCGGCTACGGTTCTCCTCAGCTTGGTCTCGATGACGTGCTCAACACAGACCCTGCTCAGCCAGGGCAGCACTTCGATATGCGCGGCACGTCGAATTCTTCACTGCAGTACGCCTTCCCGCTTCCAGCGGCGATGATGAACCACTTCGTGATCGCCAACTGGTATGACGAGGACAATGACGACGGAACGAAGCCATGGTATGATGCGAACACCGCGGTCAAGATTCTGAAGTACTATTCTGGAGCGACTTTGTCGGGTGAAGTCCAACTTGGAGACATCTCCACTGTGCCCAATGCGCGCCTCCTCATCGAGCGCGATGCCTACAGTGGCGAGAGTTCTAACGACGACGATCCGCGTGAATACTGGATTCCAATCGGCACCGTCGATGCAGACGATGACGGTCACTTCGAGTTCAGGGTACCTGCAGGCCACATCCGCGTCACAGCGTTCACCGGGTTCACAGGAGAGGAGACCGAGGCGCGTCAGGTGTCAATCGATAAGATCACTCAAGCACAGAGCAACTTCCAGACCTGGCAAACTTGGCTCACAGACGTGCTTGGAGACCAGCCGGAAGATGGACGAACCATCAATCCGGTCACCGCGCTGCTGGCGAATGTCTCAGGAGGGAAGTGGATTGGCGAGATAGAGTTCAATGTCACCGGAGAGCAAGCCGACTCGAACGGTGAGCAGGTTATCGAGCAGACACTTGTCATCGCGGCATCTAGCGCCTCGGGCACCGTTGCCTGGGATGGTCACGCCTCATTCGACGGTGAGCCACTCATTTCTCACGAACTCATCTTAACAGAGATCTGGACTCAGCGGGAACTCCCGCACATCTGGACCACCAATGGGACGGTTGAATCAGATGAAGAGCATCCGCGAACCTTCCGCGGAACAGGTGAGGTAACCTTCACCGGAATTGGCGTGATGCAATCTGAGGGTACTGTGCTCGTCTCTGACTTCACGGGCAATTTCACTCGCCAGATACTACACAACCACTCCTTCACCGGTAGTGGCGAGTTCAAGGGCGCGGGCACATTCGAAGGTACGCTTGTTAACCCGCCATCCAACCTCTCCAACTGCGTGAACGAGACTGTTCCGGAGGACGATGAGATATGTTTGATTCTCGGTAGTAATCCGCCGAAGTACGTGTTCATCAATCAGTTGGATGGCAGTGGCAGGGTCACCGCCAATGGCACTCTGGACTTCACTACAGAGATGTACAGGGAGACGTTTGTCGGTGCAGGAATTTTCATCACCAACACCAGCGACGATCAACTTGAGACGTACGGAGTGTTCAATGGCACGGGATTGTTCAGCGGAGTCGGTATCTTCACTGGGGAAATGGTGGAGCCGGGATCGTTCCATCTCGTCGATGCTCTGCCCGGTACCTATCGAGTCGAGGTCATACTCGGCAATGGCAAGCGCACTCGACTGTCGACGTCCCTCGATGTCGAAACAGAACCTATCGCTGATGTCGAACTGCTGATGCCAGGGTCACACATCAGTGGCGAACTGAAGTGGATGAATGGCTCGATGGTCAGCGATGCTCCACTGGAGATTCTCGACAACAGCCTGCCGGATAGCCCTGCCATCGAGCCATGCGAGGTCACTTTCTTCGCCCCATGCATCATTACCGCAGATGAGAACGGCTCGTTCGGTTTCGGTCCTCTCCCTGACGGCAACTACTCGTTGAGCATGGACTACGATGGTGATGGATTCAACGAGTGCGTTCCGTGGAACGGTACTGGATACGGTGTGTGCAACGGAGTCGCGCATATCTCAGCCATCATCGATGCGCAGGAGTTCTCACTCATCAGTAGCGCCAACCCGGTTCCGGTGCACTATGATGTCGAGTTCACGGTCTGGACCGAATTGGGCGGAGGAACGGTCGAGCCAGTGAGTGACTCCGAAGTGTGGTTCCACAGCGAGTTGTTGCTCGATGATGAGTACCTGCAAGCTCGTTATGACAACAACACGAGTTCCTACCACATCGAGTTGCCCATGGGTGGATGGGTGGCCAACAGCACAGGTGCAGATGGCCTGATGCTCTGGGAGGAGTTCGAGGTAATCGAGGACATGAGCGGCTTGGAGTGGACGCTTGTTCGCAGCGTCGAGGTGAACGGCACGATTCTCGTGCACACCCAGAAGGAGGATGACCCATTCGATCCGGCGCACAACCTAGTGGTTGAGTTCCAATGGGGTGGCATAGAGACGTCGGTGACGACAGATATGGAGGGCAACTTCTCGTTGCTGCTTCCCGAACATGCCGTCGTCAACATGACCGCTCGTTCGATTGCCAGCCAACTGTCCAACGGAACCCAGTTCGAGGTGCTTGAGGGGATGGATCCAATCGTGCTCTTCCTCGAGAATGGTCTGCCTTTCTCTGGCACTATGTTCATCAATCGCAACCTGACGTTGTACACCAGTAACTTCCCCTTCTACCGACCGGTGGAGATTCACGCATACGACCACGCCCGTGATGTACACTGGTTCCTAGAGGTGGACTCGGACGGCCGCTTCGGAAACAAATTGCAGGAAGGTCTCTGGACACTGAGCATAGATGATGATTGGTTCAACCTCGAATCGATGGACATCAACGTCTCGCTCAACAACAGTGAGAACCTTCTGAACTTAGTGCTGATGGCGCAACCGGACAACATCACCGTCGACATCACCGCCTTCATCGACCATGAGGGTGATGCGAACGTCAGCAACGGCACGCTCATCGACATCGACCTGGCTTTCGTACCGATTTCAGCGGGTGGTCTGGGGATTGGCCTGAACGTCACCTCCGCCGAGTTCACCGATGGTCGCATCACCGTGAACGTGGAACCTGGTGTCTACACGATTGCCGTAGAGCCGCAGAATGCCACCAACGGCAGCGCCTACGACACCCAGTTGGCGGCCGCAGAAAACATCGTGCTGGCACTTGGCGTGAACAACGTGAGCGAGGTAGTTGAGATGCCCTTCTTGCCCATGTGGCGGGTGAACGCTGAACTGACCAATTTCTCCAGCGGAGCGGTGGCAGAGCGACAGGTGAACTTTGAATCTGTAGACGGCGAAATCGAGTTCATTCGCTTCACAGACGAGAACGGTACCCTGCTCGACTATCTTCCCGAAGGCGAGTGGATAGTCACTGTTGAGCGATTCAACACCGGCGTGACACATGAGGAGTTCCGTGGCCTGCTAGTCATCGACGGCAACGCCAGCCTCGATGGAATCTCTTGGCGTACTAAGGAATCTGCTCATCTGCTGATATCCTTCTTCGAGGAGGGTAGCGGGGAGAATATGACCGGGTTCGAGTTAATCGCCCACAGCGAGGATGGTCTGGGTAACATAACGCTGCCCGCGACCAACTCGGATGGCGTGCTCGACGCCTACATATGGCCAGGGACGTGGTCGCTGTCCCTGAACGCTACGTTCTCTCAGGAGCGTTGGCTACTCGAATCACAGACCTTGGCTGAACTCAGCGACGGAGAACAGACACCGGACAACAGTTCGATAATCTTGGAGCATTGGGTCACCCTCGGCGGGAATCTGTTCTGGGATCTCGATGACGACGGTGAATACGATCAGGGTGAAGGCGTCGAAGGTGCGAACATCAGCGTCAGCGGAGGCGGCCTGCCAGAGGACGTCAACTTGACCAGCAGCGAACTCGGAACATGGCAATTGTTCGTACCCGTTCTCGGCAACTACACCATCGAAGCAACCCGTATCGGATTCGCCCCTGTAAACACCACAATCGTCATCGCCGAGACTTCGAACTCGACCGATTTGGAATTGCTGGCAGGAAACGTCACTGTGGTGGGCCTGATAGATTACGTGCAGATGGAGGTGTGGGACGATATCTCTGGAGGCGTTGTTCTTCAGCTCGTACCGCACACTGGAATCGAGAGAGATTCCCACACACCCGAAAAACTACTCGATAACGGGGGTGACTGGAACGGCTCGTGGAGTGCGGATGTCGAACCCGGAGAATGGGTGTTGATTGCCACAAACGAAGCCGCCGGCGTGGTCGGTGTGATTCTCGTGGATGCAAGCGTGCACGAAGGCGCGGAGGTGAACCTGACGCTGGAGCCAGGCGGCATCCTGCACATCGCCACCTCATGGATTGACTTCGAGGGCGAAAACCATCACCTCGGAGACTCGAATGTACCGGGTGCTGAGATGCTCGATACACCGTCCATCGATTTTGATATGGGAGACAACCGCAAATGGGTGGTCGGTGTCGATTCCGAAGGCAACGTAGACCTGTTGCTACCCGAGGGGACATTGTTCCTCGAGAGTGAATTCCAGACGTTTGAACACGGGCTGAACATGACCTACAGCGCCGGCCTTTCGATCGATATCGCCTCCGAACAGGAGACGCCGGTCAACACCCTGCGCTTCAATCGCCACCTTAACCACGGAGTTCAGTTCAATGTCACCTCGGTCACTGGGGCAACTCAGCACGAGGAGATGAACAACGACGTCGATGTCGTGGAATCGAACGAGAGCAATGTGTTCGAGGTGATCGAGTTCACAATCGAGATTGATTACACAGGCAATGAGGCACTTGACGAGTATAACGTCACGACCGTCTTCTCCGCCGAGGACATCGAGTACTGGTCGGTCGAGTTCCACAATGGCACCGATGCCAATGGTACTATCCAATGGGTGGAGGAGCAGAAGATTCAACTTGGCTTGGACAGCGCGGGCACCCTCGACCTCACCATGCGTGTCCAACCGGCGAACCTCAGTAATTCCACTTCATTGGATGATGGTCACAGAATCACGCTCAGACTGACTCATACTGACGGCTCCTCCAGCGAGCATGTGTTGACGGTCCGCATTCCACAGACCTACCAGGTGAACGTGCTCGAGCAGCCTGAGGGTACAACAGGGGTCTATCCCGGTGATGAGCAACGAGTGGAGTTCTTGATTGAGAATGCAGGAAACGGTCATGACACCATCCAGTTTGAGATTGACACGACTTGGCTGCCAGAGGGATGGAGCGCAACCGGGCCGCAGGAGTCCCCGTACAACAGCGGTGAGGCGCGCACCTACTCGTTCACCGTGTTCGCACCCGCGGACGCAGGCGATGAATCCTTTGAGCTGCATCTGAATATCAGCAGTGAGGACAACACCAGTTACCCGCCGATCTCCATAGAGGTCAAGGCGGCTCGGCCACTGTTGTCATTTGAGGACATCGACACCTTCAGCGGAGGAGATGCGATCACAGGCTCACGCAACCAGTTCGTCGTGCGCGTGAAAAACGACGGTCTTGTCGATGCACGCGAAGTGAAGATACGGCTTGACATGCCCGAATACCCCGAACTCTTCACTGAATCTGACAATCTGGCCATTCCAGCGGGTAAGACAGTCGACTACATGCTGTTCCTCGATTTGGAAGGGGTTGGTATCGGGAACCAGAAGTTCAACTTCACCATCATCGTCTCGGAACTGGATGATCTGGATGCATCTTCAGATACCAATGAGATGGAGACCATCCATGTCGCCACACCCGCTCCTGAATCCGTCAACACATGGGTTCCGATGATCATCATCGCCATGTTCCTCATAGGATTCCTCCTCTACAGGAGAGTCAGGTCCGGTATGACCGGAGCCGCGCCTTTCTGACCACCGCGAGTAGGTCTCAGTTCGGACAATCGAACCACTCACCGGTGCGAAGAGTGGATGAAGCGTACTCTCCTCGGAGTGTACGGAGAGGAGCAGATGGTACTCGGTCTGGAAGATGTCGAGTTCCTGCCAGAGCCTGAAGAACCGAGAATGCTGTCGGCAATCGACCCCGAGGCACCCGGATACCCCGCTGAGGATTACGGACTGCCCTCCGACCGGGACCCTGGTGGCTGGAAGGAGGCGGACGCAGCCAGACCAGTGCGCCCCCCACTCATCCTTCCATGGGGGTTGTGGATAATCATCATCCTGCTGGCTGTGCTGCTGGTCACGCAGAATCTACTGACCAGTTACATCGAGGACCTGATCCCCAACTCTGAGTGGGCATACGAGGAAACAGGCATCCGCGACCTCAACGACATCGGCCTCACAGGAGCGGGAGTACGAGTATGCTTGGTGGATACAGGAATCGACACGAGCCACCCGGACCTATCTGATGTCAATCTGGTTGCCTTCCGGGATTTCGTCCACGACACGGAAGGAGATCCACACGACAATGATGCAACCCATTCGCACGGCACGATGATGGCGGGCATTCTCGCTGCTCAGGGTACGTTCACGGGAGCGGCGCCCGGAATCGAATTGATCGTGGCAGCCGCGCTCGGTGCCGACGGTTCATCCGGGGCTGAGAATGTAGTGGCGGATGCGATCGAATGGTGTTGGCTGGAGAAACAGGCACACATCATCAGCCTGAGTCTGGGGGGGAAGCCCGACTTCGTGACTGAACTCGGGACACGTACGGAGCAAGCTGTGGATGTGGCGCTCGACAACGGAGTGTTCGTGGTCGCGGCAGCTGGTAACCATGGTGGGGCGGGTCAGGATTACCCGGACGTCAGCGTCCCGGCGAATATCGATGACGTGATCGCTGTCGGAGCAGTGCACCGTAACCGGACACTGTGGTCAGAGAGCAGCGCCGGAGCAACAACATTGGCGGATGGGAGTTCTAGGTCCACCCCTGACCAGAAGCCTGAGGTCGTTGCCCCAGGGGTGATGATCCACTCCACCTTCGTCTCCACGGAGCTAGGTGCGACTTGGTCACGCAGCGATGGTACAAGCGATGCGACCGTGTTCGTGACCGGGGCGCTGGCATTGATCCTCGAGCGGCATCGAGACCATGGTGCGCTGCAACCTGCTGCTGAGGGTGATCGCGCGCCGATTGACCTGGTGAAGCAGGCTCTGGCCGACTCATGTGACCCCAGTCCGTTGATGCTGGATGATCACCACCTGCGCTACGGGTACGGGGTGTTGAATGCTACCTCCTGGCTTGAAGAGGTCGAGGTCAGACTTGCCTCTTCCACGTGACATCACACCTGATTCCGGTAATATCCAACCAGTCATTAGACCAATTCTGATATTTCATCCTAGGTATGATATTAATAATTGATACATTTCATTGAAATTGATACAGTGTAAGGAAAATTAGCGAGAAAATATTGATACAAACAGTGATAATTGATACAAATACTATTGCGTCGAGCCTTCTTGCTTATATTCAGTCCCTCCATCGGCCGCTCACATCAGGAGTATGTGAACATGAATGACAATCGAATGAAGAGTTTCACGCTGGTGAGCCTCATGGTGCTCACCTCGCTGAGCGCGCTGTTGTTGGCTCTGCCGACCGCCGTCGCTTCGAATGAAACCCAGAGCGGAGTCATATCTGGAACCGAGATATGGCAGGGGTCACACACGGTCACCGGTAACGTGGAGGTGGCGCCCGGGGCGAAACTGATCATCCAGCCCGGGACTACGGTCACCATGGCGAACGGTACGTTCCTACACGTAAGGGGCAACTTATGCGCGGCGGACACTGGCTGTGGCGCAAATGGCATGGGGAGCAACTCGAGCAAGGCCACATTCACTTGGAGCGATCCGAGCAACTGGTCGGCCCGCGGAAACTGCTACTGGCTGAACAACCCGTCCAACGGCCAGCCGCTCTACAACGCGGACCCCTCTTGCTACGAAGGCATCCTAATCAGGGATACCATCGATGTGCAGCAGACCAAGTTGAATCACCTTGAGATCAAGAATGCGTATGGAATCCCCCGCTTCGCCACTGACATCAGCGAGGTGCGCTACGGCGCGCTGGTCTTCGATGGTGCCAGCCCGACATCGACAGGGCTGTTGTTTGAGGATATCAACACCTCAAGTGTGCTCATCCTCGATCTTGCCTCACCACATTTCGTCGGTGGTACGTTCACCGTCGGCAGCGAGGAGCGCGTCGAGTCTCTGCTTGGACAGGCCATCCAGGCTTACGGCGCGGGCACGCCAAACAACCCGGTGACTCTTGACAGCCCCGTGTTCTCTGGCACATCCTCTGGATGTAGTTCACAGGACAACGGCCGCCACGTCGTCTGGGCGCAGAAGTCGTTCCTGAACATCGACCACGGTGTGGTTGCCAGCGCGGACTACGGTTATCGCTACACTGATTCCGCGGGAACGATATCAAGCAACACGCTCCAGACTGATTGCACAGGAATCGATGTCAATGGAAGGCGAACGATTCTTGGCTACGACTACGAACTGTTTGCTAACCATAACAGCATTTCAACCGCAGACAACTCACCGCTCACCGCCTATGACGGCGCTCTGGTGACCTTCGAGGACAACGTGATGGAGGGTGCTGATGATGGGTCTGGAATCCAGGTCGTGTCAAACTACCCGGAATTGGCAGAGGTCAAGTTCAGCCGCAACATCATCGGCCCGATTGGTGGCTACAATGGAATCTGGGGTGTCGGCTATGTTGACATCATCGCTGACAACAACACATTCCAGGACATCAACCGCGAACCGGTCATTCTCGGCGAGTACCACTTCGGGGACCAGGGCTGGACTGTGTCTGGTCCACAGCCTGCTCGGGGATGGTTCGCGGACAACACCTTCAGTAACGTGAGCGGCACGTGTCAGAGTGAGAAGGTGTGGGACAGTGAATTCACCTGCCCTGTGTTCCACCTGTTCCGCTCCAGTGTCAGCATCCATCGCAACACTGTGAACAACGCTCAGGGTGATGCCATCAGAGCGATTGGAGCTATCATCGACGTCCAGGACAACTCGTTCACTGCTGCAGGAGTGGGCGCACGAGTCGTTCAGCACGATGTGCCGAGCGGTCCACAATACGGTTCGCTCGCCTTTTTCTCGGGTAACACTTGGAACAACGTATCGCAGGTGTACAACATCTCAGAGAGTTCGGTGACGGTTCAGTCTGAGTTGATTCCTAATCCGACTTCGTCCACGACTTATCCGATGGAACTCCGTTGGATTAGTGCAGACGCCGATCCGAACAACGGTTGGGGCAACAAACTCGACCTCGCCCCTACTCAGATCATTCCGCCTCGCAACTTCCCGTTGTCACTCGAACTGGTGAACAACTCGACGGTGTTGACTTTCGCCAACCTGACGAACTTCGACCTCTCCAAAGCACATATCGCCCAAGCTGCCGGCACGTGGTCGGTTCAACTGAGGAGGGCAGAACTGGTGCGCTTCCGTGCCACCGTCAACGGTGTGCGCGTCGGAGGTGCGACGGTGTTGCTGGAAGATGCGCACGGCAACGACATGTACGATATGGACACCGATCCGTTCGGTTTCACGCCGTGGGTGGCACTCCCCTCGGACTTCCATCTTGACATCAGAGGCAATGGTGACAACCCCAACGACTTCGCAGGGGATCCGGGTGAGAATTCTTGCAGCGACGGAATCGACAACGACGGAGATTTGCTTTACGACTCGGATGACCCAGATTGCCAGCAGGGGTCGGCGACGCGTGAGTTGTCGAAGTACTACGTGACCACATACAAGTTCGGCAAGGGATACGAGAAGCACTGGTTCAACCTGACAGGGACCTTGGACCAGGTCATTTCCCTCGACAATATGGCTCCCACAGTCACTGTCACCCAACTCGACGGACATTCTTTCAAGCGTCAGGTGAACTTCACTGGCTCGGGTTGGGATGGAAACATCGGCACAGGGATATTCAACTCCGACGAGCAGGCGCGCTGGGAGCAGAAGGGTGCTATCGAGCGCATCGAGATTAAGACGCCCGCATCCAGTTCGTGGAATGACACCCGTTACGCGGTGGACGACAGCAACGCGAACGGTGAAGTGACCAGTGATAACAGGCCATTCCGCATCTGGCACTTCGAGTATGACATGTCACTGGAACCAGAGAACGACTACACCTTCGAGTTCCGCGCCTGGGATGGTGTCGACTACAGTCCAGTCGTGACGCGAACAATCAGACTCAACACGGTGGCCCCAGTCATCCACGTGGTAACGCCGACGGACGGTTCGCTGTTCGATTCGGGCATCGTCACCTTCAGCGGCACAGCCAGTGACCCGTACAACGGCGTCTATGGTAGTGACATCGATCAGATCCACTTCGAAATCAGTTCATCTGTATTCAACACGACAACGGTCCCAGTGGTAGGAGGGCCGATTTGGTCGTGGGACTGGAACTTCTCCGGGATGCCGAAAGTGCGTACAGATTGGATGTTCCGCATCTGGGCGTCCGACTCATCGTTCTGCCGCGGGGTGATTGGTGAGTGTACTCCGGTTGAGCTCACCCTCGATATCGACAATACGAATGCACCCCCGCTCATCACGTTGATTGAACCCTATGACATGCAGGTCGTTCGTGCCGGACCGGACACGATCATCTCCGGCGTCGCCCGCGACACGGATGGTGACGTTTCCAAGGTCGAGATCAGGATACTTGATCCGCAGGACGCCATGAATGAGCGCCCCCCTGGACCTCATTCCGTTATCACCACCATCGCTCCCAACGGCGCATGGTCGACTACTTGGGACACCTCCAGGCTGGTGCACGATTTCCACTATCTCGTGCAGGCGCGCTCCAAGGACGGACAACTGTACAGTGATTGGGTTCAGAGGGAGATTATCATCGATAACCCACCCGATGCCAACAATCTCGCTCCAATATATCTCGCCGAGGGAGAGACGGTCGATTTGCTCGACGGCTCCTCGGTGACTCAGGAGCAGAGTTGGCAGCGCACGCACGTCATCTTCTGTGAAGAGAACAGTCAGGCTCCGGATCGCTGTGGTGATGGAGCCAGTGTCGAACTCGCGGGTTGGTTCTACGATCCTGAGGGCGAGGATCTGAGCATTGAGGTGTGGGATGACCCGCAAACGTACGATGACGACCAGTGTGCAGAGCAAATCCAGATAGACGTCAATGGCAAAGCGACCTACAACCCGGTTGCGATGTCGTTCTATTCACCCGACATGGCCGAATGGTCCTGCTCGGGGATGAAGTTCCTCGCCAAGGATCCACACAACAGCAAGGCGTACTCGCTCGAAGTCGATTTCGTGGTGAACGCGGTGAGTTTCAGTGTCCAGCGAGTTGGCAGCGGAAACATCGACGTCGATGGTACAGTCACGTTCGCTGGCACCGGCAGACCCGGCGTTGAGGTGGTCGCGCGCTCTGGGTTGAACGCAATGCGTCTAGGCAGTGCGCAAATCTCCGAAAATGGCAGTTGGACCATCGACGTGCCCGCATCCAAGTTGGAGAGAGGCAGCAACATCGTGGTGTTCGACTATGACAATGAGCGTATGACCGAAACGAGCTACAGCATCCAGGTAGGTGACGCGGATGATGGGAGCAAATTCGGTTGGATCCTCTGGGCGCTACTCTTGGTGGTCATCGTCGCTCTGCTCGGCGGTGTGTTCGTGTTCTTCTTCGTCGAGTTCGAAGAGGTGGACGACGAGTCGCTACTGATGTCTGAGGAGTCCCAAGAGGATGAGGACGTATACGCGTGGGGCAAGCAGGCGCCGCAGGAACAGGCTGCTGCTCAACCAGCGGCACATGCTGCAGCACAGCCAGCAGCAGAGCCAGCAGCGCAACCGGCCTATCCTGGATGGCAGTGGGATGCGGCAAGTAACCAATGGATTCCAGACCAGTCAGGTGGCCCACCCCAGCAGTGAACGGTGCCGTGCGCACATTGATTGCTAACCGGTGATGAACTCGGACGAGGTGAATGAAATGGTGCAGGTGAAGCCGGGGGTGCAGGAGCGCATCCTGCTCCACTTGTGGGACTACGCCGATTACTCCGACAAGGTCGAGGTACCGTTCTCTCTGTCACAGATGGGCATCGCTAACGCTGTCGCCATCGCTCGCAGCAACGTCCCGCGCGCCATCGCTGGACTGAAGGACCAGAATCTGCTCATCGAGAGGCAGGCACACGTATCTGGAGTGACCCGCAAACGGAAGGCCTACTTCCTCACTGAATCCGGAATGAAACTGGCTGAGGAGACATGGGAGCGGCTGGCTGAACACCCTGTACGCCTAATCGTCCAAGATGGCTCGACTGAATCCACTACCCTCGCCGGCTCCGTCGAGCAGTCTCCGTTCGCAATCAGGCCCACCGACGTGCTACGCTATCTAGATGACAACGGCGTGCTGGATATGCGCAATTTGACTCCCGACTTGATTGAAAGGGATCTGTCGAAGCACGTAGAGAAGCAGTTGGTGACCGTGCTCGGCGACCTTCCCAGGATGCGTCATTTCGTGGGGCGTGATGCCGAGTTGAAGACCATGGTTGACCTCCTCGATGCTCGCTCCACCACTATTCTTGTGCCCGGAATAGCGGGCATCGGCAAGACCTCATTGGCCGCCAAACTGGTCGAGAGGTTCACCCACAAGAGAAACCTGCTCTACCACCGAGTGCAGGACTGGGAGGGCGCGCGTTCGTTCCTCGAGGTGGCCTCGGATTGGCTGTCAGCCATTGGTGATGACGGATTGTCTGACTATCTGTCCACGACGCCGGTCCCCTCGGCCCCTATGTCAGTCAACCTGATAGTCGGAGGACTCGCGAACACTTCGGCGCTGATTGTCATCGACGACCTGCACAAATTGGGCGACGAGGTGCTGTTCTCAGTAATCCGTGGCCTCTCGCAGAGGATGGAAGAGATGGATGATGTCGGAATCGTGCTGTTCTCTCGTTCGTTCCGCCCAGTGATGCCTCTGACTGACGCCGAGGGGAACATCATGACGCTGGTCGTTCACTTGGAAGGGCTGGATCGAGAATCTTCACGGGAATTGCTGACCGCACTTCCTGACATGGACGAGGTCACCTACATGCACATCTACGGTCTGTCACGCGGTCACCCCTTGGTATTGGAACTGATCAACCGTGGGTCGATTGGCGCCACTTTCCACGAGACTCTTGAGACGTATGTCGAGCAGGAGATTTTCAGCAAGCTCTCCGGTGGAGAGAAGCGTCTTCTGGGGGCGTTGGCCGTGTTCCGCGAACCAATGCCGTTGGAGGCATTGACAATGCAGGAATTGGAGACAGACCTACTTGACGATCTGGTTGACAAGGGGCTGGCACGGCAAGCGGACACTGAGAATTACGACGTACACGATCTGGTCCGCGAGTTCCTATCACGTTCTCATGACGATCAGACACGTCGAGACCTGCACGCGGCGGCTGTAGAATGGTACCGAAACCACCGACGGGAACCATCGCAGAATATCGAATTCCTCTACCATCTGCGCTACACCGGAGACAGTGAGGAGTTGGGTGCCGAGATAGCAACCACTGGTCGCGCCTTGGTGGCATCAGGTCACATGGAACTGCTGGGAATCCTCGACGTTGTCGAAAAGAGCGATGTTGAGGATTCAGCGTGGGCTGTGGTACTGGAACTGCGCGGTGACATCCTCTCAATCCAAGGTAGATGGGAAGAAGCGGGCGCACTCTACTCCGAGGCGCTGGAGTTGCTTGACAAGAGCGATGACGGCAAGTTGGCGACCGCGCGCATCTACTCCAGCCAAGCGGACATCAACATGATGCGTGGAGACATAGACACAGCACTCGAAATGCATCGTGACGCTCTGGTGCAGTTCATCGAACTGGATGATGCACTTGGAGCGGCGCGGACGTACAACAACATGGGCTACATCTACAGGCGTCAGAAGGATTTGAAGCGTGCTCTGGAGACATGCGAGAACGTCGAAGTTCTGTTGGGTTCAGAGAAGGATCCTTCGTTCGCCGCCGCGCGCATCAAGTTGGCTGCATCGTTGCTTGAGATGGACGAACTCGATCGCGCTCGTGAGCACGCGATGGTGGCTCACGACGAGACTCTTGCCACAGGGGACAAGTCGCTCCATGCGCGCGCTAGGGCAGTACTCGGCCGCTTCTACGCTCGCAGCGGTGATCCAGAACTGGCACTGCTCCACTACTCTGAGGCACTCGAGCAGATGAGCGAGGAGGCTGACCAGCACTCCGCAGTCGAGATCAAGTTGCTGCTTGGGGAGGTGCTCGTCGACGCAGGTCGACAGGACGAGGCTCTTGAACAGTATCGAGAAGCTCTCGCTCTCGCAGAATCAAACGACTACAGAGTACTCATCGGCGAGTTGCTCGCCCGTCTAGGAGAAGCCGCACGGGATAGGGAACATCGAATGGAATACCTGCAGCGTTCACTCACAGTCTTCCAGGAACTCGGCGCCCAGGACCGTATGCGCGATGTGCAAGCGAAGGTGCACCGAGCGCTCATGGGTGAGTGAGGACTTCCTTGTAGCCTAGATGCCCGGTTGGGAAACCTGTAGTCGCACTTCTCCGTCGTGGAGCACCACCCAGACGGTATCGATTCCATTCAAGGACACCTCTCCAGTGTGATTGGTCGCAGCCCCCGCGCTGATGGGTCTGCGCGAAGTGTACTCTCGACTCCCATCTTGCAGCAGCAGCCCCTCGTCATCGAGGAGCATCCTGAGTTCCAGCCGGGTCGCCTGAGAGAGCAGCAGAGGCACTGGTTCCGCGTAAGTGACGTCATCCCCGAGGTGACTCGCCGAATCAGCCCGTTCCACTGCAGCAGCCACTGCGTCGAGGTTCTGGTCCATCGCCTCCGCCGTCCATGACTTCTGTCGCGAGGATTCGAGGTCCCAGGTCCAGACGCTGAACATCGAGAGGAACAGCAGTCCCAGAAGGAATGTGAACACGTATCCTAGTTCAGTCGCCGCCGCCGCCTCGTCCCTGCGAATTGACGCCTGCTCGAGATCATCTGTTCTCAAACGACCACCACCATCGACGATGTAATCTGAGCTAGTTGCAGGTTGAACAGGATCTGCTTCCCGCCAGCGTGGTAGATCGATTCGGAACTTGAAGGAACCAGTTGCACCCAACCGACATGGTCGTCGAGCAGGTCGAGTTGGCCAGGGAAGGTGAGCCAATCATCCGAGAATGCGAGATCTTCAGAGGCGTCTGCAGCGATTGCCGGTCCATAGGGGCCGTCCCACCCTCTGCGTATCTCCCATGCCTTGGTGGAGGTGAGCTGATCACGCTTGTCGAGGTTGAACTCAAGTTCAACCACGCTGCTGCCAAGGGCTGAATCAGCCGTTGGCATGGTCATCTGCATGGTCACTGCGAGACGCGGTCCCGGCCCTTCGCGCGAAGGTGGCGGGACGATTACATCAGCGTGAAATTCGGGATGGTTGGTACCTACGAACCCACCGCGGAAGCCGATCTCCATCCCGCTGACGCTGCTTTTGAACTCGTAGTTCAGCCGTGGGAGATGAACTCCCCATGCCGAAGCGAGAACCGAGTGTGGGGAATCACCTAGGGGGCCGCGTACCTTGAGAGCGAATCCCAGCATGTGGGTGCCATCAGCCCATGCTGTCCTGAGCCCTCGGTCTCCGAGTTTACTGACATCGCTCCAAGGGAGATCTACGTCAATCCAACCCGACGCGCGGACTCCCAGATGGAGGCAACGACCCTCGCCGTCCGAGCGTACCTCGATTAATCCATCAGTACCACTTGAGGCGTAGACGCGAATCGGCATGTCAGGGAATGCGTCGCTGTTGTTCACTTCGATGCGCACGAGTCCCGATGCGCCGGCAGCAAGGCTGGCGGTATGTGTGCTGCCTGTATGGTTGAGCAGTACGTCATATTCCTCCCCAGAAGAGAGGCTGGTAAGCAGGCGTACTCGGGTCTGAGGCGCGGCTGGTTGTAGCAACAGGTCGATGTCACCGTTGCTGACTGGCACTCCGATACGATGCTCTAGTCCGCTGGTCTGACCGGTGTCGAGAGCGCGCACGAGGTCGAGGCTTCCGGGACGCCAGGCATGTGCTCCGGTCGCATCCGCGAGCCAGTGCAACTGCACCGGGCCGCTCACAGTGATGTCTCCGCTACCGCTCGTCCAGCCGACACGCAACTGACCCTGAGCGGGAACCATGTGAAACAGTCCGTGGATGCTGGCTGTGACGGGCTGGGTGGCAGAGTTCTCCAGCAACAGGCTGCCGCTCGCTGCTGGTAGGCTGAAGTTACGTCCGACGAAAGAACCTGTATCATCCGGCCACATGGTCGAGCCAGCAGCCGAACCGGATTCGGCGGCATCAGACCCCCATTGCAGCAGTAGTCGTCCCGGTGCGCTGCTGCGCAGCATGAGTACGTCTCCTGAACCTGTAGGCCAGGTGTTACTCCATGCAGCCGTACTCCCGCTAGTTACCCCACTACCGGATTGTTCGCCGATGGTCCATTCGATGCTCGCAGGTCGTGCCGTCACAAGATGAGCAGTGACGGAACCTGGTGGTACGGGAAGCGTCCAGCCACGTCCCGTGCCGTCAGCCGGTGCGGCCAGATCGGGTGCGATGAGCGCAGCACCTCCATCTCCCATCCAAGCAAGGACTCTGACGGGGCCATCGGCGTGTAACCATGTGTCACCACCTCCAGCGGACAGACTCCCAGTCAATGACACCCCGTACGGGAGACGGACATCTGTCTCGACCCCCTCGTTATCTATGTTCAAACTGGTACTCGCCAAAGGCAGTTCCAAGGTCGATACGGGAGTTGCTGCCCACGTCCCATCGATGTCGGGCAGACGCACTTGCCACAAGGCCCCCGGGCCTCCTCGCAGGTCATCGAAGCAGATTGAGGAAACCTCGCTTGTGGGATAGCGGAAGCGCGCTCGATCGTCTAGATCCAGTACTCCATCCAGACGAAGGGTTCCGCCTTCGACATGGCTCGCTGAGTACCAGGTCCCACCGTGTTTCAGGTCCCAGTTCAACTCCCCTGTGTGTGGCCGCAACTGGACTGTGGCGGAATCGCCCGGAAGCCCCGTCTCGGACAGGCGCACTGTCTCCAAGGCCAGATCGGTCATCTGGCTCGACATCGCTTGGCGCTCGACCGCGCCGTGCATCTCGTCGACCATCGGAGTGATCGTCACCATCATTCCTGAAATGATGGCCAGCGTACCAGCGAACAGCAGCACGGTCGCGATGGCTGCCGAGACCGCTTCGTCATCCATACGTCGACGCATCAACTCACCACCACCTTCTGCAACGTGACCTCAAGGGTGAACGTCTCGTCGGCAGGGAACAGTGTCAGCCCATCGAGCCCAGAGAGGCGCTGGCGGGGGCCGAATCCATTGTAGTCGTCTATCTGTCCGCTGGCCAGCCACAGATCGTGGTCTCCAGCCCAGTGATGGGTGTAGCGTGCGCCGATGGTCGCTTCAGTAACGAACTCAGACTTCAGCAGGAGATTGCGCGACTGAGCCTCGAACAGCGCCTCGGTTCCAAGCGAACCGAGGTTCACAGTGGTCATGTGCCGCGTCAGGGTTTCGCCGACATCGATGTTGAGCAGTACCAGACTGACGCGATGAGTCCCGTCGATGAGGACATCATGTCGCAGCCGCGGATACTGCTGCACTTCGATACCCTGCCCGGGGAGTTTCTCTATGCGCGCCCCATTCACGAGATCCACGCTGAATACACCCCCGCTCATCTGGTTGTTCAGGCGAATGCCGTCGATGGAGATGCGCACTAGGCGGTGAATCGTGCTCCCATGAATGTCTTTCACCTCCACGCTGACCTTCCCGTGCATGGCGCTGCCGATGCTGAGGTTTCCCGTTCCGTTCACGAGGTCGAATTGGTAAGTAGCAGTCTCGGTGACAACTGTCACGTTGCTGGCGGTGCGGTTCAAACTGGTGACATTTACCTCGCCCGGGTCCAGTTGTACGGTCACCCGGTCAGTTCCGGCCAGATCGGCAGCAATCGTCCAAGTTTCCGCCCTTGGAAGCCAGTCGATTGTATTGGCGAGTTGCGCGCTGTGATGCACGACGCCGGTTCCTGCAGGTGAATCAGCCACGACCAAGATTCTGTCATTCAATTGAGTGGCAGCCACGCTGCCCGCTGCCCACTCTCTATTGTCGTTGATGTCGTTCACCAATGGCGCGAGCAGCACGAACACAGCTCCTAGCACGGTTACGACCATCGCCAGCAGCATCGTCACGCCGAGAATCTCGCTGACACCGCCAACATCTCGACGGGCGAGAGAGCCGCTCCGCTGGCGCACGTTCCCCACTCTCTCCTGCCGTTCTTATGACTTCGCCGAGGAGAGCACCTGAGCCTACTGCTCAGATATGCGCACTCGAGAGTCGTTCTGGCTCTACCTGACCCAGGTAGTGGCTGAATTCCGGTCCTGACTGCAGACTGATGGACAGATCCCCATCGAACTGGTTGTCTATGTTCATCAGAACCTCGCTCTCGGCGAGGTGTGGCTGGTTGTTCTGCTCTGAGAGATGACAGAGTACGATACTTCTCGTGGCGGGGCCGCAGACTTCAGAGAGCAGATCGGCCGCCTGCTCGTTAGACAGGTGTCCGCCGCGACCCATGATACGCTGTTTCAAGCGGTCAGGATAGGGGCCGCCCAACAGGCGCCCGTGGTCGTAGTTCGCCTCGAGCGAAATGTGCGTGCATTGGCCGAGGTGACGCACCAATTCGGTTGACCATGAACCGAGGTCCGTCACCACCGCAGCTCTCTCTCCACGATGGCTGACGATGAATCCGACATTGTCCGCATCTCCGTGTTCCACAGGTACTGGCAGCAGCGACAAGTCGTCGGCGAATTCGACGCGTCCCAATGCTTCGAACAGGGTGCAGTCGTTGACCGGGTCAAGCCCAAGCCGGGCGCAGGTATCGAAGTTCATGTGCAGAGGAATGCCCCAGCGACGGTTGGCGATTAGTGCCCCCTTGGAGTGGTCGTTGTGGTGGTGGCTCACGGCGATCGCATCCAGGTCTTCCGGCTTCAGTTCGAGCAAGGCTAGTCTACGTTCCAACTCCTTGCCTGAGAATCCGCAGTCCAGCAGTATGTTTGCCTCTTCAGAGCATAGCAAGGTGGCGTTGCCACGGCTGCCTGTTCCGAGATGGGTCAGTTGTAGGGTCATCGCGAGCGCTTCGGGCACACAGTCACACCTTCAATTCACCTCTTGCTGACATTAGAGGACGTCAGTTTTCAGATACCCCTCCACCCTCCGAACGAATCCATGGGAAGCGCGTGTTACCCTGTGGACTCTCACCTGAAGTACCTGTGGTATTCGCTCCACCGCGACGAGTCGCAGTGTCCGAACTGTGCTCCATCAGCATCATAAGGGAAAGAATGTGGTTAGACACCACCAACGTAGTTGGGGGTGTTATTCGTGCGCCGGAAGCAGACTGTCATCTTGGTCACTCTGCTCATTCTGGGCAGCATGGTTTTCGTGTCGCAGAGTCGTCCCAACTCACCTGTCGAATCGGTCCACCCAGACGACACGACGGGCGAAGGCCCACCAATCACGGACACCGATAAGGATCTCATCCCAGACCTGCACGAGGAGGCGTTCAGCCAGGCGATTAATCTGACTCTTGACGATGTAACGCTCGTCATCAATGGCCTCGATTTCGAGAATGGTTCTGACAACCAGTCTGACTTCGACAACGATGGCTTGGTCGCGTTGGCAGAATATTGCTGGCCGTACGACCTGGACAACTGTTTCACCAACCGAAGAAGCCTGACAGGCAAACCCCCGGGTGAGAGCGAATCGGGGCTACGAGAGTTCCTCGATCCGCGTGTGGCGGACACTGACGGAGATGGTCTCCCCGACGGCTATGAGGTTTGGATGTGCATGATGGAGACCGGTTCCATCAACGAGAGCGACGCTTGGGAGTGCAACGCGTTCGATCCGTTGAACTCGTACGATGGTCAGAATGACTCAGATCGCTGCATCGATGGTGATCTGGGGTGTGGCGACGGATTCGATGTCGACCGTGATGGTATCATAGAAGTGCACGAATGGTACACCAACGCAGAGGAGTACAACTACGGCGCCTGGGAGAACTGGACCACCGAGTTCCACGGACTGCGCTGCATCGAGTTGATGCCCGCCTGCACCGACCTCGATACAAGACCCACTGGATATCCCGGGTGGCTGGGGACCGACCCATTGCGCAATGACTCCGATTTCTTCTACTGGTCTGGCTCACGTGAGTTGGCCAAGTCAAACCGCGGCGACGGTATCATCGATGGCTGGGAGGTTTTCTTCGGGCTCGATCCGCGCAACGAGTCGGACAGCCTGCTTGACAGCGACGAGGACGGCTGGGACATCGATCGCGACGGTATGGTGCTACCAGACGGTTCGCGGGCTACCATCTACCTCGGTGAGGCGTTGAGCAATCTGGAGGAGTACTACATCTTCATCGATCAAGGAACCTGGGTTCGCGCTGGCATGAAGAGCACCCCGTTGGGTAAAGTCGACGCAGAAGTCCAGATGTACGATCAAGGCACATCTCCCGCCATCCTGCATCATGATGTTCGGGCGTTGCATGTCGATTCCGAACTAGGCCTCATTTACGTGGCCTCAATGCGTGGCGTCACCATTTTCGAGCCGGCCACTGGAGCAACCTACCACTACAAACTCCTACCAGGGGTGGAGCTCAACGACATGGTCCATTGGACAGATGGCGGAGGAGAATCATTCCTCGTGTTGGCACTGAACCAGAGCATAGCGGTGTGGAACCTTGACGACAGCGGAAAGCTCGATCTTACGGCGCCGGTCAACACCGCTGAGTTCGGAGAGGTCAGTCTGCTCAGCCGGTTGAGCACCGGAAGCGGCTCGCTCGACCTGCTCGCCGGCGGACCCGCTGGCAGCGCATGGACGTTCAGCGTCGATGGTAGCGGGCAGGTGAGCGCGGTGGTTCCTGCGCAGAAGGTGGTCGAAGCGCTGGCGGTGGAGAATGCCACCCTACAGGCAGTGGCGCATGCGACCTTGGATGGGCAGACACCGCAACTGTATCTCGGAACTGACAATGGGATGCTCGTGGCAGACACCGCCGATGCGCGCGGCGACTTCGCCATTACCTGGATTTTCAACGAGACCTTGGCCGAACTCTACGTGCGCGCCGCTGACCCGAGCAACGCGTCGCACTCAGCCAACATCCGCACACTGGTCGTGGACGGCCCACGCGCTTCCGATGGAACTCTCTCAAGTCACCAAACCATCTGGGTGGGAACCGCCGGCGGCGTGCACCAATTCTCACTACTGGACGCCGCCGACCCGCTGGTCGCCTTCACTCGCGAGCGGATGCAGAACGATGAATGGAACACCGAGGGTGCCAACAACGTACATGCCATTCTGCCTCTGGGCGACGAGGTGCTGATAGGTTCCGCGTTCGGCACATGGGTACTCAACGGTGACTACGCACGTTCTCTCGGCGTGGACGTCGGACATACCCGCATACCCGGATTCGTCACTGAACTAGCAGTGATGAACGTGGACGGCAATGAGACTGTGTTCGCTGGCCTCGACCCCGGACGCTATTCCAACCGCATGCTGATCAATCCGTTCAACAACGATTCGGATCTCGACGGTATGCCTGACGGTTGGGAGAATGCGCATGGTCTCGACCCGACCGATCCGTTCGACAGGGACGAGGACCTCGACGTCGATGGCATCAATCTCAATCCCTACGTGGATGATATCCCTGACCACAACTGGACCAATCTCGATGAGTTCCGCTATCTGGCGATAGTTCCCGAAGGCTTCAACGGGACGGATCCACGTCTATCCGACACCGACGGTGACGGTCTGCTGGATGGTGCGGAGTACTGGGGCTGGTTCTTCTCCGAGACGAATTTCACCTGTCACTACGAGACTGGTGAGTACCTCTGTGACGATTCCGAAGGCGAGATAGCCGAACAGGTCTACGCGCTCGGTTGGCAAGGCACAGGCTCCTCGGGCGCCACCGACCGGGCGACCGACCCTACCGTGTGGGACAGTGACGGAGACGGCATGCCAGATGGTTGGGAGATTGAGAATCGGCGCTGGATTGGCACCACCTTCCACGGCGGCAACGAATGGACCCTTGATCCGATGGACCCGACCGATCGTGATGAGGACGCGGACAGCGATGGGCTGACGAACTACTGTGAATACCAGTGGGAACTCCTTCTGCTCGATTCACGGGCGAACGGGCTGCCGAGCCACGGTGAGAGTGCCGAGGCCGCACAGAACTGGACGAAGATCGACCCCAACAATCCGGATTCGGACGGTGACTCGCTTCCCGATGGATGGGAGGCTCGCTACGCGTGCGTGTGGAGCATGGCTAACGTAGGCATCAACCCCCTCAACGGCAGTGACTACCTCAACAACCCCGACGGTGATGGTTACGACGCTAATCACGATGGTGAGTTGACCGAGGACGAGTGGTTCAACAACTGGATGGAGTACCACATCAAGGACAAGCAGATCTTTGGGAACATGACCGATGACGGCACCCCGCTCCCCGCAGGTTTCGTCACTTCTCTGTGGAACGATAGTTGGACGAGCGGTGCGACGCTGCCGTTCGGCGAGCGTGCCGGTTTCAATGCCATCAGCAATGTTCCAGGAATCATCCTCACTGACGAGGGTGCATCGGACCCACTGTCCGCCGACAGCGACACTGATGGCATGCCTGACGGCTGGGAGGTATGGTTCGCCCGCTGGGACACTTTCGATGCGCAGTGGATGCTCAACCCGATGAACTCGTCCGACCGCTTCAACGACCCGGACGGCGACGGCATGACTAACTGGGAGGAGTACAACTCCATTTCAGCCAATTTGTCTGAGACCGACGCCAACCAGACCTCGCCACAATGGTTCCCGTTCAGGAGCGGCAACCAGATCATACTCCAGCCATGGGCTCAGGGTGTGGGCGCGCCCTCTTTCGGTGCGTTCATGTCCTCAGACCAGTACAATCTGTCCGGGCCGACCTGCGACCCGAACAATGGAGACAGTGACGGTGACGGCCTGCTCGATGGCATCGAACTGCTGTTCACCGAGTGGAACCTGTCTTTCCTCAACTGGACCCTCAACCCTCTGGTTGCTGGGGATGGAGGCGCGGACGGTGACCAAGACGCACTCACAGACCTGCAGGAGCTGAACCTGACGTACGAGAACCCCCTCAACGGTGGCCTTGCACCACCGGACGCGCCCAAGATGTGGGAAGAGGCGCTCGTGCTCGAGTCAGCGAATTTCTCCGAACGCATCGAGGACATGCTCGAAGGGAGATCTGGAAGAGCGTTCATCGCATTACAGCAACACTGGAATTGGGAAGTAACTGGCATAGCCCAACCGTTTTTCTCTACATTGATCGGCATCACCGACCCGACCAACAATGACACCGACGATGATGGCATGATCGACGGCTACGAGTATTGGTTCACAGAATGGGACCTCGACGGAAACCGTTGGTCGATGAATCCGCTGACCATCACCGATGTATTCGCCGATAGTGACGACGACTCGTATGACTGCAACCAGGATGGACAGATAGCGCCTGACGAGCGTTACTCGAACCTCCGCGAGTATGAAGCCCGGGTCTACGGAAAGGAGTCGATGCGCTACTCCTTCCCGCCGGGATTCGGCATCGTCGACTACGGTGAGGACGCCATCAACGCCTACATGGATGAGCAGGGTCTCTCTTGGGGGGATGCTCGCGCGCAACTGGTGCAAACGTTCGCGGCCAAGGATGTCACCAGTTCCAACCGTATGAATCGTATCAACTCCGCTTATTCAGACAACTTCAATCTCAGTCTCATCGGAATATCCGACCCGACTCACTCCGACTCTGACTCCGATGGCATCCCCGACGGATGGGAGTTCTGCTACGGGACATACCAGACCGTGTTCCCAGTCGACGACTGGCGCTGGGCTACCAATCCTGTGAACCCCTTGGACATCGACTACGACCCTGATCTTGACGGCTGGTTCGACCGCACCTCCGGAGACAGGGTGGCAACTCAAGGGGAATGGAGCAGTCATGTGTTCACCTCTGGGGGAATAGAGGACCAGATATCAGCGGGCAACTCTCCGCTGTTCTTCACCAACTGGATGGAGTACGACAACGGCACTCGACCAGACCTGAACGACACCGACGAAGACGCCATCACCTACACGCACATCAGCGATCCGAGCGACGACAACATCACGCTCAGCTATGAGAGGGACTGGGCGCTGCTCGACGGTCGAGAGGTGTTCAAGTACGGCACCAACGCGCTCGACAACGACACCGACTGGGACATGCTGCCCGACTGGTACGAGTACAAGATGGGCTGGAACGAATCTAATGACAACTGGTCATCGTACGCCCAAATCGAGACTGTCTGGGAGCAGTACACAGTGCTGGGCAGCATTGTCTTGCGCCCGCTGCACGACAACGGCATGGGTCTGCTCGAACGGCCATTGATGAATTGGACCTGGTACACGTTCAACGCTACCGACCCTGCCGATGCGATGGAGGATCCGGACCTAGATGGAGATTGGGAATGCACTAATGCCGGTTGTACCTACACCTCCTACAACAACTTCCAGGAGTTCTACGGCATCACCAACGCCTCGTTGGTCTCGCCCACGCTGGTGCGCTCGACACCGATACCGATTGCTGGGACCAGCCCACCGATCAACGTGGTGGTCAGCGAATGGTGGGAATTACGTGAGACGCTGCTTGGATTGGGACAGCCGAGTTCCTACCTGGTGAACTACATGCGCATGTATCGCACCAATTCCACTGATGAGCTCTATGCTCTGGTCATCAACGACATGGACCCGGACTACATGACCATCGACAACGGCAATGACATCCACCTTGTGAAGGGGGACTGGACCGACGAGTACGGCAGGGTGTTCGGTGACCAGTACCACTTCCCCAACACCGGAATCGGCGAGAACGTGTGGGGCTGGTGGCGCATCGACATGGATGGTGACCAGATAGCCGATGGGACGAACCCATTGAACTGGGATTCCGATGGTGACTGGCTGAATGATTGGTTCGAGATTGAGAACGACATGCTCGACAACGTCCGTGGGAACGGCCCATCTCCACTACGCTGGGATGACCGTAAGACGAACATCGGCTGAGTGAGCACCCTCACTTTCCAGTGTTGTGTGTTCTCTGGGAAACAGACGAAAATCGTCACAAGACACCCGCCGTAGGCGTGTGTCCATTGTGCAGAGCATTGATAGTCAGCCGAAATGGTGGCATTGCTAGGCAGGCTTGTCCATGGACCCGGAACATAGCAAGCGACTCCTCTCAGGAACACTGCTGTTGCTGTTCCTTTGCTCCATCGGAGTCCCCGCCCTATCCTTCATCGCTGACGACGTGAGTGCTGCCGGAGGTGGAACCCGCCACCAGTACTCGTTCTCGGATGGCAGCACCGAGGCGATTGCTGTCTACCACATGGGGACTCCAGCTCGCAACGTGCAAGTCTCGATGCCGCGGGGGGCGGAGGTCACAGATGTGGAGATGACGATTGCCGGCGCCTCGTCGACCGGCTGGAACCAGATCGTACATCAATCTCGACCGGACTGGGAATCTGGTGAGGCCACATCTGTAGAGACTCGCTCTGATGAACTCACGCTGGCGATGGATTCCCCCGTCAAGGAGTTCGTCCCGCATAGCATGGATGACAACGCCTCGTCCGGCAGTGCTTGGAATGACAACGGTTCGTTCAGCATCCGCCAGCCGCACACTTCGAACTCGACCGAGACCCGCCTCTCAGCTCAGCGAACGCTCACCTCGTCGATTGGCAGTTATGCCGGCGCGGTGATGAAGCACCGCGACTGGCTTTACGTCTCGACTTTCGACTCGAAGCAGATCAATCAGGTGGTGAAGAAGGTCTGGCCGAACAACATGTCGGTACACTCCTCGGTCATGATCGAGTCAGGTAACTGCGCCTTCCCAACAATGTCGCAGTGGGGGGAGTATGGATTCCGAGGGTGGACTGTCGGAGACGATGAGCGGCTCTACGCCATCATCGGTTCTGACGCCTACAACTACCAAGCGCAGTATCTCCGATTATGGGTGCTTGACATTCGCTACGAGAACAACTGGGAGTGCATCCAGTCCTACGATCTCTCCGGCCAGCAGTTCGGCTCCTACACCGGCATCTCGTTCGACCGCAGCAGGGATATCTTCTGGGTACTCCACCCCACCAGGCGGACCATTCTTCCCTACTCCTTCTCCGACGACGGCACGTTTGAGCGAGACGGAAGCCTGCAGTACGCTTACTTCTCGAATTACAACCAACAGCACGGGTTGGCAGTCGAGGACAACCTGTTCTTCATGCGCAGCCGCTTCCAGTACTATCAGGACAGAATCGAGGTGTTCGCTGTCAGCGGTACCTCTACCACCCTCGCAAAGCAGACCGGAGAGGCATCCATTCCCGCCAACGGTTACGGGATTTACCACGATGGCCAGCGACTTCTGACGCATGATCACTACCACTACACCAATCGCTACTACCGGGAATTCGGCACTGGCTGGAGTTATCCGATATCTCCCCAACCGGGGACTTCGAACTGGATCAGTGAGCCCATCGACACGAACAGCGACGTGCTGGTGGCGAACATCGAGACGGTCTGGTCGGCGACGGCCGCGGGTGACCGAGTCGATTACTGGGTGAGCGCGGACAACGGAACTCACTGGGTTCAGGTGGTGAACAACCAGACGGTGCACTTCCCTCATCCCGGCCAGCAGTTGCGCTGGAAGCTGCAGATGGTAGGGTCGACCTCGGTATCGTGGTGGATGTCGCTCAACTACTCCACTGATTACAACACAGCGGGGAGTTGGACCTCGCCCACGGTCACGACGAGCACACAGGTAGGGCAGATGCAGGTGTCCTGGGTGGAATCCACTCCACCGGGGACGACAGTGGGTGTGGAGGTGAGCAATGACAACGGCAGCAACTGGCAGACGGTGACGAACAATCAGATGGTGACGTTCACCTCACAGGGGAACCAATTGGCCTACCGGGTGACCTTCGGGTCAACTGACTCCAGCGTTACGCCCTCTCTATCTTCGTTCACTCTGGACTACGAGGAGGGCTACCCGAGTTCAGTCAGAATCGACATTGGGGATGATGGGAGTTACGAATACGTCGGCACGGACCTGCTCAACCAACCGGTAACCCTCAGTGGGCAGAACCTTGTCGATGCTTTCAACGACAACATTCTGGATAACGGAGTCGGAGTCAGCAACGTCACTCTGACCTTCATGGCAGGCTCTCCCGGTCGCATACGCGTATCCAATCTGGATGTAACCTACAAGATGTCCACGATGGCGCTCGACGCCTCGCTCGAAGGGGGCATGCTCGTCCCCGACGGAGTGAGCCGTGTGTTGGTGGCTAGGGTCGCTGAGGGTGACGAGGCGGACCGCATCAACCAGGTCGACGTCGAGTTACAGGCGACCGGCGTGGAGAATCCCATCATCAGGTGGTCCAACGGCAATGCCTGCTCGCTGGTGTCGGACAACGCCGACCTGATCTCCTTCGATGCTGCAAACTGCACCTCGCAGGAATCGTCTGATGGAGTCCTGTCCTTGCTGCTCCCGTTGCGTTCGAACTGGACTTGGGACGACGAGAGCGGCATCGAGGTTCTGCTCACTGTCGACGATGACATCGGTAGGCAGGTGACCCGCTGGGAGACTGAGAGTCTTGGAATGCGAGTGGAGAACGACATCCAACTGATGGATATGGGCGTCGAGGACGAGACCGGTCGCGTACTCTCCGGAAGTGACTGGGTACGTGGCGGACTCGAGGTGACGTTCCACGGTTCGATATCCTTCGATGGAACGGCTTACTCTCCACAGGCAGGACAGTTCAGCCTGGAACTGACCGGCCAGAACCTGACAATGGATGGGGAACCGATGGAGCCGGAGAAGCAGTTCCACATCGAACCGAATCCGTCCCACGGGCAGTACTCAATCACGATTGTCAGCCCGGTCGAGTCGTCACCGGGCGGTATGCTCTTTCGCATCAAGGCGGTCAGCCTCGTCAACAACTCAGAGTTCGTCAATCCGGGTTGGAACACGGTACGACTGGTGCTCGACGGCAACAGTCCGCTCGTAATCGGCGCGACGCCCTCTGATGGCGATGAGGTGCACAAGGGCACACCCAGCCAGCCGATTCGCATCGTCGTGCAGGACTCTGTCGATCCGCCAACACAACTCGACCTGCGCTATTGGGTCGAAGGGCAACATGACCTCGATTACGATGGCATACCCGATTGGAATGAGTACAGTTACCTGACGTTGAACACGCCCGAGGTGCAACCCGGCGGCTTGAACATCTTCGAGGGGCTCATCCAGGACAACGTGAACCACCATGGAGAGAAGGTATCTCTCTACATCGAGGGGGCGGATGCTCAGGGTAACGCGCTGGCGATGGGTGGAGGTCCCGTGTGTTCAGAAGAGGCTGACCCCTGCGGTGTAGGCTTCAACGAGGAGGAACCTGATTGGGAAGCTGACCTGGTCACCTATCACATCCGTGAGGAGTTTGAACCATACTTGGAATCGGAGAACTCGACGATCGTTGGACACGACGACGAGGCACCACTGCATCCCGGTACGCAGTACATCGCGCGGCTGAGGGTGGTCGATCGTAACGGTTGGAACGATATCTCCAATGTCCAGATTTCTCTCAATGGCGAGTTGAGCGAGTCAGAGAGCTCAATCTGGGCCAACTTCACCAAACTTGAGGACGGTACTCTCGACATGTATCTTGAATCGGGGGGTCTTGGATTAGCGGTGTCCAATCTCTACAGCGATTACACTCTGGTCGATGGCAATGAGTCAATCATTGACCTGAACATCCGCTTCCAGTTGACATGGCAATTCCCGGAAGAGATGGATACCGATGGTTTGTCCACTTACATTCCCGTGATTGAAGTATCCGACTGGCCCTGTTACGCGGAAACACTGGAGCCATGTTTCTCTGAACGAGGTGGGTTGGGCAATGACGAATGGAGCCTCGACAATGACCTCCGCTTCGACCTCGACCCGGGTCACTTCACAGCCATCGATCTGGCCACCGGCCAGAACCTGTACAATGAGGAGGGAGAGCAACGGACTATCGCTGCCGGACAGGTCGTCCGCGTCAACGGACGCATCCTGTTCAGCGAGGACCACGCACCTGCGCCTGAAGGCGCTTTCGACATCGTCGTCGGAAACCTAGAACTCGAATGGAGAGCAGTGCCGCGCGAGGGTGGGGAGTTCACCGTCGACATCCTCGTCCCGAACGTGCGTAGCGGTCACCTCGACATGTTCGCATGGCTGGAGAACCTTCCTGGACTGGCGACTGACCAGACACCTGAGCCGCCGCGCATCCTGCTCGAGGTGGATGGCGTTCTGCCAGTAATCAACTCCATTCTTCCCTCCGGAGACATCCCTCTGACTGACGCTGGAGAGATTGTGGTGTTCCTGAACACCAGCGACGCCTCAGGTTTCGATTCCAACCGACCGGCAGTGCTGCACTACATCGTGCGTGCTGGCGAGTCGGAAGTAGCACGTGGCAGTTACGAGTTGCGCACTTTGTTGCAGCAGTACGGATACGGACACTGGACCGACACCATCGACATCACCGACGGTGGGGTGACTGAACTTCTTCCGGGATACTTGGTGGATGTCTGGGTGACAGGTGCAGATGCTGCCGGAAATCCGTATGTGTCAGAGAACAACACTGAGGCAACTCCGCTCGAAACCTGGCGCCTCGTTCGCGTCGGCCCGGACGTAGACCTGTTTGAGACGGACATCAGTTGGTCGGACGCTACTCCTGAATCGGGTGACCCGGTCACGTTGACGATCATCGGAACCAATTCAAATGACGAGGAGGGCAACCTCACCTTCGCTCTCCAGAGGAAGATAGGCAACGGCGTATGGGTCGATGTCGAGGACGCATCGACAGAGGTGACACTGCGGCCACAAGCAGGCTTCATCGGGGAGATTGTCATCGAAACTGATGAGGTTGAGGAGGAGACCGTCGAACGCTACCGTCTGGTTGTCCGTGACGGACATGTGGTGCTCGATAGGATCTCTATCGACCCGCTCATTCTCCAGCCCCCAGTAGCACGCGACGCGGCCGCGATGAGCCAGCAGTTCACCGATAACATTGGCCCGATTGTGCTCTACATCTCCTTGATGGTTGCACTCATCGTCATCGTCGTGCTCATCGTGATGAATCGCAATCTCGGGCGGTTGGAACCCGAAGGTTCCACTCACGATCAGACGGTTGACGTCATCGCTGACATGAGCGCTCCTCCGCCTCCACCAGAAGGGTTCGATCCCGACGCCCCTCCGCCAGAGAAAGCCCCGGCACCACCTGAAGGGTTCGATCCGAACTCGATACCCGTCGGAGCGACTCCACCCCCTCCACCGGGAGGTGGGATTTCTCAGGATTCGGGTGATGTGGCCACACAATCTGGTTCGGAGGGCTGGACTGACATTCAACTGCTGGCGAAGGGGTGGACGCATGAGCAGGTGGAGGCCTGGAAGGTGCAGCAGCAGGAAGGGAAGGCGGCGTTGGCGAAGATGAACTTCTCTGAAGCGGTACTCGAACGGGCGATGACCGAGCACGGAATCGCCGACCGCGAAGCATTCCTGACATACGCGGTGGCGTTTGACTCTGAAGGTAACAACTACCTCAACGCCGATGAACTAGAACGCGCTGCCCGTTGGTTCACTGGCAAGGGTGACGAGTGAACCGCTCTCTGAACCGTAGCGACAGGGAGGGTCTGATTGGATAATGAACATCCTGAGCCGGAATCACCCCCTTCCGTTGACGCTCCCACCTCCAGCAAACTGCTGTTCCTGCAGGAACGAATGGTGAACTTCACTCAGCAATATTCGATGCCCGTCGTCGAGGTCAGCCTGGTGCTTTCGAAATACACCAAGCAGATCAGCACGCACCTCTCCGCACACGCTGCTGAGCAGGGAGAGGAGCTGCCAGAACGACTCAGCCAACCTTGGCCGCTGGAGGCTGGGGATTCTGCTGCTGATGTTGGGCAAGATACCGAATTCGCGCTCGACAAGGTGCTTGACATGGTCGATGGGGATCGCATCGACATCTTCGACACGATCATCCGCAACGTGATCAACGAATGTGAATTGCCATTGACGGACGCGTTGTTGTTCATGCGCGAGTGGGAACATCTGGTGCGTAGTCAACTCTCTGGGGCAAGCGGTCCCGGTTCCTTGTTCTCTCCGGTGGAATACCCCGACGACTTCTGATGTCAAGCGGCGACCGAATAGTCGTCTGCTACGGATAGCATCGCAGTCTGGTAGGCGTCGAAGATGGACCAGAACCAGAGAAGGGGCCAGAGCAGCGCTAGGAGCAATGGAATCTGCAGCATCGCCCAGTCGAATCCTTTGCGATGCTGGCGGTTGAAGTGCTGTCCGAGGAACAAGAACGGGACGAACGCCAACGCGGTGGCGACCAGCGGACGTAGTGCCCCCCAAGCACCGAGGCCACCGGTGAATTCACTCCAGATGACCAGCAGTACCCGGAAAGGAGTCTGCCATCGGGGTGAATCAGCCAGCCTCTCAGCCACCCGCCGCTGGAATCCATCATGTATGCCGTCGGACGCCATCTTCATTCACCCGTGCACACCCATTCGCCTTCAGCCCCACGGCTCTTCGTGCTCCATGGAATGGGGTTCGTAGATGCCCTCGTCAGCCATCAGCAAACGGATCCAGTGCAGTCCGAGCAGGGCCAACATCCCAGCCAGTGTGAAGATGACGAGGTGGAACGGTACTCCGCTGCGAGTGGCGATCTCATCGAACCCGACCGTGAAGCGCCAGGCGGTGAGGCCGGACAGTGCAGCGGCAACGAACACGGTCACGATACGGCGCTTCTTCTGCTTGGATGTCAGAATCTCCCAATCGGGAGGGTCAATCTCCATGTTCAAGGCTGCACGCAACCACAAGGGTAGTAATCGCCGAAAACGGTTGATGGATTGTGAACAGAGCCACAGCCCCGATCCGCAGAAGAACAGGAACATGTCTGCTTCGAGCACCGAATTCATGACAGCAATCACTCCTACAGCGTACAACAGCCCGTCAGCGAGCATCAAGCTCGAGTACTCCCTGACGCCGCTCTCCTCATCCTGCATCGCATCTCTTGTTCCGGCTAGGGCGAACCGGTCCAAGTCTTCGTCAGTCAGGTGGTCCCAGTCGTCCATCACCCCAACTCCACTTGGTTCTCCTTCCTTGCCAGCGATAATCTATGTCCTGCCTACACGCCCGCGCGCTGGATTGCTGGTGGTGACGCGGATGCGCAGGGTGTTGGTGACCGGATTCGAGCCGTTCGAAGGCAATGAGCACAACATCTCGGGGGAGATCGCACAGCATCTGGATGGAGCGACAGAGACGGTCGACCTCGGAGATTCCCCTGCGCAACAGGGTGCGGAATCGCGTACGGTCGCGGTGGAATGGGAATGCCGTGTACTGAGCGTCGATGAGGCGGGTAGCCGCGAGGTCGCCGACCTGCTTGTTGACGAACCAGGATGGGACGCGATTCTACATCTCGGCTTCGCCGAGCGACGTCGACGACTATGTCTTGAGTCGGGAGCCGTCAACGAAGCCAATTTCCGCATTCCAGACAATAGCGGGCGTCAGCCATCAGAGTCGTTCATCGACGAAGATGGCCTCCCGTTGCAGTTGACCACCGCTCCCCTGAAGATGCTCCTGTCTGAATTCAGTTCAGATTCGGACGTGCGCAGGTCCGACGATGCGGGCAGGTTCGTGTGCAACGAGACCTGCTACCGCACCCTGCGCATGATCGACCGCTTAGATTGTCGTGACCGTCTTGGAAGACCCCTGCCCGCCATCTTCGTCCACGTGCCTCCCGCCGAACAGGTGCCCTTTGAGCGGCAGGTGGAATTGGTGCGACGGGTTGGAGCGCTGCTTACTCAGAGACCTCGGGTGAGGGTCGTTGCGGGCATCATCCTCGCAGACGACGACCGCGTTCTGGCCGCCCGCCGGGCTCCTGATGAGGCGATGCCAGGAAACTGGGAGTTCCCTGGTGGAAAGGTCGAGCCAGGTGAAACAGAGGCTGGTGCGGTGGCGCGTGAGATCAACGAGGAGCTGGGGGTTGAGGTTCGGCCTATACGCTGTCTTGAACGGTTGGAGCATGGCTACCCGTCGATGGTCGTCGAACTCTCCTTCTGGTTGTGCGAGCCTGTGGGCTCGTTGGATGAATTGCGCCTGACCGTCCACGACCAGACACGCTGGCTGGAGAATGAAGAGCTGACCAGCGTTGAGTGGCTGGAGCCGGACATTGACTTCATCCGTATGCTGCAGTCAGATGGTTTGTCCAACCTCCGGCGGCCGGTCTGAGTGCCTCAGTCATCGAACCAGTCACGCGAACTACCATCGCTGCGCATCGCCACTTCATCCGCAACGTTCCGAGGCACGGAGCCGCGCCCGGGATGCCAGGTGAACTCTTCGATCCACTCAGCCAGACCTTCCCCACTGATGCTCACCTCAAACGTGCCACCGAGCACCCTCTCTCCAGGGAGGACGAATGCAACCTTGCCTGCCAGCGCCGCCTGGCGTGAGATCGAAAAGCAGGTGCTCTGGCCGTCCTCATCGAGTGCGAACGCCATCGTATCGAGAGCCGTGTCACAGATTCGTTGTTCCTGCAACCGCTCCTGCAGCCGGGTCAATTCCACGTTGCGTGCGTACAGCACACCTGTCGTCTCTGAAGTCGGGAAGACCGGCCTAGGTTCTACATCGGGCAGTTCGGAGCTGGGAAACAGTTCCAACAGGGCGTTGCGCACCAATACGGCGTCGTCAGTGGGCGCCAGTCCCGCCTCCACGCTCGCCGTGACCATCGTTCGACCTCGGTGACATGCGAGACCCCGTCGGATGATGAATCCTGCCTACTGCTCAGTGACAATCTTCACAACCGGTCCGCCAGCAGCATCGGCGAAGCGCATGGCTGAACATCCTCTGGTTGCGACTGTCATCCCGGTGTGGCAGGAGGTCGATCACCTCGAACGCTGCCTGACATCGTTCATCGCACAGGATTGGCCGGCCGACAGACATCTCATTCAGGTCATTGATGGAGGTAGCAGCGATGGTACGCGTGATATCGTGAAGCGATTGGCACAGGAGAGTGTAACTGCGGGAGGTCCGCGAGTCGAATTGCTGGATAATCCCGACAGATATGTCCCTCACGCGCGCAACCAGAGCCTCGTAAGCTTGCCCGACGAAGTGGAACTCGTGCTGGAGATGATTGGACATGTATGGGTGCCCGCGAACCACCTGAGTCGACGGGTGGCGGATCTGTTGGACTTGGAGTCAGAGTTGACGAAGGAAGGGCGGCGATTGGCGGGAATCGGCACTCTCGTGCGCGAATCAGACGAGGATCTGGGTTTGGTCGGCCGCTGGGTGGAGGCGACCTTGCAGAATCCGATGGCCAGCGGCAGGGGGCAGTTCGCCCAGTTCCGCGGTCGCGAGCGGACGCGTGTCCCTCCGTTCACCCTCTACCGACGAGGGGCGCTCGATGAGGTGGGCGGCTGGGATGAGCGGTTCATCACCACGCAGGATTCAGAGTTGAATCATCGGCTCGAGCAGTCAGGCTGGGAGTTGTGGCGCTCTGATGTCTCATCTTGTCGCATGGCGAAGCGGAGGACTCTGGGTGGGTGGCTGAAATTCGGTCATCGCTACGGATTCTGGCGGATGAAGCATCTTCGTTCCGCTCCAAGTCGTGCCTCGATGTTGGAGTTCCTTCCATGGATTGGGTTGCTCACAACCGTGTTCCTTTGTTGCACTGGTCTGAAGTTCACTGGTCTCGGGCTCACCGGTGTTCCCATCTGGTTGATCCCTCCACTCACCTATGCCGTGGTGCTCACTCTCCACGGCCTGTTCGAATCGGTTACGCGGCAGCAACCGACTCTGCTGCTCGGGATGCCATTGATGCTGTTGCTGCTTCACACAACATTTTCCATCGGGCTTCTCGACGGGCTCATCCGTAAGGGGCGTGCCCCCAAGGACCGCGTCAGTTGACCGGTTTGACGCCTTGGTACTGCCATTCGCTGGCACCAAACATTGAACGGGAACTGTGGCGTCGAAGCGTTTGGTTCGCATGGCTGAGGACAAGAACGAGTTGACCGCGTGGGCGCTGCTCATCACTCCGGCAATCATCGTCGCCATACTGCATTCGATTATTCCGGCAGCGAGCCATTACGTCGACCTGACTTGGGAGAAGGTAGTGATGTACCTCATCGCGTTGGCTCTAGGATTCCTGCTCTTCCGTCGTTCGCGAAAGGTGCTCGACCACGAGTTCTTCCGCGCCAAGAGCATCAAGGGTCTGCGCAAGGCGTACACCGCCGAGGACCGTGGCCTTTGGACCAAGGCTGATTCGGCTATGGCTCAACTTGAGCGGGACGCTGAGGGATATCTCGCCTCAGACGATGATGCTGGCAGGGACCGAGGCAAGCGCACCGACGAACTGGCAGGCAGGTCCATGTCCGATAGTCCAGAGAAGGAGGAAGAACTCGAGGTTCGCATGCTCTCGGAACAGGATCATGTGCGTCGTTCCACCAGCCGCATGTCAGGGGAAGGTCAGGAAGATCCTATGGCTGCGATGGCCGCATCTGACCTGGCGCACGAGCGCAAGCAGGCGGCCAGTCCATCCAATGTCGATGCCAGTCTCCAGCAGGCCCTGAAAGATGAGGACTCAGCGAGGAAGCAGAAGGTGAAGGAGACGGCGGCGCCAGCACCGGTGGTCGCCAAGCCGAAGCCAAAACCGAAACCCGAACCGAAGGCAGCATCTCCACAGGAGTACGAACAGATCTATGGTGGTGGCAAGGAGCCTGCGGGAGTCACGGTTGAGGGTGACAAGGACCTGGCATCGCTCGCAGCCTCAACAGGTGGTGGAGGGGACGTCGGCAAGGAGACGAAGTTCTGCCTCGACTGCGGTGCGCGAAACTCAATCAGCAGGGACTACTGCTCCAGCTGCAGTGCTCTACTGACTTGAGGCAGCGCTACTGGGACATCCTGAGCATTTCGCTGTCGCTGTGTTGAAAACGGTCGGCCGAGCAGCGCGGGTCGGTGAACCACCGATGACCAAGCGAGACTACTACGAAGTCCTCGGGGTCAGCCGCGACGGTTCGGACAAGGACATCAAGGACGCTTTCCGTATTCTGGCGCGCAAGAATCACCCGGACAAGAACCCCGATGATCCTGATGCCGAGACGCGCTTCAAGGAAATTCAGGAGGCGTACGCGGTTCTGTCGAACGCAGAGCAGCGACGTAACTACGACATGTTCGGTCACGAGCATCCCGGGGGAAGTCCGTTCGGATCCGGTGGCTTCCAAGGGGTGAACATCTCCATGGAGGACCTGTTCAACGGCGGTTTCGAGTCGTTCTTCTCCAACTTCTTCTCCGGCGCATCACAAAGAGGAGTGCGGACGAGCCGCGGCCATGACGTTCTGATGCATCACCGGATACCTTTCGAGATGGTGCAGAGCGGCGGCGAACGAGAGGCCGAGGTCGAGCTTCTCGAAGCGTGTGAGGATTGTGGTGGCAACGGAGCTGCCAGCTCTGATGCAATCAGTTCCTGCGAGCCGTGTGGCGGCGAGGGGAGAATTGCGCAGAGCCGAAAGGTTGGCCCGTTCCTGCAGCAGATGGTCTCGGACTGCTCACATTGCAGGGGGGAAGGGAGAATCATCGACAAACCCTGCTCGGCCTGCCGCGGCGATGGATGCCAGACCAGAACGCGAACACTCAGGTTCAACGTCCCCCCAGGTGTACTCGATGGGACGCGCCTGCGAATGTCGGGGAAGGGTGAACCTTCACAAGGTGGCCGAGGTCGGGCCGGTGATCTATACATCCAACTCTCTATCGACGACCACGAATGGTTCGAGCGTGACGGCGCCGATCTGCTGATGGCCCTCCCGCTCGGATATCCAGAACTGCTGCTCGGCACCACAGTCGAGTTGCCGCACATCGATGGCGAACCACTGCGCATCGTAGTCCCTGCCGGTTCGCGACCCGGGGACACGCTGCTCATCAGTCGCCGTGGATTGCCTCACCGTAGGGGAAGGGGTCAGGGCGACATCACCGTGCTGCTGAAGATGCACGTCCCCCAGAAGCCGTCGAAGAAAATCAAGGAGCAGGTCGAGGCGCTGCGAGATGAATTGAGCATCCCGAAGGATGACGTCGAGGAAGAAGTTCGACGTGAAGCACAGGAAAGGCGCCGCAACCGGTGAAGTTGCTCACTCCTCCTCTAGCATCACCGCGCGTGTCGGGATGGCGGCAATCGGTTCACCGCCAACCAATCCGGACAGATGGATGTCGAGACCCTCCGCGCTGCCTTCGAGGTCAACTCTCAGGAAGCGGTCGCTGTTCGCCGATAATTCACCGAGGAACAGTTCGTCCCCCTCTGCCATTGCCTCGGGAACGACCGTGCCTACCTTCCATTCTGCCCCCTCGATCGCCTGGAAGCGCAGCGCGGCGAGGGTCCATGAATCCGAACCGGTGCTGATTCCGACTGCCAGCCGTGCCGAGTCATCGTTGCTCTCAAGCCGCCAGCATGCGAGATCTATGCCCTCCGTCAGATGTCGTACCACTGGCTCCCCCCACTCCAAGATGAGCGCCTCCCAGTCTGTGTCCGCCAGCGAGTTCAGTGCGTCTTCAAGCGCGTGCGGGTCCTCGGTATCGTCCACATCAGCCGCCACCAGCCGTTCGCGCAGGCGCGCCAATCGTTTGCGCTCGTGTACCTCCAACCGGAGGGTTCCGCGGTCCTGCCACCTCCAGTAGAATATCAATAGCCACGGGGAGAGAAACATTACTCCCACGAGGATGTAGAAATTCCGAAAGTCTCCCGACAGGTCCTGCCATTCGCCATCTGTATCGTTCTCCTCTACTTCCGGTGTCGCCCAGCCCCACAACAAGGTGTACTCCACCTGCTCATTTAGCGGGCCGACCGGTTCCACCACCAGAAGATGCCGTCCGTGATCCAATTCGAGGCCGACACTGGTGCTCATGCCTACCAAGTCGCTCGTGTTGCTATCCACTGTCGTCCAACCGATGTACGCCGATGTGTTCAGTTGCTCGATGCTCACCCGGCAGCAGCCGGGTTCTGATTCCAGCGTGGTTGAGAACCAGCTGCGGTCGGGGAATCCGAGTTCCCGTTCGATGAGATAGACATCGCGCTGGTCGACGATATCCAGGCTGCCAGAGATTGTTCCGCTGGATCCTGTGTGTTCCTGCATCGCCGCTCCCGCAGCCTCTCCGGTAGGGCGGTGGTCGGTGGCATCACCAAGATATCCTGCATCATGTGGTCCGAGATCGGTCGCCGACAGCGTCCAGATCAGTGCAGACGACTGGTTGTCGAATCCGATTGAGAATCCATCCGTTCCTTCGGGGAGAACGATATCGATACCGGAGCCGACAGACGACGGATACGTGGTGAACAGATCCCATGTGAGATTGTGCACATGCAGACTGAGGTCACATGGCGCGCTGCTCGTCCATTCGATGCGGATGTGCGAGCGGGATCCGGCTGGGAATCTGAGCATGTCACCAGCGTAGTCTTCGTAGCCCAGATGGCCTGATGTTGCCACCCCCGTTGTGTGCTCTGGTGAAAGGAATGGAATTCCGGGAAGGTCGCCGGATTCTGATTCTAGGCCCGCTACATGTCTCGCTACGTTCAGCGAGTACATTCCACCTTCACCTCCCGCGGTGATTAGCAACAGCCACAGTTCACCTTCTACAGGTTGGCTGAGAACCTGGCGTGAATCCGATTCAGGGAGTTGTGCGAGGCCATGGGTTATGCTCGAGAGCATCTGCAGGTCGTCATCGGTTCGATTCCAGATCTCGATGGTCACCTCGGTCGAATGTGCCACCAGTTCGAACTCGAACACGTCGCCCTCGCTTCCGTTAAGCAGCAGGCTGTCAATATCATCGACATCTGCCAGGCTTCCGTTCCACCAGCTCGATGCGCTACCAATGTCTCCCCTGTCTGTGACCCCGCATGCTGTGTAGTTCCCGCATCCCACAGCGGACAGCACGGGCCAGGCGCTCGCATCGCTACCCGGATCGGGCAGGACAGAAGGCGCGTCGAGGAATTCACCTCCCATGGGGTCGAGCCAGATGGTGGTCAGCGTGAGCGACAGGTCACCGGAGGATGAATCACGGCTGATGCTCAGCGTGTGGGTGCCTGCACTGAGATTGCCGGACAACTCGATACGGAACCGTTCGGTCGCTTGATGGGTATTCCCTCCCGCCTCTGTGATTGTCAGAGTGGTCTGAGGGCAGCCACTTCCAGCCGAGCAATCGACCGCCACGAAAAACGGGCCACTGCGCACCTCAATCGACCAGTTCACCTCCTGCTGAGCGTCAATCAACAGGACGGTCTGTGCATTCATTGGTGAGGTGAGTTCCCTATCTGGTTCGGTGGGGGGTTGTGGAGGGACCGCGAACATCACTGATGATAACAGCAGCAAGCACAGAAGCGTACAAGCCCCGGATGTGCTGCGCATGCATTGCGCGCGCCGCTCGCCGGTTATAGAATCGTTCAATTATGGCGCACAGGTCGCCGCATCGTGTCAGAACAGCATCTAGGTCGCACGGTCACGGACCGTATGCGCCACGCACGCATCATCGCGTTGGGTGATCGCAAGTCGTCAGCGGCGCAGTCACCCTGTATGATCGCCTCTGAAGCCGACATCAGCGACCTAGGTGATTCGCTGACGGTGGCCTTGGCGCCGTTTGTCTCCGCTCACGATTCCAGTTCCCTGCCTGCCGAACTCGTTCTGCGCGCCCGCGCTCCGCTAGCCCATCCGTTCGAGGACCCCGCTCCTGAATGGCGTGTCACACTCGGTCACACACTACCGCCATCGCTCGCCACCGCCGATTCCGGACTCGCCCACGCAGGAGTGGGTGAGGTCATGCCGGTCTCCTGGCAACGTATGCTACACGACGAGGTGCTCGCCGATCCGCAGACGATTCCCGGTGTTCTGGTGCTTACAGATGCGCTGCAACTGGCACAGCACCCCGGCCGGCTTGTGCGTGCACTAGCCGTGTTGCGCACCAGTCACCCGGTGTCGCTCATCTGGTGCCCTGGGCTGTCAGGCCCTGACAATCTCGCTCTGTTGACATGGTTCGGAGTCGATCTGCACGATTTCGGACGGAGCAGACAGGCCGCCTCAGCCGGCGCACTGCTCACCTCCTCAGGTCCTCGGAGAGCCGATGCCAGCCTCGAGGAGTCCACCGATATGGACAGGCAGTTCGCGGCTTGGGTGGATGAACTGGCCAACGTGCGCCAGGCGATCAGGGATGGGACGCTGCGGGAACTGGTGGAGCGCCGAGCGCTGAACAGTTCGAGGTTGGTGGAGCATCTGAGGTTCCATGACCGCCTGATGCGAGCCTCGTTGGGAGAATCAGCGGCGAAGCGCGAGCAACTGACAGCCGAGGATAAGCAGACACTCACGCTCCTTCCTTCGCCCCCGCTGGCGCGTAAGGTTCCTGACGGGAGACGCTGGCGGTGTAATTCTGCTAACAGCACCAACGACGCGCTCATCGCCGACTGGATACAGCGCATTGAGGATGTTCACACCCCCCCTTCTACGCAGTCGAAGGTGCTGGTGCTGCTCCCATGCAGTGAGCGCAAACCGTATCGGTTGTCCAACTCTCACTGGCGTTTCCGCCGTTCGTTGAGACACAGAAACCTGCACGAGGTGATGGTAACTGCTCCGCTCGGTCTGGTTCCCCGGGAGCTCGAGGATCTCTGGCCGGCCGCACATTACGACATCCCGGTCACCGGTGACTGGAACTCATCCGAACTGGAGGACATCACCCGACTCGTACGTGCGCTAGTATCCCGCATCGGCTACGAACTTGTCATCAACCACTCTGGCGTCGACATCGACGCCGGCGTCGAGGTAATCGACACCCGATTAGGAGAGACAGCCGGGTCAGAAGCTGCGCTCACCAGATTGCAGCAGGCTAGCGACGACGCTGCAGAGCGCTATCACTCAGGAGAGCGCATGAGTGAGCGCGAGCATCTGCTAGACAAGTTCCGCGCGCTGTCGCGCTGGTTCCACGGCACAGACGAATGGCTTACTGACGCCAAGGTGGTCGGACGTCCTCCCGAATGGAAGATATTCGTCGCTGACGAGCAGTTCGCACAATGGCATCCGCGCGCCGGCCGCTTCGCCTTCGCCAAAGCGAGTCTCCCTCTGCTGGCGGACACGAATACACTCAGTCGCGTCCACCTGCAGCCCGGCCCTGATTGGAAAGGTGACGTGTTCGGTCCGATGGTCGACAGCATCGAGGGAGACATTCGTGTCGGTGATGACGTGTTGGTACTGCGTGACGGAGGCCTACTCGGCACCGCCCGCTCGCTTGCCGCCGCGTGGGAGTACTCTGGTTCCCCTGGAAGACTCGCCCGCGCCAAGCACCGGCTGTGAATGGACTAGGTTACACAAGAGAGCATGCATCCTTGCAGCGTAGCGGTTATGAAGGGGGAGCAGGTCGGCGGGTCGCTTGAGGAGATACCATGGCAAGGATGCACAGCAGTGGCAAAGGTTCCTCAGGTTCCTCAAGGCCCCTGCTCACCGAGGTCCCGAAGTGGTCGGAGCAGGACAAGGAGAAGGTGGAACAACTCATCTGCGAACTGTATGACAGTGGCAATTCAACGGCGATGATAGGCACCATTCTGCGCGACCAGTATGCAGTTCCCAACGTCCGTCTGCTACTCAACAAGAGGGTGGCCGGAGTGCTGGTTGACAATGAAAGGATTCCGAAATACCCCGACGAAATGATGAATCTGATGCGCAAGGCCTTGAGGCTCGTAGACCACCTTGAGCAGAACCGCAAGGATCTACACAACCGTCGGCAGTTGGAACTGACCGAATCGAAGATTCGCCGAAACGCCCGCTACCACATCGGCACCGGTCGGCTTCCGGCAGACTGGCGCTACAAGCGTGACCAGATTCGCCTCATAGTCGACTGAGTCGGTATTCACTCCACCTCTCCCGTGGAGAGAAGTTGGTCGATGCAGGTGTTGGCTGCTTCAAGCGCGTCGTCAGAGAATCGTGTCTGCAGGGCGGCGAATTGCGAATGCATGTCGCGAGGGCGATTCGAGACCACCAGCCTGTGCCAGACCAGTTCCTCCAAGCGTGCGGTACCGAGCGAGCCACCGAACACCTCGGGTGCGGCGATTTCCGAGAGGGCTTCTGCACGCTGCTGCTCGTCGAGCACACTCCACGAATCCTTGGTGGCCGACAGCATCTCGTCATCGATGTCGGGTAGAAGGGTGTCATCCGGTTCGCTCACCGACGGAAGTGGAACGACTCGAAACGCTCCCTCATCTCGCAGATGGTCGCGCAGCCTGCTGTAGACCGGGTCATATGAGTTGTCGAGTGCATCCGAGTGCCAGTTCCCAGCGATCAACCAGGGGCGCAGCATACGCACCCGCCTGCCATCCGGTGCAATCTCCGCTGCCAGCGCTGCCGCCTGTGCTACCGGTGACAGCGTGCCGGAATGAGAACTGCCATCATGACCGTAGAGCGCGTGAACGGTGAGTGGCGAGAGGATCAACCTGAATGGTTCGGATTCGAGCGGCTTCGGTTCAGTTTGAGGCGATTCCTCGCTGATGATCACTGATGACGCCTGTCCATCGCGAGGTGGAACACGTCTTCGGTATGCGATTCCCGCATCCAAGAGGGATGCCTCCAGATGCGCCAGAGCCAGCGCGCCGACAGTCGTCGTCTCAGCGCACAAGGTGACCGGTGAGTTGGACCTGAGTGCACCGGCCGCAGCTCTCAGCACAGGTGCCAGACTCTGGAACGGCTCGGTCTCGAGCAATGAGTGCATCGTGGTCCGCAGCCCGCCGTGGTTCAAACGCCTTCTGCCGAACCTTAGTCGATGCGCAGACGCGCACCACAGCCACCACAGGGCATTCGGTAGGGGCGCTCTTCGCTGGCAACCGGGTTGCGCATAGAACAGGCAGGACAGACCACCACAGGAATCACTGGCAAGCGTCGCTTGCGCCCTCCCCTGCCGGGAATGATGGTGGCGAACGCGTCAAGCGCATCGAGCAACGATTCCTCGTCGAGGGTCCGCGGGGTTACGAACGCGATCACGAGCAGCAGTAGTCCGGCGGCACCCACGGCACCTAGCAGGAACGGGAGTGGGAGGGCGAGGATGTAGGCGACCATCCAGACAGCGAGCAGCGCGGGAAGGCTGAGCCAGATGCCGGTGCGCGACTTGTCGCGAGTCAGAAGCCAAGCGAACAGCACCACACCTGCAAGCAGGGCGAGCGATTCGATGAACGACAGTAACGGGCTGTGCACCACGCTGCCGAACACGAAATTCACCGAGAAGTCACCTAGTTCACCGTCACTGGTCAACGTCTGCTTTGCGACCTCGATGCGCTCAGTCACCAGCATCCTGTTGTGCGTGTAGTCGACTCCCATGCCATCGACGGCGGCACATCCCACCATCGCCGATGTGCGCAGGTGCGCCTCGATTACCACCACCGTCCAGAATGGAGTGGCCGAGGGCTGGATGCGGACAAAGGTGTCGAACAGCACCATCTTCTCGTTGATGCGAATGTTTTCGAGCAGGTCGATGGTGATGGTCACCCTCTCTGAACTGAAGCCATGCTCGTCATGCAAGTTGATTCGAACGCTCGGCGAGGCGGCAGCTTCCACCGGGCGTACACCTAGCAATCGTTCTGGTTCAAGCATCAATCCGTCGAACAGGAAGTTCTGCAGCGAAGAGGCGCGACCCGAGAGATGAGATTCGAGCGCTTGGGTCTCAACACTGTCAATCTGCTGGTTGTTACGTACCGCCTGGGTGGAACTGGTAGGTGAAACATCGCGCCAGATGGAAATACTGTCGAGGCTGTCATTTCCAATGTTGTCCAGCCCCCAGCGTACCCACTGGGCCATAGGGCCACTGAACTCGATGGTTACCATCCTGCGTAACCTGTCCCCGCTGTCCACTTCGGCGTTGATGTTCACTCTGAGGTCCGAGCCACCGCTGCGCAGCGGTTCGGCAGGCGGGAACATCCCGATCTCCGCCCCTCCGTTGTCGCCGAATGTGAGCGCTAACTGGATGCCACCATCGAATGGTATCGTCTGCGCGGAATCGACCTTGAGTGAGAGGTTCACCGTGTAGACTCCATCCTCGGCCGAAGCGGGTGCCTGCCAGGTGAGTATCGCCTGCACTCCGTCTGGGTGCGTGGTGGCAATCACCGTGCTGACCGCTATACCATCGACGCGGAACTCCACGAACGCCTTGTCCCACATCTGCTGGCCGAAACCGGAGCGCAGGACCACTGGGAAGTGGACCACGTGCCCTTGGACCGTAGGCGGTTGCCAGTCCATCTCGAACAGTGGCAACTCGACGGAGAGGAATCCGCGATTCACCTCAGTGCCCCAGACGAATCGGACCCCTGCATCATCTCCCGGCGCGCTGAAAATCAGAGTATCGACGCTGAAGGTGACGATCAGCACATCACCCGTCGAGTGAATTCTGCCCGCATCGACGGGCACATCGATCTCGATGGTCCCTGTTCCAGGGGAATAAGTCGGATTGGTCAAGGTCCCCCCCTCGTAGGTACGGTCACCGATGCGCACCTCGATAGTGGCATTGACCTGCATCCCGGCCGCGTTCTCTACCTCGTAGGGCAATTCGAATCTCCAGTCCTTCTCTGGATAGTCACCGGCCACCATGCCCGACACCAGCCACTTGGCGATCTCGGTCCTCTGGGGTGTGGACTGATTCACCCATGCCTCCTGCTCCTGGCCGAGATCGGCGGCGAACGGAGAGAGCCTACCATCGTCCCCGGATTCGATGAGTACGAAGTCGTACGTGTGTGCATCACAGCAGGTGACTTGGGCGTCTGCGGATCCGCTCAGAGGAGTCAGCGGAAGCAATCCTGCGGCCAGCATCAGCAACATCACGAGCGGAACCGCTCGAACCGCGTGTCGAGGTCCCATCACCATACCTCAGCGGCGTAGCCGCGTTGAACCTGTATTGAAGTCGATGGGTCGATTGAGGTCTGAAAGCGCACAAATTCGATGATTCACCGCTCGCGGACTACTTGTCCTCTTGTTCGCTCGATACAGGTTGGTGTTGTGGTGGCGCCTGAAGGGGAATACAACAGTTCTAAGAACTGGAGAGGGAGGTCTGTGGGTGAGGTGCGATGATGTCTGACGACGTACAGGTGAGCGACCTCGTGCTCACCGATGAACATGACACTGTAGGGATGGATGACACGCTTGCCGATGCGGCAGGGAAGTTGGTGGATTTGCGTCGTGGCATCCTCATCGTGCTCGGTGACGATAACAAGGTGAAGGGAGTCATTTCTCCGGCTCAGATTCTGATGGCGGTTGCCGGTGGCAGCGACGTGAACTCCGACACCTGCGGGATGCACATGGATGGTGATGTGATGGAGGTCGGACTCGACGATGATATCGATTCGATGATCGAGATGATGAACACCCGCCAACCGCATGCGGTAGTAGCGGTTGATCTGAATGGGGAGTTCAGCGGCTACTTCTCACCCAACGATTATCGCGAGGCGCTCGCTCGATTGGAATCGAAACCAGCGATTCGCAAACTAGCGTCACACGAGTGATTCAAGAGCGTCTGCGCAATAGTCTCCCTAGGGCTGAGACTCGACGCCCTCCCCCTCGTTCGTCGATGAGAGGGACGAAGCGAACAGGGCAGAGATTCTGTGTGTCCAGTCCGGAACTTCTCTTGGTGATCTTCACTAACATCTGGCGGCCGAGTCGGCGCTGGATGGGGGCGATGATCACGCCCCCCTGCACAACCTGCTTGCTCCACTCCTCGGGAACCGACCTCGCGCAGGCGGTGGCGATGATGGCGGAATAGGGGGCATCGCGCGGCCAGCCGGCATGGCCATCTGCGACGTTCAGGCTGGCGGGCGACAGTCCAAGTTCGACAAGCTTGGCACGGGCAGTATCGGCCAGTTCCGGGATACGTTCGATGGTGTGCACCTCGAAACCCATCTCCACCAACACCGCGGCCTGATAGCCGCTGCCCGTCCCTAATTCAAGCACCTTGGAGCCGCTCGGGAAACCAATCAGTTGCTCTGACATGTAGGCAACCATGTACGGTTGACTGATGGTCTGTCCGAACCCGATTGAGAGTGGCGAATCGACATACGCCTCGGCGATGGATTCCGAGGGGACGAATTCGTGGCGCGGCACCGAGCGCATCGCCGCCAGTACCCGCTCGTCGGTAAGCCCCCGTGCGACGATTTGCTCCTGCACCATCCGCTCCCTTGCCGTGCGAGCAGCATCCACTTCGGCCACGCTGTCCACTCGCCGTCGACCGCCTTTGACTTTCGGATTCAGCTGTGGGTCCAGGCCAGTCGCCATGGGCACTCCTCATCGCCGACCTGCTCGATGCGGGCGAATCCGACTCGCTCCAACTGCACCAGCGTGCCCTCCGCATGGTCATTTGATTCCAGGATGCACGGCAGTTCCAATTCCTCACCTAAGTGTTGCAGAAGCACAGCGTCCCGCTCGACTCCAGCTACCAGCCAGTGAACGATGCGCACGCCTTCTCCCTTCTCGAAGTGCAGTATCCTCCCGCCGCCATCAGGTGTCACTTCGATGTCTGCGAACTCCTTCAGTCGCAGCACTCCGTCACCGGAGAGAGCTACATCCCAGTCCACCTTCTCTATCAGCACCTCGAGACCGCAGTCAGTGTCAAGTTGCCATGTCCGGTCACCTAGATCCTCGGTCGGGTGCTTGGGAAGAACCATCTCGGAGGGCATCTCGACCGCGGATACATCGAGCGCCAGACGTACGGGGTCACGCAGCAATGAGAGCCTAGGGGTGGAGGCGTCGACGAGCGCGGAGTTGTGCGCCTCCAGCGTCGCCAAGGGCACCGAGATGTCCTTCTGTGTCAATCCCAGTTCGAGCCAGAACAACCGGAGGGATTCGGCGGTGTAGCCGCGGCGGCGCAGCGCGCGGATGGTGGGGAGGCGAATGTCATCCCAGTCGGAGTAGTCGCCCGCATCTATGTCCGCCCGCATCTGCGAGGTGGAGAATCCACCGAACTCGTGAACCTTGACTCGGCCCCAGTAGAGGGTCTCGGGGTAGGTCCAACCCAGTTTGTCGTAGAGTTGTGTTTGCTTGCGGGTCGAGTCCATCAGGTCCTTGCCGCGGATGATGTGTGTGACTCCTTGCTCCTTGTCATCGATGGCGCTCTGGAAGTCGAGTAGTGGCCAGACGCGGTAACGGGTCCCGACCAACGGGTGCTCTCCAGTCTGAATCCTGAGTGCAGGCCAGTCGCGTAGCGCCGGGTTTCGTTCTTCCATGTCGGTGAGTACTCTCACCACCGCCTCCCCCTCTACGTGGGTCCCGTCGAGCATTTTCTCCCATTCCACTAGGTTCTGCTCCGATGTTCGGCCGCGGCATGGGCAGGCCTCTCGTGCCACTCTGGTGACCTTGAACTCGTCAGCGGTGCAGGTGCAGACGTAGCATATCTGCTGCGCCAAGCAATCCCTCGCCTTGTCGAGGTAGAGGTCCATCCTCTCCGACGCCAGCAAGCGAACGTCAGGGGCGCGGCCGGTCAGCCAGCGAAATTCGTCGTCGATCCAGCCGTAAGCGTCGGCGAGCGGCGGCTTGGTCTTGATGCCGGTGTCATCGAAGCGGAGCACGACGCGCCCAGAATGGATGTTCGCATACTCGCTGTTGATGATCACGCCGCGGCTGTGGCCGAGAGTGAGCGGACCGTTGGGATTGGGGGCGAAGCGAAACACGAGTTCGCGCCCCTCACTGTTCGGCAGCTCGGGCAGTCCATCCCTGCGTTCGTGTACCCGCTTCTCTAGCGCGTCCGGGAATTCATCGGCGAGAAGTTGGCGCACATGCTCGGCCCCATGCTCAGAGTAGAGGCTGTTGGCTTCAGCCACGGCTTCTGCTGCCAGTGGACCGAGCACGCTTGCCTGAGTGGCAAGTTCAGGCTGCTCTCCGAACACCCGCCCCATGACCGACTTGACCTGCCCTCCGCCATCGTATTCGAGCGCGTTCTGGAGGCTGTACTTACGCGCGAGACGTGAGAGTGCCTTCACATCAGCCATGTGATTCGTGCCGTCCTGTTGTCGACCCCTCTTGACGATTGGGACACCTACGCAATCGCGTAGCCCTGTTTCTACTCACAAGGACAGGCGCTGCTGACCCGGTCTGAACCGACCATCCCTCGGCCGCAGTGGCACCGCGCTCCCATGAGACTCCTTCCACGCCTCGGCGATTGTTGCCCAACCCCAGCGCAGGTGCTCCCATGGTTCGTCATCTGCAACAAGTGTCGACAGTGCCTCCCGCGTCTTGGTATCGTGGGGGTATCCTGACCCGATCGGGATTTCGAGTTCGGCTTCGAGAGTTCGCACCTGTTCGTCCCGCTCAACCTTCGCCAGCACGGAAGCGGCGGATACCGCCGGGTTCGTTTCGTCATGTCGATGGCGACTGTCTATGCTCCATCCTTCCCACGGCCAGGAATCGAGCCGGCTGGCCACACGTTCACCGAACCGGTGCGCATCGACTTGACAGGCGTCCAGCGCTAGCACTCCGCCACTCAGTTCTCCTGCACCACCGATGACAGCGTCTAGCAGCATGGCGAAGATGTCAATCTCGTGACTCGTGAGATTACTCACCTGCATGGCAAGATCGACGTCATGTGCACTCGAACTGTGCACCTGCATGCGCCACCCGCGCTCATCACCTTCTTTCATGAGCCAGTCAGCGATGCGCCGTCGCTCATCATGGTCCAACTGTTTGGAATCCTTCACCCCATTCTCAACGAGCAACTCCAGTTCGGATTGAGGGAGTGCGACGGCAGCCACCACCAATGGTCCGAGGCACGGCCCGCGCCCTGCTTCGTCTACACCCACCATCCAGGTCATCCAGCCGCCTCACAGGTCGAGGTCGAGTTCATCGTCCTCGTCCTCGCGCACGGGGGTTGAAGCGGCCTGTGAATCCTCCGGCTCGAGGTCGGGAGTCTCTATGCCAACCGACACAGCGGTCGTCTTCTTACTCTCAGCGGCCGCCTTCTGCTTGCGGACAGGAACACGCCGCTTGGGCTTGCGCACCGTTCTGCCGGCTACCTGTTCCGAGGGGGGCAGGGCGATGTTCGCAGGGTGGGTGTCGCTGTCATCGAGCAGGCCATCGGCGATGCCATCCATACGCTCCAACTCTCGCTCACCCTCGTGATGTTCGAGCACAACGTTGGCTGCATCCAGAAGAACATCGGACGGCGTCTCCCGTTCGGCTCCGCGCTTCTTCGACTTCGAAGTGAACAGATCTGTGAACACCTTGGCTGCAACCTTGGGCGCCTCGACGACCGCCCCCACGACGGCCTGTCCAGTGTCGCTGGCTCCCTTGGTGAACTTGCCCAACCAGTCCTCTGGTTCCTCTAACTTCTCCTCCTTGGGCTGCTTGGCAAGCCACTCCTCGTCTTTCTGCTTGCGATAGATGAGTGCTCGGTGCAACCCCAGAGCCCCTACCAGACAGACGATGATGGTGATTGCCAGCCCGCTGAATGTGTTCCAGATGATGTTGGCGGCGATTTCGAAGCGTTCCCATGCCGAATCTTCCTCAACGTTCTCTGGACGGTACTGCATGGCGAGGAACTCGGACTGCGTCTCGTTGACGAACACGATTTCAGGTGCGAGCACGCTCTGCATCTCTACGCGCATGTTCGCAGTTCCGTTCGCTTCCATGTCGGTTGGGAGCAGCATCCACGCGCGGAAGGTGAAGTTCACCCCAGGTGGTACATTCTGCACCTCGAAGTAACGGGGTGCACTTTCGCTCGAACCGTAAGTGGCACCCGGTGGAGGAATCAGTCCGTAAACCGAGTTCACATCGACATGCATGCTAATCTGCAGTCCGTCGTCACCATTGCCTAGGTTGCGCAGCGTGAAGGCCACTGAGACGTTGTCACGTGAGTCGGTGGATGCCTCGACCGCTTTGAGGTCCCAGTCAACATAGGCTCCCACGCGCATCTCGACCTGTTGTGATTCAAGTTCGGCCCCGTCCTGAAGTCGCAGCGTTACCGTGACTGTTCCATGGCTGAAAGCCGCGACCATGCCGTCAACCTGCAGAGTGAGGATGACGCTGTCCTGGCGTTCACCCTCCTGCAGCACCAGTACGCTGCGTGACAGATAGGTGCGCAGCCATGGATTGCTTTCCACGACGATTTCGAACGAGTCGGCGAAGTTGCCGGTGTTGGTCACCGAGATTTCAGCGGTGCACGTGCGGTTGGGTAGCACGTCGTCCTCGCAATTCGTATCCATCTCAAGCAATCCACCTCTGCGCAACTCGATGTCGACGTTGAAATCCAACATCTTGCTGTCCAACGGTGCACCGCCACTCCAACCAATCACTCCGATGTGTATGCCACCACTGGTCTGTGCGGGCGCCTGCACCTCGATCTGCACCGTGCCACTCTCGTTCGGTTGCAGTCCGTTTCCGCCCCCGCCGTTCAAGCGAAACACCTCGAACACGCCCACCATCCAGCCGTCATGCTGGAACGAGAGTTCGGGAGAGAATCCTAGCAGCACCTCTCCGTCAGCATCGAGCGGTACCACACGCGCAGCCAGTCCTATCGGGGCATTCCCAATGTTACGCATCGTCACCGGATGACGCAACTTCTCCCCCGGGTCGACGTTCAATCGAGCGTATTCGCTGTCGATGGCAACCCCGTGGACAGCATCGAGTTCAAGTGTGAAGGAGTAATTCATGGACACCCCGTCAATCGAGGATGTCGCACTCAATGTGAATGCATGGCGAACGCCAGCAAGAGGAGAGCCGTTGACGACCATGGGGACATGGATGTCGAAGTGAGGCCACTCCAAGGCACCGGGGGGCATGGTGACGTCGAGCGGCGTCGTGCAGGGTAGTTGCGACGAGTTCCACAGAGCGTTCCAAGCACCGGTCCAAGTGAGCGTGAATGATACATCATCGCTGATGTTGGCGTTGTTGGTGATGTTGAACTGCAGGCTGATCATCCGCCCTGGCTCGACGAACACGTTCAGGCCGCTCGAAGGACCCCAGCTGAGATTGGAACCGCCGCCATGGGAACTCGGCATCATTTCTGCGGCAGCAGGCAGGTCCGGACCGCTTTCCTGCACCACGGGAATGGCTGAGAGCATCAGCGACACCAGCAGCAGAGCGACCAGCCCATGGCACCGGTTGAGCATGCCCTCGCCACACCTCGGGATTCTTGAACCGTGCCCCTAGCATGCTCGCGTCCTGCATCGTTCAAACGCAGATGCTAAGGGGGCATGCCCCAGTCGGTGAATGATGCCACCGTTCTGGCCGTTCAAGCGCAGCAAGTCTGACGAGGACGAGGGGCCCGAGGCCGTCGAATATGATCGTGATGAGAATACCGCCGAGACGCTCGCCGACCGCAGCCATGTCGAGGATGAAGGATATCAGGCGGCGATGAACCTGCTCGATAATCCGCATCTGGGTGCCCCCGATCAAGGTGAGGCCGTCTCTCAGACAATCGTGGAGTCTGGGGATACCTTCGTCGAGCAGATTGGCAGTGAACGTGACCCAGCTCGCTACACGGAGAGCGGTGACAGTTACTGGTACTATCAGAACGAGGATGGCACCTACGAGCCAGAACCCCATGTCAAGAACGCAGACGGTTCCTTCGCACCATATTCTGGATGATTACTGAGCAATTATCACACTGGGTCGGGGATGAGCCGGCCGAGCTTATCCACATCGAACTCCCCTGCTTGGATGGGTACTCTGAGTTCGAACTCGTCGGCCAGTGCCGGGTCCACCTCACCTATGCAGCCGACCCACTCATCTGAGATGTACACCTTCGCGCCGCGTCCGTGAAGATACGGGCCGTCATCTTCGCGCAGCGCTTCGAAGCGAACGTCCAACTCTCGTTCATCCGCGCCCAGGTCACGCAGCAATGCCTGCGCCATTCCCTTCGCCGCCGTGAAACCGCCGCCGACCTCCGCTGTCGCCCACGCCACTCGGTCCTCGTTGTGGTGGTCGCGCACGACCGTACCCAGTTCGAACACTCTCTGAGGCAACTCATGATGCCGGTTCGCAGCCAGAAGCCGCAACAATGCAGGCAGCACGTTCTGGCGCATGATTGTGTGCTCCACAGTAATCGGATTGGTGAGACGAGTCACTGCACCCGCGGGTTCGAGCCTGACTCGTGTGAACTGGTCAGCGTCGTTGGACAGGGTGAGCGACTGCACCTGCTGCAGCCCCTGCCCTTGCATGCTCTCGCGAATGCGTCGGTGCAGAGTCATCTTGGCCAGTGGGATGCCTGCATCGGACTGGCGTGAAACAGAGACACCCAGATCCTCGTACCCGATTCCGATGGCGACGTCTTCGACTAGGTCGACGGGGTGTAGTATGTCCGAGCGCCAGCGGGGCATCTCGACGATGTATTCGTCCTCGCCAGCCGCCGCCTCTGCCCAGCGCTCTCGACGCCGCGGACCATCGGTGCTCACCCGGCGGCGCACCAACCTGCCGCCCATCCTGTCCAGAGCAGCGGCGACCTGATCATCACTGAACTCGCGACCGAGAATCTCCTCAAGCAGCGACTTCGGAACTCTATGCTCGCGCGGGCGCCCTTCAGGTGAGTCGAACTCCGTTTCATCCCATGCGGTGATGCGCACCGTCTCCACGGTGCCTCCACGGGCTGCAAACGCCAGACACATGAGCATCAGCGAAGCCTCACAGGCGCGCTCATCCCAGCCCGTGGCCTCGATGAAGAAATCACGGGTATCCTCTGTCACAGTGGTGTGGCTTCCGTTGATAATCGGCGGGAATGAGAGCACCGCTCCGGTCGCATCCAGAATGACAGGAAACCGATCGAAACCCTCCAACAGGTGAGCATAATCCACACCCTTGGGATGTTGCTCGAGAATCTCTCGAATCGACAGCGGTTCTGTCATCGCCAATGGGATGAATGAGTAGTCCTCGGGAACCGTAATCACCTCGAAAGGCGGTCTGAGAGAGCCGAAGTCGTGGACACCTATCGACGAGCGTTTGCGCCCCCTCCCAAGGGCGAAATGCAGTTTTTCCTGATGGTCCATCAGACCCTGGATGAACGAGTCCTGCTCCTGCATCGTGCTTCCGGTGTCCACCCCACTCACAAGTGCCACCATGATGACCGGCCGCACCTTCTCCAATGAGGGGTCCACACTCATGGTGATGCCACTGCTGCGGGTAGTGAGCCGCGGTTCTGCTGCCGCGCCATGCAGGAAGGGGCGCGCTGCGTGCGCCATCGTCTCGACTGATAGCAGGTCAGGGCGGTCGGGAAACACCTCGATGTCGACAGTCTCATCATCGCATTTCTCGACAGAGCAGCCAATCAATCCAAGCATCTCTGACCAGAGTTCAGGCTCGTGCTCGATACCGAATCGCGCTTGGATGTCGCGCAACACCGAGTGCTCGAAGGTGACTGTTGGCATTGGTCATCCTCCGAATTGAGCGCAGGTACCGACGCCTTCACCTCTTCGCTGTTCACTGCCCGAGCCATTGTGGGAGCGGGCGCTCCCAGCCAGCGAGTCTGAGTCCGCTCACGCTGGCGGTGTCGTGATCGAGTGCGCGCAGGTGGCGTCGATTCAACCGGTCGATTCCATCTTCGCCCAGTTCGATGAGCCAACCCCTGATTCCAGCGTCGATTCCAGCCAGCCAGCCTTCTACAGCCTCCGCCCGTGCCTTCTGCGAAGAAGGCGCCGTCGAATCTGCTGAGAAGGGGTTGGCGACAGTCAGACTGGCGCCCGCGGCGGCGGCGATGAGCAGATCCGAGGCGGCCGGCGACCAAGGCAGGTGAATCGAGCCTCCTACTCCATGGGCTTCGAGATCCTGCTCTCGGCCTGACAGGGCGATTACCGGCAGCGCCGCCGCCGCTGGCAGCATCGCGCTGCTGGCTAACTGAATGCATGCACCGTCACAATCGAGATCGTCAGCCAGCCGGTGCACTTTCTGGACTCTGGTCAGATCACCGGAGAGAATCACCGGCTTGTCATCCCCCAAGTGTGAGCGCACCACCACCAGCAACGCATCTAGTTCAGCATCGTTGAGCGGGGGCAGGTCATGGATGGAGACCACCGCACCGGCTGCGGCCTGTAGGTCGGCGGCGCACCCTGTCAGGTTGCTCTCATCAACCAGCAGCAGGTCGACCGACCGTGGTGCCGAGCGCACCAGACATGGTTGGATTGAGAGCAGTGTTCCTTTGAGTCCCTTGCCATCGTCGAGCAGCGGCAGCACAGGAAGAGGCAGGAGAACAGCACCTTTCTCGGAATCCCTGTTTGAGATGAGAGTGAGCAGGTCGAGCGGTGAGTGTTCATGCAGACGAGAGCCTGTGGCGCTCACCAGCGAGATGCCGCTGAAATCGGAATCTATGCCGACAGCGGGAGTTTCTGTCGTCGTGGGCGTTTCCTCATCTGTGCGTATGCAGACCGCGTCAGCTGCCACCTTGAGGTCGAGGTCATCGAGCAACCCGTTGACATCTTTCAACTCCGCCTTAGTGAGCGTGTTCGAGATTGCACCTTCTCCTGCTGGAGGGCAGCGCCCGTTGACGATGATCCTCCCCCCTGACATGTTGCAGCCGACATCGCCGTCCACATCTCCGATGACGACCAGCGTTCCCCCGGACATCCCTGCCCCACAGCGCCGCCCGGCCGAACCACGCACGATGAGGTCTCCTCCACCCATGCGCGCACCCACCTCGGCGCCGACGGAACCCTGTAGGACGATGCGCCCTGATGCCATCGCGTATCCGGCTCTGGCCCCGCAGTCTCGCTCGACGACCAGCCTGCTGCCGTCGTTCCAGGCACCGAAGTAGCCCGCCGCCTCACCCTCGAGGATGAACGAGCCGCCAGTAGCGCAGACTGCCACCATGTCGGCAAGATTGCCGAGCATGCGCACACGCGCTCCTTCAGGGATGTGCGGAGCCACCCCCATCTCGCCTTCGTGTGGTTTCGGGTCGTCTCCTTTACCCCAGCCGATCTTGATCGCCCGGTCGAGTTCGAGCGCCCGCGCGAGCAGGTCGGAGAACTTGCGGTTGAGCGCGACACTCTTGCTAACCTCCTCGCGCATAGGGAACCCTCGCCCTCCCTGCGCATGCAACCGCTCTTGATGCTGACGCCCATGCAATAGCCAGAGAATCCGGTTGTGTAACCTGCACGCGCACGCGGAATCCGCCCTATGGGCGGACGTGGACCCTCGGGGAATGCTTGATAGGGGGGCTGCAAGGGCCGTCGGCCTACCGGTGACGGTGTAGGTGGGGGAGATGAGCAACATCCGAGTCGCAATCAATGGATACGGTACCATCGGCAAGCGAGTCGCGGACGCTGTTGACGCACAGGACGACATGGAGATCGTCGGTGTGACCAAGACAGGTCCGAGCTTCGGCTGCGATCTCGCAGTGAAGAAAGGGTTCCCACTCTACTGCACCTTCGATGACCCTGAGCGCATCGCATCCTTCGCCGCTGGCGGCTACGAGTGTGCGGGCGGCCTGTCCGACCTGCTCGCAAGCGCGGACATAGTCGTCGACTGCTCACCAGGCAAGCATGGCGAGGATAACCTCGCCAAGTACCGAAATGTCGGAGTCAAGGCAATCTTCCAAGGCGGTGAGAAGCATGCGCTCACCGGGCTCTCGTACACATCCTCGGCCAACCACGCGGCGAACCTCAATGCCGATGCCACCCGCGTAGTATCGTGCAACACCACTGGGCTGTCGCGCACGCTGGTTCCGCTTCACGACCACTGCGGCTCTCTGAAGGTAGAGTGCACGATGATTCGCCGCGCTGCCGACCCAGGCGATTCCAAGAAGGGGCCGATTAATGCGATCAAGCCGGTACTCAAGGTTCCGAGCCACCACGGCCCGGACGTCAAGACGGTCAAGCCGGAGATCGAGATCAACTCTCTCGCAGTGGCGGTGCCGACCACAATCATGCACGTGCATGCCATCATCGTGGATCTCCCGGAAGGGCATGGTCTTTCCACTGAGAGCATCATCGACCTCTGGAGAGCGCAGCCGCGTGTCATCGTGATGGCTGGAGAGGAGAACCGCTTGACCACCACCGCAGAAGTGATGGAGATGGCGCGCGACATCGGGCGCAAATGGGGTGATCTGCACGAGATTTTCGTCTGGGAGGATGGAGTGAGTCTGCAGGGCGACCGGCTCTACTACTTCCAGGCGATTCACCAGGAGAGTGACGTCATCCCGGAGAACGTCGACGCCATTCGGGCGTTGATGGGTTCCGAGACGGATTGGCTCGCTTCGGTCGCCAAGACAGATGCAGCCATCTCGGACTACTACAACCTCTGAGAGCGGTGATATTGGGACGCTCTACGAGCGTCAAGCATCAAAAGGGAAGCGCGGGTCGAGCGGCTCATGAGTAGAGCATCACTGTCACCTCTGCTCGTCCTGCTGTTGCTCATGGCCTCGTGGACGGCTGCATTCGCTTCATTCGATAACGAGCCCGTTCAAATCCTACAAGATGAATCAGCGGATTGGACGGCATCTGAAGCAGCGGAGCACTGGTACGCAACGGAACCTGTGCGAATGCTGCAGACGGGAATCAACCCCAGCAGTGGCACTGTCTCAACCGTGATGGGTGAGTTCGACCCCCTCGCCGTGGAAGTGCCCGAACCTCCTCTGCCATTCCGTGATTCACTGGATGTCGAAGCAACACGGTTGCTCATTGTCCAACTGGTCGAGCACGACCACACCACCATCGAGGAGTTGTGCTCGATGTATGGGATGTCCGACCTCGATCACATTCCCGACTCAGCCTATCTCCTCCGTCTTCCTGACGATGCTGCGGCGGCCACCGCCGCTGTCGAGGCTATTGACGACGATTCACGCATCCGCTGGTGGGGGATTCAGCACCCCGGGTGGAGATTGGAGCCAGCCCTTCTCGAAGCGGCCATTGCCGCTTTCGCAGGTGAAACGGTACCTCAGCTCGATGTCGACCTCACTGTCGCCAGCGATGTTGGGGAAGGTGGTGTTCCTGGACTGATCGCGGACCTTGAACTCACCTCCGCCGAGATGGTTCGTTGTGATGCTTGGCTCTGCCAGGTGCGCGGCATCGACGCCGCATGGCTTCCAGTGTTGGCGCGTGATGGTCGCATCCTGTTCACCGAAGCGCATTCACCGATTGGTATCTCGAACAACTACGCTCGCAACTTGGCACGCATCGACGCCGTGTTCAACAACTGGAACGGAGGGCTGGACGGCACTGGAGAGGTTGTCGGCATCTCGGATACCGGACTCGACGCCGACCACGGGGACTTCACCACCAGGGTGCGGGCCATCTACAACAACTTCGGGCCGGACAACTCGGCTGCGGACAGCAACACCGGTCACGGTACACACATCGCCGGGACGTTGCTGGGGGATGGCAGTGGGGATTCATCCACTCTTGGCGTGGCACCGGAGACGACCTTCCACTTCTACCAACTAGAGCACGACCAGTCGGGACAGATGGCGCGCTACGGATCTCTCTACAGCATGTTCCTCCATTCATTCCAGCAGTCAGCAAACGTACAGAGCAACTCGTGGGGGGCGCAGAGTTCGGGTGGCCAGTACACCTCGGACAGCCGTTCGGCGGATTCGTTCATGGATGACTACAACACGATGCTGGTGCTGTTCGCCGGTGGCAACGAGGGGGCGCAGGGCTCTTCGTCGGTATCTCCGCCGTCGACGGCGAAGAACGTCATCTCTGTGGGCGCCTCTACCACCGGCAGACCGGGGACGGCCTCAGCAGGCCAGGTGGCTTCCTTCTCCAGCCAGGGTAGCACTCTCGACGGCCGTATCAAACCGGACATCGTCGCCCCGGGTGTTCAGGTCTGTTCCGCTCGTGCTGACGAGGCGCAATACCCTGCGGGTCCGTCCTGCTCGGGCGCTCGTCACTCAAGCAACAATCCGAAGTACATGTCAGCGGATGGTTCGTCAACATCGACGCCCGTCGTTGCCGGTGCCTCGACGCTCGTACGCCAGTTCCTGCGCGAAGAGAAATCGATCAACTCTGCGCGCAGCGACTTGGTCAAAGCGATTCTCATCAACGGGGCGCTGGACATGGGCAGCGCTGACATTCCCAACCAGTACGAGGGCTGGGGTCAATTGGACCTGGAACGCAGCATCTACCCGCACAGTGGCATTCTGGCACTGAACACGTTCTTCGATTACAACCAAACGCTGTATCCTGGGTATTCCTATCTCTACACCTATGACCTCGACGGCTCCTACGGGGTCAGCATCACTCTGGTGTGGAACGACCGCGAAGGTTCAGCCTCAGCATCTCAATCAAGCTCACGACTGGTCACCGACCTTGACCTCACGGTGACCGCGCCAGATGGAACAGTGTACCGTGGGAACAGTTTCCTCAACGGCTTCTCCACCATCGGAGGCAGTTCGGACACCCTGAACAACGTCGAGCGTGTGAAATTAGGCAGCACCCAGTCGGGTAATTGGAGCATACAGGTGAGTAATTCCGGCGGCAATCAGCAGGGATTCTCCATCGTCATCACCGGCATGGGAGCGGAGAACCAGGTGAGCGACCTCACGGTCATGTCGTCCAGTCTGTGGTGCAGCGTCACGGAGCCTTTGGAGGGTGACTTGCTGCTCATCGGGGGGACGTGGGTGAACCAAGCACCTGCCACCACATCATCGTACAGGGTGACGGTCGAGGACCTGACGCAGGGAATGCTGCTGCGCAACGAGACCCGTGGCCCGCTCGTCGGCGGCTCTTCGGACTCGATCGTGTTCACTCACACCTTCGCTACCACGGGGATTCACCATCTACAACTGACTTTGGATGTTGATGACGATGTACCTGAGCCGAACGACCAGTTCAGCGGCTCGAACAACAACGTCTACTCCATCTACCTCAACGTCAGTGCAATCGGCGTCCGCCTGACTCCCTACCTCGAGAGTGGTCAACTTCCCTCCGGGGACGCTGAGATCACCCAGGCTTCCTCGCGCGTTCTCGACCCCACCCATGGTGATTCTGTGAGTTTCCAGATGTTGCTCGCCAACGAGGGGACGAGTACCGAGGACATCGACCTGCGTGTGTCGACGGTTCAGTACCTCCGTTCTGATGGCATCTTAGATGCACCAGAGGATGAATGGCTGCGTTTCCTCTCACTGGATCCGTACTATCTGCTTGATCCGTTGGGGGGTGCGAATGACAGCATCGTGCTGACAATCACTCTGCGCGATGAGTCCGCCGATCTCGATGCCACACCCTACCCGCGGTTCCCGCTACCGGGAACTTACATCGTCGACGTGAGCGCGTGGTATCGCTCGAACCCGGTGGTACAGCATACGGTCCGTTTGACTGTCGTGGTCGAGCGCGTCGAGATGATCTACACCGTACTCGCTGGCACATCTGGACTCGGCGCCAGTCCAGGACACGGGGCGATATTCTCTCTCTCGGTACTCAACCTCGGCAACGGTCCATCGGTCTACAACATCACATGTGAGACCCCTAATCGCTGGTCCGTAGAACTGGGTGATGGCAACTCGTCCTCAATTACGCTGGAGCCATTGGCGCGTCTCCAGTTCCTACCGGTCACCGTGCGCGTGAACGTGCCACCGGTGGTCGACGGTCTGCCGACGGCTGGAACGAAGGAATCGGTATCCTGCACGACGACGCATACTGGAGCCAGCGGGATGTCCACGGTCGAAACAACCGAGATCGAAGTGTTCGTCAGTCAGGAGTTCACCGTTGACCTCTACTCGTCAACTGGGGTACCCGTCGGCGTGTGGGGCAACGCACTAGACGAGGCCGTAATCGATGGGCAACGCCTCAACCTCACTCTCGACATAGTCAACAAAGGCAACGTCCCGCTGGAATTCGATGTCACTGTCACGCCCGAACAGACCACATGGCCGCTCGGATTGTTCTGCGGAGCGCAGGATGATTCGCGCTCTCTTGAGATTACCATCGCGCCGGGAGCGAGTGCCGATTGTCGCATCGAGGTACAGGTTCCACAGGTGGTCGCCGATGGGGCCCAGAATGAAGTGATTGTGAGGACGCAGTTGAGCGCGGGTGAGTTCATCCAGAATCGAACGACGCTGGTGGTGGAGGAGAGGCCTGACCTCGAGTTGTCAGCACCTGAATCGGGTCTGGTGTCCGTGACGCTCGGCTCTTTGTCAACCACTTCCTTCACGGTGGAGAACACCGGCAACACGGCTCTCACTCTCGCATGGGAGACTGGGAGCGTCCCTGAAGGATGGAGCGTTGGATTCCACCAACTGCCACCAGGTGATCTGGACATGCATCGTCAGGAGTACGTGATTGTGAGCGTCGTGCTACCTGCGGGGTCCTCCGCTGGGATACAGACAGCGAACATTCCGGTAATCGTCACTGGTACGACACCGGGCGGAGACGATGTCGTTCGCTCGGCACAGGTTGGTGTTGAAGTGCTTCCGACAGCATGGGTGAACCTGAGCACAGATCGTCACGAGTTCGAACGAATCGTCCCTGATGAGGCGCAGCAAGGAAACCTGACGGTCAGCAACCAAGGTAACGTCCCCTGCCGCGTTGACCTCAGTGTGGTCGCTCCAGAGGGGTGGGCAGTTGACCTCTCCCAGTCGATGTTCCAAGTGCTGCAGCCGGGTGAGAGCAGCATCGTACCGTTCACGGTTACCGTTGAGCGCGGCGCGGACAGTGGCCCTCTTGAACTGACGATCAATGCTACCACCACCGCCGCTGCAGGCATACCAACCATCGATTCCAGTATTGTTCTGTCATCCTCATCCACGGAACTGACGCAAGATGGCGGTCTGTTCACCTACTTGGATGACGCCGGTGTTCCCTCGTGGGCCATCGGATTGGCGGCGTTCCTGCTGATGTTATTCCTGCTTGGCGGCTTCATGATGCTGCGCCGCACTTCAGGAGAGTTGGACCCAGGGGAGGAGATCATCTCAGCGGGTATGGGTGGGCTCGGGAGTTTCGAACAGCGCCGCGAGGCTGCTCTCGATACGGGTCTGACCAAGGAGGGTCATGTGTCAGGTGCGGTGAGCTCGGATGAGATTCAAGATGCGCTTGACGCCGCCAATCCCGTGCCGAAATTGGAGGTTCCCAAGCCACCCGGACTGCCTCCCCCGCCACCAGGCGCCCCGCCAAGTGGTCTATGATTTCAGGTCGGGGATATGTCAGAGCCCAGCGTGCTCCTCCCTACCTGCCGCCGCCGACCTTATGCGAGATGTCCGATTCGCCGCCGCCGATGAGCGCATCGATTGTGTTGTTCGGCCCGCCAGGAGCGGGCAAAGGAACCCAGGCCACGGCCATCGAGGTGGCCACCGGTATGCCCCAGGTATCGACAGGTGACATGTTGCGCGCCGCGGTTGCGCAAGGCACCTCACTGGGCATTCAGGCGAAGCATTGCATGGATGCGGGCCAACTCGTTCCCGATGAGGTAATCATCGGATTAGTCGAGGAGCGTCTCGGAGAGCCCGACGCTTCAGAAGGTGTTCTTCTGGATGGTTTCCCGCGCACGATTCCGCAGGCAGAAGCGCTGGCTGAGATAGCCCGCATTTCGTTGGTTATCGCCATCGAAGTGCCTGACGAGGCGATTGTCGAGCGAATCGTCGGTCGACGTATGGACCCCGAAACCGGTGACATCTACCACGTCACTTTCAATCCGGCTCCGCCTGAGATCGCCTCCCGGCTCGTCCAGCGTGAGGATGACAACGAAGAGACCGTGCGCACCCGATTGCAGGCATACCATGAGCAGACAGCACCGCTGGCTGAGTGGTACCGCTCCGCTGGACTCTACGTCGGCATCGATGGTAGCCAGTCGATTGAGGGTGTGCAGGCACAGGTGGCAGCGGCCCTAATGAAACTCGATTGACTGGAGGTGGACGCGCTGGCACGAGGAAAGCGAACACGCCGTGTCCGCGACGCCCGTCAGCGTAGGGAAAGGGCCACGAGGGCCGTTGTGCAACTAACTGAACTGGCCGAGAATCGATCAGGGAGCCGTAACCCCCGCTTGCGTGCCACGGCCACGCGCGACCTTGTACGTCTGGGTCGCAGGCACAATCTCACCCTCTCACCGAGCATTCGCCAGTGGGTCTGTCGGGGATGCTCAGAACCTCTGAGGCCAGGAGTCACCGCTCGCGTGCGTGTACGTTCCAAGGTACGGATGGTGACCTGTCTCGGGTGCGGTCGTGTTTCACGGCGGGGGCCCGGATATCCATCCCGTGCGGGCCAAGGCAAGGAGGATGGAGCATGAGCGGCATCCCGGAGAGGATTCGCCTTATGGCGTCTGACTCGAGATTGCAGGTGACCGTACGTGTCGGTAAGTCAGGCCTGACCGAATCGGTGAGTCAAGAGTTGGAGGCACAATTGGTGAGCAACGAGGTGGTGAAGGCGAAGTTGAACCGCGGCCTGGCTCAGGACTCAGCCGCGCGTGAGCAGTTATGGCAACAACTCGGGGAAGCAGCCAGCGCAAGGTTGGTGATGGCGCGTGGCAACGTGGCCGTATTCTGGCGCCGGTGAACCATTCAACCATGAAATGCCAATAAGCGAATGACATCAGCGCTCGTCGATGTCAGCCATCCCACCCTCTTGGTTGCAGGGTCTGCTGGGGGCACTCATCCTAGCACTGCTGGTTGCCCTGGGGACTAGATGGATTCGCCTGCCGTACACCATCGCACTGGTCCTCGTGGGCCTGTTCATCGGTTGGCTGGGAGAGTTGGTTGTAGGCGACCTGCCATTTGGTGGCGGCCTGATGTCCGCGGACCTGATTCTGTTCGTCCTGCTCCCACCGCTGCTGTTCGAAGGAGCTGCTGGGATGCATATCGACAAGTTGCGTCGGAATTGGCGTCCAATCACTTTGCTCGCCATCCCAGGTGTTCTACTCAACACCACCATCATCGGCCTCATCTGCTGGCGATTACTGTGGTGGGGTGATGATTTCGGCTTCCTCTATGGGCTGTTGCTCGGCAGCGTGCTCGCCGCCACTGACCCGGTCAGTGTGCTGGCGCTGGTGCGCAACCTCGGCGCACCCAAGCGTCTGGCGGTCCTACTCGAGGGTGAATCGCTGTTCAACGACGGAACAGCCGTGGTCATGTTCAACATCATTCTCATCGCCGTGCTCACCCGGATAGCGGGTGGCTCGACATCCGCTTCGGAACTGCTGACCGGGGCAGTCGCCTCGTTCCTGATGGTCGTCACCATCGGGCTGCTCGTCGGCATTGTGCTCGGAGTCGTTGCCAACACGTTGTTGGAGCAGAGTGAGGACCATCTGTTCGAGATCGCGCTCACGGTTGCGCTCGCCTTCGGCGCCTTCCTGTTCGCCGAGATGCTGAGTGGAAGCGGGGTCATCTCAGTCGTCGTCGCCGGCCTGATGGTGGGGAACCAAGGAGTTCCTGAAGGGATGACTCCTACGGCGAGAATCGGCCTGCATCACTTCTGGGAGGTGGTTGTGTTCCTGATCAACAGCGTGCTCTTCCTGATTATCGGCTACGAACTGCAGCAGGTGTTGACACCGAATTCACACACCCTATGGCTCGCATTCGTGGGTATCGCTGCCGCGCTCGTGGCTCGGCTGGTGGTGTTCCCTCTCACTGCTCTCTCGAACCTCTCTCACCAGCGCCCAATCTCTACCTCGTGGCAGGTCGCTCTCTATTGGGGAGGCCTGCGCGGCAGCATTCCGATTGCGCTGCTGTTGCTGCTCTCTCATATCGTCCACGAAGGCACAGCACTTTCCGGATTCGAAAACGCAGTGTTCCTACCAGAATCCGTCTATGAGGCGATGCTCGTTGTAGGCTTCGCTGTCATCCTGTGGACGCTCGTGGTGCAAGGGCTGACGATGCGCCCGCTGCTCAACCGCATGGGCATCTGTGGGGTGTCCACCGAGGAAGAGGTGGAGTACGAGGTGGCGCTTGCCGACAAGATCGGCAGCCGGGCGGCGCTGCGGAGGCTGGGTGAGTTGAAGATGCAGGGGCTCATCAGCGACGACGACCAAGAGGCGCTCAGCGAGGACTATCGCGCGCAGGTGGTCGCAGCCGACGCCCGCATAACTGAATTGTCCACTTCTAATCGTGTGCACGCCGGCAGGGTGGAAGGCGCTCGCAGGGAACTGCTGCTTGCCCAGATAGAGGCGCTCAGGAACGAAGAGCGCCGCGGCACGATATCGACGAAGATTTTCGAGAAAGCGATCAAGCAACTTGTTGAAGCTCTCTCCCAGTCAGAATACGCCAGAGAGAGCATCGAAGCCGCATCGAAATCCGAAACCAAGGGTGATGAAGAGAGGATTGTCGAGCATGAGTTCACCGAGCTTCTTCCGAAGACCACTGAAGAGGTGGTTGGAGTGGATATGGATGCACTAGAAGAGGAATGACTGCCTTCGGGCACACTCGTCTCACGCGATGCTTTTAGAGAGCCGTCATGACGGCCCGTCATGATATCATCTGAGCAGGTGGTGTTGCTGGTATTCATTGCCTCTTTTGTGTTGATTCTTTCTGAGAAATTACACCGTACAATTGCAGCATGGTTTGGGTGCGTTTGCATGCTATTTTTGGGCTTGACCATGAGTGTATTCCGTAAATGTGAAACCGTTGCAAGCGATGCTGGAGGGCATATTTTTGCAAAATTCGGGGGCGGAGGGACCATTGAAATCTGTCACAAATCGCTCGAGGGCATGATGTTACATTGGATTCATTTCGATGTCATCGGTCTTTTGTTGGGTATGATGATATTCGCAGCCCTGCTTGAAGTTTCAGGTTTCTTTGAGTATGTATCTGTGAAGGCTGCAAAATTGTCCGGCGGTGACCCATGGAAATTGGTCGTTTATCTTGGCACATTCACAACTCTAATATCTCTGGTTATTGACAATGTGACAGCCATAATTATCATCGCCCCTGTTACACTCAGAATATGTCAAAAATTGGAGATTAATCCGGTTCCCCCATTACTTGCAGAAGCTATTCTTTCAGACACAGGTGGGGTGGCATCTATGGTAGGGGATCCACCCAATGTCATGATTGCAAGTCAAGCCAGTGGTATGGATGAATTGGCATCTCTATTCGGATTCAATGGTTTCTTGATCCGCCTGGGTATTTTGACATTCTTTGCTTGGATTTTCACGTTAGGATATCTCCGATACTACTACCGTGATTGGCGTGAATCTAAGCCGGCCAACGTTGAAGCAATCTTGGAAGAAGATGAGTGGGATTGCATTGAACATCCATTGTTGATGAAGACAACACTATGGATTCTAGGTGCTACAGTTGTCATGTTCTCGGCAACTGAATTTTTGCACCTACATATTGGGATTCACGCTCTGGCTCTTGCTGGTGCTGGTATTGCGTTGGTTGCGGCAAAGCCCGAAGATAATGAAGTACTGCGACACGGATTAATCCACTCTGTGAGTGAGAAGGTTGAATGGCACGCTCTACTTTTCTTTGCTGGGTTGTTTATTTTGGTTGGAGCGGTGGGTAATGTTGGATATCTCAACCTTCTTGCTAATTGGATTTTCGATAATTTCGGATCTAACCATGTGATGCTTGCAGTCGCAATCATTTGGGTATCGGCAATAGCCAGTGCCTTCATCGATAACATTCCCTTCACGGCTGCGATGATTCCCGTGATTGTAGCTATCGGCGAAGCTGACCCTACCATCGACATGGCACCTCTATTCTGGGCGCTTGCAATGGGTGCAGGATTCGGTGGAAATGCAACACCGATCGGCTCCAGTGCTAACGTCATGACCGTCTCGATTAGTGAGCGCGGCCCGACTCCAATAACGACGAAGGAATGGATGAGGGTCGGATTCCCGGTGATGTTGATTACCTGTGTTGTGGCAACGATTTTCATGGTATTATTCCATGGAACTCTCTACAGTTCGTAGGGCTAACTGGATACACCGCTTGGCGTCAGCGTCAAAGAGTGGGAGCGTCTGCAGTGGCCGATAAGCATGCACGAATGCGACGCCTGTGGACTCATTTTCGGGGGGACTGAAGGCTGTCCCAGTTGCGGCAGCATGGTGTCCCACGCTGCGCCTGAGGAGGCGGGTGGGGGGCAAGAGAAGCCGGCAGGTCCGCTCCCAGGTGGAGTCCAACTCCAAGAGTCAATGGAGGGGATCGATGGTCTCGAAACGCTTGCGAGCAAGGCATCATCTGAGGGCACGGACCTCCCCTTCCAACTCGGCGGTTCATCGGGTGGTGTGACCAGCCTCCCATTCGGTATGGGCAGTCCTTCGGGAGGATTCGAGCAAGAGGAGTCGTCGGTGGCTGGAGCAGTCGCGGAACCTGCGACCGAGACCGCACAAGCAGAACCGGCAGCGGATGCGGAGCCTGCACCAGCGGTCACGGAATCCGAGGACGAACCAGTGATCGTACACCTCGATGAGGAGGAGCCGGTGGTACTCGTGGCCCGCATCGAAGAAGAGCAACTGTCTACCCAGCCGCAAACTGACCCGCTCGTGTCGGACCAACGCTTCGCGGGCAGTATGCCGGTCGAACCAACTCATAGCATCGATACGTTCACTGCAACTGACTCGAGTCCCGCCGAGATGGATGCTATCTTCGCGGAAGAAGAGCAGGTCGTCTACCACGACTTTGGTGACGAGTTGCAGGTCAGCGAGGTGATCGTAGATTTCGACAGCCTCGTCGACCCGGCCGAGGCTGCTGTTTCATTCGACCCAGAAAGATTCCATGATGGGCAACCGGAACTCGTACCCGCTCGAGCGCTCCCATTGGAGGCTCTGGACAGTGACATGCAGACACTGGCTGACAGGGGATTCGCCGCCTTGGGTGCTGCAGAGTGGGAGGCGGCTGCCATCGAGTTCCGCGCCATCTGCGAACAGAGGCCTCAGGACGCCGCCGCGCTGAACAACTTCGGCCTCGCACTGCTGCAACAAGCACTGCTGGTACACGCGGAACACCCTTCGATGGACCCTGCCACTGAGCCGCATTTCGAGGCGGCCGTATTGGCTCTGCGCCAGGCCGCCAAAGCGCGTCAGGACGATGTCGCCATCCTCACCAACCTCGCCACTTCCCTCACCTCGTGTCTGCGTCACGAAGCCGCCCTCATGGTCTACGATGCCGCCTTGCATATCGACGATCACGACTCCGCTGCGAACAACGGCAAGGCCGTCTCACTCATTGGTCTACGTCGCTTCGATGAGGCCGTCGCAGTGTTGCGGCAGACCGCCGTGCGCGCGCCTGAGAACCGAGTGATTCTCGAGAATCTGCGCCGGGTCAGCCCCATGGGTTGAATCAATACGATTCAGAATCGAATCTCTCTCATTTTTCGGGCCTGAGTGGTCCATTATGGGGGCCGCTGCAAACGTCGCTTTCATATAGGGAAGGCAGGTCGGTGGCCTGCTTTGCAGTGCACCTTTGCATGTTTCGTGCTTGGGGAAGCGATCTAGGACGTCCCGCCCTCTGGGGAGACGAGGTGTCCAAGGAGATCGAGATAGGCATGTTCCTGGACACCAGAGGACTCACACAGGAAATGTGTGGAGTGAGAACCAAATGATGCTACAACCTGACTGGGGAATGGCTCGGCTCGAGAGCTGACGAAGGTCGTGACAAGCTGCGATAAGCGGCGGGGAGGCGCATGAATGCCGTAGATCCGCCGATTGCCGAATAGGACCTCCAGACGCTTCGGCGTCATTCCCAATATGGGAAAGGGAACCCCCCGAATTGAAGCATCTTAGTAGGGGGAGGAAAAGAAATCAATTGAGATTCCGTGAGTAGTGGCGAATGAAAACGGAACAGGACAAACCGAATCCGCTTGGGAAACCTTGTGGAGATGTGGTGTTTGGATCGTCTATTGCCTAAATCCGCGAAGTGGAAGTCGACCTGGAAAGGCGCACCACAGAGGGTGAAAGTCCCGTACACGTATCGGACATGGCCAAGTGACTGATCCAGAGTAGCGTGCGTTGGATATCGCGCGTGAATACGGGAGGCAGAAACTCCCAATCCTAAATACAACTCGAGACCGATAGTAGACAAGTAACGTGAGTGAAAGCTGAAAAGTATCCTGAGAGGGATGTGAAAAGAACCTGAAACCAGTTAGGTACAGGCTGAATGGGCGTGGAAGCGAAGATATGAGCAGCGTCCATTCGTTCGTTTTGAAAAATGACCCTGGGAGTCTTGATCATTGGCGAGGTTAAGCAGTAGACCTGCGAAGCCGAAGGGAAACCGACTAGCCCGCAGCCGTAAGGTGAGGGGCGAGGTGCGCTCGCCTGAAGTCAATGGTGGAGGACCTGAAGCCTGTCGATCTATGCCTGGCCAGTCTGAAGCCCGGAGAAATCTGGGTGGAGGGACGCACCGGTACTGATGTGCAAATCGTTCGGAAGAGTTGGGTATAGGGGTGAAAGTCCAATCGAGGCAGGCAATAGCAGGTTCCGCGCGAGACTACTCGAAGGTAGACCTCTGTGGAGATAGATTGTGCTGTAGAGCACTGATTGGGTGTTTAGGGGGAGCAATCCCTCGGCACGCTGTCAAAC
>CAZUBQ010000001.1:157924-215103 GCA_964618995.1 uncultured Candidatus Poseidoniales archaeon | reverse complement strand
ACCGCGCTGGCGATGGTGTTCTTGTCGTTGACAGGATGCTCCTCTCGGCTGACCTCGACCCATTGGTCCCAGTCGATGTACGGGAACCAGGTATCGCCTTCGACCCGTGCTTCGACGTGGGTGACGAGCAGTTGCTCGCAGTGCGGGAGCAATGCGGCGTAGATCGCACCCCCGCCGATTACCCACGCCCAGCCGTCGGCGCCTGCATCGATGCCTGCGACATCGAGCGCCTCGGCGATGCTGTTGACGATTTCCACGCCGGGAACGTACCATTCGTCATCTCGCGTGAGTACAACGCTCGTCCTTCCTGGCAATGGCCTGCCGATGGCGTCGTAGGTACGCCGCCCCATGATCATCGGGCAACCCATGGTCGTGTCCTTGAAGTGCTTCAGGTCCGCCGGCAGGTGCCACGGCAGGTCACTGTCGCGGCCGATGACACCGTCGAGGTCCATTGCGACGATCATGCCTAATCTCATCTTTCTCGCCTCACACGGATATGGGTGCCTTGATGTGCTCGTGGTGCACGTATTCCTCGATCTTGATATCATCGTATCCGAAGTCGTCGATCTCTCGGCAGTCGGGGTTGAGCATGAGCAGAGGAGGTTCGAGTGGTGTCCGGCCGACCTGTTCGCGCGCCTGGTCGAGGTGGTTGCGGTAGAGGTGGGCATCCCCGATGGTGTGGATGAACTCCCCCGGCTTCAAGCCCGTCACCTGCGCCACCATGCAGGTCAGCAGCGAGTAACATGAGATGTTGAACGGGACTCCTAGGAAGACGTCCGCTGAGCGCTGATAGAGTTGGCACGACAACTCTCCATTGCTCACATGGAACTGGAACAGCGCGTGGCAGGGCATGAGCGCCATGTCCTCGAGCTCCCCGGCATTCCACGCTGACACGACGATCCTCCGGCTCTCAGGTCTTGTGCGCAACAGGTTGACGGCCCGCTGCAACTGGTCGATCACCTCTCCGTCGCTGCTTTCCCACCTGCGCCACTGCTTGCCGTAGACCGGCCCGAGTTCCCCGTCATCATCTGCCCACTCGTTCCAGATGCGCACGCCGTTCTGCTGCAGGTAGCGAACGTTCGTCTCGCCGGAGATGAACCAGAGCAGTTCGTGGATGATGCTCGGCCAATGCAGCTTCTTGGTGGTCACAGCAGGGAAGCGGCGGCGCAGGTCGAATCTCATCTGGTGTCCGAACACCGACAGCGTGCCGGTTCCGGTGCGGTCATCCCGCTCGACGCCCTCAGTGAGGATGGTGCGCATTAGTTGCAGATACTGGTCCATCGCTGACGCCGACATGAATGGGTCACTCGACGCACTATGAACAAAGCGGCTGGGAACTCCACCGGGTCGGACTCATGGGGCGCCCAGAGCGCGGAGTGTGGCGATGGTCTGGTTGGTGAATTTCCGGTAGAGATTACCGATGTCCGCTCGCTGTTCATCCTCGGACAACTCGGCGATTCGCTCAACCTCGGCGTCATCTACTGCCCCACCTTCAGGGTGTTCGCTCCACTCGGCCCAGGTGATGGGTGTTCCGAATCTCACTGTCACCGGTCGCCAGATGCGCGGCAGCGGTGCTTGGCCGGGCGCGAGGAACTCGTGGCTGCCAGCGATGCCAGCGCACACCACGGGAACGTTCGGGAACGCCGCGGCCAGCCGCGCCACGCCGGTCTTGCCGCGCTGCAGGTAGGGTGCCTGTTTGTTGCGCGAGCGTGTTCCTTCGGGGAAGATCCCGAGCACATTGCCGCTCAACAGCACGTCCGCTGCTCTTGCCACGGCGTCACCGCCCCCACTAGCGCGATCGGTCTCGATCTGGCCCACTGCATGCATGAACTGCTTGACACCAATCTTAGTGAAGTGCCCTTCCTTGGCAAGGTAGTAGGCCTTGCGCCGAGCACTGTAGATCTTGATCACCGGGTCGATGTGCGACATGTGGTTGCCAGCGAGAATCATCGGTCCCGTGGATGGAATGCGCTCCATTCCTTCGACACGGAAGCGGCAGATGGTGCTGAAGATGGGCAGCAGCACCGCGAGCATGCCCGTGTAGAGCGGAGTCCTCGGAACCGAGATGCCCGCGGGTTCGATGGCGCACAGCCCTGCGAGCTTCTCCTTGGCATCGGCGCTGAGCGCGGACATCGACTCCGGCGGCGCTCTCCTCTCCTTGAGGGTTGTCGCCGGCTGGTGATTCACCCGCTCCTTTGATGACGACGCGGCATCTGGCCGGCACATGCGCACCCGCAGGGTGGTAGCCGTCGCTCTGTTCCTCCTGCTGCTCACTCCACTGACCGCACCCGCAGCAGGCGAGTGGGAGGAGGACATCTTCCTATCCGAGGTAATCGGCCCCGAGCGGTTGGCTGCGGGTGACGAATACGGTTGCCATGGGATCCCTGGGAAGGATATCCGGGAAGATCACTCGGCTATCAGGGAGTGCAAGGATTACCTGACCGAGCGCACTGTGGCTTCTCAGTGGGGTGCACAACCACTGTCCTTCGGAGTGCCGGGGGAATCACTCGACCAAGAGACCGGTGATGCACTGGTTGAACAGGGATTCATGATCATCGGGGACAAGGTGTTGACAGGGCATGAGCACCTCATCGCACTGGCGCGCAACGGCGGTTCGTTGGAGAAGAACATCGGCTCGGTCACTGAATTCGAGCAAGCATTGGATTCGCCAGCCTACGTGGTGAACCTCTACTGGATTCCGCGGATGAACCTCAACTCCGTCCGACCCGATTGGGCTCTCGTCGATGCGATCGAGAGCAGCGATGCCTGGTTTGCCACCTGGGGAGAGGTCGCTTCCTACAACAGACATCAACCGAGCCTGCTATGGGAGGCCGATGGAAACACCGCTGTGCTGACCCATGCACCTGTCGCAGCAGATCCGCTGACACATCCCGAGTCCCAGATAGGCTGGACCGTGCCGTACACGCTCGGACTCGAAATGGGAGATTCCGTCGTGATGAACATCGAGAATGACGGTGTGAACATGAGCGAACTGACCGCCGACGACCGGCACCTCACGGAAGGGTGGAGGATGAATGGAACGCTGCTACTGCTCACGCTGAAGCCCGGCTACTCGGTCACCATTCACTTCGACGGGGCTGCCCCCGAGGTGCTTTCTTCCAACCATCCTCAGTGGTTCAATGACCACGATGAGATAATCACCGTTGCCGGCCATCATGTCGACGACCTGTTCGACGCCAGCCGTCGCTGGGATGACACGCCCATGCGCTTCACCTGGCTGGTCGAGCCGAGGGGGGTCGAGCAGAACTCGTGGTGGCTTCCGGTGATCGCCGTATTCGTGGCGCTGGCGACTCCTGCAGCCATAATCTGGACCGTACGTCGTGACCGGAACCTGCAACGGGTGCTGTTCTCTCTGGATGGATTGCACATCCCCGCTGAAGAGGAGTGACTCACTTCACTCGGCGCAGGGAACCTGGACTGCACTGGTCGAATGCGGCCGTCACCCGCTCAAGGAAATCTCCCGGTAGGTCCTCTGGGGCGTAGACTCCCGTGTCGATGTGCACCGTGTCGTCGAGCAGCGCGCGCGCCACGAACAGAGTCACCGTGCCTGTGGCGATGGTCATCGATGAGCGACCGAACAGCACACCTATGTCGAACACCCAGCGGGAGTTCTCGCCGGAACGCGATTCGGTCACGACATCCATCCAGGTGAAATCATGGCGCGCCGGGTCCCACTTCCACGCTTCAAGCAGGACCTCCTCATCCAGTTCACCTGATTCCAAATCCTGCAGATAGCGGTCGATGTGGCCGGGCCATCTCACTGTGAACTCGTCCAACTGGTCGGCGAGACCAGAGGTCAGCAGGCTGCGCAATCCATCAGTGCGGAACGCTTCCATCTTCCCGCGCCCATCCACATCGAACAGTTGCCGGTCGGACAGCGCCGGTCTTGTCAGCACCTGTCCGTCCAGAAAGATGCGCGCCGGGCGAGTGTACTCTTCGAGCACGTCCGTGGGGGAGAAGGGGGCCATGTACGACCAGTCGTCGTCGGGCTCAGTGGGATTCCCCCCTACTCGGATGGTGGCCTTGGAGAGCGGGCCCATCTCTCTCGATGCTCTGGCGATGAGCATGTTCGACAGCCCGGGCGCTATTCCGACATCATGAACGAAGGTGGTACCGGCAGCCTGGGCCACCTCATTCCACTCAGAAGGTATGTCTTCGGCGAACGCGATGTCCACCACGGTCGTCCCACTGCTGATCAGTAGTTCGCGAAGCTTCCCACCGATTCTTCCAGGGAGCATGTTGAGAATCAGTGTGTATTGTGTCAGGTCGGTAGTGCGCGCGTGCTCCAGCGCATCGGCACACACCAACTTCAATGCCCCATCCGTACGCTGGCCCGATAGCCGTGAGAGCACATCCCGGTCACGGTCGACGACGGTGATACGTCCGGGGAGCCTTGAGCATACCCAACCGCCCACGAGGCCTGCTCCGTATACGAGCACCTGTTCGCTCACGGATGTGGCCAACCACTCCTGAATCATGAACCATCGCCCGCTCACGGAGCGAATCATTGATGCCTGTCCCGCAGTCGCCCGCGCCTGAGGATGGCATGGCTGACGAGGTTACCATCGACCCTTGGTCGGCCGCGCAGTCGACGGATTACTCCCGCATCATCGAACAGTTTGGTCTCTCCCGTGTCGACCTTTCCACCATCCCCGACCCGCACATGCATCACCGCCGGGGGATTATCTTCGCTCACCGTGACCTCGAGCTGGTCCTCGATGCGCACCGGCTCGGCGAGCCGTTCGGCGTTCTGACCGGGCTGATGCCGTCGGGGAAGATGCACCTTGGCCACAAGATGGTCATCGACCAGGTGAAGTGGTTCCAGGAGCAAGGGGCAGACGTCTCCATCGCGGTAGCTGATCTCGAAGCGCATGCGACACGCGGGCGCACACTCGCGGAGTGCCGCCGCGTGGCGCTGGACGAATATGTCGCCAACTACGCTGCTCTGGGACTCGATGTCGAGCGCACCAGCATCTACTTCCAGTCGGGCCGGCCGATTGTGCAGAGGCTCGGGTTCACACTAGGCCGTCGAACCAACCTCTCTGAGTTCGAAGCCATCTACGGATTCGGTGGAGAGACCAACCTCGCTCATGTGCAGGCTCCGCTGGTGCAGGTCGGCGACATCATCCATCCACAGCTAGACGAATACGGCGGGCTGCGCCCCATCGTGGTGCCTGTGGGAGTCGATCAGGACCCGCACCTGCGCCTCACCCGCGGTCTTGCACGTAAGACGAACTGGTTCAACGTCAACTCACGCAAGGAAGGTGGCCTTGTGATTGGGCTGTCAGTTCAGGACGACAATCGTGCCGCGCTGGGTGTGGGTGCGGACGGTTCGGTCGACATGACGGTTCGCGACGCCGTGTTCGACCGCTTGACCGGGACCATGACAGAACTAGGATTCAGCGACTGGGACGCCAATCCAGCACATGGAACACTGGAGGTTCCAGGAGCCACGGCCAGTGATCGCAACGGCATCCGCATGTCGCTGCTGCGCCTAGAGCGTGAGAATGGTGGACTGGGGCTGCTGCAACCCTCATCCACCTACCATCAGTTCGCCATCGGCATGACAGGGGATAAGATGAGCAGCAGCGAGCCGGACACTACCATCTTCCTCACCGATGATGTGGAGAGTATGCAACGCAAGGTGAATGCCTCCTTCTCAGGCGGTCAGCCGACCCTTGAGGAACACCGCCGGCTAGGTGGGAATCCTGACATCGACGTCGCATTCCAGTACATGCGCTACTTCTTCGAGCCTGACGATGCGGCGCTCGCCGAAGTTGAGGCAGGCTATCGTAGCGGCGAGATCCTGACCGGCCAGATGAAACAGATGTGCATCGATAGGGCTGCGGTATGGCTGACTGAACTGGCCGAGCAACGTGACGAGACCGCACACCTCGTGGACGATTTCCTCGCTCCCGATGCGAAGAAATGAGGTGGGACTCTGCCCAACTGGCTGTGGCACGCACTCGTGCTGATTCCTGTGGCTTGGCTGCTGTGGAAAATGGAACTATCTACCAAGTTGAAACAGGGAATCAAACCTGATGAGAATGGCGAGTTGAAGCGGGTATGCATACTTGTCTATAGCAGTTTGCTTATTGACCTGGACCATCTGCTGTCATGGCCCGACGTCTATGTACCTGGGAGATGCAGCATCGATGCCCATCTCCTGCACAAATGGTGGATCACGCCTCTCTATTTCGCTGGAAGCCTGTGGGAGAGGGGCCAGCCGTTCTTCATCGCCGTGTTCGTTCATCTGGCGATGGACCTCATTCACTGCTGGTTGTGAGCACGGTAATGGCAGTTCAATCTCCTAGGTCGAGAATCAAAGCAGTCGGGCCTACTTCGAGAGTATCGTGTTCGTATTCAGTCAATGGCCTTGAATGCGCAGCATCGTCAAGGATGGCGCTGTGTCCGTGAGGGTCGAGCAACACCACGGTCAGCGTCTGTGCCAAATCACCGGCGCGCGCGGCGCGCAGAGTGACTAGCAGTTCTTCCAGTTGCGGCATGCCACTCTCAGACGAATCGCGATCAGAATCATCCGTGCTGATGTCCGTCACCGCTTGGCGAAGCAGCATCTCGATGATATCGATGAACCGCTGCAGAACACCCTCGATGTTCGACACGTAGCCTGTCGAATGGTTGCTCGGCGAAACTTCGAGTCCCAGTTCAGGAATCCTCACCGTCCCCGAAGAACTGCGGACGACCCTCACCGCCAGCTGGCTCGGTTCGTTCACTTCGAGACTCCACGCGCAAGGATCCCGCTCCTGCGCTGGGATGAAGTCGGTCTGCCGCCAACCGCATTCCGCGCATGACAGCGTCACCTGTGTATGCTCTCCGAAGTAAGGTATCTCTTCGGTCAGTGAGTACATGCTCAATACGTCAGGGGTTCCGCACGCTGGACATGGATTGCTGATCTCGCTCTGCATCGCGCCACCTCGCACCGTCAAGTGCCTTCGTGGGACTCTGCCTCTAGCCCTGACATGCCCCTGAATCCCGGTGGAAGCAGCAGGATGCGTTCCTCCCCAAGCTGCACCAGTTGACCACCGAGGTCGCCCTCGACGAAGTTCGACAGTTGTTCGATAGCAGTGGACAATTCGAAGTCACGGTCGATGATGCGACGCAGTTCGATAATCACGATCTGGCTGTCTGCGGCCCAGTCAAGCAACTTCTCCAGTCCTGAGACATCATGCAATACCGCCCGGCGGATGACCACCTCCTGGGGACGGCGTGGAACAGGAGCATCGGGGTAGAGCGCGGCGAGGTCATGGTAGAATTGGCCCGGGTCGGGGGGCGGCAACGGCCCCGGTTCGATACTCGGGACGTTCAGCCAGCGTGGCTCGTCCCCATCCGGCTCGTCGCTCATCGTCCTCAGGAAGCCTGCGAGTGCGGCCCTCCATCAACCATTTGGCGCAGGGTGGCGTAAGAGGTGGGGATGTAGTTCGGCGGATTGAAATAGGGTCGGCTGGTCGCAGTGATTGCTTTGGGTGGGTTCCTGTCCTTGGCGAACCTTGAAGGACGGCGGAAGCGGAGGCGAGGATGATGGATTCAACTCTTGAGACGATGAAGACCGGCACGAGCACCGTCGGTATCTGCTACAAGGACGGCGTCATCGTTGGCGCTGACCACCGTGCGACCATGGGTCACTTCATCGCCAACAAGAATGTGCAGAAGTTGTTCTCCATATCAAACAAGATTGCACTGACTACCGCTGGCCTGGTCGGCGATGCGCAGGTGCTCGCACGCGTGTTGGCTGCTGAGATCGCCCTGTTTGAGATGAAGCGAAACACAGAGATGAGCGTCGAAGCCGCCTCTACACTGACGGCTAACATCCTGTCTGGCAGGCGCTACGCCCCGTACTGGGTGCAGTTGCTCATTGCCGGCGTCGACGATGATGGCGGTCACGTATACTCCATCGATTCTGCTGGTGGCTCAATCCCTGACACATATTGTGCCACAGGTTCAGGTTCGCCTTACATGTACGGTGTACTCGAAGACCAGTACAAGGATGGCATGACGCGCAACGAGGCGCTCAAGGTCACCGCCCGCGCCCTGCTGGCCTCCAGCCAGCGTGATTCCGCCAGCGGCAATGGCATGGACCTGGCTGTCATCACCATGAAGGACGGCTTCACACTGCTCACTCTCGCAGAGAAGGAAGCACTGCTCAAGTCAATCTGAGTTTCAGCCCCCTATCCTGTTCCCGGCGACACAGTCGCCATCCAGCGGCCAAGGCCGCATCAGGCTGCTCGCCGGGTTGAAGTTGAGCGTCAAGGAGGTAGCCCAAATGAGGCTGACAGTGAAAGAGATCAAGAACAAAATCGCCAAGATGGTGCCGAGCGGCATCACCTACGAGATTGACTTGGAAGCTGCGAGCATCGCCATCATCACCAAGGATCCTGCACGCTTCCAAGAGGACGGATTGACAGGCCGCATATCGAAGGAAATCAAGCGCCGTGTCGAAATCAGACCAGACCCTTCTATGTTGGTGAGCATCGAGGATGCCACCGATGCCATCCGCAACATCATTCCGGATGCAGCGCTGGTGCAGAACATCTGGTTCGACCCGGCCATCAGCGAGGTGGTCATCGAATGCCGAGATCCGGGAGAGGGAGTCGGCAAGCGCGGTGCCAACCTGAAGAAACTGCGTGATGAGATCGGCTGGAGCGTGCGCATCGAGCGAGCACCGCCGATAGCAAGCAAGACCTCGCGGGACATCAATCGGTTCCGCCTCGATAACGCTGAGGAGCGCAAGCAGATTCTGCGCCGCTTCGGCACCAACGTCTACCGCCCTAAGCGACCCGGACAGGAATGGGTCCGCCTTACCGCTCTCGGTTCATATCGCGAAGTAGGGCGAGCGATGCATATGGTGACGACCAATGAGAGTCGGGTGTTGGTGGACTGTGGGGCGAAGCCTGGCAGGGAGTCGGAATGGATGCCATACTTCGACGCGCCTGAGGTACTGCCTCCCGATAAGTTGGATGCGGTGGTGATTACCCACGCGCACATCGACCACATCGGCATGCTGCCGGTTCTCTACAAGTACAACTACCGCGGGCCGGTATACTGCACTCCTCCGACGCGTGACCTGATGACGATGCTACAGATGGATTTCATCAAGGTGGCACAGGCAGAAGGAAGAACTCCCCCGTACGCTCTGGAAGACATCCAGGAGATGATGAAACACGTCATCGACGTTGAATGGGGTCAGATAACAGACATCGCGCCGGACATCAAGATGACCCTGCACAATGCGGGGCACATCCTCGGTTCCTCCTCAGTGCACATGCACATCGGTGAAGAATCGAAGCATCACAACATTGTGTTCAGCGGCGACATCAAGTACGAGAAATCGTGGCTCTACGAGGCTGCTCACGTGCGCTTCCCGCGCGTCGAGACGCTCGTCATGGAATCGACATACGGTGGCGCCAACTCATTCCAGCCTTCACGCTTGGAGGCCACACAGGAACTGCATGATCTCCTCAAACGGTCGTTGGCACGTGGTGGAAAGGTGTTCTTCCCCGTATTCGCGGTAGGTAGGAGTCAGGAGGTGATGATCGCCATCGATCAGTTGTTCAAGTCAGGAGAATGTGAACCGGTGACCGTGTGGCTGGACGGTATGATAACGGAAGCCACAGCAATCCATTCGAGCCACCCCAACTACCTCAATGCAGAACTGCGCAAAGCAGTGCTCAAGGATGACGAGACCAACCCGTTTTCCTCGAAGTGGTTCCGTCAGGTGGAGAACCGCGAGCACCGTGAAAGCGTACTCCGAGACCCCGGTTCGTGCATCGTGCTTGCGACCAGCGGGATGATGACCGGTGGTCCGATTGTAGAGTATCTCAAGCACTGGGCGCCTGAAGCGCTGAACACACTCTGTTTCGTCGGCTATCAGGCTGAAGGCACGCTGGGACGCAAGCTGCAGGCTGGTTCAGCATCGGTGCCGCTCAGTGACAGTGGGACCACAACGATGGTCGAGATGAACTGTGACATGGTGATCATCGATGGATTCAGCGGCCACTCCGACCGTCGCCAACTGATGGATTATGTCAGTCAGATGAATCCCAAACCGCGATTGGTCATCTGTCACCACGGTGATGAGCGAATCTGCGCGGAGTTCAGCAAGGCAATCCGCGAAACGTTCAGGGTTCGCTGCACCGCTCCACGCAATCTCGAGACGCTCCGCCTTTCCTGAGTGGTCCTCGCCGAACGCTTAGCCTCAATGCGAACTCGGCTCATGTCAGCGGCGCGTCGAATCCGGCTTCATGTGGGTCTGGGAGTTGGTCGCGGGCGTGAGCAGCGTTCCCATGTTCCCGTGATTCGGTAGTAGTGCTGCCCCCTGACCCAACCGTCGAGGCGCGAGACGAATCAGTCGCACCTGACTGAGAGGGCAATTGGGCAACAATCAGCGCTAGGAGACCGTAACCGAACAGCACTGCCCACGCCTCAATTGACGCACCTCCAGCATCGATTGCGAGCAGCGCAGCGGCGATGACTGCCAGCACTCCACCCACCAGCAATGGTACGAGCCTACGTGAGTCCATTGGTATGCGGACCCTTCCGTCCCCTCTATGAACCCCGCCCATTTGGGGTTCGTCATGGCCGAGTTCTCCATTGACAGCGGTCCGCGCGGCCCGAGCGGCTCATGTTCGGGTTGGCTGATGACATCCGTGTCATCTTGGGGCGCCACTGGCGAGGATGCGTTCGACCAGTGCCTCGTTGAACTTGGATTAGGGGACTCCCGACTCATCCGCGTAGAGGGCGCCATGCTCCCGATGGGATTCACCCCTACGCTACCTGAATCGCTCCCCATGGGGTCGCTGGTGGAATGCCATCTGGCTGTTGCCACAGCAGAGGATGGCGGCACTGCATCTGCCGGAGCCGCTTGGGCTCTGGCAGTCACACCTGAAGGTGATGAATGCGGTGTCGTGGCTACCGTATCCACTAACATGTCCTATGAGGATACAGAATCGCTGTTGCGTCTGACTCTCAAGCGCAAGCTTGCAAGCCGGGATCTGGAGGTGACCTCGCACGAGTTGGCGGTAGACGAGGTGACAGTAGCGGAAGATCACCATGGGTGCGCAATCGCCGGATTGATCCTGCCCGACAGCCTCATGTTCCAGTCCAAGGGTGCTACAGGACGGGTTCGCGGCCTGACTCGCAGTGAGGGTGAAGCGAAGGGTGGAGCCCTCAGGGGTACGCCGCGGAAGAGAGATGATGTCAGCTTCGACCTGTGAGGCTACTCGAGGGCTGGAGAATGAATGAGTCCGGTGACAAGCAAGCCGCAACTCACTTCGTCTTACGCTGCGCGGATTGTGCCATCTGCTTCGGTCGTATTTCCGGTACTGCGCGCAGTACCTGCCCGCATTGCGGCAGCGCTGCGGAGCATCGCATCGTCGAAAGAGTGGACGAGATTGAGGAACTGCAGACCAAGGTGGCGTTGGCCAATCTACCCGATGGGTTGAGTGCACAACTGGAACAAAGAGTGTTGGCTGATGCCGAGGATTCTCTCATTGAGGCCAACGAGCCGCCTGAGTTGACCTCTGAGGACCTGATTGAGATCCTTTCAAAACTCGGTACGAATGATGAAGTCCTCAATGAGGGAGATGTACAGGACGAACTCGACAAATTAGGCATCGAAGAACCAGATGCTACTCAGATGTGTGAGACATGCGCGGCGGCGGGGCTGCTGCTCGATATCGGAGAGGGCCGATGGCGGCCGCTGTATTAGCGAACGTTGATGACAGGAGCGCCGCACCACCGGCCTATCGGGCCCGTGGGTTAGTTTGGCCTATGCTCGGAGCTTTGGGAGCTTCAGACCCCGGTTCAAATCCGGGCGGGCCCATCTAGCTGGGATTGAGACGACGCTGAACCTCGGTCTTGTCCAAGATGCGGGCAATCGAGAATCCAGTAATGGCGACGCCGAACACTGCGAGGGCGGCGAAGATGCTGGCAGTGGCGATGAGCGGGATGCCGGCAAGTGCTATCCATGAACCGAACCAACTGCATGAAATGGCGGAACTAGTCGCCAGGCCGGCTTTGTTGCCGTGCCTGTCCTTGCGCCGCAGCAGGTACCAGCCGATGCCGCGGCGCCACAGTCCCGAGAACAGCAGTAACGATATCTTCGGTAGGAACCTGCGCACCCTGATTCCCGATTGCTCATTTCTATAGACAGAGCGCACCGGGACCTCTTTGAAGGGAATTGAACGCTCTGCTAACTTCAGTAGCCACCAGTTAGGGTATCCATATCCCGACCACTGGTGAACCCAATCCCAGTGCCGTACGACACTGAGTCGTACCGCGGTGTAGCCACACTGCGGATCGTGCACCTTCTGGCCTGTCGCCAAGCTCGTCAACAGCGAGAGGATACGGGAGCCGACCCGCCGCCGCAATGGCATCCGTCCAAGCCCATCTGGGTGCGAGAAGCGGTTTCCCTTCACGAACGGTACCAGTTCGAGGCCGGCGAGCAGGCCTGGAATGTCCAGGGGGTCCATCTGACCATCCCCAGCCATCACCACCGCCGCCCAGTCTCCATTCGGGAGCAGCCCGGCATCCACTAGGTCGTGGAGAATGCGATACCCTGCCGAGATTGCCCCGCCCACTCCTATTCCGTTCGTGCGCAGGACCAGAAGTGGAGATTCCGTTCTCTCTCTCGCTCGCGCTACTTCCCCGGTCCCGTCGTTCGAACCGTCGTCGATGACCACGACGGCATCCACCCATTCTGGAATCGAGTCGATTGCTGCCGCGATGTGCTTCGCCTCATCACGAGCGGGCATCACCACGGCGATTCGACGCCCACCGAACATGAGGTTCAGGGCAGCGCGCCACGCTTTTGAACATGAAGCAGACGGGGACTGCTCTTCTCCACCGAATGGTTCAATCAGCACCGGTTGTCACGCAACGCCCGTATGAGGCTCGTGTTCGTAGCGCGCGGCCAGTCGCTCAGGCTGGGCTCAGCGGTCACCCGCGGCATGGACTTCGCTGACGAGGTCATCGTCATCGGCCTTGGGGATGATGAGGAGGCTCGCTCATTGGTGGAGGAGTCAGGAGGGACCTACATAGCGCACTTTCAGGATTCCCATGCACCTCTGCTGGCGCGCACTCTGCTCGATAATATGGGGGAATGTGAACAGACGGTGGCCATTGGATTGGACGAACATTGGAAACTGAGCAACCTGCCCCATCAGATGGCCCTCACACGGGCCGGCCATGACATCTACATCGCTTTCAAACACCGATCTGACTCAGGGAAGGCGGATGTTCCGTTGAGTGAGGATGAACAGGTCACTGAAGGTAGTTACACCTACTCGCAGGCGGACATTTCCGTGATGTGCATGACCGGCGAGGGTCTTCGGATTCTGGCCGACTGCGATGTCGACACCAGCCCGGCTGAACTCCCGGAGGAAATGGACGTGCGCATCATCGAACTCGACGCCACTCCGCTCGGACGCCAACGTGAATCCCTGACCAGCGCATCGCGGTTCGCCCAGTTCTTCTATTGGATGCTCGAGTCGAAGCATCCACTCCTGTTGTTCGGCATCCCTGGGATCATATTCTTCGTGCTCGGCTTCAAGATGGCCAAGGCCGTGATGGATATCGGTGGCCCCCACGACACGGTCTCTCTCGGAGTCGCGCTCGCCGCCTTCGCGGTAACCCTGGTGGGGGTGCTCTCTCTGGTGGCCTCTCTATTGCTCTACGGAATAGGAAAGCAGATCGACAAGATTCAGGTAGAACAGGCTTGACCGCTGCAATCAGTTGCATCAGGGAGTCACGCGTCGGGAATCGCGCGGGAAAGGAATCGCCTCACGGATATGTTCCGCGCCAGCCAGCCAAGTGACTACTCTGTCGATGCCGAGCCCGAAGCCGCCGTGCGGAACTCCACCGAAGCGGCGCACATCGATGTAGAACTCGTACGGTTCTCGGGGGGTACCCTCCTCATCGATGCGCTCCAGTATCTCCTGTTCCGACCACGTACGCTCGCCTCCGCCGATGATCTCGCCATATCCTTCGGGTGCGAGCAGGTCGTGGCAGAGCACGAATTTTTCATCGTCAGGGTCGGGGCGGTGGTAGAACGGCTTGGCGATGCGCGGGTAGTGGGTGAGGAAGTGTGGGATGTCGAAATCGGCTGTGAGCACCTTCTCCTTTGAGTAATCGAGGTCGTCCCCCCATTCGATGTCGACACCAACTCCTTGGAGCGTCTCTATCGCCTCGTCGTAACGCATCCGGGGGTAGGGTGAATCAGCGAAACGCGCCACGGTGTCGAGATCTCTGTCCAGCGAGGCCAACTCATCCTCACGTTCGTCCAGTAATGTGCGCGCGATGCCGCGCACGAGCGCCTCACCGTGCAGCATGACGTCGTCGTTCCCAGCCCATGCGATTTCCATCTCGGCGTGCCAGAACTCCGTCAGGTGCCGGCGGGTACGGCTCTTCTCTGCGCGGAAGGAAGGGGCGATGGTGTAGAGCCGTTCCAGTGCAGGCATCGCAGCTTCGGCGTAGAGCTGCCATGACTGGGTCAGGTATGCCTTGCGTCCGAAGTACGGCACCTCAAACAGCGTGCTACCCCCTTCTACCGCGCCGGCGACGAAGCAGGGCGCCTGATATTCGACGAAGTCGAGGTCCCGAAAGTAGGAGTGAATGGCTCCGAACACGCTCGAGCGCAACTTGAGCATCGTCGTCATTCGCTGTGTGCGCAGGTAGAGATGTCGGTTGTCGAGCAGGAACTCGGTCTCGCCGCCATCCGCCTCGGCCATCGAACTCTCGGTGATTGGGAAGGGATTGTCCGGGTCCACCGGGCCGACAACCTCACCTCCGTTGACAATGAGCTCATGACCTCCGGGGGCTCGCTCGTCCACGTTGACTGTTCCAGAAAGACAGACACTCGCCTCGATTAGGCACCCACTGAGGGCATCGAATGTCTCGTCGCCGACCGTTTCGCGCTTGATGACGCATTGGATGTGCCCAGTTGAATCGCGCAGTACGACGAACCAGATCTTGTTCGAGCCGCGCGTGCGGTGCACCCACCCTTTCAACTCCACTTCGGCATCGTCGTACTCACCGGCCTGAACCGCTCCAATCCAGTGTGTCTTGACCATTTGAGCCACCTTCGACGGCGGCCAGCGGCCCCGCCCATTTCAAGCGAGACCAAGCCCGACTGAATACATTGATGGCCGTACACCGGCTGGAATACCCCCTCCGGGGGCTCTCAATGTCCGACATTCCGAGCAAGACGCGCCACCGGCTGGCAGTCTATGCCATCGGTGGGAACGCACTTTCTGACCCAGCGCTTGTGGGTAGTGAAGCGAGTGCTGCTGCCCAAGAGGCGATGGATGCAGTGCTGAGCGACGTGGTCGACCTGCTTGAAGCCGGTACACGTGTGGTCATCACCCACGGAAACGGCCCACAGGTCGGTGAGATGCTGCTGATGGAGGAGGCGCTGTTCGACCGGCGTCGAGATGATGGAGAATCCTCCCCCCCTCCAGAAGGGCTCGACCACTGGGTGGCGGCGACCCAAGGCACGCTCGGCCATGAGATAGCCACACGCCTTGACTCCGCCCTGCGTGATCGAGGACGACACGAACAGGTGGCCACGTTGCTCACCCGTGTCGAGGTTGACCCCGATGACCCGGCCTTCGCTAGTCCTACGAAACCGATTGGCCCCCTGATCGATGATCTGGAGGCGGTACCGGAGGAGTGGCAGATTGGGGTGACGGCCCAAGGACCCCGGCGTGTGGTCGCCTCGCCCGCACCGCTATCGATAGTCGACGACGATGCCATTGATGCGCTGTTGGGTGCCGGTGCTGTTGTGCTGTGTGCGGGCGGCGGCGGCATTCCAGTAATCAAGCTCGGCGATGGTCATATTGGCGTAGATGCGGTCATCGACAAGGACAGAGTGTCGGCTCTGCTGGCGACCTCGCTTGCAGCCGACATGTTAGTCATCAGCACAGCCATCGATGCGCTCCGCCTCGACTTCGGCGAGGAATCCGAGCGCACCCTCAGGGAAATCAGTCGCAGTGAAGCCGAGCAGCACATGGATTCGGGTCAGTTTCCACCAGGTAGCATGGGTCCGAAGGTCAGCGCCATGCTGTCAGCAAAGTATGCCAACCCAGAGATACAGGTGGTGCTCTGCCAGCCAGGAGAGGCGTTAGCCGCGTTGCGCGGTGAGGCTGGAACAGAGATCATCTGAGAACAACTCACGAATACGGGGGAAGTGACGGGCCATACGGGGTTCGAACCCGCGGCCTACGGATTAAGAGTCCGTCGCTCTACCTGACTAAGCTAATGGCCCACCCCGACGGGAACGCATCCCCTATTTGACCGCAACGACGTGCTTCTCATCATCACAGTCTACCGTCTGGTTTCAACAGCAGTTCAACGCCAGCGGACGAGCCGATGACAACCGCGTCCGCCATCCCAGTGAACAGACCTACCTCCACCACTCCAGAGATGCCGCGAACATCAGTCTCCAATCCCGCTGGATCGGCTATGGTTGCTCCGAAATGACAGTCGAGGATGTAGCCTCCATTGTCAGTGATGTATGGCTCATCACCACCCCGTCTCGACACCTCCCCTGGGCAGAGTTGGTTAAGGTGCCGTGCGGTGACCTGCCAGCCGAACTGCAACACCTCGACAGGAAGGGGGAATGCACCCAATACGGGGACCTGCTTGGAAGGGTCGGTCACCACAACCATCGCAGCCGATGCCTGAGCGACGATCTTCTCTCTTGTGAGTGCACCTCCTCCACCCTTGATGAGGTTGAATTCGGGGTCGAACTCGTCCGCCCCGTCGATGGTCACGTCCAGTCCACTCACCTGATGCCACTCGAGCAGAGGGATTCCAAGTTCGCGGGCTAGTGCAGCGGTCGCCTCACTGGTCGGGACGCCTTCGATATCGAGTCCATTCTCAACCATCCTGCGACCGAGTTCAAGCACTGTATAGCGCACGGTCGAGCCAGTACCGAGTCCGACCCTCATTCCGCTGTTCACGAAGTCACAAGCGGCGATGCCCGCCGCCTGCTTGGCAGCGTCGACGTCCTCGCTCATCGACTACCGCCACCGGTTCTTGCTGCATATGGTTTGCCGCCACATCATCAAGAAAATCTGCCCGATTTTTCGCACGCGTGCGAGACGCGGGCACGCCGCAACGCTTCGCGTTACGGCGATAGATTGACAATCCTAGTGGGTAGTGAGGGCGGTCATGGAGCGTAGCGTGCGCCATGTGATTCCCGCGACCTTCATCCTGTTGTTGTTCGTTCTCTCATCGTGGATGGTTGCCCTCGCACCCGCCGTTGACCATTCGAATTCGGAAGTGCTGTCACAGCCGCTGCGCACCTCGGTCAACACCCCGCAGATGGTGTCCGTGACGACACAACCCAACGGCACTTCGAACAGCCTGCAACTCGAGGTGCCGCTCAATCAGGCTGTGACCGCACTCAACCTGACACTCGAACCGTTGATTTACGCTCGTTCCGACGCTTTGTCGTGGACCACAGCGCAGCACTGGAACCTGACTGGAGCGGTTCTCGACCGCGTTGACATCAACAAGAGCGACGGGTTGAGGATACTCCCGAGAGCGGTGAAGTGGGACTTCGAGAATAGCAACCATGGGTGGTCCTTGTCCAGTAGTGCAGGCTGGGCGTGGGGCTACGACAGCACGCTCGGCCAGACTGGCGGTGTGCACAGCGGCACGAAGGCGATCTACACTTACAACGGCAACTACCCGAACCGCTTGGGCGGGCCCTACTGGGCCACTTCGCCTACGGTCGACTGCACTGCGTGCAGTGGCAATTGGGACCTGAAATTCTGGCGCAGAATGGGAATCGAGTACTACTACTACGACCACGCATACATAGACGTCAAGAATGCACAGGGCTCATGGTCTAGAGTCTGGACCCACAATGGCGGCTCAATCAACCAAGGCTCCTTCTCTCAGATAACTCACGACGTCACCAACCATGTGCAGAACAATCCCGACCTGCGCGTCAGATTCGGTTTAGGGACTACGGATGGCAGCGTCACCTACACCGGCTGGAACCTGGATGACATCGAGTTCAAGCCGCGCGCAGGGGGGTCTATCGGGACGGGCGCCAATTGGACCTCGGCGGCGTTCGGTCCAGGTGCTGTTGGTTCACAGATGACGACTCCAGGGCCGTACGGCATCATGAGCATCGACGCTACGGTTCCAAGCGGTTCCTCGGTGCTGTGGTCGATTATCGACGGAGTCACCAGACAGCCAATCGCTGGTTTCTCGGGATTCAGTGGCGACTCGATTGACCTCGGAGCTATCGACTGGGAGGCACATCCATCCCTGCGCCTGAAAATCAAGATGGATCAGCCCACTGGTTCGTCGACGCCGATCATACACGGGGTCCACTTGCAAGGGCGTTACGAGACTACCTTCAACCGTGACCCGTCACAGTTGGGCTGGTCGCTCTCAGGCATGAGCTGGGACGGCGACAGCATATCTGGGACTGGCAGCGCAACCAGCCCGGAATTCATCACCCGCCGTCCGATAAGCCGCGTTCGTTCCGCTTACTCAGCGAGCGGCAGCGGGCAGTTGCAGGCGACCTTCGACGGCAGCGGTTCGTGGCAGACCCTGTCGAACAACGGATTGACCAGCCCGCCCATCTACGCGCATTCAGTCCAATTCCGCTGGCAGTCCAGCAGCAGCAGCGACCTGCAGTGGCTGCGCGTGGATATCGACGGCGGAGGTATTCCGCAGTCCCCGCGCATCGATGTGGGATTGGATGGCAGAGCGGAGTGGGCGTTCATGCACGACAACCTCGGTCCGTGGGGGTGGCAGGACAGATTAGCCACTGGATCGCTGTCCTATCATCTGTCATACTCCACGCAGAGTACGAAACAGGTTGGTATCTGGCTGCCGCGCAGCGGCTTGGACTCGCTGTCGTTTGCCCTCAATCCCACGACCAATGGGGTGACAAACCTGGAGGTATCGATGGAGGTGGGTGGAGTGACCATCTTCGAGAACAGTTTCGGCACCCTCGTGTCCAGCCACATAGAGGTGCTCGACACAACTGAACTGGCGTCGTTGAATGACAACCTAAGCACCATGCCGAGCATGTGGCCTCCGCTCAGTGCACAGGTGGACGCTGACCATGTGATGGCGCTGTTTCAGGTATCCGCCGACTACGGCAGTCTGCATCTGGGCGGCGTCGCGGCAGTGTCGCACCCCACGGCCGAAGTATCCTACATGCCACACGATGACATGGTGCGCGCAGTCAACGACCAGATTCCGACAGCTACTGTCAGCGGAGGGCATCATCTGGTGCCGCTCACGATCGTTATCGGCAGGACTGGCACAATACGGGCAACGATCACCACACTCGAATCATCAGCATCGTTCACCACCGATGTGCTCAACATCCAGAACGGCACGACCACCCTGACCCCGTCATGGCAATGGCTCGAGGTCTACTCGCAGCACACGGTCAGCGACGGGGTCCCCTCCAGCGTACAGTTCGACCTCGTCGGTGATAACCATGCAATCACCTACGAGCATCCGTTCGATGGGACCTCGTCATGGTCGAATGATGACCAGGGGATGATTCATTGGGATCCCGTGAAAGGAGTGAACCAGACAGTCAATGGCAGCCGCGTTGACAGCACCCTCCGCTTCCGCTTGAACGCGTCGTGGGACGACGAAGAGCAATTGGCACTCAAGGTTCGGGTCGTGCTGGTCGACGGTAGACGCAGCGTGCCGCGCATCCAGCACTTCGGACTCGGGGAACGACTAGGAATCGAGAATGATATCGAAATTCGCTCATGGGCGATGCTCAACGATCTGGGCAACGAGATACCCTCAAGCAGGTCCTATCTGAGAGCAGACGCCCCGATTACGGTGGAGGCACAACTTGGATTCCCTGGCATGGAGCCATGGCAGAACCCGCGCAGCGGCGATGTGGCGGTGAGGGTGTTCGCCAACAGTGAGGAGGTAGCGAACACCACCACGTTGAACGAAGGACTCGCGTCATTCCAGTTGCGCACCCCGATGAGCACTCAGGACATCGATTACCGGGTAGATGTCATGTCGTTGTATGGCGCGGAGAATATCTCCACCATTTCACTGAATCGCACTTTCAAAATCGACTCGCTGGCACCGATGGTGATTGACCAGAACATCCGTCGCTACGACCACCTTGACCCCTCACTCTTCCAGCCCATTCGCTTCGAGGTCTACGACCGTCCTCAGCTCCCCCATCAACTGTCGCTGATGCTCTGGCGCTCGTGGATCGATGATGCGGACCACAATGGCAAGACCAACGAGAGCGAGTTTCAGGCGATGCCTCTCACACCACCCTCGGACCTGTCCAAGGCGCAGGGCAACTACACCTTCAGTCTCGACGACACCGATGGTCCGGTTGGGGGTGTGGTGGCCGGCTATGTGTCCGGTTCAGACGCCGCTGGGAATCTGGTGACCCGTGGCGGTGGCTCGGGCCTCGATGAACAGTTGTTCACCTACCAGTTGAAGGCCGACCAACCCCCATGGATCACGGGTGATGGTGGTTTCCTGGATGAGGGTGACCACTCTTGGCTGCACCCGGCCACGCGCTACGTTCTGAGTCTGCCGTTCGATGAACCGAATGGCATTTCAGATGTATTGTCGGTCGATTTGTCATTGGCCTCGAACTCAGTTATGGACCAGTTGCAGATGACTTGGAACCAGACCTCTGGAAGGTGCACTACCACTTCGGAGAATCTAGTGCTCGAAGGGTGTAGCGTCCGTGCGCGTCAGGGCGAGATCACGCCGTTCACCATACAACTCGAGATGCGTGTCGAATTCCAGATCAACTGGGGTCTGCCTCACGAGGGCGACCTGCGCCGCGCCCCAGCGATGACCGTTCTCGACAGAGGGGGTCATGAGCATTGGCTGGAACTGCCGCAACTGCGCTGGAGATTCTCCTCCGACCTGGCCATCATATCCGAATCTGTCATCCTTGAAGTGGACTCAGGCAGCGTGCTCGAACACAGGGCCTGGGTGCCACCGGCAACCGGCCTGAACCTTACGGGGTACGTCGCGTTCCAGCCGACTGGGTCTCCGCCCACCGTTCCGCTCAACGTCTCCATTCTACTCGATGGCCAGCGCACGCTCATACCCACCACGGATGGCTTCTGGGAGGTACGTCTGCAGGCCCCGGATGTCTCGCAGAGCCACGCGCTCAGCTTCGAATTGAGTGGACTGCCCCCGGCAGCCAACGATGTGACTGACTCGGAAGCATCGCTGTTCTGGATCGTCGTTGATGGAAATGCCCCGACCCCGATGGAGGTGAGTTCACCGCGTGAAGGTGTAGAGATTCCCATGACGTCGTTATCCGCGTTGGAGATTGAGGTGGTGCTCAAGGAACAGGAGCAACTCGACATCGACAGCCTCTATCTGCACTGGAAGGTGGTCCGTGCGAACCAACCGGGTGGCAGTGCGGTTCTCGCCGGAGACCTGTCGTTGATGGTCGATGGCGTGGCTGTAGGTCAATCGATCATCGCCACCGCGACACTTGACCTCGCCAGTCAACTTCCTTCCGACGCTCACGTGGATAGTCTGCAACTGGCAGTCTGGGTCGTCGGCCGCGACCTCGCTGGCAACGGGATGTACAGCACGACCGAGTTCAACAGCGTCCGCGCTCCTTTCGCCACTTGGGACATGGAACAGTTGGCCGCAGACATCTCTCTCACCGGGGTGTCCTATTCGCGCACCGGCACCGTGCTCAGCGACCAGACCGTGATGGTGACCATTGAGTTACGGAATGGAGGCAAGGCCCCTGGAACCGCTGCCGTTCTCGTCTACGAACTGGACGGGGACGGAAACAACCGCTCACTCACACCCCAACCGATCACGGTGATCGTGCCGATGGACGAACGTGTCACCTACGACATCGATTGGGTTCCAAAAGGGTCAGGAGAACAGTGGGTGGTGGTGTCTCTCGACGGTAGCCAGTGGCTCACTGGAGATACCATTGAGGTGGACTCGGGTGCTGCAGGGGGTTCACTCGCCAATGCCTTTGAGGACGTCCCTATGTCCTACATGATTCTGTTCGGCGGTCTGATTCTCATCCTGGCTGGTGTGGTGGCGGTGGCGCTAAGATCAGGTGGTAGTCGCGAGTACTCGTACGATGGGACTGACGACGACTGGGACGATTCGGAAGATGTCTGGGAAGACGAACAAGAGAAGAAGCCACCAGCCCAGCCTGCCTGGCAAGAGGGTTACACACAGCAGCCACAAGGCTATCCGCAGCAGGAATACGCGCAACAGCCCCAGCAATGGCAGTATGGCCAGCAACAGGGTCACTACACTCAGCAATGGCCAGAGCAGCCACCTCAGCAGTGAAGCGGGTGCTTGCGACGGATTGATAGCGACCTTCGACGCGGACAGAGACGCGGGAGCAGGAGGGTTGCTGACAGTGTTCGACACTGAGGAAAGTCCCCTCTCCGCAGCGCAGGCGGTCTGGCGAGAGCCAGAGACCCGGGAGGGTCGGCTCTGGAGCAGAAACGAACCAGCATGGGTGTGTACAGTGAACCCGAGAGGGCGAGGTTGCCCACCGCTGGCTGAGACGAGCATCCCCGCCGGAGCAAGTCCGAACAGTTCCGTTGAGGCGCGCTGAAGAGGAACGGGTAGGACGCACAGTTGAATGCAACCAGCCATTCGGTGAACAGAAAGGGGCTTACTCCCTGCTCCCCAAATATGCCTTGAGCGCAGCCCTTCGAGAGAGCCCCACCTTATCTCAGAATGATGAATGATTACAATCTCATTCGAACAGCCCTTCGATGCTGGGCAACCCGTCCGATGTGGGCTGCTCTGTTGGAGGAGCGGGATGCGGTTGCCCAGGAATCTGCTGTGCAGGCGCGGGGTTGGTGAAAAGTTCAGGTTTCGGTGCCACCGGTTGAACGGCAGTGCGCAGATCCCGCTCGACCTCGATGGTGGAGGCGACTGGACCGGAGAACCAATCCTCCTGTTTGGGTGTCCGAGCGCCGCGGCTCTGTCGAATAATCATCCCCAATACGGCGATGATGCAGACTAGGAAGAATGCCGCCATCAGAAGCTGTACCATGCTTCCGGATGCCTCCCAGCCCTTGTCATCAGCAGCAGTGGACTGCTCGCCGTTCGCCGAATCGGAATCAGACCCGTCGACGGGAGCATCGGGCTCAGGCTGCACCACATCATCGGGTGGGACATCGGGCAGCGGCCAATTGATCTCTTCCTCACTGCTCGCCCACGTGCTGCCGGCATCGATGCGCACCTCCACGGTCAGATAATACTCCCCCGAGGGACGCTCGACGTGCACCATGACGCTCTCGCCATCCGCGATATCGGTGAGCGGCTCCCCAGCAATCGAGAGTGACATGTTGCATCCCTGTTCGCAGGCGGCTGTGACGTTGAGCAGTGCGGATGCGTCTGTCGTCTCAGGTTGCTCGCTGCTCACCTCAATAGACAGGATTGGGCAGCCACGAATCGATCCTGGAAGCTCGACACACTCATCGACATCATCCATACGGCCATCACCGTCGGTGTCACGTTCCTTTGCGGCACAGCCGCGTGCGTCCACCGCCTCCCCGAGGGGGGTCAGCGGACATTCATCGAGCGCATCAGAGACTCCATCACTATCGCCATCCAGCTGTGATAGCGAGCACCCACGGGCATCGACCACCTCTCCCGTGGGAGTCAATGGGCAGGTGTCATTGTCATCGGTGACGCCGTCTCCGTCGCCGTCGAGTTGACTCAAAGAGCAGCCGTTAGGATCGACTGATTCTCCCGAAGGGGTGAATGGACAGATGTCGACATCGTTCATCACCCCGTCCCAATCGTAGTCCATCTGGTTGTCTGCACACCCGTAGACGTTCACCGCGGCACCGGGGTCGGTTCCCGGGCAATCGTCGATGTCATCGGTGACGCCGTCCCCATCTGTGTCACGCTGGGACGCGCTGCAGCCGTTCACATCCGCCTGTTCATCGATGGGGGTGTTCGGACAGGCGTCGACATCGTTCATCACGCCATCTTCGTCGTCATCTATCTGTGACTCAGCGCAGCCATCCTGGTCCACCGTGGCACCGTCAGGAGTGTTGGGGCAGCGGTCGTCGGCGTCGTTGACACCATCATTGTCGCTGTCGAGGTCGGCGAGTCGGCAACCGAGGTGGTTGACCGCATCCCCCACTGGTGTGTTGGGGCAGAGGTCAGATGAATCCTCAACCCCGTCGCCGTCGGTGTCTGGAGTGTTGATCTGCTCGAGAACGTAGTTGGCAACCAACAGGTGTGTCGTCGCCGTTGGGTGCAGACCATCGAAGAAGATGTATTCCTCAGGATTCGGCACTATCGCGTCACCTTGTTCGCACAACCCTTCACCGCTGTCGCAAGCTCTATCGGTCGGATTGGTGATTCCGTAGAACGATCCGTTCCTGACCATGGTCTCGAACATATCCAACATCCCAATCACCTGTATTGAGACGCTGAGCGAAATTGACAGCGCGGCCATGTCATTCGCCAGTCGGCTGTTGTAATCGAGCATACGAGCGTGCATCGCCTGTTTGTCGCTGTCACTCTCATCGGCGTAGTTGGGGGTTCTTTCTAGAGAGGGCATGTCCAGTATGAGGAACTGCTGCCCCCCGTTCTGGTTGAGGACTGTCACGTGGTCGGCGATGTTGTTCACTACCACCTGCGGGTTTTGCTGTCCCCCTCCGAGGAAGTCATTGCCACCGATCCAAATGACGGCCAAATCTGTCTGCTGTAACCAGTAATTGTTGGTGTATTCGTTGACTTGAGTTCCGGTGTTGGGTATCACGAAACTGGTGTATCCTCCACCTGAGCGCGCTCCTCCGTACGCCCTGTTGGTGCTGCTGCTCGAGCCGCCTCCGTGAGAGATGGTATGGCCTACTCCCTGCGCCACCAGTTCCGCCCAGATTGGTCCATCGGAGAACCTGCCGTTCCAATTAGGGGGGGATTGGGGAAGACGAGCAATCGAGTTGTAGGAATTACCCATGTCACTCAACGAGTCCCCGAACACGATGAACTTCGAAGGTGAGATTGGGATTGTGTGTTGGAAGATGATCATCTCGACCTCGTCCGCGGCCAGCAGGTTCGTCTGTGCCGAATCCCACAACTCAACTCTCAGAGTGTACTCGTATGTGCCATTCCACACTAGAAAACCGTAGATTGAATCGCTCACGATTTGGGTGCTGCCTGAAGGTGGGATTGTCACGCTGCTGGCATTGCGTAGGGTTCCGTTGTTGGAGTATCCTTGGTAGAACTCAGTGATGAGCGTGTAACCGCCGGCGTCCAGTCCGGCGAGAGTCACGTTCCAACCGATTGACTGTCCGGTGTCGAACTCAGAGTCGTCGGCGTCGATGCTCACCGATTCATTCCCAGTGGCGGCGGCTACAGAGGGGCTCACGCTGACAAGCAGAATCTGCAACAACAGCAACAGCGAGAGGAGCATCGCCCGATTTCTATCTCGCACGCACACGCTACCCACTCGCTCGCTCAGCGAGCGGCACCTGTTCAATTTGTCGCATTCTGGGGCATCAGTCTAGTTCAGCATCGAGAGTGGCGGCGCTGGAAAGCTGAATTGGCTCGTCGTAATCCTGCCAGTGGCCTTCTCCGGTCAGTTTACCCTTGATGGATTGCCAAGCCACGAGCAGCGCTGGGAGCAGGATTGCGGAGGTGAGCAGCGCGAGGAAGATCAGCATCATCATCAGCAGGAAGAAGTTCCTCAGGGCGGGTATGGCGACAGTCAGCCCTGCAGCCAGTCCTGCACAGGTGGTGGCGGTAGTTTCGAAGATCGTCTGGCCTGTGCGCGCGACCGCCTTGACGATGCCACCCGGAGTCTCGCCTTCCTCACGTATCCTATCCATGACGTGAATCGAGTCATCGACACCTATTCCGAACACTATCGTGCTGACCATGGCAGTGAACATGTTGACGTTCACTTCACCTCTGTTCATCAGCAATGGCTGCCATAGCACAACAACAGCTACAGCCGTCATGGTGAAGAATGCCAAGCGTGGACTCCTGAATAAGAAGCACATCACGAGCAGTAGCACGATCATGGTGGCGATTGTGGCGTCTGTCTGAGCGTCGTGGATGCCGAGGTTGATATCCAGTGAGACCGGTAGCCCACCGGTGAGCAAGGAGTTACTCACTCCATCGACACCAATCCCATCATCGAGGTATGAGTCAATCAGTATGCGCAGTTCTCCGGCATACGACAATTGAATGTACGGTTGATTGACGTAGACCAAGGTCTTCGTTTCTCCTAGGTTCGGCACAGGTTCGTTCATCAGCATCGAGCGCACCTCGAACGAGAGCGTGTCGAAGGCGACATTGACCATCGCATCACGTGTCGTGAGAGTGGTCATGACCGCATCACCGCTTGTGATGCATTCGGGTTGCAAGACATCGTCCCAGCATGGAGAGTGCAGCAGTTCCCACAGACTGCGGTCGTACAGTTCAACACCTGAGACATTGACGTTGATGTGAACTGCCTTGAGAATCGTTACCAGACTGATGCTGGTGGTGTTCGCCACCCTGTCGATGCGTTCTGCCTGCATCATCTCTATGCCGTCGAGCACACCTATGTCTCGGATGGGTGCGGTGTCGTTGTGTCGGCCACGTTCGGTCGCGTCAACGATGAACATGCTTGTCTGACCACCTTCAAACACCCGCGAGTACTCTGCAAGCGTTTCATAGGATTCCAGGTTCGGGGGTACTTCTTCCGATGCCCCAGTGAGATCCTTGCCGAACTCATCGCTGAGTATGAACGCACCAACAGCGCTGATCATCAAGGTGACGATCAGCACCGCCCACACACCGCGGACCGGCACCTCGCCGATGCGTGCCCACACCTTCTCAGCTTGCTTCCCGCCTTTTTTCCGGTAGCGTACCATCCATCCGAGCGTCGGCACCAGCACCATGCTGAAGATGAAAGTGCAGGTGATGCCGAGCACCAGCGTGATTCCGACTGTACGCATCGGTTGGATAGGCACCAGCCATTCCCAGGCGAGTACGCTGAATCCGACGATCGTCGTGATTGCTGATAGGAGAACTGCGTGTCCGGTCGTCATCATCGTGCGTACGGTGGCCTTGAGGTACAGGTCAGGGTCCCATGGATCGATGACATCCGGAATATCACCGTCTCGTCGCGCCCTCCACACTTCCTCCGCGTTCTCCTCCAGCAAATCGTTACGGTTCTCTTCGATACGGTTGATGAGATGCAATGCGTAATCAACACCGAGTCCTATCAGGATTGGACCTGCGGCGATAATCATAGGTGTGAGCATGATGTTCAGCAGAACAGTCGACCCGAAGGTGACCGCGAGGCTCATCACAATCGGCGTTCCGCAGATGATGAGCACCTTCGGGTTGCGGTGCAGCACGATCATCGTGATGCAGACGAAGGCCAGACTGAGTGGCAGCATTTCCTCGAGTGCATCGTAGACAGCGTCTGAGATATCGTGTACGACAGGTGTGAGTCCGGTGATGGTAATCGCTTGTCGGGTGGGCAGCTCCTGCCAGCGCTCTTCGTTCATGCTCGACAGTCTGAGGTTGGCGTAGTCACGAGCACATAGAGCGTCGTTGTAGGGGTCGCTGTCGGGGTTGTCATACGCCTGGCGGATGGCCGGGTTATCTGCGCAGTCGTCGAGCACCGATCTCAGGTGTAGCAGAAACGCCTTGTGGTCCTGAATGACATCTCCTGAGGGTTCTGTGCGTTCATCGATGTCCGTCCCCTGCATCTCGAAGCGAATTCCCATCACTACGACAGCGGTGTCGTTGATGTTGTCACCATTCGTGTCGACCACGAGGCTCTCAAGCGCGCTGCCGAGGTTGTCGATGATGTTGTCAACCTCTTCTTGGTTGTCGGGAATCACGTAATCCTCTCTTGGGTCCTGCCCCGCTACCGGGCATTCCTGAGTGCTGGTGAACGGCACCGCGTAGCGTTCAGTGGCGCAGGCGAACCTACCCGATGCGGAATTCGATTCCTTGACCAATTGGGCGACGCTCAGAATCCAGACGACTCCGTCCTCCCTGCCACGGTCATCCTTCGACCAGTCTATTCCTCGAGCGTAGCGCCCTTCCGCCTTGTTGTCGTCATCACCTTCGAGGAAACTCATCTGTTTGAGAATGGCCACATCGGTAATGTCCTCTGTCCCTCTGATGTTCGGATCGTCGATGGCGTTGTTCGTGTGGACGTAGAGCAGTACGATGTCGGTCGACCATTGCTCGCGCACCTCTAGCAGCAACTCAGTCGATTCGGCACCGTCTGGCAGATAGACCTCGACATCGCCGTTGATCTGCTGTCCGAAATCGAGCGCATCCTTGCCGATGAGCGCGGTGAGCAGCACCATCATCACCACGATTGGGCCGGGTGAGCGCAGCAGTAGGCGATAGAATCGGTCGACCTGGATTTCAGTGAAGTCGTGCATCCGAGCCCCCATGTCGTCTGTGGTGACCTTGAGCTCCTCCGAGATGCCGCTCAAACTGGTCAACAGAGGGTTTGTCTTGAATCCAGATAGCAGTTGCTTGATTCGTTCTGATGCTGGGGAATCAGCCGAATCGGACGCCATCGGAGCACCGCGGCTCAAGGCCGCCCATCAAGCGTTCGCAGCACTTCGTGCTGCGAGTGGGGTATGTGAGGACATCATTCGATGCCGAAGTTGACCATCAACAGTCTCCGCAGGATGTGCCGTGCGGCGTGCAGGATCACTCCCGTGAACAGTAGCGAGATGCCCAGCATGCCTACCCAGGCTGCGGTGAGTCCGGGCCCCACCTCCAATGACACAGTTCCATCTGTAAGTTGGTTGACGCTGTTGAGGGCGCGCATGCCGATGCCCGCCCCTAGGCTCAACAGAGCTGCTCCTGGGGCGCCGAACACAATCAGCGGCTTCTTCTGGGACAGGCTGACTAACGCATACGAGAGTACAGTGAATCCGTGGCTCATGGCGGTAAAGCGCGATCCTTTGGGAACATCGTAGCGCACCACTGTCGGGACTTCGTGAACCGCCAGGTCGTTCGAGGCACATTCCTCGAGCATCTCCAATGTTGATTCCATGCCGTCCTGGTCGAATCTGATGCGTTTGAGCGCTCGACGGCTGAAGGCGCGATAACCACTCTGGGTGTCCTTGATGCCGAGATTGCTTGCGAGGTTCGATGCGGTGGAGATTACCTTGACGCCCAGCTTTCTATAGGAAGGCATGGCATCACCGCCACCCCCGTCGATGAACCGCGAGCCGATGACGAAATCTGCTTTGCCATCAAGTATCGGAGCGAGCATAGCCGGAATGTCGTCGGGGTTGTGCTGGCCGTCGCTGTCGAGGATTACCAACACCTCTGCGTTCTGCTCACGAGCGATAGCGAAGATAGACTTGAGCGCACCTCCGTAACCGCGGTTGTAGCGGTGCTGGTGGACCTGCGCTCCGCACTTGCGCGCGATGCGGGCCGAAGCATCGGAAGAACCGTCGTCGAGACACAGCACTCTGTCGACGTGGCGTTTCGCTTGCAGCACGACAGAACCGACGGTCTCCTCTTCGTTGTAGAGGGGCATCGCCGCGATGATGGGGCCGTCTCCGCGCGACGCGACGGACTCTTCAGAAGCAGCCTGCATCGATGTTTCTCGCCCCGCGAGCGATATTTAGTTGTTCAGTGCCACAGGCTCTAATCTTACATTCAGGCCCCCTAATGCAGCCTTCGGGAAGAGAATGGGCAGCAGAGAGCAACCCAGGTATGGCACGCCCGAGCCCGGCAAGGCTCGGACGCGCCGGTGGCAGCATCAGTTGTCCTGAAGCTGGCTGACAGTCGTGACTGCTCGTTCGCCATCGATGACGCGGCGCACCGCGTTCATGCTGATCACGAGCGGCACGTAGGTCTGGCCATCGCTGGTCTCGTAGGTCGAGCAGTCCTGGAAGGCGCTGGTGTTGATCGAGATCTTCAGCGCACCTCCGGCGTTGCTCTTGCGGACGTAGCCGACCAACAGTGAGTCGGGCATGTCCATTTCGGTCTGGTTTCCATTCTCTTCGGTTTGTGTCTTTTTTGTCATTTTATCACATTCCCGGCGCATCTAGTCATTGTTGTATTCATCGTCGTCAGCACCGAGTTGACCAGCTGTCTCTGGCGGCCCATGTCAAATTCGGTGGCACCCCGGATTACTTCGCGCTGAATGTGACACTGCTCCCCTTAGGGGAGGGCGCTGAAAGTGAATCATGGCAGCAGAGACGCTCCACGCAGGCGCGCAACGGTCAAGGAGGGGCGGTCGGTCGGCGGGCGCACCATGCATTGTCTTGTGACCGGTGGAGCGGGCTTCGTAGGCTCGCATCTCGTCGATTTGTTGCGTGAGGAAGGGTATGAGGTGCGGGTGTTCGACAACCTGTCGAGCGGACGCCGAGATTTCCTCTCTCACCATGGTGATGAGGTGAGTCTGGTAATCGGAGACCTGCTGGACCTCGAGGCGGTGAAGGGGGCCATGGAAGGCATCGAGATAGTCTACCATCTGGCAGCTAATCCTGACATCCGGCTCGGTACCAGCGTCACCGACACTGATCTCAATCAGGGCACTGTTGCGACATACAACGTGCTTGAAGCGATGAGAGTGGCTGGAGTCCAGAAGATAGCATTCGCATCATCATCAGTCGTCTATGGCGAGGCGACCGAGATGCCAACTCCGGAGGACTACGGTCCACTGTTCCCCATCTCACTCTACGGTGCCAGCAAGCTCGGCTCCGAGGCGCTGATCACATCCTTCATCGGGACCTTCGGACTGCAAGGCTGGCTGTTCCGATTCGCCAACATCGTCGGAGCGCGTGGCACCCACGGAGTCATCTACGACTTCATCCACAAACTCAAGGCCGACCCCACCCGACTTGAGGTTCTTGGGGACGGGCGACAGGAGAAATCGTACATGGAAGTATGCGACTGTGCAGCAGCCATGCTCCATCTCGTCACTACGGTCGATGAGCCGATCAACTACTACAATCTGGGCAGCAGCGACACATGCAGTGTACGCCGTATCGCCGAGATAGTGGTTGAGGAGTCTGGCTTGCCCGATGTCAGCATTGAGTACACCGGCGGCGACCGAGGCTGGGCGGGTGATGTGCCCAAGGCCATGCTCGATGCCAGCCGGATGGAGGCCGCAGGTTACACCCCTAAGTTTGATTCAGAGGGAGCGGTGCGGCACACCACGAAGGTGCTCTTCGAGGAGATTGATTGACGTGCAGATGAACGGACAAAGGCGCGCGCTGGTGCGCGATGAGAGTGGTGACGGACGACTGTGGGCGGCGTTCGGAGTGATGGGGATGCTCACGGTGATGTTCGCCGTGCTGATCATCTACTCCGAGGCACCGAACATAGGTCCAGAGGAAGGGAAACTCGCACCGAACCTCAGCGCCCCTTCCCATGAAGCAGGAGCTGCCGATTGGGGTGACCAGTTCGTCCTCTATGACAACATCAACAGGGACTGGGTTGAAGGTGAGGCGGGCTCGTGGTACCTCATCCAGTTCATCGACACCGACTGTGGTCACTGCTGGACCGAGGGGGAGGAGATGAGCATCATGCACGACCAGTTTGGGAGTTACGTGAAATTCATCACCGTCGGCATCTCTCTTGGAATTCCGGGATGGTCCACCAGTCCAGACGAGATCATCGCCTTCCAAGAGCGCAGCGACTACAACGGCTGCAACAATGGAAACAACTGCAACACACGCCCCGGGGAAGCGCACAGTTGGACCTACCTCAACGACATAGATGGCAGTGAGAAGTCTGAATGGGATGTGTCATCCACTCCGTTCGCAATCATCCTGCAACCCAACGGCGTTGTAGCATGGAACATGGGGCAGCATGATCAGCAGGAGGGTGGGCTTCCAGTGGCGATGAACAACCTGTTCGGCGGTGGTGCCTGAATGCTACATGAACTCGATCCGATGCTCTACGTACTCGCCGTCATCATCGGAGTAGGCTGCTTCATACCGTTTCCACAGGCACGTAAGATATTCAATTCGTTGAATCAGGAGAAGATAGTAGGTTGGCCGGATTCACGCAGGATGCTGCTCGGTCTGAATGTGGTCATCTTCGGAGGTCTGCTGGCCTCAACATGGACATGGGTCATCCATCGTCAGTTGCTAGGGGCCGGGGGGAGCACCGCCTGCACCGTGCAAGGATGTCACACGCTCATCGGTGACAGTCGCTGGAACGAGGTTCCATTGCTAGGTGTCGAATGGGGAATATTCGGGCTGCTGGCATTCACCGTACTCGGTTTCATCGCCCTGTCGTTGCTTCTCTCTCCTACAGAGGAGTGGAACCGCACCTGGCTCAAGGGTGGCCTCGTTTTCTCGGGACTCGGACTCCCTGCTGTCGCCTGGCTGGTGCTGGTCGAACTCGTTCTCGCCGATGACGCTCCGGTAATCTGCCCCTTCTGCACGATGGCGCATATCGCCACCGTCGCCTCGTTCGTGATGTTTCTCCTACTCTCAAGGTCTCATGATGGCGGAGATTGGGAAAAGGCGGTCGAGCCACTGCCTGAGTAGAACCTGTCAGCCTTTGCTGGATATCCCTTTCATGGCCTAGGGTTGGTAGACACCGCCGAGTTCGAACATCTGTTCGTCGGTATCCTTCTCGACAGGCAGCAGACGCATGACAGTCACTTCGATTCGTTCGCAGGTGGGGTACTCCTCGCGCAACTCCTGGTAGAGACGTGCCTGCACGTCGTGAACGTCTCGGCCGCGCAGTATGGAAAGGTGGTTGAGGGAATCCTGTCCAGGAATCTCTACGATGTACTCGACGATCCATTCACGCGTGACGACCACTGTCTCGTCCAGCATCTCGTCTGGTTCGGTTTTCTTCTCCATCAAGATGATGATGGTGGTGATAGGTGATAAAGCAACTCATGGAACATACGCGAACAAGGACACGAATACCTTATTTGGGTCCACAGACAAATCAGGATGTTTCGGCGGAAGAGTTCACACCGAACGCAATACGGCGTCAAGCCTCCTCGGCAGCCCCCTCGGCGTCGAATCCGGTCCAATGCGCCAGTCGTGACGAAATCTCAGGCGCCATCAACAGACAGGAGAGGAACAGCATGACGACGAGAACCCATCCTCCGCCTGCTCCTTGTGGCGCCTCATCCCGTTGCATGGCCGAGACGGCGCCAAGTACGCGCAGGTCATCGTCACCGATGACCGATTCATGTACGATCGTGAATCCCAGGCTGCCCAGCGTCCATGACGCGTCGGGCACCAACTGGAGTCTCAGATGAATCACCTCGCCGTGGCGTTCGAGCGTGGCGCTCCATGCCTCGACAGGCTCAGCGAATGCCACTGAAGCAGCCGCCGCTTCTCGCTGGGAGTCAGCCACTTCGGCCAGTGGAACCTCAATCAACGCCCGTGCCACACCCTGATGCATGCGGATTCCATTCATCCGTGCAGCCTCCTCCGCTCCGATATCGACATCGTCTTCTGTAACGAACAGGCTCAATTGGGTGCCGCTGAGGTTCTGACCAGCCACCACCTCCAGCAGCACATCGATGATGATGGAGACGTGCGTTCGCTCCACTCTCAGGTCCAACTCAGTGTCAGCCCTCCTTTCGCTCTCTGCCGCCAGCAGCAGCAACTGCAGCCTCCCTTCGCTCACCTCTCCTGTGAACAGACCTTGACCATCGTGCCAGAACGACGGGAGGGGAAGGGTGGCTGGATTCTCTCCTGCCCGCACTATTCTGTGCGACGAGATTCGTGTTCCAAGCGAATCGGAACCATCGTCCGGGTGCAGCGCGATCCGCTGGACCCGTGGGGTGACAGACTGCTCGAAATCGATGATGCGCGGGTCGCTAAGAGCGCATATTTCGCACCACGTCGCGGTGACTTGTTCTTGCAGAATCGTGCCACCGCCGCTGACCTGTAGCGAACCTTCAAGCAGCGAGTCTTTGCCCATTGGTGCTGCTGTAGCCGGCAGCGCGAGTGCCGTTGCGACCAGCAAAGTCAGCGCCACCGCGCGGGCCACGACTGGTGAAGAGTGCGCATCTCTCGTTTCCGCCATGATGGCCACCATCGCGCATCGCACGCGCCCCCTTTACATATGCCCGGCGGCGCCGGCCGCACGATGAGCAACAGGCGAGGGCCGACGAACCGGAGCGACGCATGGCGACGCGAGGCTCGCAACTCGGGTTATCGCACACGTTCGGCGTTCAAGTTGAAGCAGATTCAGGAGAGGTTCGGGGTGATTCGGAAAGGCGACACCGTCCTCGATGTCGGTTGTCACCCCGGGGGTTGGTCTCAGGTAGCAGTCGAGGTGGTAGGTGGTGATGGTATTGTCATCGGAGTCGACCTGAAGGGATGCGCGCCTGTGGACGGCTGTACGTTCGTCGTCGGTGACATCATCGATGAAGGAACACAGCAGCGCATCCGAGACGAACTGGATGGCGAACTCCTGCGTGTCGTGGTTTCGGATATATCTCCAAGTTTGACTGGGCAGTACGAGATGGATCAGGCGATCTCTACAGAACTAGTGTGCGCAGTGTTCGATTTCGCATATCCAATAATGGGCTCAGGTGGAGTGTTGGTGACCAAGGTGTTCCAGGGCAGAGGAATCGAGGCGCTCATTTATGCCGCGAACACCCGCTTCTCCAATGTTCAAAGATTCTCTCCCGATGCCAGCCGTAACAGTTCCTCGGAAACCTACCTGATCTGCCGCAACAGGAAAGAGAAACCCAGCAAGGGAACTAGCACTATGTCGGTTCAAGAGCTGGTCGAGCGGAGCCTTGCAGATGATGGATTCGTGATACCGGCTGACGAGGTGGACGAGCGGGGTGAATCCGGCCGTGTAGGATTCAGGTTGGTCAAGTCCTCCTCCGAAGAGGACGAGTGACGTTCACTTTGAGGCGTCATGTGAAACGCGAAGGCTGCAGCGTGCACTTTCAGTTTCTGCTCACCCCTATCGCAACAGACAACCCGTGGCGCTCAGTTGAGCTTGCTATGTCTCGGACAATGAGAACAACGAATCGGAATGGAAGAACGAATGGAAAAGATGCGGTCGGCGAGAGGACGATGGCGATACTGCGTCACGCAGGGCTCGCCGAGTCTCGGGGGTGGGGGGAGAGTGATGCGCTACTCAATCCTGCTAGGATGCAGGTACGAGAACTCAAGCCCGGCGCAGGGTTCACCAGTTTGGAGATGCTCGTACTGCGTCGCTATCCGCGTCGGTTGGTTTCGAGTCCCAACTACCATGGCGCGGTAGCGGCAGGGTGCGCTCGTGATGAGACTGGAATCGTCGGACTGGTTCTATGGGGTGACCAGGTCGACCAAGTGAGCACCGGGAACGTTGTGCGCATCGAGGGAGGATGGTGCAGGGGCAGCAACGGTGAACTGGTTGTCAGCACTGGGCGTCACGGCAAGTTGACCGTGCTCGATTCGTGAGTGCATACAGCCACGTCGTATGTCGTTGAGCAATCATAAAAGGGGGCAGCCGTTCGGCGGCCCAGCAGAGGTTGTGAGCATGAGCAAGAAAGCAGAGGTTTGCAGTGCTTCAGGGCGCCCGTTGACCGAGCAGAGGAGCACCGCTTTTCCTTGCCCGAGCTGCGGCGTGGGCATTGGTCGCAGCGCCCGTTGCCGAAACCAGGGCGTCCCATACGTCTGTCCCGGTTGCGGATTCAAAGGTCCCTGAGGTGGAACGATGGGACGAGTTGCGATTCGTTACAAGATAATGTGCGACCCTGACGCCGACGCCGACGCCGACGCGATCGCAGCCGCGATGGAATCATTGGAGATTGATGACGGCGTCGTACAGATGGTCGAGATCAAGCCACTCGCCTTCGGAATCAGGTTTGTAGAGGCGCACTGTGTAATCGACGAGGGTGACGGCAAACTCGAATCATTCGAAGACGAGATCCGCGCAATCTCCGGGGTTGGCGAGATCGAGATTCTGCAGATTGGTCTCATCTGAACTGTTCTCGGACGTTGTCCGACTCATCGCCGTTACTCTCACTGCTGGTGTATCGGCGTGCGCATCAGTTCGCGCATCAAGGTGGTAGCATAGGTTCCCGGTGGCAGACTGAAGCGGAAGCGAACGGCGCCACCATCTTGATGCCAGCATTCCCCCGGCTGCGGACCGTCATTCCATCGCTGGCTGAGTTCCTCCCCTTCGACCGCCGCAGCAACTTCATGCGTCAGTTCCACGAATTGCGCTGTCAGTGCCCGCCGCGTACCCTTAGTTGTCAGGCGGGGAATCTCCGAAACCCTCCAGTTCGTAGAGTCGAGTCCAAGGTCAACCAATACCGCGCGCTCCAGCCCCCCCACCTCATCCAGCGCAGCCATGGATTCTGAACCCGGTAGCGGGCCGGTGACCACCAGCCGGCCGAGGCGACAGTTTCTCGCAATCCTCTCCAAGGTGTCCGCTTCGACGGTGGAGAGTTTTCCAACATCGACCTTTCCTCCATCCAGAAGTGGCCCGACGAGGTCGCCGACTAGGGGGGAGGTCAGCGGCATACCTCTTTCGATCCGCTCCACCAGTACATGATTGAACACAAGTGATTGCAACGCGTGGATGGTCATCAATTGCAGGTTGTTTGGTAGTTTGCGGAACGCCCCGCGCCAATCGTCCTCCCGTCTCTTGAGATGGTTGAGCATATCCCGCTCGAAACCGAGTTGTTTGGGAATCATCTCCAGCGCCGCTTCCACCGACTGCTGCTCCCGCCAACACTCGCGGAAAAGAGCCACCTCATCCAACTCTCTCTGCCCGGGCATGCCAAGATAAGTGTCCACAGCCCCTTGGAAGTCACCTTCCAGAACTCGCCGCCCAACCTCCGCGGTTACCGGCCGCGTCGAACCGAACCGCTGTGGGCCAATCCAGTTTGGAAAACGAGATTCACCAAGCCGTTCATCCAGGGCGGCGATGATCGAATCCACTTGCTCGACTGCTCGCTCGCCACTCATCGGGTTTCCATCAGCGTCGGCACAGCCGCGGACAACGACCGTGAATCTGTTGCGTTCATGGTCTCCCAAGCGCAACTTCTGGTGGCTACGTCCTAGCACCTCGATGTCGACGTCCTTCAACTCAACTGCCTCGACCGAATGTACTGGGGCATCGATGACGAACAGCTGTGTGGTCACTGCTCGCTTGTCCTTCGTCCCCGAGAAGAATATTCTCTTGCGACTGATGCTCAACTCCCGTGCCAGTCTACTGACGAAGCGGTTGGTTTCCCAGTCCATGAGTGTGATGCGCGCGACCGTGAACCTGCCTCTGTGGTCGAGGGCTGGTGCCTTGGCCACCTCCTCGACGCGGAAATCTTCGACCCGCACCTTCAGCAGTCCGCCGATACCCTCCGCCTCTGAAATCCAAGTGGAGAGTCCGAGGCTTCGCGCCAGTTCGTCTTCGGGCATCGAGTAGCCGCCTCAGGACAACTTGACTTTTCCGAATTCCTTGGCGAGTCCGGAGCACAGGCTCTTCAGAACCTTTGATGCGTCCTTGCCTTTCTTCACTCGGATGTAGAGTTCTGGTTCGTCCAATCCAGGGTGGCCCAGAAAGTAGTTCGCATATTCGACATCCTTGTTATCGTTCAGTCGGCTGCGAAACAGTTGCAGAGCTGTGTGACTCTCTCCGCTGATGCGCATTCGCAGTTCCCCATCTTCGTCTAGAAGCACCTTAATCGCCATGATGAACGGTTCGGCGACCTGAGCGCCCATTTTCAACCTTTGGAGGAATCCGGCCGCTACGCGGCCTCGGTGCCTTCGTTGTTATCAACCGACTTCATTTCGGCTGTTCCATGTCCAGCGGCAGCGTTCTGCCCGCTGCAGAGCGGTTGGAATCGCTGCTCAAGGTGGGGGCCTTGCCACTGCTCACCGCCGCTTTCCTGCTCACCTTGGTGCTCGGATCGTTCTTGTTCCCGCTCCCCTCGTTTCATACCGATCTGGCCGAGTTCAGTCCTGAGTCAGACGCCGACGAGGCCGAGGCGCGCATCTTGGAGCATTTCGGGGAGGAGTCCCGTCTGCTCGGTGTACATGTGACGAGTACATCCAGCGACGGCAATGCTCTGAGCATCACTTCGCTGCAGCAGCAGCAGACCGATCTTGAGTCGTTGCGCGAATGGGCCACCCAGAACGGCCATCTCATCAAGGGTTCGATGACGGCGCCGGAGATCATCCAGCGAGCACTCGATGAGGAGACTGACAACGGACTCAGCCTACAGGATGTCACCAGTTGGGAGCAGTTGATCAACGAGACCGTGCCTGAAGGTACACAGTGCATCGACGGGGCGGCTGATGAAGAACTGGTGACCTTGGCGGGGTTCGCTAAGGATGCACTGATTCATCGGGACCTGGTATTCGAGGAGACCACCTGCGCTTGGCTCGACGCGAACCGTTCTTCGGGCGATGCCACCCCATTCGCATCGAGCACGCTATGGATACTGTACATCAATCCGAATCTGGAGGACGAGGTTCGCCAAAACATGGTGAATCAACTCCGCCTGCAGTTGAACCAGATGGGGGCTTCCGATGACAGTAGCATCGAATACGGTGTCATCTCCAACGACCTGATCAGCCACGACATCAACCAAGGGACACTTGGAAACATTGTCTGGCTGATTGCTGGTGCAGTCGCGGTGGTAGTGCTGCTGCTCGCCATAGCGTTCCGCTCGATTCAAGGGGTGGCCTTTCCTCTGGTGGCTCTCAGCATGGCGTTGGTGTGGACCTATGGGGCGCTCGCAGTCTTCCAGGCCCGCTTCTCAGTACTGGAGGTCGCCGTGGCTCCAGTGGTTCTGGGTCTCGGAATCGATTACTCGATTCACCTGCAACGGTTCTACAACGTGGCGCGAGACAAGGGGCAGGATGCAGCCGCTGCTTGGGTCTCTGCCTGCCGTGAGCTCTCTCTCCCACTGTCGATTGCTGTGGTCACCACGATTGCTGCCTTCCTCGCCAACGTCGTCTCACCACTTCCTCCTGTACGCCTATTCGGGCTGACACTCGCCTTTGGAGTCCTGTCGGCGTTCGTTACAGCCACAGTCGTCGTCGGTTCGATGCATGTGCTGATGGAAAGTGCAAGGGGAAGGCCTTCTCGGACAGCCGAACGAGAGTTGACCAGTCGCTACGCACGTGAACTTGTCATTACCCAGCGCAGGACTCAAGCGGTGGTACTCGTGCTGGTCACGCTGCTCACTGCAGGGTCGGTCGTGGTCGCCGCGTCCCGCCTAGAGACTGAATTCGACCTGGGAGATTTCCTAGCGGAGGACATGGAGATAATGCAGGTCAGGGACGAATTGTTCGTCTCCTACGAGGTGACGGGCTGGAGGCCGATCTACATCTTGATAGAGCCGCAGCAGGGCGACGATGCGATTGTGGACGATGGGGCATTCGTTGATTCCCTCGACCAGATGGATGCTCGAATACGACTCGCTCCACGGGTCATAATCCCTCGCTCTGCCGGCGAAGGGAATGCGATGTACGAAGGCGTGCACCCACTGCTCATCGACGCCATCGAGCAGGATGCCGATTTCGGCCAGAGGCACAACTTATCCTTGCTCGGAAACGAACTCGTGACATCGGCCAACTATCAGTCAGGAGACTTGGCGGCAGCATTAGCGGAATTGAGTCAGAACAACTCCTTGGCGGACCCCTTGACTGGCGAGGACTGGAGTACCCGGGTTGCGAATTCAGTTGTCCTTGACGAGTCTGGAGGTCAGCCTCGTATCCTCTTCATGCGCGTCGAGGTGCAGGTGCAGGCATCATCGAACAGCGACATCAAGAAATCTGTCGACGGTATGCTGGAAGTTGTCGAGCAGTCTAGTGGACGATACGGAATGGATGCTCGCATGTATGTCACAGGGGACCTCGTTGCTCTGACGCTGGTGATGCAGGGGTTGACGACCTCACAACTGGAATCCACGGGCATCAGCTTGGTGGTCTCATTCATCGTTCTGCTCGCCATCACGCGGCGCATCGGACCGGCTGTGATGGTAATCACTCCGGTTGCAGTAGCGGCAGTCTGGGTGGTAGGGGGAATGGCGCTGCTCAATCTCAACTGGAACGTGCTCACCGTGATGGTCACTGCGTTGACAATAGGGCTGGGGATAGATTACTCGATTCACGTATGGAGGCGGTTCGAGGTCGCCTGTAGCGAAGGTAAGGAGCCCTGGTCAGCACTGCGCGAGACCCACGCTACGACAGGAGTTGCACTGGTGCTCTCTGCTGGGACTACCATCTGTGGGTTCCTGGTTCTTCGCCTCTCACCGATGCCTGTTGTGCAGGATTTCGGCATCGTCACCGCCATGACGGTGTTCTTCTCGCTTCTGCTGGCGCTCGGACTGCTGCCGATTCTGTTGGTCATGGACAGTACGTTCGAAGGTGGATGGAACGGCGACTCTCAGGACGATTCCTGATACAGTTCGGTCAGTTCCAGCCCTTGTTCGCGCGCCACTAGCGCCAGAGCCATCCACAGGGTGATGTCGCCGAGCGCGCGGATCTTGCGCTGCGCCCTTCGCATCACTTCTTGACGTTCAAGTTTGCAACCCGATGAGATCGATTGCAACAGTGACGGGATGTCACCCATTGCTCCCGCATCCACTCGTTCTATAGAATCATCAGATACCTGTGGCCCGTCTTCCGGAATAGAATCTCCATCTAGGATGGGTCGAATGGGAGATGGCGCTCTATCTTTGGGTGCCTCAGATTTCACTAGTGGTAGGGAAGGTGGTTCGAGAAGCAGATTCTGGCGGGGGAACCAGCCGAGTGGGATTTCTACACCCTCCAAGTCCACCCCAGGCAGAAGCCCCCCTCCATCGCTTGCGATCCACCCGGACTGAACCAAACGTGCCAGCACCTCGTCGGCATCCTCTGGGGATAGCCATCCGAGGTCGAGACTCCACGAGCGAGTCACCTGGCCGGCGTCGAGCGTTGCATGCGCCCATGGCCTCCATGTGAGCGCAAGCAGACGACGCAGGTCATCGCGCGCCTCCTCTTCAAGCGTCATCTCCTCTCCTCGAGCATCCGCGCTCCGTCGAGCACCCAACCGATAACACGCCGGTCGCCCCTCATCAACTGCACCTGTCGTCCCTCAGCCGGAGCCAACCACCATCGGAACCGGTGCAGCAAGTCATCGGGCATCATCCTCCACACCCGATCAAGATCTCCTTTACGCCTGCTCACGAGCAGCACCGAAGACGGGCCCGTGAGCATCAGTTCGCGCAATCTCGGGATGAGGACGTCTGCAGTCCACCCGCGTACAGAGCTGCCGTCTGAAGGAATGAGAACCCGCAACAGAATCTGCTCTGAGAGTGCATGACCGAGTTCAATCTCCTTATCTGGCGCCCACGCATCGATGCAGACGCGTACAGCTCCGAGCATCAAGAGGTCGACCAAATCTTTGTGCAGTCTCCCGTCGGCATCGACCTGAACATCACCCCACGAGGGTATGAGCAGACGCAGCTCATCGAGCGGAAGTCCGCCTCGCCCGTCCCTTCGGAATTCGAGGTGCATTGAGACATTCTCAAGCCGCGGATCATCGAATCCCACCGGGCCCGGAAGCAGTCGGGTGCCGCCCCAGACGAACCTGTACAAGGTCTCCACCATGTTTCTCCCTGCCACCGTCAGTGGCGAAGTGGCATCAACCCGCCGCTTGAAGAATCATGTACCGGTGCCGTCGTGCATGCATTGATGGCGGAGTCATCGAGTGCATCTGACGACATCGGAGAACCGGTTGCGTCCCCCGATATTCAGTCGCTTGAACCAGCGCCGGCCAGCGATGATAGGCCATTCAGTCGAGCGTTACTGGCACTCGTCGTGCTGGTCATGCTCGGGAGTGTGGTGATGATGCGCATCTACCTCCCGTATGCTCGCGAGGGTTCGCGCGACCTTCTCGAAGAGGGAATCGTACTCGAGGAGGTGGCCAACGGTCTTGGAAGCCCGTCCTGTCTGCACTGGCATGACAGTTCCTGGCTGCTCGTCTGCGACCGAGAAGGGCGTCTGCTTGCTCTTGAGATTGACGAGAGCGGCGACTTCGCAACTCCAATGGAACTGTTGACTGGATTGGATAGGCCACACGGTACTCTGACATGGGCGGATCCGGTCAATGGAAGTGAACGACTGTTTGTCACCGAGGCGGGCAAGTTGACCGCGTGGGACTTGGAATCCGATAGCGACCCAAGAAGTTGGGGTTTGGGTGTCGGCGATGTGCTGGTGAGCGGCATTCCCTCGGGAAATCATCAGACGAACGCAGTAATGCCCGGAATCAACGGCAGTCTGCTCTGGCATAGCGGCTCAACCTGCAACATCTGCAACGAGGATGATGTGCGCAACGCCGCACTGCTTGAGGTCGATCCATGGACTGGTGAGCATTCCGTGGTGGCTAGCGGAGTGCGCAACTCGTATGATGGGACTTGGATGAATGGGGTCGGCTACCTGTTCACCGACAACGGCCGCGATTGGGAAGGGGACGAATACCCCCATGAGGAACTCAATCTGTTGGTGGCTGACGCCGCTTACGGATGGCCTGATGACTCCCCTGACAACCCCACACCTGAAGGATCTCTAGGGCCTGTGGCTACCTTCACTCCTCACTCCTCGATCAATGGCATTGACGTGCGACCCAACTCTTCATCCCTACCAGGGGGGAATCGAACTGTCTACGTCACCGTGTTCGGATCATGGAACACTTTGGTTCCCAATGGAGAACAACTCATACGCATCGATTTGCTACCGGATTCCAATTCTTCACAAGGCTGGCGAGGTGAGGTGACGGTGGTCATAGACGATCTGCCAACGGTTCTGCCCTTGCGTTTCCACCCAGATGGTGATCTATACTTCTGCCAGTACAGTCAGGGAAACCTGCTCAGGCTCACATCAGTTGAGTAATTCCCCTACGAGGGGTTGATGGCGCACGACCGTGTGCGCGCCCTCAGGGCTGGTATCACCAGCGGTGTGATGACTGATTAAGGGTCGATGGGACAGAGGCACGAATGAGCAACGCGAAAGAGGCTGAAATCATGGCTCACGAATACATCCCACGCGATCCGAGAACTGGCAGGCCACTGGTTACTGGTCGACGTCGAAGACGAGATGTGGACGAAGCATATCGTCCTGGACAAGGTGTCTGGGACTCAATTCGCATTCAGGATGTGCTGCCGCTTGCCACCGGGGCACTACAGGCGTGCGAGGTCGTGTGGGGCGACCAGCCGCATCTCGTAAGTCGGCCGGATGCCGTGCGTGCCCTACCACGTGTCAGCCGGAAGCACGAGGTCGAGGCTCACGAAGCGCTTGTCGCCGCCCTGTCAGACATCAAACCAGAGGTGCGAGTAGCCGGTCTGTTCTCGTTGCCATACTGCGCGTTGATCAAAGTGGAAGACCTGTTCGAACATCTGCACGAGTTGCTGGAAGATGTGGACTCCAGCGTGCGCAAGGCGGCGTCGAACTGTTTGGCCATTACGGCGCCCGTGTTCCCTTCGGCAACCGAGGAAACGCTCAGGAGAGAATTGAGATCGTCAGTCAATTACCGTTCGAAAGCGGCCTTCAAGGCATTGCGCGAGTTGTGTCAAGTTTGGCCCGAGGTGGTGGTAATCCATCTGGACGAGTTACTGCGCGAGGACGATGTCGCGCTGCGCGCCGAGTCGAGCAAGTTGCTTCCGCGCCTCTCCAAGACCCGTTCAGCTGCCGTTTGGGATTTGATTGGCTGGTCACTTCAGGACGAGGCGGCACCAGTGCGGGTTCAGGCGGCGCGGACGCTGACGACATTGGCTGACAGCGCCCCAAGGCTTGCGGCGATTCTGCTCGAGACGGCCCTGTTCGACGAGGACGATGATGTCCGCACCCACGCGCTGCGCTCGCTGAACCGCATGGATGTCACTGGATTCCGCATGAAACGACTCTGTCTCGACGGAGCACGCGATCGTCACCGTGCGATTCGGCGCACCTGCATCCTCATGCTCCCGCGCCTGCTGATTGACTCTGAGGTGCGCGAGCAAGCCAATCAGTTGTTGCTGCAAGAGACCGACCCCGAACTGTGTGACCTGCTACGTGGCATGGTAACTGACCTGCAACTCGAAGGTAGCGAGGAGGAGAAAAATCGCTTTCTCGCCCCACTCCCCGTCGATGATCAAGCCATGCTGGGTGATGAACACGAACGGGATGCAGTTCCCCGGTTGTTGGCCGACAACGACGCCGAAGTGGCTGAACAGGATGGTGTTGCTCATCGTCTAGGAGAGGGCCAAGGTAACCTTCAGGAGGAGCAACCTGCAGGAATGGACGACCTCCCCGAGCCAGACGAAGTCGACGTTGGGCTCGATGTAGATGCTGATCATGACGTTGATGAGGAGCCTGATTGGCAGGATGCCATCGAGGATGCTGGACTGAGGGGGCAAGATCTGAATCGGGCCCTCGAAGACGATGAGGTTGATTGACCCCGTAGGGGTCATGCGGCAGCGTTAAAGAGAGAGGGCAGGTGGCCCGCAGCGCCGAGGTGCATGCTTGAGCGACGAATCCGGTGATTGGAAGGGCGAGCAGTTTGAGCGCCTCTGGCACGGTCGCAATGCCAAGGGCAATAATCCCGTGAAGGCGGCGAAATTCCGGCAGTACATCCGGGAGCATGTGCGCCAGAAGATTCCCGACATCAAGTCGGTCAGCCGCAAGCGCCAGATGCGTAAGGAAGGTTCCAGCGGCCACATCGATGAGAGTCGCTACCTGTCAAAGGAGTACTGCCGTAAGTACTGGATGGGCGAGCTCCAACAGGAGATCCGCGACGCTGAGACCTACTGAACTCCCGCGGTGAACCTGATATGAGCACGAATGCGTTGAGCCCGATACGCTTCAGTGAGTGGGACCTTGAGGAATGCACCCAGCAGGCCATCAATGATCAGGGCTGGGATGCAGCCACTCCTATTCAAGCCGAAACCGTACCGATAGCTCGCAGTGGACGGGACATCATTGGACAGGCGCGTACCGGTTCAGGTAAGACCGCTGCTTTCGGTATCCCGATGATTGAGAGTTGCTCACCGAGTGGAAAACTGCAGGCTCTTACACTGGCCCCCACTCGGGAACTTGCGGTACAGGTCACAGAGGAACTGTCCTGGCTGCAGGGCGACAAGGGACTGAAGTTGATTACCGTCTATGGGGGCACCGACCTTGAGAAGCAGGCGAAGAAACTCGACGCTGGTGTCGACATCATCATCGGCACACCGGGCCGTGTCATCGACATGTGCAAGCGCGGCCATATCGATCTCTCTGCTCCGCACATTCTCTGTCTCGATGAGGCGGACAGGATGCTCGACATGGGGTTCTTCCCGGATGTTATCTGGGTACTCGAGCGGATGACCAACCGCAGCCAAACGCTGCTGTTCAGTGCAACATTCCCAGCCGAGGTGCTGGAAGCGGCGCACGAATTCATTCCCGCTGCGGAACATGTCCTCTCCGATGAGATGGAACTGGAGATACCCGAGATCGAACAGCGCTGGATTTCGGTGGGCCGCGCCAACAAGCTATGGGCACTGGGGCGCATCCTCGCCACGATGAGTGATGATGATCAAGCTCTGGTGTTCTGCAACACCAAGCGAATGGTTGACATGCTCGTTGAGAGACTCGGCAAGTTCCGCTTCCAAGCCATCGGCCTGCACGGAGACCTGCCACAGAACAGGCGAGAGCGCATCCTGAACTCGTTCCGAGATGGAAACGAGCAGGTGGTCGTGGCGACCGATGTTGCCGCTCGCGGGCTCGATGTGGACGGAGTGACCATCGTCGTCAACTACGATCTTCCATCTGACCCGGAAGTATACGTCCATCGCATTGGCCGGACCGGTCGCATGGGTCGCGATGGCCAGGCGTGGTCGTTCGTAGGTCGCGAGGACATCGATCAGTTGCAGAAGATAGCAACCACCTGGACAATGCACATCGAAGAATCAGGCCCCCCTGAACTCCCGAAACACCTCGACCGCGACCCCGTGAAGCGTCAGCAGGATTGGGGCGAATTGTCCAATGTATACGGAATGGTGCGAATCTCACTAGATGTTGGCGTCGACTCATCTGCGTCGAGCCGCGGCCTATCCGACTGGATTGTCAGCGAGGCCCGCCTTCCCGAGATCGCTATCGGGGAGATAGACGTTGGCGATTCATCGTCCATCATCGAAGTTCATCGCGATCGAGTCGAGACTGTACTCGATATTCTGTCCAACCGCAGTTGGCACGGTTCAGAAGTGAACGCCAAACTGGTCGAGTGAGCCGTCATTCCTCTTCGTAGGGTGCATCGGCTGTATCCAATGACTCGATTTCGAGCCTGATTGTGGCGATTCCTACGAGTGTTGCGCCCAGAAGCAATTGGCGCAGCGCTATCCCCGAGATGTCGTCCCATTCGTGCAGTTCTCTGCCACACGCCGCTGAGATTACGTCTTCACACCCCTCCGCCTCTAGTTTGTGCTGGCGCGCCTCGTCGTCGAAAGCCAATGTGTACACTCCTACCGCCGCAAGCAACAGTCCTACCACCAGCACCGCTTTCGACCAGTCCGGAAGCGATTCACGCACAGCAAGCCGCCGCTGGATGGGGCCACGTTTCTCAATACGTCGCTGGTGGCGGCGCAGATGTCCTGCTCCGTCGGAAACTACGAACCAGACCAGCCATCCGACGACGATGAGTAGCATGAAACCGATTCGCAGCATGAATTCGTGGAATCGCCACATCGGTTCCTCGCATCCGTAGGCGCCCGGATCTGCTTGGCAGCCACTAACAGCCAAGGGGTAGAGGACTAGCAGACGAGCCATGTTGATCATCTGCAGGGTGACTGTCATGGCAATGATGCCCCGGACCTTCAAGCGCTTCGGCACTCCCGGAGAGATTGCGATCAGCAGTGAGACGAACACGACCTCATGCAGACCCACACACTCATCGGTGACCTCTAGCGGAATGGGCTGGTAGAACGAGTCGTGGTCGAACTCCATCACCGTGGGTAGGCCGTAGGTGCTCTCCAACACCGTGACTGAGCCGGAGCCGAACAACATGGAGTGAAGGCTGTTCCAGATCCATGCGTCAGCCATCTGAATCCACGAGAGCGAGTCAGTTGGGTCGGTCAGCCAACGGTAGGCTAACTCCCCTCCAAGCAGCACGACGATGACGCCGAGCATGAACACGACCTGCTCCCTCAACTCCTCGATGGAGATGTCATCGCCGCCCCGAGGCACATCTGCCATGTCACCCCCATGCGAGATGCCTCTATCAAACCCCCCCGTGGGTTCAAGACAGGAGTACGGTTCAGAGTGAGTGCAATCAGTCGCGGAGTGTGTACCGATGGTAGTTGAAAGTGACCGAAACGACCCGGAGCATAGGTTGGATGTGGTAGGCTACCTCTGCCCGGTGCCTGTACACGAGACACGACGAGTGTTGCAACAGATCAGTCCAGGTGAACTGCTGGAGGTGCTGGCGGATGATCCTGAGACAAAGCATGATATCCCCTTGCTACTCGCCAGAGTCGGTGCTGAACTCGTATCTCTCGAGGACGTGGCAGGTGAATTCCGATTCCTGATTCGTGCCGCAGAGGAGGGGTGAGTCGATGAGCGACACAGAGAATGCCCTCTCCATATCAGAGGACGCGGATGTCCCCCCCGACGCTCGCCTGCCTACCGCGCATGGTGAATTCCGCATTCGTGTCTTCCACGAGGATGGAAAGAACCTCGACCACGTCGCCCTGACCCTGGGTGACATGTCCGGGCCGGACCCCGTGCTCGTTCGCATTCATTCTGAATGCCTGACCGGGGATGCGTTGGGTAGCCTGCGCTGTGACTGCGGTGCGCAGTTGGAGGCGGCTCTCAGCTCCATCCATAAGCGTGGCTGGGGCTGCCTCATCTACCTCCGCCAAGAGGGGCGCGGTATCGGATTGCGCGAGAAGATCCGCGCTTACCATCTTCAGGACCGAGGGGCTGACACGCACGATGCCAATCTGCTGCTCGGTCATCCAGTAGACGGGCGCGACTACAGAGTGGCAGCCGAGATGCTCAGGGGAGTTGACATCGACAAGGTCTGTCTGCTCACCAACAACCCTGACAAGGTCTCACAACTGCGCTCACTTGACATTGATGTAATCGAACAGATGCCGCTCGTGGCTGGTCTGTCCGAGGAGAACTTCGACTATCTGACGACCAAGGTCGAGCGGATGGGGCACGAAATCGACGCGGACGTTCTCAACGGTGAATGATGAATCCCGTGCGTAGTATACGAACGCAAGAGGGCCGCGACCGGAATTCGAATCCGGGCTGGCAGAGCCACAGTCTGCCGTCCTAACCACTAGACTACCGCAGCCATAGGTGTGAACTGCTCGGGCAGAGGCCGCTATTTCAACCGTTTGACAACGCCCGCAAGTCCGACGGATTCAAGGGGCTGCTCCGCCGCCATGCACACATGGAGGATACCGACAAGGACCGGTATCGGCAATCCATGCCAATTCTGGTACTGCTGTTGTGCGGGCTGTTCTTGCCACTTACCCCTTCTGTGATTGCGGATACAGTCATCCGGGCTGAATCCGTTGACTTGTTCCCAGAGGGGGCCTTCGATGACGCCACCGACTGGACTCTGTCGAGTCAAGCAGGATTCGAGAGCAGACCTGCTGACTATACGACAACCATGGTGGCTGACGGAGTGCTGTCGTTCACCCATTCGCGTCCTGAGTTGAGGGATTCCACCACCGCGTGGGCGACTGGGACCTCATTGACCAACAGCAACAACACGCTCGGATTTCCGGACGGCGCCTACTGGTACAGCAGCGGACAGGAGATCACGTTGTCTGGGTACGACCTCAGTGCCGTATCGGATCGCGAGTTGACCAACGTGTCGCTACTCGTCTCATTCGCGATTCCCGAACCACTGCAGCAGGATGATGTTCGCTTCATCGTCTCGTGGCCTGGTAGCACTGAACTGGTGCGCACGTACGCGCACACGCAGTCCGCCATCGACCACATGTCAGGCAATCCGGTAGCCATCTCTCTCGATTCGTACGAATCATGGACCTGGTCAATACTGGCTAACGTCTCCGTTACCATCGACTACAATTCGGTGGGGTCCACAGATGACAGTCGCGTCGAAGTCGATGCAGTCGGGATTTCAGCGACCTACTTCCAATCATGGTACTCGTTTGAGGCCGCCAAGGCTGAGGCGAGCGTTCTACTGAGCACGTCCCCGGTGACAGACCTCAATCTAGAACACGGACAGACGACCAATCTGGCACAGAGCCCATGTGGCTTGCAACTTATCGATTCGGCTACAGGCGGGTCATGGATTTCGACGGTGCAGGAGCGCCCGTACGGGCAATCATGGGGGAGGGTGCATTTGTCCACCACCGGAAATGCCAGTGTCGAGGTACGCGGAAGTGCCGATGCAGAGAATTGGTTCGGATACATGCTGTTGAACGACCCCTTCCTGTTACCAGACCACCGCTTCCTGGAATTCAAGGTCGATCTGTTGGACGGCTGCCTTGCTGGCGTGCGCGTGGACATCAACGACCCCACAGTGACCGTCTCGGGTCACGTATCGGGGGCCATCGAAGATCTGGTCGTGAACGTCAGCACCCTCAGGGTCGCCTTCGAAGGGGTGGTTCTAGTGGACTTGCCTCTGACACTCGGTAGCTTCAGCCACTCCATACCTGTGGGGCACCTGATTCCTACTACAGGGGAACAGATCGACATCGGGCTCAGGACTCGTTTCCAGTGGTCATCCGATGGTCAAGCAGAGACTACCGTGGTGGTAGTGGACGACATCATTCTCTCCGGTGGATTCGTGGTCGAATGGGACCGCGACCCGTCTTGCGATGACATCACTGACAGGCAACTCGACGAGGATTCCTCAGGTGCGGTGATTCCGGTGCTCTCGACATGCAACGACGACATCACCGCTTGGCAGGATATGCAGGTCAGCGCCGACTCTGGAGACACATCGCTGCTGACTGTGTCGGTCGTCGATGGACAACTGGTGGTGAGTCAGCAACCCGAGCAGCACGGACAGACCACTGTAATGGTGCAAGTGCACGATGAGCGTGGCAACGCTTGGGTCAGCAATTTCAGTGTGACTGTGAATGAGGTGGAGGACGCGCCAACTCACGCGCCATTACCCCTAGAAGTGCAAGTGGAGGTGGGTGAGTCTCTCGTAATTGAGTTAGACGTCGAAGATGTTGACACACCACTCTCACAACTGCAGTTCAACACTGACGTCTCCTGGGCGTCCATCGATCAGTCAGGCACCCTGACCTTGGAGCCCACCGATGAAGGCTCGTTCGATGTCAGCATCACCATCTCGGACGGTGTGAACACAGTGCAGACCAGCATCGGCGTACTCGCTACGGCGGAGCCTGACCTGTTCATCGAGCAGATCACCCTCGAGCATTTACAGCAAGATCAACAGGCCGTGAACGTGACCCAAGGTGATGTCGTGACCATCACCGCGTGGGTGCGCAACTCAGGACGGTCGTCAGCCAATCTGGTATTGGTCCGCTGCTACGTTGATGACCAGCTCGTTGGCACCTCGTCGAGCATCCCGGTGATAGAGCCCGACCAACTCGCTTCGACGTCGTGTGATTGGCAGGTTGGCATGACGGGAGACTCAGCGAGCATCAAGGTGGTCGTCGATCCGCTTCATGACATCCAAGAGACCAACGAGGAGAACAACGAGGCATTCAGCGAAGTCACGGTAGATTCACCGGTCAGCGATGATGACGGAGGTGACCAACCTACAAGTGGAGGAATCTCAGTATCCACACCTATGTTGTGGACGCTGGCAGGAGGAATCATTCTAGTCACTGTACTGGCGTTCCAATTAGGCCCCAGCAAGATTCGCAGATTCAAGTGATGCCATGCATCGCTGCGAACCTGGCAATGTAGGGTACACAAACCCCATATCGACGGATAATCGCCAAATCACCCTCAACGGTTAAGTGGCGTCCGTGTGTGAAAGGTATGCTTCCAATAGGTCGCTGCGTCGACCGGGGTGGGAGTAGGGAGTGCGCGAGATGGGGCGTTTGAAACTGCGACTGGAATGCGACGAATGGATATACGAGGAATACGATTTAGGCTGATGGTAATCGTTCTATAGGTCATCACCACCCTCGCGGGTAGGTGTCGACCTCCATCAGCACAGTTGTTGATTTCGCTACTTCACCAGTCTTCATTTCCTCAAGCCTAGCAGCATCAACCTGCATTCGTGCAAGCGCGACAGCTTCGCCTTTCAATGTCAGCAGGCGGACTTCGTCGCCATTCGCCACCCCGCTGTCAAAGGCGATCACACCAGGACGCAGAAGGGGCGCTCCATGGCAAACCGCTGCAGCGGCACCATCCTTGACGAACACTCGAGGAATTCCAACCAGAAGTTCCTCTACCGGCCTCAAGACCCGCTCCAAGGCTTCTGAATCATCGTTCTCCTGCCACAGCCAGACAGCGTCAGCCAGTTGCTGCATGGTCACAGTGGACTCCTCGGTGAAGTGTCCTGAACGGGTTCTCCTGAGTTCGATGAGTTCTACAGGCGTTCCTAGCAGCAGTCCAAGATCGCGCGCCCAGGTGCGGATGTAGGTTCCAGCTGCACAACTGATGCTGATCACTACATGCCGTTCTGCTCGCTCGTGCACGTCGACCTCGTGTAGAGTCCGCGCGCGGACTCGAATCTTGACAGCCGACTGCTTCGGCGGTACGTTGTGTATCTCACCTTTCAGTTCGGTGAGCGCCCCTTCCAAGGCAGCATCATCGACATCTGACGATAGACGAATGACAACGACGTAGGTCTTGCCACTCTTGAGTACCCGGTCTGTAAGACGCATCGTGCGCCCGCTCATCAGTGCGAGCACTCCGGTGGCGAACGGGTCGAGTGTTCCTCCATGACCTAATTTGCTCAATCCGAGAAGGTCGCGTGCCCACGCAGACACCTGATGGCTGGTAGGGCCAGCGGGCTTGTCAACCAACAGCCATCCAGCAGCCAGACGCCCAGAAATGTCTCGGTCCATGGGGACACAGCCGTGCTTCGAGCTCGATGTTGCCGCCTCGTCCAGCACGATGCAATCGTTCATGTCCACCATGTTCATTCCCCTTGGGTTTCGAGCATCGCCTCGACCGAATCGGCTACCTCGTCAGGCTGCATCTCATCGGTGTTCAACTTCAGGTCATAGGGCGACATGTCGTCTAGAGTGATTGAATAGAGCAGATCATAGCGCAGCGCATCTGCAGCCATGCGCCCGTTCATCCTCTCAAGAGCGGCCGAGAGTTCACCCCCCTCTCGTTCGACGATTCTACGGGCCCGTTCTGCTGCAGAAACATCTAGCCAGACCTTGATGCAGTCGAGTCCGAGTTGGTCGGCCCACCATCCCGCGAGACGGCTTTCAATCACCTCCGGGCCGCTTTCCGCCAGCATCGCTTGACGTAGGCGGTCATCCAATGTCCGATCAACGCCCGGTTCATCACGGCAGAGGCGACTGAAATCTTCCAACGGGAGTCCACGATCAGCAGCCTCAGCCCTGAATACGTCCCCTCCGTTCAGGCTCGTCCAGCCACGCCTATCACACAGAATGTGGACGAGAGTGGAAGTTCCGCTGCCAGGATGTCCGCTGATGGTGATTAGAACCAGGTCATCGCCTCCATGTGTGCCGGCACACATCGCAGCGCAATCTTCCGTCAGGTGCCCGTTCGACCGCATCTCCATCACACTCCGGACAGACTGCATCAGTGCGCGCCTCAGAGGCCGCTATCTCCTGTCTTGGACTCGAAACAGTAGATGCACGTGCCGTTTTTCTTCTACGTCTTGACCCTCTTCCTGAACTGCTGCCCCGTGATGGCTTCTTGTCGTCTGTCTTGAGCATCCCCAATAGCGGTTCATCGAGTGGCTCTCCGGCAACTACGATTGGATGCGTCCGATAGCGAATCAAGCGTATGTGGCGGTCGACAACTCGTCCAAGTGGCGCTGACAGACAGATGTAGGTTGCAATCCAAGCGGGGAAGATGATCACCTTGTCTTCGGTCAGGCTCCAGGTAGGGTTCCAAGGGAGAGAAACGTAACCTACACGGAAAACCTCGACATTGGCGGCCATCCAAGAGAAGACGGCGATGATGAAGATGAATGTGAACATCATCGGCTTCATGGTGGAAGATTGCAGTTCCATCTGTTCTGGCATCATACGCTGCTGCATCCGCTGAATCTTCTCTAGGCGCACCGGGTCGCGCGACTGGGTGGCTTCTCGCATCAGGACTCGCAACTGCTTGTTGCGATGTCCGAGGTGCGCCTGCTTTAACGGGTCCAAGAAGAATGAACGCAGCACCGTGTTCACCACCATGATGCTCGAGCCGACTAAGCCTACGGTCAGTACAAACCACTTGTCGTGGAACGGGACCAGCGGAGCGATTACCGAATCCGCGGAGTTGGCAAGCATTGGGCGGATACCTGGAATGAACAGCAGGGAGGTCATGCCGAGCAACATCAGCATCGGCATCATCATCGAGCCCATCGCTGGCATCGGCTGCTCATCAGGGTCGGCTGGCACGCCCCGAGCGCGCCTCGGGTGCCGCATCAACCCTTCGGGTTGACCGTCAAGGGCAGTCTCGAATAGAAGGACAAGGTTTGAACGGGTGACGCCGACTTGAATCGAGAAGATGACTACTCCGGAGCAGGTTCTTGCAGACGCTCGACGTTGTATGGTCGAGGGGAATCACGAGGGCGCAGCGAAAATTTTCAAACAGGCGTGCAAGCGCTGGCAGAAGGAACCAGAGTTCCGTATCCGCTATGCCGACGTGCTTGAGCGGCTGGGTCGACACTCGCAAGCGTACAGGCAGTACAAGCGCGTGATGCGCATCTCACCAGAGAGGCTGGATGCATGTGCAGGTGCGGCTGAGTGCGCTCTCGCCTGCGGATGGGCGCGTGACGCGACCCGCCTATACGGGAGATCGATTGGTCTTGGAATGAACATTGACATCGCCACGATGGGAATCGCTAGGGCTCTCTGCCTGCGCGGTCGTCATCATGAGGCTTGGGAGAAGGCCAAGGCTCAGTTCATCGAAGGGGGTAGTAAGAGCCGTGAATTGCATGGGTTCATGACCGAGATTTCACCGATTGTAGGTCTACGTGCCCCGGACTTGGATGAGTTCGACCTCGCCGAGATGCCAGACGAACCAGACCTTGTTAGGCGTGATCCAGGTGTATATTCGGAGTCGGATGATGCGTCGTTCGCTGCAGGGAGCATGGAGGAGATGGCTGGCATTGACCAGGAAGCCCTACGCACCCAGTCAACTCCTGGTGTAGATGAACTTCTAGGAGAGACAACTGCAAGTGCCACACCTCTGGAAATCGATCTTTCTGCACTTGGGGGAGCGCTCAGTGAGACATCCCCTACGGAGCCGTCGGCAGCCCCCAGTTCCTCACAACAATCATCTGAGGGCTCCACTGAGCTAAAGGCAACTGCCTCCGAGGAGGAAGATGACCCGTTCGCTGATTTTCCAGATTTGGAATAATCACTCATCGGGGAATTTGAACGAGCAGGCGGTGCAGACGTTTGCTCCGGCAGGGTTCGAACTCTCACACACCGGGCAGACGCGTGCCTCACCGTCATCCTCAGCTGCTTCGTCCGCAGTATCATCGTCTGATTCACCGCCACCGGTCAACTTGGCCAGCGCGGCGTCCATCTCGGCCTCATCCTCGTCGCCCTCGGAGTCATCGCTGTCGTCTTCGGAGTCATCGCTGTCGTCATCACCCTCTTCCTCGTCGGCGTCATCCGCCTCATCCTCCTCGGATTCCTCAGCCTCCTCGACCTCCTCTTCCTCAACCTCGGTAGGGAGTAGCGGGAGGTCCTCGTCGACCTCGTCGCCGAATGTAGCCCCGTGCGACTCCTGTGTCTCGGATACCTTGTACTCAGCATCGGCGTCTCCGACGAGTTCGTAGATTACCTCAATCCGCTCATCCTTCTCGATGACGTCGAGGTGCCAACTGACCTTCGTACCACCATCGTCGTCGGACTTGATCATCTCAGCTTCTCGGTTACCCGAGGTGTCGCTGCGGATACTGAATCCCTTGATGTCAAAGGATTCCGGGACCAAATCGTGGATGATTAGGTCCTGTAGAGCAGAGTCAGATCTGTTCTGGAACATTATCAACACCTCATATCGCCCGGCTCCGCCGGCAGCGAACACCTCCTTTCCGGTGCTGAACCGCCGTCGCTTGTGGATGACGCGAATAGCAGGGACGGCCTCGACGTTTCGTGTAGCTACCGGGCCGAAGCGCTCGGCGCTGAAGTCCGCCCGTACAGGGCCGGCGATAACTTCGTTGTCGGGGGTCGGATCGGGTGCCACCAGGGAGTAGTTGACTGTGAGGGTCTGGCCTGGCTCCAAGCCGATTGGACCCTTCGTCCCGACGGTGATAATCATCGTATGACCCGGTCCGTCAGGACTGACGAGTTTCTCTTCAAGCGTGATTCCTTCCTTGACTTCGATGCGGAACTGTTCTCGTAGCATCTCCTTGCCTTCGATTGAACAGGTGACCTGTTCGGCGTCCGGGCTGTTGAACACTCCTGGGACATCGTCGGTCATCCGCATCAGATTGATAGTGGCTGAACCTGTATTGGTGATGCTCACCTCTGCATCGACACCGGCTTCGCGGAAACTGCGCAGCACCTCGGTGGAGTAACTCTTGGAGATTTCAGCCTCCAGCACCTCGATAGTGCAGGGTTCCAGTGTCAGTGTGCCCTTGGTTTGCGAGGTTACTCGAGGCAGCACGGTGAACCCAAGTTCTTGGTTGAAGTTCGGTTTCACGGTCGATGGGACGATTTCCACACCGCTCTCCCATCGCCCATCTGGAGCCACATCTTCGTCTACATCGCTGATGTCGAACAGCAGGTCATCGCTGCCCACCTGCTTCACTCTGAGCTTCACGAGGTCCACAGCGAACGACGAGCGGTTCTCGAACACGACCTGGCATTGCCAGTTGTCCGGGCGCTCATCCTCGTCGATGGTCATGTAACTGAATCCACGGCACCACGCGTCCAACTCAGCGAAGTTCATTCCTGAGAGGGTGGCATCAGCGACGTATTCGGCTCGTGTCTCTCCACCGTCGATGGTACCGACGGCCTCTGATGTGAGGCTTGCAGGAATCGGTAGGGTGCGCTTGCCCCCTGAAGTCAGCGTGCCGACATCCCAGGTCAACTCGCCTTGACTGAGTTCGAACTGGTCATTGTCTTCAACGGTCATCTGGCTGGGAATCGTCCTGTGGACAATCACATCGGTCAAATCGACCGGTCCAACATTCTCCACCTCGATCTCGAGAGATATCGACTCAGGGTCAGGACTGCACACGGCTGACAGGCTACGCTCTTGGCCACGGTCAGGCTTGGTGTCGATTCTCTCACGCAGTACCAACATCCTTGGTCCAGAGACAGAGTACGCGCACGTGTGTTCATCTCCAGATTCTAGTTCCTGTACCGGCATGTGGTTTTCGTCGAGGTCTGTGTGATCCATCCCATTGAGGAAGATGTCGATATCCCAAAGCCGATCCTTGTCTGAGGGGTTCTGGATGGTCAGCATGCCTGTGACGGATTGCTCGATGACCTCTCCATCTGGAGTGAGCGTGGAGGCCTCCTCTTCGTGCAGAGTTCCAACCAACTTGTCTCCGCGTACGCTGTCGACTTCCTCTATCGGTCTGATGCGACCACCCGCATGTTCTGGTGTGGCCGCTTCTTCGACAGGTGCAATATCAACAGCTTCCTCAGCATCCTCCTCCTCGTCGTCGGAGTCCTCCTCGTCAGCAGCATCGTCGCCCTCAACATCCAGAAGGCTGTCTGTGGCAGCGTCGAGCAATTCGTCGTCAGTGTCGTCGGACTCATCAGCGTCGTCGTCAGCATCCTCCGCTGGTGCATCGAGAGCGCCGAGCGCTCCTAGAGCATCTTCATTCACAGAGATCGAAATATCCGGCTCACCCACTTCCTGTTCGACATCCTCTTCATCAGCGTCTGGGACATCGAATGTGGAGAGGGCGTCCAATGCGCTCATCGCTGGTTGCCCAGCGACATCGGAGGAGTCATCGTCCATTCCGGGAGGCGGAGGGGGCGGCGCATCCATTTCAGAAGGTGGCGGTGGTGGAGCGTCATCCATTCCGGGTGGTGGCGGTGGTGGAGCGTCATCCATTCCAGGAGGGGGAGGTGGTGCGTCATCCATTCCCGGAGGAGGAGGTGGTGCGTCATCCATTCCCGGAGGAGGAGGTGGTGCGTCATCCATTCCCGGAGG
>CAZUBQ010000001.1:55054-157824 GCA_964618995.1 uncultured Candidatus Poseidoniales archaeon | reverse complement strand
CATCCATTCCCGGAGGTGGAGGCGGAGGCGCATCCATTCCCGGAGGTGGAGGCGGAGGCGCATCCATTCCCGGAGGTGGAGGCGGAGGGGCGTCCATTCCAAGGGGTGGCGGGGGTGCGTCATCCATTCCAGGGGGTGGCGGGGGTGCGTCATCACCATCAGAGGGTGGCGGTGGCGGGGGGGGTGCATCGATACCGGGCGGGGGCGGCGGGGGGCTGTCAGTTCCATCTTCACTCATATTGATTCCTCCTTACAAAGGCACGTCGCTCCAACGAGGCTGCTTCTTTAACCGTTGCCACAGGATGTATTGCAGCATGCGATTAAGCACTGTTCGACACTCTCTCTCCTGAGGGTCGAATCCTTGATGAAGGGTGGCTGAACGCCTTTGCTCGATGGCTGGAGGAGATGGGACCAATCCGCCGGTGCTGTTCGTGGTCGGTACCGCGGGTGCCGGCAAGAGTACGTTGGTCACCTCTTTCCAGCGTTGGTCACGCTTCCTTGAGGTGGACGTGCTAGCGGTAAACCTCGACCCGGGAGCCGAGAGAGTGCATTACGACACGGAGTTCGATGTGCGTGATCTCGTGTCGCTCTCTGAGGTGATGGACGAGTACGACCTAGGACCGAACGGAGCGCAGATACTTGCCGCAGACCTCGTCGCCGCGCAGGCGTTTGACATACAGGACGAGTTAGAAGGTCTTTCGGGGGACCTGCTGGTCATCGATACCCCGGGACAGGTGGAGTTGTTCGCATTCCGAGAAGCTTCGAATCATCTCGTAGAGGTGCTCGGGCAGAACCGCTCGGCACTCATCTTCCTGTTCGACCCGATGTTGTCCCGCAGTGCGTCTGGGTTCGTGTCCCAGATGCTGCTCTCCAACATCGTCCACTTCCGCCTCGGCCAGCCTACTGCCAACTTCCTCTCCAAGGCCGACCTGCTCGATCCCGATGATCTCGAACGGGTTCTCGAGTGGGGGGAACGTCTTGATGTGCTTGAGGCAGCATTGTTTGAAGAGTCATCGAAGCGACTGTCAGACGATGTCGCAGCAGGTCAGCGCGTCGAGTTCGCCATCGGCCAACTACGCATGATGGAACAGGCCCAGATTCAGCCCGGATTGATTCCGTTGTCAAGCGAGGAGGAGGAAGGTCTGGCCGACATTCTTTCGTTCGCGCAGAACCTGTTCGGAGGAATGGCGGACACGCGGGACGGCTTCGCTGCCGACATCGAACATGAACGGGATGACTGGGGGGCGTGAGACGTGGTGTCTCACCTGTTGGCGATTGACGACCTCGCTGATGATTTACGGTCGGCGCTCGATTGGGCGATCACCTTCAAGCGCGATCTGGAAATCGCACCTGAGTTCACCCCGTTGGCAGGACTAGCAGTAGGTTCGATCTATGAGAAACCGAGTACGCGCACGCGAGTTTCGTTCGAAGTCGGGATCAGCCGGCTTGGCGGCCATCCACTCACACTGCTGAAAAATGACATCCAACTCGGTGGTAGCGAGTCCGTCTCAGACACGGCCGAGGTACTGTCGCGCTACCTAGCCGCCATCACCTACCGCTGCTTCGCGCACGCCGATGTCGAGGAACTCGCCGCCCACTCTGATGTGCCAGTCATCAACGCACTCTCAGACACACATCATCCGTGTCAGGCTGCCGCCGACCTGATGACGATCATGGAGCACTTCGATGACCTCGGGCAGGTGAACATAGCCTATGTCGGAGACGGGAACAACGTGCTGCATGACCTGATGCTCGCCGCGGCCATCCTCGGATGCGACATCTCCTGGGCCACCCCTGCAGGTCACGAGCCATCCATGGAGGTGGTCGAGCGGGCTAGTCAGTGGGCGAGCCTGAGCGGTTCGAGTTTGTCAGGGAGCAATGATCCGACCACGGCAGTGAACGGAGCGAACGTCATCTACACGGATGTGTTCATCTCGATGGGTGAGGAGCATCTCGAACACAAACAGAACGCTTTCGAAGGCTTCCAGGTGAATGGGGAACTGGTCGCCAGCGCAGCCGACGATTGGGTGTTCATGCACTGCCTGCCCGCACATCGTGGAGACGAGGTGACCGACGAGGTTATCGATTCACAGAACAGCATCGTATTCGATCAGGCTGAAAACAGGATGTGGGCACAGATGTCGATTCTCACATTGTTGTGTGATCGTCCAGCCTGGGAGACCTACGCCGAGTTGATGGAAATCGAGTGAGATGTCAGAAGAAGTCTGACAGAAGAATGCTGCCGATGAAGCCGAGCAATCCGAGGAACAGTGCTCCCTTGAGGTAACGGGATGCCTGCGCGTCTTCTCCCGTGACCAATTTCGGTTTCGCCATGATAGCCGACAACATCGCAGGCAGTTGTAGGATGACAGCTCCTTTGGGAAGCATCTCCAGTCCGTATGGCAATACTAGGAAAACCATTCCGAGCAACGAACAGAACCAAGCATAGGTGCGCGCCTGTTGTGGTCCAATTTGCATCGGCAGGGTCGTGCGTTCAGCGTCACCGGCCAAATCCTGCACATCTTTGATGATCTCACGTGCTGTGTTGATTGCCAGAGCCGCCACTGCCACCAACCATGGTAACACCTCAAGTCCCTCTCCAACCGCTGCCGCTCCGAACACGAGCAGTACGGAGACGAGCACCGATATTGCGAGGTTCCCCTTGAATCCCTGACACTTCAGGCACGGGGTGAATGGCATGCCATCGTACTCGTAGGAGGTGAACAGGAAGAACGCCATCATCCAGATGACGATCGAGTCCCACCACACAAGCCCATCGAAAGTACGCTCGGCGTGGATGATGATTGCTACAAGGGCGGCGACTGAGATGCCCATCATCAACAGACCGAAGCGACGGGCGGACTCCAGGCTCACCCGACCAGACGGAATCGGCCGTTCAGGGCGGTTGATGCGATCCGCTTCGAGGTCGTTGACATCATTCAGAGTGTTCCATCCGGCCATGAAGCCAGCTACGCTCAGCGTGTGCAGCAGGACCGCGTGCACAGCAACAGAATCAGAGAAGTCACTGACTAACAGGGCGCCAGCGGGAACAGCCAGTGCCCCCATGATGACGTTAACGCCTCGTGGCAGATGCCAGTAGTCTACAACTCCCATCGATTGCGCCCATGCGCATCGGGATTATCATCGCTCGCATCATGCGCTGGCGACACCCGGATCACCTTTCAGGGAGTCCGATGCCAACGCCCATACACATACCGTGTAGCGCCCTCCACGGAAGAAGTCGCGCACATGACCGACCTTGCTGAAGCGACAATCCTTGGCGAGGATGTTCCCGACCTGGTTCATCGTCGCGCCCCAACTGAATCGCTCGTTCAGATGGTCGAAGATTTCGACCGTGTTGCAGTCGCCGTTCTCCTGCAGGTAGTCCCGCACGGCTTCGCGCAATCGCTTCGTGCGAGCCATCAGGCGACCCCCTTCATGTCTGTCGCCCGCTCGTGGAGGCGCCTCCAGTCCGGTCGCTTCCGTTCTTCGAAGGAGACCGGCTCCCAATCGAGTTCGCTACCGATTCGGCCCGCGTCGCTCGCGAGCCGCACCAGCCCTGCCTGGGTGTGCACCCCTGCTGCTCCGCTGGGCCGCAGACTGGAGAATGGAGTCTCCTTCCCTACTGGCACCAATTCAATCTCATCTTTCCTAATCGTCGAGGTTCCGTTCATAGCAGGATGGATGGTTCGGGCTGATATGAAGCGAAGGTGCGCAGAGTAGAACTGAAAGTGAATGTGAAAACTGAGACGCAGCACGATTACAGGTGAAAGTGAACCTGTTGCGAACCGTGTTCGTCCATCCTGTTGAAATACCGAGGCCGGGTCGCCGCCCCTGCCGCTGGTGTGGTGTAGTTCGGTCCATCATGACGGACTCTCGATCCGTCGACCCGGGTTCAAATCCCGGCACTAGCATTAGAGCAGTGCAACGTTTGGCCACGCTACAGCCGAAAGAACCCAGACTACCCAAGGATAACAATGATGTTGAGCGACCCGCGGTTGCGCTCCAGTTGAGGTGTTCCTTTGGTTGTGCAGGTTGAACTCGGCGAGCGAGAACTCGAGGAGTTGTCCGGATGTTGCAAAGGCATCTCGGGGTTGGTCGACTGGTTGGATTCACTTGACCGCCGTCCTGGGTTGCGTGAACTGGATGAGCATCTACGCGACCTACCTGTCAACGTCGAAGAACTCCGCAAGCATCTGGGGTATGCTGAGGATGGTTACCAGCGCAACGTACTGAAGATGACCGAGCACTACGAACTGGTCGCCATCTGCTGGAAGCCCGGCCAATCAACACCGATTCATGATCACCTCGGGAGCGACTGCGCATTTCTCATCGTGGATGGTGCGTCGACCGAGATTGTCTACGAACTCGACGAGCAGGAGAGGGCAAGGCCGACTGGTGAGAGGAGATACGAGTGCGGCGAGGTGTGCGCATCAGCGGAGCAGGACATTCATCGAGTCACAAATAGAGAGGATGGCTCGCTGATCAACATGCACGTATACACTCCACCTCTCAGCGGATTCGGCATCTATCAGTCTGCCGAGTGACTGGTAGTGAATAGGTACTCAGAAACCGCCTTGTCCCGGAGGCTGCTGCACCACGCCTGGTGTTTGCTCCGCAGCTGGCTGCTCCACCATTCCGGTTGCAGGTTGCATAGTTGTGGCTGGTGGCGGGCTCTTCATGGTCAATCCCATTATGAGGCCGATTATCGCGATGAATCCACCGCAACAACAGCAGGTGCTGCCCCCAAGGGTTCCTCCAACCAATGCGAGGAGACCCGCTCCAAGTTGTTCGAGGAACGGGTCGTCATAAGTAACCGACACAGTAGCATTGGATTCGAATTCCAATGTGCCTGAATAGCACGCAAGGCAAGCCCGACCAACCTTGACGTATCCCCTTTCCTTGAGATCAAGATTTTTGTTTTCTTCATCTGCCTCGCACCCATCATACCAGTCATTTACCTCGTAGTAGAATTCGCCTAGAGTGTTGTTGTCTTCTTCATCATCCCAATCCCAATCTGTGTTCACCTCTGGATGTTGCGTGATGGTGATATTGGTGTCATCACAGACATCCCATATCCCATTCTCGTCTTCGTCGACATACTCACCCTGCACCCAGAATGTGACCCCGAAATCTCCTTTTCCATCGTCGTCTACAATCTCAATGGTGCCTGATGTTGCATTCTCAACGGCAAAACCGTAATCTTCCAATCCTGAGAGGTCGCCCACACCCTTCCCTACGCCGACAGCCGTCATGACAGCACCAATGAGGCACATAGCCAGACCGAGTGCAAGCATGATTTTTCCAGCAATGTGCATGGTGCCTCCACGCGCATGCGGGAGATAACCATTATTGCCACGCGGTTCAGCAGTCAATGCTCGCTTCACGCAGCATCAATTCTAGCCGAGTCAGTCCGAGATCGACATTGTCGTAGGGGGGGCCGAAAGAGAAGCGCACCCACTGTTCAAACGGTTTGCCACTTCTGTGCCCACCAGGGTTGACATCGAAGAAATTTCCAGGTACTGTCATCACTTGTCTGTCGAGCGCCTTCCAGAAGAAGTCGATTCCTGTGTTGAAACCCTCAGGGAGTCCATCGACGCACGCCCAGATGTAGAAGGTCGCATCTCCCTCTAGGCAGCGAATTCCCAACGCCTCCAGACGGTCACGCATCATGTTTCTCTTGCGCACGAACTCGACCCGCAGTGCAGTGGTCTCATGATCGGCGTAGGCCGGCTCTAGAGCATTCAGCGCCATTCTCTGACTCACTCTGCTGGGGCCGCCATCGATTGCACTCGCCGCTCGTCCAAGCGTCTCGATCATGTCGGGTGGACCAAGCACCCAGCCTACGCGCCAACCGGGATAGCGGAACGACTTGGTCAGACCGTCGATGCACAGGATCGGATCGTTGTCCGGGTCCTCTACGAATTCAACACCAGAGACCGGGCCACTGGCGGGGTTGTCACCATCGTAGATGAAGTGTGAGTAGAACTCGTCGAGAACCAGCGCGCAGCCGGTGTCGCGCGCGGTTGCGCAGTATGCAGCGAGAGTATCTCCTTGGATGACATGGCCAGTGGGATTGCACGGGTTGGAGACGAGGTACGAATCTAGGTTCTGCTCACGTACGGCAGCGTCGAACTCGGCAGCAGGGATAGAGAAGTTTTTCTCTGCCTGTGTCGGAATCAAGATCGGTTCCAAGCGCGATTCAGCGTAATCCATCATGTCCTGGTAAGCGGTGTAGTCTGGAACCTGATATCCCATCCTACCCTGCAGCGCTCCGAATACACGCGACAGCATCAATCGTCCACCCTGAGCTATGCCGACATTCTCCTTGGTGTACTGCTTCTTCCCCTGCCTGTAGAGTCGGTTGTAATGGTCAGCCACCGCTTGTCGCATCTCGTCGGTGCCGTTGATCGGACCGTACGCCTGATCCTCTGGTTCGATGGTCACGCTGCGGATTCGCTCCGGCGCCCCTGGCATCTCGCCAATCTCCGGTTGACCCTGTCCAAGATTACACCAGTCGGGGTTGCCGTTCCAGAATCCTCGCTTGACCGCCTCCGCGACCACCCAGATGACACCCATGTAGGGTACATCGCGAAAGTGACCACCGCTCTCGGACATGGCGGTGCGTCTAGTGTCGCCTAAATCAGCGAATCGGCGTAGCGATGTTCCCGCCGAATACAGGATTCGTGAGCTCCGCGCGGTCGGAGCACTCCCAGAACGCGCGCGGTGATGGTGATGTTCGCGACAATCTTCATAACAGCGTCAGCCGGCCTGAGGCTGAGTTTGACATGCTGGATGACATCAGCCGCGATGGGGACGACAAGCTCTCATTCCTCTCTTCGAACGTTAATTTCGACATCGAAGATAAGCCTCCTAAGAAGCGCCGCGGCCGCCGCGATGAAGATGAGGCAGAAGAGAATCCAGATTCACCCCCTAGAGTCGGGATGTCCAACATCCGTAAGCGGGCGATCAAGCGAGGTAAGAACGGGAAGCGGCGGCGCAGAGAGCGCAAGAAGAAAACGACCGAAGGCATGTCGTCGCTCTATTCGTTCGAACAGCAGCCTCCAGAAGGGTTGCCGGTAGTGCAGTTGACCTGCTCCTGCTGCAACGGAGAAGTCGACCTCATCCATACTCTCGAACAGCTGGACGAGCACATCGAGAGCATCGTTGCCAGACGCCTTGCTGAGTGCGAGGATGAGATGCGCCGTGAACTTGTTGAGGAGTTCAAGTTGCGCAGGGCGAGAGCCGTGGCATCACGGGAAGATTGATGCGGATTCGACGGTCGCCCTCAAACGATGGATGAACTGCGCGCGGCACTGCTCGAAGCGCTGGAATTGAAACGTCTTCCGCGCAGTGGTTGGCTACGCGTGGGAGTTCAGGATTCCGAGTCAGTCGCAGCACACTCTTGGGGAGCCGCATGGCTCGTAGCCGCCCTCTGTCCAGAAGGGGTGGATCGGGGCAGAGCGCTCGAGATGGCTGTCATCCACGATCTCGCCGAAGTCAGAATAGGCGACATCACCCCTGTAGATGGGGTTCCGGTGGGGGAGAAGGTAATCATGGAGAGGGAGGCACTCAATGCGATGTTGCATAGCATTCCGCATGGAAGCCGAATCCGCGACCTGTGGGAGGAATTCGAGGCAGGTGAGACTACTGAGGCTAGGTTTACCCGGGTGTGCGACAAGTTAGACATGGGGCTACAGGCAATCGCCTATTCAGAGGAGTCAGAAGAGGATTTCGAGGAGTGGCTCATCAGCGCCAGAGCAGTAGTCAAGGGCAGCGGTTTCAACGACCTGCTGGGGTGAAAAGCCCATATGGGGCCGGCGCCGGCCTCCGGCTCAGAGCCCGTTGGTGTAGTTGGTCCATCATCTCGGTTTTTGGTACCGGGGACTCAGGTTCGAATCCTGAACGGGCTACCACTTCGTGGAACGGTGCCCTCACACGCGCAGCCGAGTCCTTGAAGGAGTCAAGGACTCGCCCGCGAGACGTGCCTCCCGTCCCGCCAACGCCACGGCGCGTTCTTCCGTCCTCATTGCTCATCACGTTGTTGCTGCTGACCGTCGGCTGGTCACCACTGCTGAATCTGCTTGAAGACGGCGATGAGGGAGATGCTGCAGTGATTTCTCAGGAGGGGGTCATTACGGATGACATCCCGATTTCTGCTCCTGTGATTTCTCCCCCCGCACAGGTATGGTGGGACCGCGGGGATGCGCCGGCATCGATCTACGTGCTGACCCGAGATCTGGCAGCGCTGCACGCCTGGCAGGAGCAGGCCGATTTGCTTCCGGTGCAGGCCCCGGCTGGTTCAGGTGAACAGCTGGTCAACCGAGATGCAACCAGCGGCGTGCTAGAACATCGACGCATAGACATGCCAGCTAACCTAGTTCCCAAATTGCTCGGGGTTCACGGTGTGACTGTCGTGTTCGAGGATCCAGGACCACCTGAGCGGGCCACCGAGGGTGCCGGTGGTTCTCCGAGCAGCGTGAAGTCAGGTCAGATCCACGGGGCGACACAGGCGTGGGACGGTGGTGTGAATGGCTCGGGAGTCAAGGTCGCCATCGTCGATTCGGGCATCGACTTCGCTCATCCCGACCTGAACGGCACACAGGCAAGGGTGGACGACCCTTCCTCTCCGTGGGACGGGTGGCCGATCATGTGGGATCCCCGCTCGGCAGACCTCTGGTTGCGTGACGCAGCAGCATATCCAGAGAACGGCGGTTCGTGGTATGCCAACACCTCGACCCTCGACAACGATTCGAACAACGACTCAGTGCTCGATGTATCCGGCATCAACATCTCTGGAATACCCCCCTCTCTATCCGGGGTTTGGCACCTAGGACAGCACCCTGACTCACGCCTCGTCTCCACGATGGGTGGCGATGTTACTGTGGTGGTGGTGGACGACCAGACGGCCGGCGTCTACGAGACGGTCTACGTCGACATCAACCGCGATGGGAACCTGTCAGATGAGAAGCCGATGCGCAAAGGAGACGAGACTGCTGGGTTGGACTTGGACAATGACAGCCTATGGGACCGCTCGGCTGGGCTGATTTACTGGATATCCGACGGCAACAACTCGGTCCCCTACGCCCCCACCTACTCTGCTAGAGCCGGCTTCACCGACCGCATCGCCGGAGCGGGAAACCTCACGCTGTTCATGATCAACGACAGGAACGACCCAGGAGGAAACCACGGCACACTGTGTGCTTCGGCGGTGGCGGCGCAAGGGGTGGTCAGCAACGGAAAGGTGCTTGGAATGGCTCCGGGGGCAGAACTGATTGCAGTGGCGGACGTCTATGCAGGCGGCTCGTTCCTTGATTCATGGCGCTTCGTAGCTGAGGGATATGACGGCTTCACCAGTACAGGGGATGAGGCGCAGATAGGCTCGTTCTCCTTTGGCTGGTCGAACATCCACAACGATGGCACAGACTACATGTCGCTCTACGTCGACTGGCTGACCCGTGTTCATTCACCAGAGACGCTCTACTCAGTCGCACTGGGTAACGGTGGGCACGGCTACGGAACCGTCGTATCTCCGGGCGGGGCACACGGGGTACTCTCTGTGGGGGCGTTCTCCAGTCTGGTCGGTGAACCGCACGGCGGGACGTGGGGAGACACCGCGGCATGGTCGAATCGAGGGCCGAACTCAGTGGGACGCCTTGACCCGGACATCGTTGCCGTAGGCTGGTCGGCTACAGGTGACAGGACTCTGAACGAGGTGGGTAACGCCAACTCGGCAACCGCCACTTGGGCGGGCACCTCGCTGGCGACTCCGGTAGCTGCGGGTTTGACTGCGCTCATCTACGACGCCTGGTTCCAACGTTGGGGCGTCTACCCCGATTCGCAGACGGTGCGCGATGTGATCATGTCCACGGCACAAGACCGCGGCTACGATCCGCTCGTCCAGGGTGCAGGATGGTTCGATGCGGCGCAAGCGGTATCCTCCATCAACGGCTCCAACGACACGCTGCTTGTCTCACCCGCCTATTGGATGCCCGGGTACAACCACGGCCAGCATCGCGAGGCTAATCTCAACATCCTGATGCCGGGGGAGGTGGCGACGGCCAACTTCACTTTCAACGGTACAGGGGCGAGCAACCTCACGGTAGTCTGGCAGCCGAGCACGTTGCAGCCGCTGCAGCACTGGAACAGCACCTGGGTGGTCAACGCCAGCGACGGCTGGGACGGCTATCAGGGAGGTAGGCCGGACATCTTCATCCCTATCCATATCGAAGGCGATGCCAACCTGTCGATTCCCAACGGAACCTCACTCATCAGGGCGCGGGCTGCGATGAACGGCGAGGGATTCGACAACGATCAGAACAGGCAGTCTGAGAATCGGGTCTATGTGGAGCTGTTCAGTTGGCACGATGTCGACGGAGATGGTATCTGGTGGAACGACACCGACGGTGACGGATACGTCGATGGCGATGAGATGGAGGGCGGCAATGAGTACTCCACCCTGTCGGCGCACACGTATCAGACGGGGCAATCAGAGACCCGCGCGGGCTGGCCGCTGGAACGGGGCGGGGATGGAATCATACTAGGGGTCTACAGACACGAAGCACAGGTCGGTACCAAGGAACCATTGCCGATAGATGTCGATTGGACGGCGTTCGGACCCGATGTCAATAACACCTGGCTGAGCCCGTGCTCGAATTCGGTTCAGCTGTCTCCGAATGGCAGCGGGTGGTTCAACTGCAGCGTCAACGTGCCCGCCGATGCACTGCCCGGGATTCATCAGGAGCAGATCCGCATCTCCACATACACCGCTAATGGCACCCACCTAAGGGACTGGCCCCTACCGGTGGTCGTCAACGTCGCATCTCCCGGGCCGCTAGACCTGCGCCCGAAGCCAATCGACGGCAACGTCAGCAACCAGACGCTCTACACTGAGACTTGGTTGCAGGGGGCGCAGCGCTGGGGATGGCGCTCTGAATCGGGAGACTGGAAGTTCCTCTCGTTCGATTGGCCGCAGAACATGTCAGGTGATGGGGCGATTGTCATCGATGTCGACTGGCCAAACAACAGCTACACCGACGTCGACGTGCATTGGATGTCAGAGCGTGGCCATCCGTTCCAACTCGATGATCCAGCAGCGTATGGGCCGGTGAACCTCGAGCCCGAGGTGTCGTCGCGCAACATGGACGTCGGCAGCGGTATCTACGATTGGGAGACCTCGACAGGAAGCAGCCACGAGGTGCTGGTGGCCGAAGCGACACCCGGGCTGAAGCAGATGATGCTGCATTCGGCGATGCACGGAGTGAACACCAACGACAACCCGCTGAACATATCGGTCGGCTATGTGGCGTCAATCGACGGGACGCTGTCTCGTGTCGTACGTGACTGGAACGACGCCACAGGTCAGGAAGTGGTGACCTTCGGTTCAACCATGGGGTTGGACATTGCCTCAGTGACCGGATACGGGTGGACGCAGCCTACCTTGCTGCCCACCGAAACCGCGCTGCAGGACACCCCAGGTGGATGGTCGAGCTCGTCATATCGCCACCAATTCACGGTCGACGATGCGGTGATGCTGCGCATCGAGATCGATTCTAGCGCGCCGCGCACCGATTTGGATCTGGCGCTCTACCACGACAAGAACGGCGATGGCAACATCAACTGGGGTGGCGAGCAGATAGATGTCTCAGGCAATTGGAATTCAGACGAGGAGATCACAATCGAGAACCCTGATGACGGGACATGGTGGGCGGTGGTCAATGGGTTCGATGTTCCCAATGGTTCAGCCAACTTCATGCTCAAGCGCACCATCGTCTCCGGTGACCTGCTCACTGTGACCAATCTCACCGAGTTGAACAGCACGACCATCCAGAGCCGATTCCCCAACGGCAGCAGCGTGCTAGCAGGGAGGATGCCGGTCACAGCATTCGACGTTGTCGTCGACTATGGCATGCCCGCTGAACCGGGCGACTGGCGCGGTTGGATTGTCCTCGAACTCGCATCTGGAGGCAAGGTCAGGCTCGAATACGACTACCAACTGCTCGACTATCCGCCTGAACTGGTCTTCTCGACCCCCCTCAATGGCACGCGCACCAATGCGACACTGCCGGTCAACCTCGCCACCAGCGATATCGGCGACGGGTTCAACCTGTCCTCATTGAGTTTGGAGGGTGACCCTTCGATGCTCTGGGACAACCTGACGATTTCGGTGGAGGGAATCGAGTCGTACACCAGCGACAGCCGGGACTTCACCGCTTCATGGAAGCACTGGAACAGCGGCGCGAGCCTGGCCAATGGCACACATTACTCCGAGACATCAGGTAAGTTGGTGATCGAAGCGGAGTCCTATACGGATTCTGCACTCGGGGACCCCTCGAACCACACCTGGGAAGTCAACTCCTCCGTCCCCGGATATTCGGGTACAGGCCATTTGAACGCAACGCCCGATGATGGTGCGAACATCAATATCGGCTCACGCTTGGACTATTCTATAGATTTCAACAGCCCCGGTCAGTACTACGTTTGGCTACGCTTGAGCGCGCCAGATGCGAATGGTGACTCTATCCGTTACGGAATCGACGGCCAGCAGCTCGGATTGGTCGAGGCTACCAGTGTGGATGGCCAGTGGGACTGGGCAGCGAGCGGGTGGGCGAACAACCAGAGCCAGGTGGCGACCTTCATGGTGCAGGCTGCTGGAAGGCATGTGTTCAGCCTGTGGATGCTTGAGGATGGCCTCAGCGTCGACCGGATTATCATCATCGACGACTGGCTCTACACCCCATTAGGGAAGAACGAGACGACCTCAACCCTCTACGAGGAGGCACTGATGCGCGCCGCGTGGGTCAACTTGACCCTCCCTACAGACGAAGGGTGGCGCACATTCTGGGCAAATGTCTCGGACAACTTCGGCAAACTGAACCAGACCATCCTGATGGTGGAGTATGACACCGTCGCCCCCCCGATCATCCTGTATGGTTGGACTCTGCTGACGAATGTCTCCAACCCAGACTGGCTCTGGGTGCAGTCCGATGTGGGCTCACGCATATGGGTCGATGGAATCGAGCATCTCGTCGACTCTAGCGGCAGGGCTAATCTGTCGCTGTCGTTGAATCCGAGCGAATGGTCGAATGTCGCAGGTGATTCTGCCGACGTTACCACTTGGGAGTGGGTTGGCTTGAACACCTTCAGGGTCGATGCTCTGGATCTGGCCGGTAACTGGAACCAACTAGAGTTCGACATCGTCTATGACGAGATAGGACCCACCAATGATCTGCCGCCTCAGGTTGACAAGCAGGTCAAGTTCGTGCAGACGACCGGTGATTCACCGAACGGAAGTTGGGCATGGCCACCGTTCGATGGCATTGACAGCGACTTCAACGGAGCCCTCAACGCAAGGACAGGGCCGATGCTGCTGCATCTGGAATCGATATTCGACACGAGAAGGATGTGCATTCGTCTGCTAGATGAGTCAGGATTCTCTTACTACCGGGATTGTGAGCACCAGCAGACACCTCCATGGGGTGATGACAACGGCGCCCATCTGCGCGGTGGCGAAACAACATCTGCGAGAGAACAAGACCCGTGGGCACACGTCACCTTCGAATTCGAGGTGAACCAGTCACAACTCCTCGATGGAGAGTATCAGGTGGAGGTCGAGTTGCTCGACTTCGCCGAGAACTGGGGTCATGAGAACTTCACCTTGGAACTAGATCGTACCTCGCCCGAGGTGGGCTGGATAACACCAGCGAACAACGTCACCCTGCTGCATCATGAGTTCGTCGTCGAGTGGAACATCTCCGAGCCGGCACGAGTGCAGGTGCTCATCGACGGTCTGGCTGCGACCACTGTCACCTCGCAGCACACGATCACTTCCTCCACCTCATTGGCGCTTGAGAGCGTAGGCGAACACGAGATATGCATCTACGCTGTCGACCTGTCCTTTGGCCCCGACCCGAACACTGTGCTCGAGTGCATCACCGTCTTACTACCTCCAGAGATCTACTTCCCCACTCTGACGGCCGAATGGAATGGCAGCGTTGTAAATACACCAACGTTGCACGCCGACCTGTACCTCGGTCCGGACCAGTCCTGGTCCTGGAGCCGTTTGGTCAACTCGACCTGGATTCCTATGTCGAGTGGCAGTACTGACGCTGGTGACATATCAGTCCCTGTGCAGTTGTTGGAGGGTGAAAACCACATCCGCTTCGACATGTCGGCGCTCGAACATATGTTCGTGTTCCTGCTAGAGGTCCATCTGGATACCCAACCACCTCAACTGACGATTGACTCACCCCCGCGCGGGTTGCATACGTCGAATTGGTCCATGGAGGTCACCGGGGGGTGTCAACCCGGGCTTGAGGTCGACGTGCGCATAGCCGACGAGTCCGCTTCTGCTTCCTGTACAGACGTGGGAACCTACACGGTTCGCATCGACCTACCAGGGGTGGATGGTCTGTGGCTGCTCAATGTCAGCAGCACCGACATCGCCGGTAACCTCGGGTGGCGGGCTCAAAATCTGACGATTGACCGCCGAGCGCCTCAGGCGCGCTTGGAGTGGGACCTCAATCGATGTGATCCCGAGCCTGTGCCCTCGGTGTTCCGGCCTGAGCCGATGGCCGACTGCGAGTTGATTCTCAGGGTGGACTTCCTCGACGACGACATAGTTGATTGGTCGCTGTTGATCGAGCGAGAGCGGGAGATAGAGCATAGCATGACCGGAGGGTCTCCGGGGGAGCAGACTCTTTGGTTCGATATTTCGGAAATCGCCAGGCCTGGTCACTGGGATGCATCCCTGCGGGTTTCGGATTTGGCGGGTAACAACCAGATAATCGAACTTGAGGCTGTCGCCATCGCCCCTGAGAACACAATGACAGCGAAGGTGAGCGAACCCGGATCGCTGGCAAACATGGCGAGCATAGCTGGTCTGCTGCTACTGCTCGTCTTCTGGCAGCGCAGACAACGTAGCGGGCCCGATACCCACCCTATAGGAACACCACTTGACCCGGAGTTGTTCCTCGACGACTACGAGAAACTAGACTACGAGGGATTGGATGACATCGAGGCGATGAAGATGACTTCTAGCATCGGACCGATTGGCCCCCCGCCAACCGACGAGGCCGATTTCGACCTGCTCGACGAGGTCGATGTGTCCGGTGTCATCGGTGAGTTGGATGATGAAGTGCCAGAGGATTCTGCGGTTGATGAGGATGATGAACTACACCCACCCGAGTCAGACACGAATAACTGACGTAGTCAGAGATGCGACAGAGCCAAAGGTGGAACATACTCCTTGGCAGTTCAATGCTGGTGCGTACGCGTCCACAAGTCATGCCCGTAATGCTCGTGCTGATGCTCATGTGCTCGAGCGCGATGTTCGCCCTCACCGCCTCCGCAGTCGATGGTGACAATGATGGAATCGACGATGCAGTGGATGACTGCCCGTTCGCATGGGGGAACAGCACCATCGGCTATGCTGGATGCCCGGATTCAGATGGTGATGGTAACCCGAATTTCTCCGGGGCGGCGATCACAGACTGGGAAGATTCGGCGAGGGCCCTGTATGTTAGCGACGGCAGTTCCCGCGCCATCTCGTGGGCTCCTGACTCGGTTCACGTGGCTGGAGGTGGTGGGAGTGATGTCATGCTCTACACAGCAGGCGGGGCAACTATTGCAACTCTGTACACCTTCTCTGATGAATACGTCAGGGGGTTGGCGTTCTCGCCAAACGGCTCCTATCTTGCTGCTGGCGCGTACTTCAACGGTGGCGACAACCATTCTCAGATAGTTATCTTGGAGATGGACTGGACAACCAATACTGCCACTCTTATGAAGAACCTGAGTAACGCGCATACCGACGATGTGCCCAGTGTGGCATGGTCATCCAACGGCACCTACCTGTACACCGGTGGTGGCGAGGGAGAATTGCGACAATTCTCGGCGAATGATAACTGGAGCATGGTGAGGAATTATTCATTCGATCCCGGTCAAACGGTTTGGAGTGTCGATGTCAGTCCAGATGACCGACTGGTCGCTGGATTGGCTGCAGGAGGGGAGCTGAAGACGTTCTGGACCAACAATGGAACTGAACACATGTATTTCAACAACCATACGACCAATTATGCTCTCGGGGTCACATTCAGCCCAGACGGTCGGTGGTTGCTAACAGGGGCGTTTGACAATCGCGTCAACATCTACAACGTCAGCAACGCATCGCATGTCGGCGGATTCACTGACAGTTCTCGCGACGTCTATTCGATATCATTCGACCCTACAGGTGCGTACTTCGTTGTCGCTGGCGGTGATAACGAAGTGCGCGTCTACGACAGTCCCGATAACGTTGCTAACATCAGTAACTATTCAGACGAAATAGCAGAATTCGGATCGTTCAGCGGTGGTGGTGGCGGTAGCAGTCGCGGAGTCAGGGCTGTCGCGTGGTCTCCCGATGGAAACAAAATGGCGTTCGCCCAGGTACGTGGCCGCACCACGGTGTACATGTCGCCAGAGACATTCCATCAGTTGAAAGGAGACATCACGGGCGAAATTATGATCGACAGTTGGCAAGAGAACTGGCCGAGCACCGACGGCCGCCCCGTGTCGCACAAAAACATGACCACCACGTTGATGTCGAACACCCTCTGCGACGATGGCGGCATCATCGGATCCATCACTCATGGAGTCCCTCACCACATAGCCTCCCCTACAGCCAACTGGTCAACAAATGGACTCTTGAACTGCACTCAGACCCCTTCGCAACTCCTTGAGGTGCCCATCGGTCGTATGCCCGCCTCCCTGTTTGTCAAGTCAGGCGGAGCCGCCGAATCCTGTCTGAGCACCATTGGAGGACTGTCGATGGCGCAACTGAGATGGTTCCTCTCCGGAGCCTCAGTCTCGACAATGGTGCAGTCTGGGGACATGCCGGGGATTGAGCTGATGTCGGTGGTCCCCAATCTTGACAATGACGGAATCAAGGAGTGGGGGGATCTCCATTCCTCATGCAACCAGGAGCCGTTTCACGTTGCAGGACGTTGGGACAATCGCTCCGTGCCGATGATGATGGAGCGTCTGTTCACCTGCAGTGACTGTCAGTTCCCAGATGGCTTCTTCGTCGGTTCCACTGCTCGCTACAGGTTCGAGGAGGAGTTGCGCAGTTCACTAGTCTACTTCGTCAGCCAGCAGGATGACCTGCTCGGGTTCACTGAGATGCGCGTGGCGCTCGACTCCCCCGACCTTTACCACGTACCTATCGTCGACAATTGGACGCATGGCGTGCAGGACGCGCTCTACGGTGGCGGTCAAGCAATCCAACCGTCCGTTTCGGCCAGCGAGAACGGTACGTGGCCGGTACAAGATGATCACTACCTCATCATCGATTCCGCGGAACTTCAGGAACGCCTCCAACTGTTGGAGTGGATGCTCAACGACACGGCGCAGGCGGAGTGGGACGAGATGGGGTTCGTCCGACTCAGCCTGTATGCACGAGTTTTCGCATGGGCTCGTATCGGGTTCGATGCCAGATACCTGCTCCCCGACGACGACAATGACGGTGTATGGAACGGTGAGGACGACTGTGCCGACACACTCGAGGGTTGGGTGGCTGACGAACGGGGCTGTGCTCAGTACCAACTAGACGACGATGGTGACGGCTATGCAAACTCAGATGACGATTGCATCACACAGTGGGGCAACAGTACAGTGCCCACGATTGGCTGTCCGGACGCGGATGGTGATGGGGTCGCGGACATCGATGACGATTTCCCAGATGAACCGACCCAGTGGCTCGATAGTGATGAGGACGGATACGGTAACAACCAGACCATTGGCGCGTGGGAGCCCGACGCCTGCCCAGACATCGCCGGGACATCCCACTACGACCGCTTCGGATGCCCGGACACCGATGGTGATGGGTGGTCCGACGAGGATGGCGACTGGCTGACCGACGATGGGGCTGATGCCTTTCCTCTCGACCACCACCAATGGGTCGACACCGATGGAGACGGATACGGCGACAACCACAGTTACTTCCTCGACCAAGATGGCCTGCTAAGAGTCAATGAGCAGGGTGACGCTTGGCCAAATGATCCGTTCAAGTGGTCGGACACGGACGGGGATGGCTTCGCGGACCAGCAGATGGGTACTCAGCCCGACTCATGTCCACTTCAAGCCGGTACATCCACTGAACTAGGGCGCTTTGGCTGCCCTGATTCCGATGGTGATGGTTATGCGGACATCGATGACGACTTCCCCGATGAATCGACCCAATGGGAGGACGACGATGGCGACGGCTACGGAGATCGATGGGAAGGGAACAACCCTGATGACTGCCTCGAAACACCTCCTCATGAGATTGACGATGTGAACGAAGACGGATGCGGACCATCCGAACGGGATAGCGATTTCGACGGTATCAACGACGCCTATGACGACTGCCCGGACACACCCACTTCCGAGGTAGCGATGGCCGACTGGTACGGGTGCTCCGACAGTCAGCGTGATGACGATGGCGATGGAGTCAACAATCCGAACGACGCTTTCCCCCACGACCCTACCCAGACAAGAGACACCGATGGCGACGGCATGGGGGATAATTCGTCTGGCACGAACGGTGACGACTGCAGGAACAGAGTTGGTAATTCGACCGGCGATCGGCGAGGATGCCCGGACAGCGACGGCGACGGGTACAGTGACCCTGACAGCCTCTGGAGACTGAGTGATGGTGCCGATGCGTTGATCTATGATTCAACACAATGGTTTGACAGCGATGGTGATGGATTCTATGACAACTGGGACGACCCTGAATGGAACTCAAGCCGGCAGTATGGCTGGCCAGGGGAATTCATTCCCGGAGCCACCGCGCCCGACAAGTGCCCCGACGACTCCTCCTCACTAGCGAATGGCTGCCCTGCGGAAATCTGGACCGGACCCGTAACCGACGGTGGCAAATCCGGCTCCGGGTTGCCTACATTCCTGTGGGTGGCGATCGCACTGGCAATCCTGGTGATTGTCGGTTTGGTCGTTGCAGTCACTGTCAACACGCGCAAACCGAAGCGCAAGCGAGCGGGCGGTGGAAAGTTGGACCAAGCGCTGCAGGTGGTGGATGACGCTGCTGGGAGTTGGGCTGAGGAGGCCTCGGAAGGAGTGGTGACAGAGGATTATGAAGCACCTCACGAGGAGACTCAGGGCGAGGTTGCTGACGATGGCGTCGAGTGGCTCGAATGGCCCGAGAACAGCGACGTATGGTGGTTCCGCGACGAATCAGGATACTGGGCGCATCACAAGTGAGCGCGGCAGTCAGGTGTGGCATAACCGCTATTTGGGCGACTGGGGTCGAGAGCACGATGGACATCGAATGCATCGCGGTAATCGGCGCGGGACAGATGGGAAATGGCATCGCGCAGGTGGCTGCCTGTGCTGGCTATCAGGTCACGATGATCGACATCTCCGATGAGTTCGTCGAGCGCGGTATCGGCACCATCGAGTTCTCGCTGGGGAAGCTGGTCGAGAAGGGGCGCATGACCCAGGAGGATGCAGATGCCTCGCGCCAGCGCATCACTACCTCTACTGAGAATTCTGCGGCGCAAGAGGCTGATCTCGTCATCGAAGCAGTTCCTGAGATTCCAGACTTGAAATTCTCTCTGTTCACCGAACTGGATGAGTTGTGCAATCCCGAAGCAATTCTCGCCAGCAACACAAGCAGCATCTCAATCAATGACATCGCTGGTAGTACTGGGCGTCCGAACAACGTCATAGGGATGCATTTCATGAATCCGGTTCCGATAATGCGTCTGGTCGAGATAGTCCTCGGCAAGGAGACTGATGAGGAGGTGACACAAGCGGTGATGCTGGTTGCAGAGCGAATGGGCAAGACGGCGTTGTGTTGCAACGATTCGCCGGGATTCATTTCCAATCGGTTGCTCTGCCCGATGCTCAACGAAGCGGTGTTGACATACGAGGAGGGAATCGCCGATGCACACGCCATCGACGGCATCATGGTACTCGGAATGAATCATCCCATCGGCCCACTGGCTCTTGCGGATCTGGTCGGTCTCGATACTGTCCTGCACATCATGAACGTCCTGCACGAAGGCTTCAAGGATGACAAGTACCGCCCCGCCCCGCTCCTTGAGAAGATGGTTGCCGAGGGTAAGTTGGGGCGCAAGAGCGGCCAGGGTTTCTATGACTACGCCTGAGCCCTCAGGCTAGGCAATGCTGATAAGACCGAGGAAGTGGGTCAGGGAAGGGATTAGGATGCCAGGCACGTCACGCGTCGAGATTCGCACTTTGAAGGTCGGACGCTACCTGGCCATCGATGATGACGCCTACCGCATATTGAGCATCTCGAAGTCCAAGCCGGGCAAGCACGGCAGCGCCAAGGCGCGCATCGAGCTCGAGGACCTGTTCACCGGCCAGAAGCGCAGCCATGTCGGCAGCGTGTCAGACTCCGTCCATGTGCCTCTGATAGAGAAGGGTACCGCCACGGTCACCCATCTCCAAGGTGAGGAGGTGCACGCCATGGATGCGAAGACATTCGAGATGATGGTTCTCCCAGCCGATGCGAGTCTGAATGTCGAGGCTGGTGGCGAGATCATGTGGATGGAAGCGATGGGCCGCTTCAAAATCATCCGCGATCATTGAAGGTCCTGTCGCTCCACGAACTCTCCGTTCAAGTGGTATCCTCTGACCTTCATCAAGGGCAACCGTATTGAATCGGCTGTCATGTGTTGCACCTGCCTTAGGCAGGTGAGTCAGTGAGTGGGGTGAAGCGTTCGACATATCGCCGCCCAGTCACGGCTGAGGGTCTCAAGGCGATTGAGTCCGGAGAACTGACCTGGCTCGACCAAGAGATGTACAAGAACCTGAACACCGGACTGCTGGAGCAATACCTCGAGGAGAAGAACCTCGCAGAGGCGTTCGAGGTATCTCACTGGTCGCTCTGGAAGGTACTAGTAGGCATCGCTATCGGAGCGGTGTTCGCAGGGGTGACCGCCTACATCGGTCTGAAGATCGGGCTGGCAGTATCAGCCGCTTGGTACGTCGCCTACCTGCTCGGCATGGCACTGCGTTGGTCTCCTTCCGAGATCAACATAGCCACTTCGGCCACCACAGGCGCCACTCACGCCTCGACAGGTTTCATCTTCACATTCCCTGCGATCTTCCTGCTCGCCTCCAGTGACAACTACATCGTCTCAGGTGGACGATTGCTGACGAACATCGACACGATGCAGTTGGCGTTCATCGGCATCATTGCATCTATGTTCGCCGGATTCCTAGGCATCATGTATTTCATCATCTTCCGCAGGGTTTGGTTGATTGAGGACCCGCTCCCGATGCCTGGGTTCGAGGCCACATTGGTCCTGCTCGACATCGCCTGCGACGTGAATGTAGGTGCTGCCGATCAGGCGAAGGAGTCACTCAAGACGGTTGGTCTGTGGACAGTGCTGACGATGGCGTTCATGTTCGTCATCGACTACCCCATTTCTTGGAAGCGCCACCTCGATGGGGTCCCCGCATCGATTGCAGACGTTGTCACACAGAAGTTATCGTTCCTCGGGACGGGCCTTGCGAGCATCTTCAGCGAGCGAGCCATTCACCAGCCTGCCGGAGTGGACACAGTCGATGGAAATCATGGTACATGGGATGGTGTGTCGCGCGGAGTCACCTACTACGAAGAGGGTAGTGTGAATCCATTTCAATACACCTATCTGGGTGTCGAAATGTCTCCTACACTGTTCGCCATCGGCTGGTTCATGCGCTCGCGCGTTGCGGTGCTCGTTAATCTCGGGACGTTGGTCGCTTGGTTCTACCTCGTTCCCCTAGCAGTCATTCTCGACGTGCCGGTGTACATCGCGGGTCTGGGGGATTACTTCCTCCTATCCGACGTCGGAGACCCCAACACTCAGCCATACAGCCCGGTGGTTCAGATCGTAGCCTACAGCACGCTGATTCGACTGATTGCCATAGGAGCGATTCTCGGAGGGGGTTTCCTAGGCCTGTTCAAGATGGCCCCGACCTTCAAGAACATCTTCGGAGACATCGCCAAAGCGTTTCAGGGAGAGCAGGGTGAGGAGTACATCGAAGGCAAGGGGTGGTATGAGTGGCCGCTATACCATATTCCGATATTCCTCGGAATCGCATTCATCGCGATGATAGTCATCTTCACCCTTGGAGGCTTCCCAGTGCTGCCGAGCATCATCTTCGCCATCGTCGTCGCAGTAACCACCTTCCTGCTGGGGGCGATCGCCGTTCGCGTGATGGGTGAGACGGGTATCGAGCCGGTCTCGGGCACCTCATTCATCGTGTTGCTAATGCTGCTCGCGTTATTCCTGAACTTCCGCGAAACGCTGGGATTGTCCAAAGAGGAAGCGATTCTGATGGGGTTGGTCGGCACAACGGTGTTCGGCTCGGCCATCTCGATGTCCGGAACTGTGGTTGCAGATTACAAGAACAGCCTGTACATCGGTAATCGACCATATCACATATCGAAGGGCAACATCATGGGGGTAGTGCCCGGCTCAATCCTAGGTGCCGGAATCGCCATCTTCCTCTCAATCATGCTCGCCAATGGCGACATAGATCTGGTGGCCCCCCAAGCGAACGCGTTCGCCACTTTCACCATCCTGCTCGCAGAGGGGGAGGGTGACCTGAGGGCCTTGGCACTAGGTTTCGCGCTCGGTTGCTTCGCTGAGTGGGCTACTGGGATGGGGACGTCGTTCGGTCTTGGTATGTACCTCCCGACGCTGATGACCTTCCCGATGCTCATCGGCGGCGGAGCTCGTGACTGGTGGGAGGAGCGCAAGTTGAAGCCAAAGGTGGAGAAGATTCGTTCCAAAGAGGGCAACAAGGTAGCCGAGCGGACGCGCGCCATCTTGCTGCTGGCTACATTCATGATTGCTGCAGGCATGCTCACCGGTGAGGCGTTCCTAGGTGTCGAATCAGCAGCGTTGGCGGCTGTAGACGAACTGCCCAGTGGGGGTGAGGACGTGCCTGAGATGACAGGAGGAGTGCCATTGCTGGATGAAAACGGAGACCCGGTCATGCGAAATGAAGTGATGGGGGATCTAGGTTGGTATCCATGGGTGAGAATGGGCTCGTTCATCGTGATCAACGTGCTGTTAGCAGGAGCGATTTACATGTTGTTCCGCAAGGCGGGAATCATTGGTCCGAAGGACCAGTTGATGGAAGCGGAGTTGGATTGAGGGGGCTGCGCGATGGCGCGCGAGCCTCCACCACTGCACGCTTGGGTCCTGCTTGGCGCGGCCGTGCTGGCCGTATCGAGCGCAGGACCTGTGTTCCAACTGATTGACGAGGTGCAGCCGCTTCTGCGCGCATCGTGGCGTCTGCAGTTGACTGCAGCCCTACTGGCACCACTGGCAATGTGGCAGTACCGCGGAATGGCGGATGAGACGAGAGGACGTCTGAAGGATTCGAAGGTGTGGGGGATCATCGTCGGCTCTGGGCTCTGCTTGTGGATTCACTTCGGAAGTTGGGTATGGTCACTTGACCACACCTCGCTCACACACAGCCTGCTGTTCGTCACATCTCACCCGCTGGTCATCGTTGTGGGTTTATGGTTGCTGAAACGGCCCACTAATCGGCAGCAGACATTGGGTGCAGTGCTCGGGTTCCTCGGTGCTGCCGTGGTTCTAATGGGCATCAGTTCGGAGGGTGAGGTTACCTTGGCCGGTGATGCCGCCGCCTTCCTCGGTGCGGTCGCAATCGTAGGATACCTCGCCGCTGGGCGGGTGCTGAGGGAATGGATGCCGCTGTTCGTCTACGCCTTTCCGGTCACTCTCATCGCCGCCGTCATGCTGGCACTGTCCGCCGTTTGGCTTGAGGGGGCTGCCTGGGGGACCATCCCAGCTGCTTCGGCAGTGCTTGGATGGAGTTCTCTTGTCTGGCTGCCGTACATCGCTTACCTCGCTCTGGGTCCCGGGATGGTCGGCCACACAGGAATCAACGCGGTGCTGCGCTGGTTTCCTCCGCTGGTGATATCCATCGCGGTCGTACTCGAGCCACTCATCGGCTCGTTACTGGGCTGGATACTGGGGACCACCAGCGTACCGGGAATATGGACCTGGCTCGGCGGGCCGCTGCTCATTGCCGGGGTTCTACTGGTGAGTTTGGGTTTGGATGATTTGAATACCGATGCTCAGGCAGCCAGCGGCGAGGAGTGAGTGTGTCACGCCCTTGTATCCTGCTGACCAACGATGATGGCATAGAGGCGGCGGGTCTGCACGCGCTCATACACGCGTTGCATAATCGAGGATTCCCACTGTTGGTCCTCGCTCCAGCACGGGAGCAGAGCGCATCTGGGATGCGTCTGACATTGCATCAGGACTTGGTGGTCGCCAACCGAGATGATTTGCGTGACATACTGGATTTGGAAGCAAACGGTCCTCCAGTGGAGATGGTGAGTCTGGATGCTTCTCCCTGCGACTCAGTAATACTGGCACTTGAGGAGTGTGAGCAACTGTTCCCAGAAGGCATGGTGCCCTCTCTCTGCATCAGCGGCATCAACCACGGTCCGAATGTGTCGATTGACATACTCCACTCAGGGACTGTCGCCGCCGCGCGCCAAGCAGCGGTATACGGCATGCCGGCGATTTCAACCAGTCTCGGTACATTCGATCACGAGGACTACACTCATGCCGTGGAAGCGACGCTCAGGGTTGTGGAAGCCGCTGCTGAGTTGTTGCCGGGCACCGCAGTCAACCGATTGCGCCCTCATGGAATCCGTGGACCGGAACAGCGGGATGGGCGCTCATCCATGGGTGCGCTCAGGATGGCTTTCCAACGAGGTGATGTCCTGCTCAACTTGAACTGCGCTGGTGAGTGGGATGGCGGATATCAGACGACTCGACTAGGTGCCCGCTGGTATCGCGGGGCTATTGACATGAGTTCAGTCGAACTAGATGAGCACAATTGCCGCATTGGTGCGAAGGAGATTGTGTTGGAGGAGGTAGAAGGTGGTGACGCAGATGCCATCGCTGCGGGCAGCACATCGATCACGACCCTGCCGACTTGGCCCCAGACTCATCCATTGGCCATCCCAGATTCCCTCCTTGAAGCCGCACTCGAAGCCGATATCCACGGACTACCGCGTTGGTTGAATGTTTGAAATCTCATTCGCCAAGATCGAGTGCAACTGCAGTATCTAGAAGATGGTGAACTACTGCAATCGCTGAGTGTCCTTGAATCCACTGATCTCCGAGAGAACGTGCTGGAATCAAGCTGGTTTGTTCAAGTTCAGTATCGGTGAAAGGCAGGTCATCTGAGAGGAAGAACCCGAGTTTATGGCCTCCATGGTTGGTTGAATGTTCACCACCCGGCACACACAGCATCGGCGCATCGGCATCGAGCCTCACCATGGATACTTCTTCGCGCCGCCATTCTGCAACTGTGGTCGAGATGTCTCCTCCGCTGTGCCACAGGCCCGGCCAGATTTCATCCAATCTTCCTATGGGGGGTGTTGGCTCGCGCAGCACCTTTGCGACCTGGCCGGCGATTGCTCGTTCATCGGCGTGCACACCTTCGAGACGACTGCCATCGAACCATATTCGGCGCGGAGGACCCGGACCACCCATCAGGTGCAGCGTGATGTGCGAATCATTTCGAATGCCATGAGATAGGAAGAGTGCGGTGTTAATCGCGCGCACGAGCACGTCCATCCTGCCGCCCGCGCCAGCAAGGTCATTCAGCGGTAGCTTACCGTCATTCAGCGCTCGGTGCCCGATGATGGCGAAGCGCCGCTCTCCCATGCACCTCGCTCAGGATAATTGGCAATAGACCTCTCGACTCAGAAATGATGACTCAAGCGATGTCGAAGTCGTCGAGGTCACCCATCATTTGCTTCATCTTCTTGCGCATCTGCCGGTCACCGCGCATTCCTTTCATCATCTTGCGTGACTTGTTCCACTGCGCCAGTAGGGCGCGCACTTCCTTCTCGGTGGCACCAGAGCCACGCGCCACCCTCCGGATGCGCTCCTGTTTGAGCAGGGTGGGTTCGTTCTTCTCGTCGGCAGTCATGGAGTCCATGATGATACGAAAGCGATCGAGGTTGGTCTGCATCTCCTTCTTCTGCCTGGTTGACATTCCACCAAGACCGAACATTCCCGCCGGCATGTGTGACATAATGCGGTCGACGGTTCCGATTCGCGACATCATCTCCATCTGCTGGTCCATGTCGTGTAGGCTGAAGCGGCCTGACATCAGCCGCTCAGCGATGCGTTGCGCCTCTTCAGCATCGAGATCTTCGGGAGCGAGGTCAATCAGTCCCTGAATGTCGCCCATCCCGAGAAGCCGTGATATGAAGCGGTTCGATTCGAACAACTCCAGGTCGCCGACCTTCTCACCTTCGCCAATGAACACGATCGGCGCGCCGGTAGCCGCCACTGTCGACAGCGCACCACCACCACGCGCCGTGCCGTCGAGTTTGGTTACGATGACACCGCTGATGTCCACTAAGTCGTGGAAATTGGCGGCGACTGGTCCGGCAGCTTGACCGACCTGCGCGTCGATGACGAGGAAGCGCTCGGTGGCGTTGGCCACCTTGTGGATGTTCTCGAGTTCAATCTGCAACTCGTCGTCGAGCCGGTCTCGGCCGGCGGTGTCGATGATGACCAGATCCGCGTCACCTACTGCAGCGATTCCGTTGCGTACAATGGTCAGCGCATCTTTCTCGTCAGGCTCCCCGTACACCGTTGTTGGTGTGTCGGCTAGCAGTTGCTGTAGTTGAGCATACGCGCCCGGTCGGTGTGAATCGGCCTCAATGACTGCGACTTTCATGCCGTGTCGTCTGCGCCACCACTCAGCGAGTTTGGCGGTGGTGGTCGTCTTACCTTGACCATAGAGTCCCACCATCAGAATCGTCTGTCCGTGTGGATGAATCTCCCTTGGTTTTCCGAGAATGCGCACGAGTTCAGTGTAGAGGATGTTCAGCGCGTGGGTCTGCAGTGTGATGCCCGGCCGCGGTTCCTCGTCGCGCATTCGCTGCTCAAGTCTCTCGGAGATCTCCTTCGTCTGGCGGACGTTGAAATCGGCTTCGAGCAGTGATTTCTTGATACTGCGCACCATGTCAGAGAGTTCACCCTCGTCGAGCTTACGCTTACCCTTCAGTGCTGACAACGCGCCGAAGATGCCTGAGCGCAGTCCATCGAGTGCCATCTCTATCCTCATCCGCCGCTGACAAGGGTCAGCCTTCAACCCGTCGGCCTTTCAGACACGGTGTTCCGTTCTCAGGGACTGGGAAGTATACATGAGAGGCGCTCAGGTCCGAGCCTCGATGGCCACACCCCTGCCCACGATGTGGCATGCTCAGGCGCTCACGCTAATCGGATTGGTGGGCATCTTCGTAGGTTGGCGCGGCGGGATGCGGCGGATGGTCGGATTCTACGACATGCCCAATGCCACGATTCATCTCGCCTGGGGAATCGCCATCGGTGGACTGTCCGCTTGGTTCGTCGACAGCCTGTTCATCCAACCGATGCTCGCCGTCAGGGCAGTACCTGTGGAATCGGTGGTGCTGCTGATGTTCATCGGTCTGTCTCAGACCGGTGCCGTCCATCTGCTGCTCACGCGCGAGCGCGTCAAGATGCTGCGCGCCGCGCCCACCTCTGGTTGGACATTCGGTCTCGGACTAGGGGGGATGCAGGTCGTCTACCTGCTGATTCGAGTCGCTGACGAGAACTGGATAGGAATCATCTCGGGATTCGGCACCCCTACGATACTGTTGGGAGTTTACCTGGCGGTATTCGCTCCGTGGATGCAGGGTATTATCGGCGCTTGGCAGGGGGCGGGCATCCTAGCCGGTAGGCCATGGGCTGCCATCTGGAAGGCTGCGCTTGCTCGCGGATTGCTACTCTTCCTGCTGGCCTACGGTGTGCTCAACCTACCGATGCTGCTGATGCTGGTCCCAGCAGTCTTGCTAGGGCAGATGCGCGCAGATGACGACTGGCTACCAATGGCTCTGCTTCCCGCTCTCAGGCAGGAGTATGAGCGGGTTCGGCGGAAGGGCGGCAGGCGACTGAAACAACGGCGTGAGCGTGAGCGTGGGATTCCGGTAGCAGAAGAGGAATGACCCCCTGCCTATCGTTTCACGAATACGCGTTGGGGAACCGTTATGGGGCGCTGGTGAGGGTATCTCAGTGATGACTCGCTGCCCCTACTGCCTCGCTGGGATAGTTGAGGGTCAACCTCTGTGCTACACCTGTGGCAGGTTCGTTGAGGGTAGTCAGGGATTGCCAGCGCGCGTCACACCACGTCCATCGAGCAGGACCGGCACGGCCCCCCCGAGATCCCGGGCGACTCCTGGATATCGAGTCTCCAGTGGGAAGGCGATGCGGCGCAGTAGGAAGCGCGGTAGCAAGCAATACCGAAAGATCGTCATCGTGGTCGTTATCGCCTTCGTATTCCTGTTCACTCCGGCTCAGGACCAGTTGAGACGACAGCTCGATCACTGGCTGGGGGAATTATGGGATCAGGTTGGACCGTACCATGAGTATCCGGTCACCACGAGTTACACACTCGAGAGGACGGTACGCTTGGACAACTACGACTTCTCCGACCGCGAATTCACCTATCGCGTGCCCATCCCTATTCAGAGGACCAGCAGTGGGACTTGGGATGACACCTTCACCTACGAATCCGGGGCTAAGGAACCAGCGTCATCCTTGCAGGTCGTGAAATTGATGTCAGTGGGTGCCAATTCAGCGACAATAGGTGTGCCACTGTTGACCAGTTCGCATCTTGAGCAAGAGGATGCCATCGACCTCGGCGATGGGATGACAACTGTCTACTGGCCCGTTCCGGGACAGGGTGAGGAACGTTGCGAGTTCATGCGCTGCATCGTATGGTCAGGGACGATGCCGGCGCGGAGCAGTGTGCAACTCGTCATTCGCTACGTCGTGCTGGCACATTCGTACACCTGGTGGCTCGACGGCAGCGTGGACAACGTCGTTTCAGGGAAGGGATTCGCCATGAACGTGGACAGCTCTGGTGATTTCGATGATCTGTACCGCCCCGGGTGGGTCGGCTCGACGACCAACCTCATTGGCGATGTTCCTCAATGGTACGATCGCTCGTTCGACCCTAATTGGCCTGATTGGGCGATAGACGGACAGCATTCGCTGGTCACAGCGGCTGCGGATCAGATCACAGCCTCGCTCCCTTCCGACCAGCAGCAGAATGTATTCGCCTTCGCTCATGCCGCGTTTGAGTATGTGCGCGATAACGTGCAGTATTCCTATGGCCTTGCCAACCCACCTCGCAGTGGCCCCACCTGTCTTGCGCATGGGCTGGGTGATTGCGACGAGCAGTCCAACGCCTGGATGAGCATTCTCAGGGCGCGAAACATTCCCGCATGGTACGAGTTCGGAGCCCTTACGGACATGGAGCACACCAAGTGGGAACCACACGCCTGGTCCAATGTGCTCATCCCGTACGACTCGGGATGGTGCGCGGCGAAGTCGATCAAGCTCGAGACCTGTTACCTCGAGGCGTCGGTGGATGTGGTGAACAACAAGTGGTTGTTGCACACCCCGACCGCCTTCACTGAGTGGATCGAGCCTGCCAGCAACGAGGGGGGAGCGGCTGGTGAATTCTATAGACCACTGAACTTAAACGCCAACCAGTTCCAATGGAACATGTCATGGGACACTGTCGCGGGACCAGTACACAGCGGTGGAACATACAAGGTGAGACTCGACTTGCTGTAGTTAATGCTGAAAAGGGAGACGGAAGGCGGCGAATCAACCGGGGTTGTCAGAATGCGCATAGTGATCGGAGGGGCCGGCGAAGTAGGTCGCGGGGTGGCCAAGGCGTTGCGCAGCGAAGGCAGGGATGTCGTGCTCATCGACAACGATACCCATGCTCTCAAAGAGGCTCAGGCTCTCGATGTACTCGTACTGCAAGGAGATGCTTCGCGGCGCGAGGATCTCGAGGAGGCGAAAGTTCGTGACGCCGAGGTGTTCATCGCAGCAACAGCGCGAGATGAAATGAATCTGCTAGCATGTGGATTGGCTCGTGACTTGTTCGAGGAAGCGAATGGCGATTCAGGCCGCAGCCTGATGACGATTGCTCGCATCAACGACAGCGAACTTGTTGAGAAGGAGACCGAAGACGGCCGGCTACGACGTTGGACAGGAACCGACCACGCCGTCTGCCCCGACATCAGGTTGGTCGACGACCTGAAGGCTGGATTGAAGGCTGCCGCCATGAGCGAGGTACTATCGCTGGGAAACGACGCATGGATAGCCGAGGTGGAAGTGCATCCCGGAGCGGATCGACTGGTGCACAAGACTCTCGGTGAGGCGGAAGCTACCATCGACGGATTGCCACGCGTGTTTGCTCTTGCTCGCAAGGATTCCGGAACATTGGTTCCAGACGAAACAACCCAAATCGAAGCGGGTGACCGTCTGGCATTCGCAACTGTCGGTCAGCACACCTTCCGCCGCATCGTGCAGGCAGCAGGTCATGAGGAGCCGGAGTACCCCGAACATCCACGAGTAGCCATCTTCGGTGCGACACGTCTGGGAAAGCGTCTAGCGAAGTCATACCTGGACGAAGGCGCTTCAGTCACGGTGCTCAGCCCGAGTCTAGAGGAGGCCAACCAACTCGCTGGCAGTGAGATTGGCAACGAGAAGGACATCGACGTCATGCACGGCGACCTGCAGGATGTTGACCTACTCAACGAGTTAGAACTGGGCGGCCACGACATCTCGATAGCCGTGCTCGATGACGACCATGCAAACATCGCGGTTGCCATGCAGGCGAGCGAACTGGGCGTGCAGCGCTCAGGATTGGTACTCGACGACAGCGATCTCGCCCTGATGGTCAAACGTATCGGACGAACTTACGCAGTCAGTCGCCGCAGGGTTGCGATCGACTCGATTCTGCAGTATGTGCACAGCCGAGTTCCTGGCACATACCACCTCCTGGCCAGTATCCCAGATCTGGTGGGTATGACAGCGGTCGTTTCCCCAAACAGCGCGCTGATAGGAAAGCCGGTGTCGTCGTTGGAAGGAAGAGGAGGGAAGTGCCGCGTGGCGTTCATAGAGCGAACAGGCAGGGGCGATTCCAAGACCAAGTTGCGCGCATCATCGGACAAGGTGTTCATGGAAGGCGACAATCTGTTGTTGTTCGTGCTGCTCACAGGCGTCGATCAGGTCGAGGCCGACCTGATGAAGCGGAGTTGAGCCAATGCGCAAGGATATTCTCAGCTTAGTGGTAGGCTGGACACTGATTCTACTCTGCATCCCACTGACTGTTGTCGGGCTTTCAACACTCATTCTAGGCGATGGAATGGATTTCGCCAGCCGCGCATTCCTACCCCCTCTGCTGCTCTCGTGTGTTCTGGGGTTCCTGCTCAAACGCTGGGGCACGCGCGAGGACACTGATGAGCGACTGCGCGATCGTGAAGCATTCGCTGCTGTCGCATTGGGTTGGCCGGTGGTTGTCGCCATCGGCGCGCTGCCGTACTGGTTGGGTGGAATGTTCCACGGCCCCTTCGCACTCCTTGCGGGGGACGTCGATTTGTCGACCATGGCTGTGGGTTATGTTCACGCATGGTTCGAGTCGATGTCCGGTTTCACGACGACGGGAGCGACTGTCATCGATGGGGACACCAGTCCGATTTGCACTGCTGCTGTCAGCGACTGCATCGCAGCGCAACCGCGCAGTTTGTTGCTATGGCGTAGCCTGACGCAATGGCTCGGGGGCATGGGTATCATCATGCTCGGGATTCTGATCCTATCGCGCTATCTAGGCGGCGGAATGAGTGTCGCCAGAGCGGAACTCACGGGCCCGTCGCTCTCCCGACTGCGCCCCCGCCTTGCGGAGACTGCCAAGATCCTCTGGACGATTTACATCGTGCTGACTCTCGCCGAGATGCTACTGCTGAGATTCGTGGGTGGGCTCAGTTGGTTCGATTCAGTGAACCATGGGTTCACCACGATGCCCAGCGGAGGCTTCAGCACATACGATGCCGGCATCATGCATTTCCAGAGTCCCACTGTCGAGTGGATCATCATCTTCTTCATGGTCGCCACTGGCATCAACTTCACCCTCTACCACTTCCTCTGGTTGAAGGAGTGGTTCAATGTGGTTACCAACAACGAACTACAGGTCTACCTGCTGGTGTTGCTCGGGGCGTGGACAGTCATGACGGTCAATCTGATCATGGCGGCTGATGTAAGGTCAGTGGATTCATTCAGGCTCGCAGCCTTCCAGGCAGTTTCGATTGGCACCTCGACTGGATACGCGACGGCTGATTTCGCCGCCTGGCCGATTCTCTCCAAGGTGATACTTCTGTTGCTTATGATAGTCGGGGCGTGCGCAGGCTCGACCAGTGGTGGGCTGAAGATACTGCGATTGCGCATAGCGTTTCAACTGGCTAGGAGAGAGATCTCCCGCATCTCATCCCCGCGCAAGGTGCACCTGGTGAGAATGGACGGAGAGGTGGTCGAGGATGACAAATTATGGATTATCGTCGGGATGTTGTCGTGGTGGGCGGTCATCGCAATGGCAGGGTTGCTGCTTCTTTCGTTCATCGAATACAACCTTGATCTTGAGTCGCTCATCGGCATCGTTGTGTCGTCACTAGGTAACACCGGACCTACACTCGGTGCGTTCGGGCCGACCCAGACCTGGGCCAGTCTGCATTGGAGTTCGATGATCATCACCTCATTGATGATGTGGCTGGGACGTCTGGAACTGCTTACTGTGATCGTGCTGCTGACTCCTCGAGTCTGGAAGAAATGAGATCAGAACAGGTCGAGGCGCTTCTGACCGGCGGGAGGCTCGTCATCATCCGAGGAATCTACCTCTGGGACATCGAACTCTTGCACATCGTCAACCGGTCTGTCCTGCGCTTCAGTGTAGGCTTCAGCGATTCGCTTTGAGGCAACTCGGTTTGTTGGTAACCCATGTAGCAGAAGGTGGCTATCTGCATCGAGGCCTAGCGCGATGTTGAGTGAGAAGTCGTTCGCATCTAGACCATCACCCTCGTCGTGAATGGCGGCCAGTTGAGGCCAGAGTTCCTCGCGCGCGGCCTGCTTGCTGGAGCCAGAGCATCCCGACAGAGCCTCGATCAGTCCGGTACGTCTCCATGGCTCGTTGCCCCTACGAAGAAACTCAGGGAAGGAGAGCGAGATGCGTCCATCAGGTTGAGCATGAGACACCACGCTGGCTGACAGAGCGGCGATGTCTCCTGCCCAGTACCAACTGCGGAAGGCATTATTCTCGTAGAGCACCGCCAGCGCTTGATCAGCAGTTGTGAGCGCTTCTGCAGCCCTCGCCCGCGATTCGCCGTCAGGTAGTACCGAGCCGTTGTTCCAAGAGACCCACGCTACCAGTTCGGGAGGTGTCTTCTCCAGTTCGCGGCCGATACGACTAGATTCAGCGGCAGAGTTCGTGCGATAGAGTTGCTCCAATCCAGGAAACAAGTCGATCTGCTGGTCACGCAATCCGCGCGCTAACTGCAGTTCAACAGCTGCCATGTCGATGTTCTCGACACCACTCTCGATAATCATCTGCAAGTCACGGATGAGCGCTCGCAGATCACCGGGATTCGACTGCAACAATCGGTCGATGGCAACCCCGTCGGCGCTGGCCCCCTCTTCGTCGAGGACACGGCGCGTGATTCGGCGCATGGCAGTGTCAGTCGCTCGGCGAAACTGGATGACACTGGCGAGCGCGTTGAATCTGTCACGGGCAGAGCGCCAGTACTGGCCAGCCCCCCACAGGCGCATTTCGTCGTTGCAGGTCATGATGACAGGCTGCTCGGCGACCTTCAGCAACCGCATCAGTTCCGCCTTGCCTCCAGTATCCCCGGTGAGGACGTTCTTGGCATCATCAGCACCTCTGCTGGCGGCGAGAGTGCTGTCGATTCGCTTCTCGCTCGTCGCTCTGAAAGTCCCTTGAAGGTGGTCCACCTCATCGAGTAGTATCAGAGTGCGCTGGCTGGCATCTCTGCTGAAGGAACCGTCCATGCCGAAGGTGTAGTGAGTGGCTCCGGATGTTGCTGCCGTGCGAATCGCCGCTGCGTTGCGCGCATCAGAGGCGTTCAACTCTATGACGTCCCAACCGAGGTCGTTGGCAATCGCTCGAACTATGCTCGTCTTTCCGACCCCTGGCGGACCGGTGAGCAGCAAACCCCTCTGGTCGGGGGTGCCACGCGTCCACAACTGCAGCCAAGAGCGAATGCGCTTGCGCGCGGCGTCGTTCCCCTCAAGTTCAGATTCTGTCTGAGGTCGATAGCGCTCGCACCAATCTGCGATAGTATCCTCATTCTGCGACGCCATCATGCACCATCGGCGAGCGACGCCTCTTGAACCTTCATCCCGGAATGGAGAAGACTCCGTCAACTGAACAGTGAGGAGACGCTTCCGCGGGCGATATGTTCGCACAGGTCATCTTGTCCTACTCGAATCTGTTGTTGGTCGTCGCGGCGCCGTACCGTGACAGTTCCATCCTCGAGTGAGGTATGGTCGACGGTGACGGACCACGGGGTGCCGATTTCATCCGCGCGAGCATAGCGTCGACCGATGGACTGCGATGAGTCGTATTGTGATTGGATGCCGGGAATTTCGAGGATTCTGTGGTTAAGCGCGCGCGCTATCTCTCCCATTCCATCCTTCTCGAATAGCGGCAGCACGCTGACATCGTACGGAGCTACGCCTTCGGCAAGGTGCAGGATGACGTAGGGTTCACCCTCTTTCTCGGTCTCCTCGTGTGCGTGGTCGACGATGTGCCAGATGATGCGATCCATGCCGAACGCCGGTTCGATGACATGCGGAATGAACCACTCACCGCGAGCGACCTCCTCGACTCTCCTGGCCTCGACCATGTTCTCTTCGATGGTGACTATCTCCCCACCCGCCAGTGTCAGTTCGAATGGGAGTGATTCTGGAAGTTGTTCCAAGGCAGCCAAAGCCTCGTTGACCTGACGCGCTCGGTCACGGAAGGCTGGTCCGATCACACCACCAACCGGAGCTAGGACATCCTTGACAACGGTCTGCGGTTCATTGAACTCACGCCAGGCACGCAGTTCCTTGTTACCAGTCGCCAGTTCATGCGCTTCGAGGTCGTAGCAGCCACGGTGGGCGATGCCGACTGTCTCGACCCATCCGTAAGAGCCATGCAGTTCACAGTCCCAGCAGTCACTGGCATAATGCGCCATCTCGTCGCCTTCGTGCTGTCGGAACCGAATCCGCTTCGGGTCGCAGCCAACAGCGACGAGGAAGTCGTGTGTCAGCGCCATGAACAGGCCGACGGTAGCGTGGCGAACAACCCCAGTAGCAACCGCATCTGCGATTGTCAGTTGGCTCGGTTCAGGGGCCGGGCCCTGTGGGTCAGGGACGAGGTTGAATGGGCGGTCGTTCCAACTTGATAGGTCGAGGTCGAGTGGTGCCGCAGGGTCGATGAAATACTCAAGTTCAGCCATATTGAATTCCCGTTGGCGTATCATCCCCTGGCGAGGGCTGATCTCGTTACGGTATCCCTTACCGACTTGAACGGCACCGAACGGAAGGTGGCTACGGAAATGGCGGTATAGGTACGGGAAGGTGAGGAACATCCCCTGAGCGGTCTCCGGGCGCATGTACGCCTGTCGACCGCCCCCAGTGGCGCCGATTCTCGTAGAGAACATCAAGTTCAGAGGGCGGGCGCCCTGCCAGTTATGCTCACCGCATGAGGGGCAAGGAACCTGATGGTCGGATAGAAGTCCATCGAGTTCTGCCGCCGCGAGTGAGTCAGGGTTGGAGTGGTGGGTCTCAAGCAGATGGTCGCTGCGGAAGACAGCGTTGCAGGCAGCACATTCCGAGGCATGGTCGTTGAACGCGCCTACGTGGCCACTCGCCTCGAGCACGGAATGTGGGGTCAGGGTGGGTGAATCGATTACTACGATGTTCCCCAGTCGCAGGAAATGGTCGATCCAGGCCTGCTGCACCTTCCTGAGCAATCTGCCCCCCACTGGGCCGTAATCGAACAATCCGGATACCCCGCCGTGAACCTCGAACGCGGGGAAGATGATGCCACGCCGTTTGAGCAGAGAGAGAAGATTGCGACTTCTGTCCTCTTCCATGAAACAGACCACCTTGGGCACACTCCAACCACACCCGGTTCTCAACCCTTTGCCGTAGCCACCGTCAAGAGGGGCCACCTGCTCCCGTTCTTCAATGGGCCAAGCGATGGTCGAGATCATCGAGCCGGACTGCACGGGGTGTGACCTGTGCATTACCCACTGCCCGTTCGAGGCGCTGCTCCCGCTGACTGAATGCGCTCCACATCGGAACAAGCGGGCCGTCGTAGTGTTGAACGCCAATTGCGTTGGCTGTCTATCATGCATCGGCTCGTGTCCAACGGGCGCATTACAGGAGCTGACGATGCCGCCTGTAGCGATAGCATCACCACTGCTGACAGAACGGGAAGGAGACCCCGATGTCATCTCGGTTGCACGCTGGAGTAATGACGGCGTCGGATGGGCGTGAAACCCACCTTGTTCATCCGCTGAACCGATGGGAGGGTAATCGATTTTCATTTGAATAGGGAATGATTGATATATCGCCTCGGTGCGCTGTCCGCCGAATTCAAAGGCGAGAAGTATCATGGTTGAAACAGTATACTTGGATTCGTACTCCGAATCCGAGTCGATATACGCTGACTTGAGCCAACCTGTACGGGACTGGTTCGAGGACACGTTCCCCGATTTCACAGATCCCCAGAAGTTGGCTATTCCAAGTATCATCGGTGGTGAGCACCTACTGCTATGTAGCCCCACAGGCAGCGGCAAGACCCTGACCGCGTTCCTGTCAATCATCGATAACCTGATTCGAAAATCTATGGACGGAGAACTGGAGGAGCGAGTATACTGTGTCTACATCTCACCAATCAAGGCGCTCGCTAATGATATCCAGAAGAACCTCATCGGGCCGCTGACCGAGATCAAGGAGCGCTTCCTGCCCAGCCGCGCGAAAGACATTCGAGTTGGATTGCGAACTGGAGATACCAGTCAATCCGAGCGTCAGAAGATGCTCCGCAAGCCTCCGCACATCCTGATTACCACCCCTGAGAGCCTGGCCCTTACTCTCGCCGCCAAGAGATTCCGCCCACATTACTCCCAACTGTCATGGTTGGTGATTGACGAGATGCACAGCCTCGTGCCGACCAAGCGCGGTGTGCACCTCGCCCTCTCCCTCTCACTACTGGACACCGTCATCGAGACACCAGTGCAGCGCATCGGTATCTCAGCGACCATGGAACCACTCGAACAGGTCGCCCACTACCTTGTTTCCTCGGACAGTCGCGAAGAAGAAGGGGATGACCAGAAAGTGTGCATCGCCAAGGTCTCCGGGGCTCGCGAACTCGACTTGGACATCATTCTGCCACACGAGCGCTTCAACGACCCGCAGTTCGATCACAAGCAAATCCTCGATGCCAACGTCGAACGTATACGAGACCTCGTAGAGGCACATACGACCACGCTGGTGTTCGTAAACACACGAGCGATGACAGAGGAGATTGTGTCCAGACTCAGGCGCATCATTGGTTGGGATGGCGACGCCATCCAGGCACATCACGGTTCGATGGACAAGACGATTCGCCTCGAGGTCGAGCAGCGATTGAAGGATGGAGAACTGCGCTGCGCGGTCTCGTCCTCCTCGCTCGAGTTGGGCATCGACATCGGCAGCGTCGATCTGGTGGTGCAACTTGGTTCGCCAGGCTCGATTACCACAGGTCTGCAGCGCATCGGCAGGGCGGGACATCACGTAGGTGGCGTGCCGAGGGCGCGATTCCTGCCCAGCAGTCCGCACGACCTCATCGAGTTGGTGGCGTTGCAGGGAGCCATCATGGAAGGTGAGATGGACCAATTGCGTTTTCCGGAAAACTCTCTCGACGTGCTGGCGCAGTTCATCGTCGGGCTGACTATCATCGGCGAGCAGGACATCGACGAGGCTTACTCTCTCATAACCGCCACATGGTCGTTTCGTGATTTTCCCTACGATGATTACATCGAGGTTCTCGACATGCTCGAGGAAGAGAATCGCATCTGGGTCGAATGGGAGGACAACGCGTTCGGCAAGCGCGGGTACTCGCAGATGATCTACTACACCAACATCGGCACCATCGCTCCAGACAACAACTACCTCGTGCTCAACACCGACGGTTCGATGGTCGGCCAATTATCCTCCTCGTTCGTACAGAACCTTCGCGGTGGAGATGTGGTCCTACTCGGTGGAACCACCTACCGCATCCAGTCCATTCAGGGTTCGCGCGTAAACGTCTCCCCAGTCACGGGATTTCGCCCTACCGTCCCCTCCTGGTCTGGTGAGGCACAGAGCCGCAGCCCAGAACTGTCGGGTGCAGTACTCAGCCTACTCGGGGCTTGTGTAACCGCCCTTCGAAGGCAGCGGGACCCGCGTAAGCTGCTCACCGATGCATATGGTTTGACTCAACCAGTAGCCAACGGTGTCGCCGTCTTCCTGGAGCAGCATCTTGCGGAAACGTTCACTGTTCCAGCGCACAATCGCATCCTGCTGGAGCAGATCCAAGTCGGAATCCCGACGTACATGGTCACTACCTGTAGGGGGAGAGCGTTCAACCTCACGCTGGGATACTTCTTCGCCGGGTTGGCGAAGGCCAATGACATCGATGTTCACGAACTGTCGTTCGATGAGAACGGCTTCCTCGCAAAAATGTCACATGAGATTGAACCGGAGTCGTTCCCGCATCTGTTCGCCACCAATGACCACCGGGGCTTGATTGAAACCCATCTGCTCGACACCCAACTGTTCGCCAAACGCTTCCGCGAGGTTGCTGGACGCAGTCTGATAATTCCGCGACGCGTCGGCGCCGAGGAGGTCTCCCCTCAGCAGTTCCAGCAGAAGGCGGAGACGCTGTTCCGCAACCACCGAGCCATGGATGATTCTCTGCTGGTGCGAGAGGCGTGCAACGAGATTCTGCAACACGACCTTGACCTGCCCGGACTCGAATCGTTCATCGATGATGTGATCAAAGGCGACGCGCGCATCATTCACACTCAGGTGAAGATTCCATCGCCACTGGGCATGAACCTCTACATGTCAGCGTTCGAGGACCTGCTTGCGCTGCGCACCCGAGCCTACCTCATCAAGGACATCGACCCGGAGATTCTGCGCCGGTTGCTCGGGCGCCGTGCTCTTGCAACCGACCTCGATTCCATGGGGGTCGACCAGTACTACCGCGACAAAGTGGCCGTGCCAGAGGACGCCGACGGTCTGCTGAAACTCATGGACATGGGTGGAGGGCTGGAAAGTGGCCTACAGAATCCACTGTATGCCGACAAGCTCGAGGGAATCGACAACGCCATCCTGCGCCAGTGGCGGGATGAACTGCTCAAACGGGACGATATTACCAAGATCAAAGGAACTGGGAACGATCAGGTCGATGGCAAATGGTTCTCAGGTCGAATGGCGGACATTCACGGTACCCTAGGCGTCCTCGCTAGCCAAGGTGCGGGAGAATTGGACGACCTGCGCCAACTCTACACTGGCGGGCTGACATACAAGATGGCCGACGGATTCGAGGGAAACAATCCCAGTTCATGGGCGGATGTACCCTTGTCAGACCCACACGAGTGCCTGCGTGTGAAATTGGTTGACATGCTGGGTAGTGAAGGTCCACAGCAACTGGAGCAATTGGATGAACGGTTACCCTTCCCACAGAGGATGATCGAGAACATGCTGCATGAACTGGAAGTACGCAACGTGGTTTCAATAGGATTCTATAGAGGAACGGACGAAGGGGAATTTATTCTCAAAGTGGATGAACACTACATAACCGGCGGTAAGGAGAAAGTGATTGAATATCGTCTGCTCCAGAATATGCTGTTGTCCAAGTCCTTCAAACTCCACGAGGATCCGTTGGAGGCTTTCGAATCTCACGTCATGTTCCAGAAGATGCACGAACTGCTGGACCGCGTATCAGAGTACCGTTTCGCCGACTGGAAGGACCTCAAACATGACCCCGACGTGGTCATGGGGAGGTTGTTGCACAATCGGGTGGGCTACACCAAAATCGATCAACTTCCACTGTTGCTGGGCCTGAGGCCAGAGCCGTGGGTCGGCGAAATGGAGACCAAGGTACTCAGCAAGATGCCAGCAGGAGAGAATGTGGTGAGGAAGGACCTGTTCATCGACATCCCGAAGGGTGACGAGCACAAACATGTGATGAACCACGCTAAACACGCCCTCGCCAACCTCGAGCGCCAGATGGTATTCGTCAAGCAGTACGAGGAATTGCCTGAACGTAAGCGCAGCCTGTCGCTGTTCCATCGTGTGCACGAGGTCTACGAGCCGATGCCATTCCTCGATGCACTTCTTGAACTGATCAAGCGTATCGGTCCGGTCAAGCGCTACACACTTGGCAATTACATCAGCCGTTCACCCGAAGAAGTCGATGAGGCCGTCCGTGAACTAATCGATGCCGGCAAGATTTCTGTGGTGCTGGCGCTGCAGCCTGAACTTACTGAGTTCTACTGCTTGCCCGAGGACGCCATCCAAGTGCGCAAGAGCGTGCGCGAGGACCGCGACATGCGCATTCTCACACAGTCCGACCCGTTCTGCTCCAGATTCATCCAGGAGGTGCGCTACGTCCTCAAGCAGGGATGGTACTATCCCGTGTTCAAGGGAGTGGACCCTGTTGGTCGCATCCTGATGTACAAGGTCAACGACTACCTTGAGGTTAGGGACATCCACATTCCACACGCCTATCTGGACGAGTTCACGAAGCAGTTCGAACGGTTACTGAACAACTACAGGGACACTCTGGTCGACGTGGCACTGTTGACTAACTTCAATGGAGAGTCGATTGCGCTGGCTGATGACACCACCAAGAAGGCGTTTGAGGACATAGGATTCCGCTTCGTCGGCGACGGTGAGCGCATGATGCGCGGCGGTGTGATGGACCCCCGTCCGCCAAACGAGTCGATTCGTACGCTGTTCTACAACACGAACCTGCACCAGAAGACGCGCAGCGAGAATGAGACGTTGGCAGTCAGGCAGATTGCTGAGGTGCGCGACGATTTCGCTCTGCGCGGCAGATGCGAGATGTACCGCGTCGACCTGAAGTCAATGGCGACTGCGAGCCAGTTGCACCAAGGAACCAACCTGCGCAGTCATCGGGTATACGCTCCCTACCAGCACTTCCAGCGATTGCTCACCATCCGCAACCAGCCACCTGACGAGGAGTTGCTCGACGTGCTCGAATTCTTCTCAGAGAATTCCGATCCCCAACTGTTCATGGACAGGCATGCGATGACCCGCTCCGAGTTCCGCAAACTGGCCCAACCACTCATCCGCTCTGGGCACCTGGTGCAGGATTACCGAGGTGGCTTCCGTACCGTCGACCCCTTGACGGACGTCGATGTTCTGGAGTTGAAGCAGGAGTATCTGCGTGAACTGATAGAGGAGATTCCCGTCATCACCCTGAAGCAGTTCGAGAGGCTCGCTGGCAGGCCGTTCAAGCCAGAGGATGTGATGGATGTGCTCAAGCAACTGGAGGACGATGGCGTGTTCATCAAGGGATTCCTGCTCGAAGACATCTTCGAGATCTGCTGGGGGCGCAAAGAGATGCTCGAGAATGCCTCGGAATTACCGCCAATGAGGGATTTCGTACTCCCCCCCTCAGACCCGCTCGCCCCATATTTCTCGGCTCTGCTGCGCGAGCGGTTCGGCTTCGGCTCGGCCTACCTAGTGTTCCACAACGAGGATGCTATCGCCGCCTTCAAGGCGAATACGAGGGACGACATCATCGACGTGACAGATTTCGTGACCGACCCCAAGCTGGAGAAGGAGGCGGTCCGCGTGATCAAGGAGTTCGCCTGGGAACACAACATGCCGCTGCGGGGCAAGGTTCTCGACAGAATTCGAGGACGATAGAGTCTCGAGTACGGGTGGCGATTCTCAAACTGCCTTCGGATTGGGCGGCGGGAAAATCTTGTCGATGACGCGCAGGAGGGGCTCGAGCAGACGGAGCACGTGGGAGTGCAGGGTCGGCAGCAGTTCGAACAGTACTATCGCCATCAGGAACATCGCGAACAGAGAGCCGAATTTTGCAGCGTAGGAGTGGCCGAAATCAAAGATGTCAATACCCATCAGACGCCAGTCGGGGTAAGTCATCTTGAGCCAGATTATACCAGCGTTGCGAAACACGTTCAGAACATGGATGACTGGTAGGGTCAGCAGAAGGGCACGCGCTCTCAGTTTCCATGACACACCACGCAGCGCCACTAGGGCGCCGACGAAGATGATCATCGACTGCAACGCAGAACAGGCGAGTACGATAGATATTCCCAGCGGCGTACCGTCGGCGTTCAGCAGCGGGATGAAGAATCCACCTTCACCCAGTGCTTCGGTGTGGAACCATTGGTTGCCACTGAACTCAGAGTATGGGACGACCGAACCATCGGCATACTCCACCTGCGGGTCACCTAACTGTAGGTCGGCGATACCTGCCCAGTGGAGGAACAGCACCCCCTGCGAGGCTGTGATGTATACCGCGGCGATGGACAGATGCGGCATGTGCGCCGTCATCAGGTAAGGGAATGCGGCCCAGAAGACGCAGCCACGCAACCAGACGAGGGCAGGTTCATCCAACCCATCCCGTTCAATCTTCAGGTCCCACCAGCCCAAGGCGATTCCGAGCGGAAGCGCTGATGCCGTCATCACGACCAGCACCCAGTCGCCAATGTCCACGTAGTGCGGAGCGGCTAGGAAGAAATACAGTCCGATGAGAATCCATGCTGGTGCTGAATATCGAGCGGGTGTCTCAGTCCCCCCGTGGAAGGAGTACGCGAGCAACAACAATCCACTGAACGGAATCAGAAGTTCAACGGTAGTGGAGCTAACGCCGAGGGTGTCCCCCGCGGCTTCGAGGAATCCCCAAGTCGCCATTATGGTGCAGTTGTGGCTCAACAACTCGTAAATAGGCTGCCTTGCAGCGAGCGGTCCGAGGAGTGTAAATGAGCGCAGATTTCGATTTCGATTCGTTCATCGAATCCTATGTGGCCGATCTCACCTACACCCTCTCTGTTCTGCCCAAGGATTCCATCCGCGACCTATACCTCGCCGTCTGCACGGTCATCGAGAATGGCGGCACCGTCCACTTCATCGGAAACGGAGGCTCTGCTGCGACTCCATCCCACTCAGCTGGGGACTGGGCCAAGGAACTCTCCTTGAGAACCATCTGCCATGTCGATAATGTTGCCAGCCTGACAGCGTGGGCGAACGACACCTCATACGACAACGTGTTTGTCGGGGCCCTGGAGACCTGGGCGCGTCCAGGTGATTTGGTGGTTGGTTACAGCGGCTCTGGGAATTCGGCGAATGTGCTCAATGGAATGGCACACGCCCGCGAGGTGGGCTGCACCACCGCCTGCATCAGCGGTGACTACCGCGGTGGTGGTGGCGGCGCTCTGGCGGGGATTGTGGATGTGGCCATCGTGTGTGACACGACATCGATGGAACGCATCGAGGATTTGCAACTCGTCATCAATCACATAGTCAAGGAAGCGGTCAAGGCTACCTCAGGCACTTGCTCAGATTGAGGTCGTGTAATGCTCCTGCCTCACAGACACAGGTCTGCCCTGCTCGACCCTCTCGAACTGACTCCCCTGCCAAGGGGTGATGAGTGGGGTGGACGGCTTGCCTACCTCGACCGAGATGGTGTGATCAACGACAACGATGAGGGTTATGTTAACTCGGAAGTCGACTTCGCTCTATTCAATGGAATGGCCGACATGGTCGCATCTTTGCGCAACGCTGGATATCGCATCGTGGTGGTGACGAATCAATCACCAATCGGACGTGGATGGTGGGGGCATGACCGACTTGCGAGCATTCATGACCGTATGATATCTGAATTGATTGCAGGCAATGAACAGGCTGTCATCGATCTCATTCTCTACAGCCCCTACGATCCGTCGGACCGGGCTTGGTCGCGAAAACCACGTCCGGGGATGCTTCAAGTCGCACGGCAACTGCTGGACTGTTCGGCCGCAGGTCAGCAGTTGGTGGAATCCAACCTGGTCTACGGACCTGACTACTCTGGAAAACCCGATGCGGAAGCAGATTCCGTCATGGTGGGAGACCGCGATTCCGACGAAGGAGCTGCTGCAGCACATGGTGTGCGCTTCCTTCGTACCCCTGGTGACAAAGGGTTGGCAGCGGTCATAGGCCACATGCTCTGATACGAGCCCGGCGACGGGCTCAAGTGCTGGCGACAAGAGGGAGTTCCATGGGTTGGGTCGGATTGGATGACACCGACAGCCTTGCAGGCGGGTGTACGACTTGGGACATGCACCTTCTGCTATCGCACATCGAGGCCGGCGCGGACACAGGTGGATGGCGTCTCAGCGGGCCCCCACGACTAGTACGTCTGTGGCCACACGCTCCGAGACGTACTCGTGGCAACGCCGCGCTGGCTGCTTACATCGACGTGGATGGAGATTCGGAGGATGAATTCATTGCGCTGCTGGACAATTGGTTCAAACAGCGCTTCGGACACCTGCATGGCAAGCCCGAGTGCGCGGATGGACAGGATTCGGCACCCGTGCTCGTCCACAGCCTGAACAGCCTACCTGAGGAATGGTACTGGTCGGCAGTCCACGGCCTAGTGGATGTGTCCGTACGTTTGAGTGATCTTGAAGCGATTGAAGGCACCTCTATCTGGAGCGTTACCAGATTGGATGGAGTCGTTGGCGCCAGTAGTGCCATCGCTTGGCCGGCAAGCGGTGATTGGACATGGGAGGCGACAGCCTGGCGTGAGGAAGAGGAGATTGGAACTGTACGCACGGTCCCTGAGGAGGCGGTCGAGAAGATGGCATCCCTCTTCCCGGACACCATACTGAACCGAGACCCGAATGCTGGCCGCAGCATGATCACCCCGAGAACACCCTGCCCGGTGCTCTACGGAATCAGGTCTGAATCGCAGGAGCAGGCAGCCTCAGCTCACGAGTGGCTGCAATATCAGCCACAGGTTGAGCAGGCCAACTCCTGCAGGGTGCATCAGACCAATCAGGCGACGGGCGACCATCTACGTGGAGTCGATTCCGGAGTACTCATCGAACAGGTGCGTTCCGGACGCCGCGGGCACGCTTCAGGCCGGGTACGCACGTCCATTGGGTCGGATGTGCTGGTGGCATTCGCTGAAGGGGGTCCTGTGAATCGTCTGTTCCGTAGCGCGGAAGTAGGCGACCGGCTCAATTGGACTGGTCTGCCATCTCCTGATGGAAGTGTCCATCTAGAACAGTTACAACTTGATGATGCGCGGCCACGCGAACTCACAAGGCCAGTGTGCGCGTGCGGAGGAAGGCTGAGGCGCAAGGGCAGAGGTCAACCACTGTCCTGCCGTCTATGTGGTTCCTCGCAGAGGTCTCATTGGATTGGACACGTAGGGGTGGCCAACGATTGGGTCGAACCTCCACCCACTCAGCGACGTCATCTAGCCCGTCCTCTGGCGCGTCGTCCACGCTGATGACCCGGGGCATAGCTCTTGGACCCAATTCGGCGAACAATCAAGACCGACGAGCGCGCGGGAGTGTCCATGGTCGACCGTGTGCTGATGGCTTATGTCATGATGGGAATCTGCGTTCTGGGGTTGCTCTGGTTCATCAGGCAACGGGCCCAGCGCAATCGAGCCGAGTTTGCCGAAGCAAACAAACCGGCGGTGGCGGGTGAGGACGAACTCGGAGGTTCGGCGAAGGATCCCGGTCAGTTCGTGGAACCCGATGACGAAGCACTCGATGAGATGCAGGACATGCTCCGTACAGCCGCCGAGGCTCAAGGGCTGGAATATGAAGAGGACTGAACTCAGCCTCGTTTGAATCCTTGCGATTCCAATCTAAGCGCTATCTCATCCCCACCCATCCCGATGGTTCGATGCCCGCCTCCGCTCTCGTCGGTCTTTAGCCACCAAGTTGAGAATCCGAGTTCGCTCAACCTGCCCTCACCACGTGCCTTCAGGCCACCGCCTGCTTGCTCCCCTGATGGATCAGAGTACGCCGCTGAAACGAGCAGGATGCCACCTCGTTCGGCGTAATTGCTTCCAGCAAGTTCCTCGACGGAAGCAAGTGTCATCGCGCTGACATGTCCGGTGTCCGGAGTCCAATCGTCGACGACAATCAACTCAATTGATTTCATAGATTCAGCGAGTACACACGCAGAGTCGATTCCTTGAGGCATCAACTCCCCGGCTACAAGCCGATGGAAGCGGGCGAGCGTGACTGGGGGGAGAACTCCCAATAGTTGTGAAAACCGCTCAGGGTCTGGCTGCTTGAAGCACACCCAGACCACTCTGCCATCGCCCTCGAGCACCATGCGAGCCTGCTGCAGGGCGAACGTAGTGCCGCCGCATCCCGATTCGACTGAGAGATGTATCGCAGTGTCAACAATCGGAATATCAGGAGACATGCAGCACTCGTTGACATGCGGAGGCTCATCAAGCCTGTCACAACGTCATGTGTGATATGTCGCTGTCAGGCAATCGCTATGTTCCGACACCCAGTGGGTGGGATAGATGGTAGAGGAGAGGATTCCCCGCCGAGACCCACCGGCATATGAGGAGTTGGAGGATGCCAACCTGTTGACCGCCATCAGAGAGCACGGCCTGTTCCGCACCGCACTGAGCGATTCGAACCAGTTCGGCCCGCAGGGAATGATCCTCATGTTGGTAATCACCGCCTCATTGACAGGGATTGCGCTCGGCTTGATGATGATGCTCTAATCAATCAAGCGCCCTGCGAGCAAGTTCCACAGTCTCATCGACGAGTTCTCCACTGACTCCCAGATGACTCGATGGTTCGAACAGGGCGTGCAGTTCATCGCCGTCGAACAGTGCAGATATCGGGGGGGTACGCGCGCAGACATCCTCGAGATGCGCACCTGACGTTATAGCCTCCATCGAGGCAGTGCGCAGCACTTCGTGTGCCTCATCTCTCGGAACTCCACGTTCAACGAGTTCAAGCATCACTTTCTCGGCCATGACCAGGCCCTTCTGTGCATCGATGTTGGCCCCCATCCGTTCAGCGTCGACCACAAGATTGGTGAACACCTTGTTCGACTTGCCTAGAATGTCGTCCAGCAGCACCACAGCGTGAGACAGGGTAAATCGCTCGGCGGATGAGTTGGCGAGGTCCCGCTCATGCCACAGGAGCGCGTTCTCCCAAGTTGGCAGCAGCATCGAGCGCACGACTCGTGCCAGACCGCATGCATTCTCTGAGGTAATCGGGTTGCGCTTGTGCGCCATCGTTGAGGACCCGACCTGTTTGTCAGCATCGAATGCCTCTGCTACCTCGGCGATCTCGCTGCGCTGCAGGTTGCGCACCTCTTGCAGAATCTTCTCTACGCTGGTAGCGACGTTCGCCATCCATGAGACCCACTCGATGTAGCGATCACGACCTACAACCTGAGTTGTCACCAAGGGGACGCCCAGATTGAGGTGAGTGAGTATCAACGCCTGCAGTTCGCGCGCATTGTCACCCTGTGCCGCACCTGTGCCGACAGCGCCAAGGAACTTACCAACGCACACGCGCGGTGACATCTGCACCAAACGAATCAGGTGCCGACGAAACTCGTCAATCCACACGGACACCTTCAGTCCGAATGTGATTGGAGTAGCAGCCTGTCCGTGCGTGCGACCTAGCATGACGGTGTCACGCTCGCGCTCAGCAAGATCGCATAGTGTACCTATCAGCGTCTGGATGCCTTCCACCTGCTGTGAGATGGAGTCACGGATTTGCAGCGCCACCGCAGTGTCGACGATGTCGTTGCTGGTAGCTCCGAGATGTATGCACCAACCTGCATCTCCGGCGGCCTCAGACATCGCCCTGGTGAGCGCCATTATGTCGTGCTTCGTCTCATCTTCAATCTGTGTTACCCGTTCCTTGGTGACGATACGCGGGTCGGCGACGGCCGCCACTTCGCGGTAGTCGTCATCACTCACTCGTCCGAGTTCCTTGTGCGCCCAGACCAGCGCCCGTTCTACCTCGAGTTGTCGAGCATGACGCCCATCATCAGACCAAATTTGCTTGACGCTGTCGCGCCCATAGCGGTAATCCAACGGACACAGCGACATCGCTACCCCGTGATGCGGCGAGCGGAGGTTCCGTTTGAGACTGCCGCTAGAAGAACGCTGGCATATGGGACGCTCAGACGACTTCCGAAGATTCAATCTCCAACCAGTGTCGACAACCGCTGGAATAGTGACTGCCCTCCAATTCGATGCGCCCAACCATCCACGGGGCGCTAGATACTGCAGTCTCGAACTCTCCTCCTTCACCGTCGATGTTGAAACGGTAATCCGCTGCCAGGCCCCGCAGCCGATCGAGCGCGTTCAAGTCGAGCTTAGTGCCGAGCCATTCACTGCCAATACCATCCGCTGACACGGATGTCAGGGTGACTTCGAATCCGTGTTCCAACAGTTCGAGCATGTGCTGGTCTCCTTGATGATGCCAGAGTGGCGTGAACGAATGCATCTCGAGCCTCTCGCACATCCGTTCAACACGAGTTTTCTGGTAATCTGAGCGCAATGCGCCGCAGACGATGCCATCTATGGGTTCGTTGCGTGCAATCGACCTAATTCCAGCCTCCAGGTCATCCATCTCCGTTGCTACATCTCCTTCGACTTCGATCTCATGCCAAGGGATGTCACCAGCCTCTGCCTGCAGACGTGCGATTCCGACGGTTGGAAGTTGGAACATCATCGAATCGTCTCCTGTGACACGCACGGTGATGATGCCAGAGACATCCCATCCTCGCAGCAGTGCCCACCAGATTGCGTAGCAGGAGTCCTTGCCACCCGAGGAGAGAGCGAGCACGCGCATGGCCCGGGGACAAGGCCGGCTCGGAAAAGGGCCGCGCCCTCTGGCTGGGTTAGGAGGAGACACGACCAAGGTTCATAAGGGGTTGATTCAGAGCCGACACCGGGTACACGGGATGCAGCCGAGCGGAAGAGGATATGACCACGGAATCACCACCTTCAGCCCCGATGGGAGGCTGTTTCAGGTGGAATATGCGAGAGAATCAGTCAAGCGCGGTACAACTACAGTCGGCCTGAAGTTTCGTGACGGAGTCCTGCTCATCGTCGACAAGCGCATCGCCAGCCGACTGATCATTCCAGAGTCGATTGACAAGGTGTACATGATTGACGAGCACATCGGATTCGCGACCTCCGGACTGGTTGCCGACGCACGTCAACTGGTCGACCGCGCCCGCACCGAATGTCAGGTCAACCGCATCACCTACAGCAGCCGCATTCCTGTTGATGTGCTCACCAAGAAAATCTGCGACTTCAAGCAGTCATTCACCCAATACGGTGGGGTACGACCGTTCGGGACCGCACTGCTGATCGCCGGGTGCGATGAGAACGGCATGCATCTCTACGAGACCGATCCATCAGGCGCATACCAGTCCTATCAGGCCGGCGCAATAGGGCGTGGCCGCAACAGTGTGGTTGAGTTCTTTGAGAAACAATGGAAGGAGAACATGACTATGAATGCCGCTTGCAAGATAGGGCTTGAGGCTCTGCGTGAATCTCTTGAGGACGAACTTAACGAGGATGCGGTGGAGATTGCCGTACTGAACAGCGATGGTTACCGGCTGCTCAGCCGTGACGAGGTGAGCAAGCAGATAGCTCGCCTCAAGCCGCTCATCACCGACGAAGAGTGATTCCGAGCGCTAATGGCTCATTTGAGTTACGAAGGGCTATTGCCCTCCGCCCCTTCTCCTCTGTTTGGGTTGCCATGGTCAGTCTAGATGATGCGGTCATCGCCCGCCTCGAGAAAGGTGGAAAGCGTTACGAGATTTTAGTGGACCCCGACCTGGTCGACAACTGGAAGGAGGACCCAGAATCAGTTGAGCTCGATGACCTGCTCGCCACCGACGAGGTGTGGCATGACGCCAAGGCGGGCGACCGGCCGACGGAAGAGAAACTGGTGGGCGTGTTCGGGACGACGGACCTCGCAGAGTGTGTTGCGAAAATCCTCGTGGATGGTTCTGTGCAATTGACAACAGAGCAGCGAAAGAAGATGGTCTCCGGTAAACGGACCGCCATCATCTCAGAGATTGCCATGCTCGCCATCGATCCGAAGACGAAGCTCCCCCACCCCCCACAACGCATCGAGAATGCACTGGAGGAGGCTCGCTTCAGTGTCGACCCGTTCATCCCGGTTGACAAACAGGTGAAGTCTGCCGTCGACGAGATCCGCCCCTTGATTCCTCTCTCGTTCACAACTGTCAAACTAGCGTTCAAGATTGCCGGCGCCAACTACGGCTCAGTGTTATCGATGGTCAGGGAGGACATCCTTCGTGAGGAATGGCTCGCCAATGGTGACTGGGCGTTCACTGTCGAGGTCCCGGCTGGAATGAAGATTGATTACATCGCCAAGGTGGGCAAGCGTGCTCCCGACGTGGTCGTCAAGGAACTCGATTGAGGGGCATCACTCAGCCGTCGTTGCTATGCAACGGTTATAGAGGGCGGGCCGGTCGGCGGCGACGGAGGGTCTGCATGAGTGATTCAGGGGACGTTGGTCGACTGGTCATTCCCGGCGATTCGCTTGGTGAAATCGGCGAGCGTCGAGCAGGCCATGGTGTGCTTCGGCGCAACGGCGAATTGATTGCCACGCGGCTCGGTCATCTGAAGGAGCAGGGGGGTGAGTTGTCGGTGCATCCGGTGCACACGGCATACACCCCACGCCCAGGTGACCTGATAGTCGGTTATGTGGAAGGGATGCGCTCAAACATCTGGTTCATCGACATCGGTGGGCCATTCAATGCGATTCTTCCTATGAGCCTCGCCGCTGGCAAGGTTGATTTCGGTGCAACGAGGGAGTACATGGATGTCGGCTCGACAGTCCTCTGCCGTGTGCAGGAGGTTGACGAGAACCACGGTGCCGTGGTCACCATGAAGGGCATGGGGCTGCGCAAGTTGAATTCAGGGTTCGTTGACACGTTACCGTCACATCTGCTGAGCAGGGTAGTCGGCGTCGATGGACGAATGTTGAAGTCGATCAAAGAGGCAAGCGATTGCCGCATGGTCGTTGGCCAGAACGGCCGAATATGGATCGAAGGTGATGCATCGGGCACCCGCCTGGCGCGCTCAGCGCTCAGCGTCATCCGCGAAGCCGGTCATCGACCGGATATCGAGAGCCGCGTTCGTGGTATTCTCGAGCAATGAAAGCAGGAGAGTGAATAGAAATGGGTGGATACGGAGATGTCCAGATGTTGAATGAAGACGGTACCCGAATGGATGGGCGCCGCCCGGATGAACTCCGGAAGATCGAGATTGAAGCGGGGGTGGTCCCTGTTGCGGACGGCTCGGCGAGAATCCAATGGGGGACGAACATGGCGATTGCCGCGGTGTATGGCCCGATGGAAGCCCATCCGCGCAAGATATCGCGACAGGACCGCGCCGTTCTCGACGTGCGCTACAACATGGCACCATTCAGCGTCACTGATCGCATTCGTCCGGGATTCAACCGACGCAGTCGCGAGATAGGCAAGGTCACCGCCAATGCCCTCGAGAGCGTCGTACAACTCGAACTATACCCCCGTTCCAAGATACGTGTCGAGATTGAGATAATGTGCGCCGAAGCAGGAACTCGCTGCGTCGGCCTGACAGCAGCCTCGGTGGCTCTCGCGGATGCTGGTATCCCGATGACCGACATGGTCGTCAGCGTGGCCAGCGGGAAGGTGAACGGCGTGGTCGTCCTCGACCTCAATAAGGAAGAGGATAACTATGGGGATGCGGATCTCCCGATGGGGATTCTACCCAACAGTGGTGAATTGGTGTTCCTACAGATGGACGGCAACCTCTCTCCTGATGATTTCCAGGAGGCGTGGGACTACAACATGGGAGCCGCCAAGGAGATTCACGAGATTATGGTGGCTGCACTAGCCGCACGTTACGGAGGTGATGCCTGATGGGTATTGCACTCGTGCCAGGGCTGCTGCGCGACCACCTCAAAGAGTTGGCCGAGCGCGATGAGCGAGTCGATGGTCGCGGCCGTCTGGAAGGACGCCCGATTGAGGTGGAGGTCAACCCAATAGATCGCGCTGAGGGGTCAGCTCGTGTTCGAATGGGTGACACCATCGTCTACGCCGGCGTCAAGTTCCAGATCATGACACCATACTCTGACCGCCCAGACCAGGGCGGCCTGATGACCAGCGCTGAAATCCGGCCGATTGCCGGACGCAACTGGGAGCCGGGGCCACCTAGTGAGGAATCAATCGAACTGGGCCGGGTGGTCGACCGCGGCATCCGTGAATCAGGCTGCATCGACGTCAACGGCCTGTGTATCTTGCCCGGTGAGAAGGCCTGGCAGGTGATCATCGACCTGCACGCCATATCTGATGACGGAAACCTGTTCGACGCCTTCGGACTCGCAGCAATAGTGGCGCTACGTAACGCCACCATACCTGCTGAGAGATTCGACGTAGGCGAGGATGAGTCGCTTGAACTCTCATGCACTCCGATCATGTGCTCGTATCACAAGGTAGGCGGTCGTTTCGTCTACGATGCCAACGGCGAGGAGGAACTCGGCGGAGACGAGCGCATCCACATCACATTGGGGGATGATGGTCACGTCCATTCTCTCCAGAAGGGACTGAGGGGAGCGTTCACATCCGAGGAGTTCGACGATATCATGCAAGCGGCTCGTGTGCGCCGTGACGAACTGATGGAACTCGTGGAGAGCCTGGAGCAGGATTGAGATGTCACGCAGGACCCAGAAAGTCGGACTTGGAGCTCGCTTTGGTCCGCGATACGGAGTCAGCGTCCGTCGCCGTGCAACTTCAGTACTCAAGCGCCTCAAGAAGTCGTACACCTGCCCGGTCTGTCAGTACCCGAAGGTGAAGCGGGTTGCGGCCGGCGTCTGGAACTGCAAGAAGTGTGATCACACGTTCGCAGGTGGTGTGTGGGAGCCGTTCACGCGCGCAACCGTCGCAAACCAGAGGATAGTTCGCCGTTCCGTCGAGGGAGCCACTGCCACCGACATGGCGGTCATCGCTCAGCAGGCGGCAGTCGAATTCGAGCGCCAGCGTGCCGAGGCTGATGATGATTCAGACTCGCCGCTGGCGGAAGTCGCCACCGAGGGAGACGATGACGCCACCAGCGAAGAAGAGTGAGTCGTGTACTGCGACGCTTCGGCTAGCTGAAGCCGATCAGATACAGGGGTTGTTCGCCTGTATCCAGTCCGAGGATGCTGGTGCATCCATCGAAGATGATTCACTGTTGGTCACTGTGCACGGAGACAGCATCTCTGACCTACGCGCACGATTGAATTCCACGTTGCGGTCACTACAGGCCGCGTCCGAAGCGCTGATTTCCGTCGACGCCTCCCGAGGAACATCCACGGAGGTGGAGTGAGCATGACCGAACCCGCAGACCTGACGACTGAATTGCAGACATTAGCCCATGAACTGCAGGCTGCAGCACAGCAGGTGGCGACTGTTAGTTCACAGGTGCGAGAATTGGAGGGCAGTCTGGAGGCGTTGCAGAAACAACCCGATAATCGCCCTGTTTACAGACAGACGGGTCCACTACTACTCGAGGTCGAGGACCGCGATGAATTGATCAGCGAACTCAGCACCAGCATCGAAAAACTACAGGAGCACCAGCAACGGCTTGAGCTGCATGAACAGCAACTGAGGGAACGCTATGAACAGGTGGTCAAGCAGTTCGAGGGATTGGCGTGACACGGAATGCTGACGAACTCGACCGACTGCACAACTGGATAGAGCGGTCGTGCGATGCTGGAGCACTGGCAGTGGTAACTCATCGCAATGGCGACATGGACACAGTTGGATCTGCGTGCGCCATCGCTCGAGCACTTGGCCCTCAGGCGCGTGCATGCGGAGTGCATCTCTCTGCAATCGCAAGCGCAGTGACACATCGCTCACAATCAGATTTCACACGCATGGACGGTAGTCGCCCACTATGGCCGCGTCAGTTGGGTGGAGTGCTGGTAGTCGACGCAGCCTCACCCAGTCAACTAGGGTTGGATCTCCCCGCTGACACCCCAGTGTGTGTACTCGATCATCACAGCGGAGGTTCTGACTGGCAAACCGCCGAGTTGCACCTCAACTGGGACACATCATCCACAGCAGAGATTGTACTCGCCTATCTTGAGAGACACCGTCCGGAATCTCTCGATGATGAAATCCGCCGCCTCCTGCTAGCAGGTGTCATCACCGACACTGGTCGCTTCAGACATGGCAACGCAGCCTCGCTGGCTGCTGCCGCAAGACTGGTAGATGGAGGTGAAGTCGACTTCTCTGGCTTCATTGAAGAACTTGAACAAGTTGAACTCGACTATTCACAGAAGGTGGCAGTATCACGCGCGCTGAACCGGGTGCAGGTAGAGCAAGCTGGCGATTGGTTCCTGCTGCACACATCTGCATCGACACACGAAGGGGTGGTTGCAAGGGCATTGCTGGCGGCGGGAGCTGATGTGGCGTTGGTGGTGCGTAAGGCGAAGGACGAGGTTCGACTTGTGTCGCGCGCAGGTCGCCGTGCTGTATCACAAGGTGCCGACCTCGGCGGCTTGATGTCTGGCCTGGCCTCAAGAATCGGTGGAGAGGGTGGTGGCCATCCTGGGGCCGCGGGATGGACAGGCGCTGTACCTGACATCACAGCACAATCTGGATTCATTGCGGATCTATCGGCCACCCCTAGGGATGGAGGATGACTCATGGTCACCTCATTGGAACGAGTAGAGCAGTGGCGCCTCAACTCGCTCGATATCAAGGAGTTGGGCGCCAATGAGCGACTAGCCGTCGCCGAACATGCTGCAGCAGAACAGGAGGAGGCATTGGTTTCGACACTGATTCCCCTTCTTAGCGCGGCTGAAGTGCATTTCGTCAACTTCCGTCGCGCTCAGGTTACCAACAATGCAGACGCGGCAAGCGAGGCAATCCGCTCCTGTGTTGAGGATTGCCGCAAGAAAGGAGAGCGGGATCATTGCCTTGAGGCCAGAGCTCGCATGGAATGGGGTCTGCTTCGATATTCGCTGGGTGAGAAAGAGGAGGCCGGTGTCGACCTCAAGTGGGCTATGGAGCGGCTGAAGGTCGTGGACGAGGGCAGTGCAGCCCATGGCGTCGCACTGCTGAACATGGCTGCGTGGCACGAAACGCGAGCAGAGTGGATGATGGCCCTTGCCATGCATAGCGAGATCAGTCGACATGGTCCGCATCTGGTTGAAACAATCGCGCTCAGTCGATTGGCTGCCTCACGACTTCAGATGCACCTGCAGGACCATGAATCTGCGATACGCCACTCTTGGGTGGCATTGCACGGACTGTCCGATGCTGGGCTGCCTGGACTAGCGGTCGAAGCGGCACTCATCTGGTTGAATCTCGCAATGGCAGACGTGAATGAGGAGGCTCCCCGGATGCAGACACTGGTCGAGGAATCAACTCCGCGGAATGTAGGGGAGGAGTTCGTTCTCAACAGCCATCCAGAAGATGTTGCATTTGCATTCGATGTCATAGCTGATTCCTGGGATGGTGGTGTGTCTGGTCATGATCGGCCAGACCTTCAATTGATGTTGGAGGCATCACGGGTGCTTGGAAGGATGGAGTTCGAGGCACAGCTGATGCAGACTGAGGACATCACCGATACACGACTACTAGAGATGCTGGGTGATACAGTCGATCAACCAGATTCATCCTGAAGTTGTGCGCTGGCGCGTTCCAGCCATTCACTGGCCCACGATTCACCTCTGGTTACTAGTCGGCGTGCGAGGAAGAATGCGGCCGCCGGTTCTCCAGAATCGAGCAAACGCGCCAATTCCTGTTCGTCATCATCAATCGTTTCATCATCTTCGTCATCCTCTGTTACAGGCTGATTAACAGGAGGGCTGACCTTTAGTGCCAGTGATTGCATCTTGGTGAGGAATTGCTCCCGTGCATCTTGGTCGGGCGCACTCCAATTCTGCCCGGCTCGATCCATCGCCTGGGTCATGCGATCCCTGAATCGGTCGCGTAGTGGCACCTGCGGGAAGTGATTCTGGGCCTGATCGTAGCAGAACCACGCTTCATCATACTCATCACGCCTCTCGTGCAACCTACCGAGTTCACCCCATGCTTCGTGGTTCACCGGCCTATGGGCCAGCAACCGTCGAACCAATCTGATGAACCGCTCTTCTTCGCCTCCGGCGCGAACCCTTTCTAACCTCCTCCCGAAAATCACGTTCGCACGTGGATCCGATAGATCCAGCCGGAACATCCGTTGCTCGAATTCTTCGAGTGCATCGTCTCCTGCGTTACTCTCCCACCACGCGTCCGCGTCGAGTGGGTCGGCGTCCAGCGCTCCGTTAAGCAGCTCACAACCCGCCTCCAGCATGTCGATATCGTCGAGTTGCGATAGCAACTCGGGGTCCCTTCCGAGTACACCGAACAGATCCTCGAGCACTGCACGGAGGCCACTAGAATCCGCTCCTTGGCGCTTCACATCTGCTAGCACGGTCCAGTTCAACTCGTTGGTGAAATCGTGCAGGACGGCTTGACGAGCGTTCTGCTCGGCCCAACTGAGATTCTGGTCGCGGCGATCAGGGTCGGTGTTGGCAAGTTCTAGGAACTTGATCGCCTGTGTGCGATGCCGATTACCTAGGCTTCTCCTTGGGTGAAACAAATCCGACGAACTGCGCTCCATGCACTCACCTCATCGCGGTTGGTAACGTGCCGCCATTTCTCCCCTTCGCTGTTGAGTGTGCTCACAATACCGATGTAAATGGCCCACGGTCAGCTCCGAGAGGGATTGTGGCGTCGTATCCAATCTTCGAAGTCACACCGTCATCAGAGCGGGTCGGGTCGAGACTGCTGCCTCGTTGGTTGGACAGTATCACCGTGTCCTGATCTGGTTGCCACCGGGTCATCAAGGCCCACTCTACTCTCTGAGGGTCGGAGATGTCAATGTCAGAGTCGACGATGGTCACGGATTTCATCGAGGGGTGTCCGTCGAATGCCGCCATGATGGCTGCCCGCGGTTCGTCCTCAGTTCGGGGAGTTATCGATACCACCGACGACAGCCAGCCGCATCCACCCTCCCCCAGCACGACATCATGGCATTCACAAACCTGTGACACAGCAGCCTTGATCGTGGGGGCACGGGGCAATCCCATCAGTGCCAAGTGCTCAGCTCCAGCAGGAACGATAGCATGGAAGATTGGCTCAGTGCGGTGGTGCAGACTATCGATGCTGAACACTGGTTGCTGCCTCACATCATCGACCGTACCGGTGATGTCAACATACGGGCCCTCGTCATCATCCTCGAGAAGTATGGTAGCCGCCATCCCATATTCAGCACCTGCGGGAATCATGATTCCGTTCTCCAAGGAGACCAATTCCAACGGTCGGCCATGGACTCGCTTGTGCAGGCTGTTGGCAACGGTCAACTCATCGAGCGGTTCACTGAAGGACATCGCCCCAGCCAGAAGAACGGTGGGATCAGCCCCATTCACCACGCCGATGCTCACAGTCTCATCGTCAGATCTGGCACTGTCCAACAACGCGGTGAGGTGGCGAGGCACCAGGCGGGCAACAACGTGGTCACTGTCACGGATGAACTGCCGATGGTAGGAGACGTTTCGCACACCAGCATGCTCAGCGATGACGATGCTGGCTGACATGTAACGGCCGCGGTCTTCGGGATAGTGCCATGGTATCGGTAAGCGGGTTAGGTCGACCGGTTCCATTGAGCACTCCATGACAGGTGCCGAATCAACCTCAAGAATAACGAAGTCATCACTCGGATTTTCCATCGCCCAGCCCATCAGGTCAATGAGTTCCGATGGGTCGATGTTCCAAGCGCGTGCCAGGTTTTCGCGCATGCACACGTTCACGGCAGCACGATGCCCGGGGCTACCAGGCAGGTTCTCGAACAGCAGAGATGTGCCTCCACACTCTGCGGCTCGTTCTCGGATCTCGGTGACAACGCTCGTCGGCTCAGAGATTCTCAGCGCATCTGTAAGATGATCCCTGAACGCCATCATCCAATCGACCTGTCCGACCTGCTTCAACATTGGGGGCACCTCCCAGTAACCCACATCCTGTGCCATCAGAGGTGGCTGTGCAATGACATTGAGGGCCTATTCTGGCGCCGTGTCCATCATTTACGAGCCATCACCCTCATATACGCGCGGCAGGTCGGCGGGCTGCTCAAGGTGGATACATGGGTAGGGGACTCTTCGCTGGCTCGAAGATGAAGCAGGAACGCAACAAGTACCGCTGGTCCGATCGCCGCTACAAGAAGCGGCAAGCAAAGAAGAAGACCAAGGGTGGAGTGCTCAAACACGACCCTTTGCGCGGCAGCGCCCAAGCCAAAGGAATCGTCATCGAGAAGGTGGGTATCGAAGCCAAGCAGCCCAACTCAGGGATTCGCAAGTGCCTGAAGATCAGCCTCATTCGCACCGGCAACAAACTGACTGCGTTCGCCCCAGGTGACGGGGCCATCAACTTCATCGATGAACATGACGAAGTGATGGTCGAGGGAATCGGAGGCCGCATGGGAAGGTCGTACGGCGACATTCCGGGAGTGCGCTACAAGGTCATCCAGGTCAACGGAGTCTCTCTCGATGAGATGGTCCGTGGGCGTAAGGAGAAGCCGATTCGCTGAGGTGTTAGTATGGCCGACGACGAACAGGGTGGCGAGGAAGTGAACCTCGATGAGGATGCACCTGAGGTCGAGGATGCACCCGAACCTGAACCGGAAATGCCAATCGCAGGTATCGGAACCCTCGTTTTCGGAAAGTGGGATGCGACCGAAGTGACCTGCTTGGACCCCGGAATCGCCCCGTACATCAATCTCAAGACCGTAGGAGTGCCACACTCCGGTGGCCGACACGCCAACCAATGGTTCGGTAAGAAGAGGCTCTCAATCGTAGAGCGCTTCATCAACGGACTGATGCGCACTGGTTCCTACACAGGCAAGAAGATGGCGACCACGAAGGCATTCGAACAGGCGCTTGACGACATCTCCCAGAAGACTGGACAGAACCCACTGCAGGTGTTCGTTGATGCCATCACTAATTCCGCTCCGATGGAGGAGACCACTCGCATCCGCTTCGGCGCTGTCAGCCAGCCGAAGGCTGTCGATAGTTCCCCCAGTAGGCGCATGGACACTGCTCTGCGCAACCTTGCTCTGGGTTCGACAAAGGCGACGCGAAAGAGCAAGAGAACACTCACCCAAGGAATCGTCACTGAGGTGCTCAAGGCTGCTGACGGTGATGTCGCATCATTCGCCGTGGGCAAGCGTGAGGAACTCGAGCGCGTTGCCGCCTCTGCTCGTTGATCGTCATCGGATTCCAGTTCAATCCGATAATTGTCCTGATTCTCTCAATCTCGCCTCACAGCGCGGTAATTCCTCAATCGGATGCGGGGGGCTTTATGAACCGAGGTCGGGTGGCCCGCCCAACCGTAGGTTGGGCATATGGCACGCAAGGAGGATAACATCGCCAAGGCGACCGAGGTCATGCATCATCGCGCTAACATTCGCAACCTAGCTATAGCCGCTCACATCGACCACGGAAAAACCACGCTTTCAGACAATCTCATCGCCGGCGCTGGAATGATGAGCGCCGAGTTGGCCGGAAAGGCTCGGGTACTCGATTTCGATGAACAGGAGTCTGCCCGCGGTATCACAATCAATGCTGCCAGTGCATCGATGGTACACGATTACGAATCTACTGACTACCTCATCAACCTCATCGATACTCCAGGTCACGTCGACTTCGGTGGTGACGTCACACGTGCCATGCGCGCTGTTGATGGCTGCTTCATCCTGACCTGTGCCGTCGAGGGTGCCATGCCGCAGACAGAGACTGTTGTACGCCAGGCACTCAAGGAGCGCGTCAAGCCAGTTCTATTCATCAACAAGGTCGACCGGCTAATCAACGAGTTGCAGGTGACTCCTGAGGACATGATGGCGCGCTTCACGGAGCAGATAGTCAAGGTCAACAAGCTGATCCAGGACTTCGCTCCAGAGGAATTCAAGAAGGAGTGGAAGGTCTCTGTGCAGGATGGCACTGTCGCCTTTGGTTCCGCCTATCATAACTGGGGAATTACAGTTCCATACATGCAGAAATCAGGCATCAATTTCACGATGATTTTCGACTACTGCAACTCCGAGAACCAAGAGGAGTTGGCTCAACGTGCGCCCGTCCACGAGGTGCTGTTGGACATGGCGGTCTCTGAACTTCCTAGCCCTGAAGTGGCCCAGCCCTATCGCATCCCAAACATCTGGCAGGGAGATCTCGATTCGGATATGGGTAAAGCGATGCTTACCTGTGATGCAGATGGTCCACTTTCATTGATGATTACCAAGATATGGATGGACCCACACGCTGGCGAGGTCGCGGTTGGTCGTGTCTACTCTGGTTCAATAGAACATGGTGAGACGTTGTGGGCGTCCGGAGCGGGAAAATCCGAGCGGGTCCAGCAAGTAAGTATGATGGTCGGTAGCGATCGCATCTCTGTACCGAACGTTGTCGCAGGGAACATCGCAGCCCTCACAGGTATTCGCTCAGCCGCCGCTGGTGTCACCATCACTCGTGAGCAGGATAGCACCCCGTTCGAGGAGATTCGACACTACTCTGAACCGGTTGTCACCGTTGCAATCGAGCCCAAGGGGATGAAGGACCTTCCCAAGTTCATCGATGCGCTGCGCTCACTCGCCAAGGCTGACGCATCGCTTGAGGTCAGCACCAACTCCGAGACAGGCGAGGCATTGCTAGCGGGGATGGGTGAATTGCATCTGGAGATCACCACATATCGAATCGAGCATGAACAGGGAATAAAGGTCGATGTGTCCGAGCCCATTGTTGTCTATCGGGAAACAGTGTCCGGCAACAATCACGGAAGGGCGTTCGAGGGTAAATCCCCCAACCGCCACAACCGATTCTACTGTGAGGTGGAACGACTTCCTGATGATGTCATCCAGGCTCTGCGCGAAGGGGTGTTCGGAACTGGAAATGTGCGACCGAAGGAGGCGAAGGAGATTGGCCGTAGATTCGCCGAGTATGGCCTGGACAAGGACCTGATGCGCAAGACATTCACAATAAACGGAACCAACCTGCTCGTCAACGACACAAAGGGCATCCAATACCTACACGAGACGAAGGAACTACTCATCGAGGCGTTCAACGAGGTGTGCATTCGCGGCCCTCTGGCTGAGGAACCGTGCATGGGAGTCATGGTCAGACTCGTAGATGCCAAACTCCACGAAGACGCCATCCACCGTGGTCCGGCGCAGACTATTCCTGCCATGCGCAATTCAGTGAAGGGTGCCATGGTGCGAGCAGGCCCGGTCGTTCTAGAGCCAATCCAGAAGTTATTCGTGAGCGTGCCCAACGAGTGGCTCGGAGGGGTGACGCGCGAACTTACACAACGACGCGGGGAGATAGAGGACATGCCCGCTGACGGAGAGACCACGACAGTGATTGGCAAGGTACCGGTCGCCGAGACGTTCGGATTCAGCAACAGTATTCGCGCAGCTAGCCAGGGAAGGGCGATCTGGAACACGGAGAACTGTGGCTTCGAGGAACTGCCGCGCAGTCTTCTCGAGGGTATTGTCGGGGAGATTCGTGAACGTAAAGGTCTCAAGCCCGACATACCAGGTGAAACTTACTACACAGACTGATACACGCACCGACAGAACGGTGGATGGCTCAGGATATCCTCACCAGTTGCCAGTCGGTGAGTTCCCGTAACAGGTCACGTGCCCCGGTTACTGGAAGAATATTGAGCAACTCATGCGCTCGGGAATGGTGGTGCATGGCGCGCGAAAGAGCGTGGTCAATCGAGCCTGCAGTCCGGAGTTCGGCTAGGGCCTGCTTCATTCGCTCATCATTCACATCGTCGGAGTAACTACCGTACAACTCATGGAACACTGGGAGAATGTCCTGATCCTGTTGCAGCGCGTGGATAGCGATGAGGGTTCTCTTTCCCTCAAGAATATCACTACCTGCAGGCTTGCCGAGGGTTTCGGAGTCGCCTGTAACATCAATCAGATCATCCATCAGTTGGAAGCATAATCCGAGTTGTATTCCCCACTCAGCCATTGCCATGACCGTCTCGTTATCGGCTCCTGAGAGCATTGCACCGCATTCAGAGCAGGCTTGGAACATGGCTGCAGTCTTACCCGCTATCATGCGCATGTAAGCATCCTCTGACACATCATCCTGATTCTCGAAATCCATGTCCATCTGTTGCCCTTCGGATACACGTCTGACCATGCTTCCGATAATTTGCACCAAACGACGGAAGTGGTCGTCGGAGATTGCCTCGGATTCGCTCAGCACCTCGAATGACAGTGCGAGCATGGCGTCGCCTGCATTGATGGCCGTAGGATTGTCGAACTCGACGTGCACAGCAGGTCTACCACGACGTAGGGCATCATTGTCCATGATGTCGTCGTGGACCAAGGTGAAATTGTGGATGATCTCAATCGCCGCGCCCAAGTCGTATAGTCCCTGGTGGGCATCACCAGCGGCGTCCGCAACCAGCCATGGAAGGATTGCACGCAGACGTTTTCCACCGCCCATGAATAGGTGCTGCATGGCAGAGCGCAGACGTACATGCATCGTTTTGGCGAGGGCTTCATCGATGGCTTGCTCGACCCTGTCGCGATGGACGACGAGAGCTTCGAGCAGCGATCCTTCGTCGGAAGCAGCGCCTGCGCTAGTCAGAAGGCCCACTTCATGGATGAGTCCATCGTCAGCGAGGTCATCCCGATTGTCCCAGCAGGAGGGGAGGAATCGGTCTGAGATTTCCAAAAACCAAGGTGCGAACACAGTGCTGTTGTTTGGGGCGCCTGATATCATGTCAGCGAGTTGGTCCGCAGTGACCCATCGAATCTCTTCGATTTCATTGTGATTGACCTCGATGTCGACATCCGCTTGAATCACCAGTACATGGTCGATTTCATGCTCGACCCAGCGCTCATCAGCGCGTGCGTGGTAATGCATCCTAGATACCAATTGAAAGTCATCTACGGCAACTTGTTCAGGCGAAATTCCGAGTTCCTGTCCGAGTTTGCGTATCGCTGCACGTTTGACGCCTACCCCCTCCTCAAGTTCCTCTGAAGTATGTAGTGGATGGCTACAACAGGAGTTCGCCCACACCCCTGGGAAGGTGATCTTGCTACCTGCGCGTTTCTGGATTAACAATCGCCCCTCTGAGTTGAACAACAAAACGCTGAAAGCGCGATGTAGTCGTCCTTCCCCTAGGTGGCAAAGGACCTTGCTACCGGGCCCGAGGGGGTTGTCATGTTCGTCGATGAGAATGCACTCTTCATCCATCATACCCGTTTGTGAACTGTCGTACGCGTCGCCGAGTATGTCGGCAGTGTCTTCACCCATCTCGCTCACGGCTCTCTCGAGGGTGCGTGGGCATTTAATCGAGTGGTTGTCCAGATGCAGGGACTATTCGAGTGCCCATTGGTTCCCCACCCAGCGCCGCCTCGACCACTCTGTTAGGGTGTTCACCGTTTACGAACCAGACATCGTCTACCACCTGGGAGATGCTTCCAGCACGAGCTGCCTTCAAGGCAATGCCACCAGTGACATCAATTGCGCTATCATGGTGACCATGCAGGTTCATGTCAGTTGACCAGATTGTCACCAATTCAGAACCAGTCACATTGGGGGGGGCTGTGAGCAATCCCTGTGCACCCCCTATGCAGAACACCACAGCACTGACGCCTCCGAGTTCATTCGCCAGACGGAACACAACATCATCTCCTGAGAGTATGCCGAAGTCGTCATTCGGGCAGTGGACTACATCCCCGAAGAATACTGGAATCGTGTCACTATCGGGATCGAGAAAATCAATGAATTCCCCCTTGAATTCGGGTCCGGTTCCATTGGCCCAGTCTCGTGGAGGGTGAACAGAGGTGCTGAGTCCTGCCCGAGTCAGGGATTCGACAACCTGCCCATTCAGGTTGAGCATGTCCCTATGCACAGAGAGGCAAGCCTCATCCTGACTCATGATGTATTCATCATTGCTTGATTCTGGAGTCCACCCTTCTATTCTCCCCTCGTGCAGTCGCCACCGTTTTGCTTTGATATGCCCAAAACTGCCGGCTCCGTGGACTACGATGGGTGATTTTCCTGCTACTTGGATTTCGGATACCGCACCGGCCAGAGAATCGATGACCTGCTTGCGTACGGTCAACAAATTCTGCTTCTCCGTGATGAGACCCCCTCCGAACTTGATCAAGACCCATGAGGCCTGGGTATGGGGGCTCGTCATCAATTGGGAACCGAAGCCGTCCCGCTATTGAGATTTGGTCGACGTTCCGCCGGTTTCATTTGCCTCGGTCGTTTGGCCGCCTCATGACCGAAGCCACTACAGATGAGTTCGTACGGCATCTGCAAGCAGAACTGGTGGAAGCGGAACTGATTCAGGACAAGCGATTGCGTGAACAACGAATATGGCGATTGGAGGCCGCGTTGCAGGAGGCATTGGAGTTCCAGGCGCATGTGATGGCCCGCGCTTCGGAAGACATCGAGCCGTTCGAAGAGGTGCCGAGCGTGCGCCTGCTCGCAACAAGTGATGATGAGGATGGGACTGTGCCTGAGGGGGACCCATCGGTCTGTCGACACTGTGACGAGAATCTGGAGACCGATGTTCCATTCTGCCCCGCGTGCGGCGGCTACCAGTGAAACTCACTCCTCTTCGGATGAAGTGGTGACTTCAGACAGTTGCTCAGCGTCTCCCCAGGAATCTACCATGAGTTCGTACTCACGATTGTCAGCGGGAAGCAGTTGGCAGTACTCTGCAGGAGTATCTTCGGTGAGGTAGACGGTTGTGCCAGCACGAAAGATGGTGTTCCCATCAGCCTGCATCTGAATTGTATCGACCTCGATGATCAATGGATGGTCATGGTGTACTCGGCCGGCATTGCATGCAGCGGTCACAGTCTTCGACAGATGGACCCAGCGTCGTCCACCGGGCTTGATTCCTGTCTCGAGCAGCACCTCCGATTCTTCTTCAGAGCAGGGATAGAACAACAGGTCAGGAATCAGATCGGTGGGAAGATCCAGTTCAATTTCCACCGTATGTGCATACGTAGCTCTGACCATCCCTCCCCGAATTTCGTAACGGCCCTTTTCATCGATTTCTGCAATCGCCTCGATGTGCCTGTCGCGCAGCCAGTGAAGTCGCTTGTCACGCTTGGAAAGCGCGTTCGAGAGGTCGCGGATGCTTACCCAGCCGTTCAGGTCCATCTCTAGGTCGAACTTCTCTGGTGCGTGCCTTAGAATCAGAGCGAGCCTGCGCGCTATACTGTCTCTCTCGCGGCCGTTCATGACGAACTTTCCCTCGTCGTTGCAGGCGGGGCATAGTTCACCTTCAAAGTGCCCGTGAAGTCGGCATTGTCGAATCATCGGAGCGGCCGACCGGTGACCTCCTGATAACCCCAACGGTATGGCGATGATGGCACTGCAGCAGCGGTCATGAATGATTATGGCGGCCTCACCTGTCGGCGAGACATGGCGGCTGTCATCGTCGGATACGCTCGTTCCCCGTTCACTCCTGCTCATAGGGGTGGCCTCACACACGTACGCCCCGAAGATTTCGCAGCTCCTGTGGTGCGTGAATTACTCTCTAGGTGTGGGCTTGAAGGAGATGATGTGGAAGATCTGCTACTCGGGTGCGCCTATCCTGAGGGTGAGCAGGGATTGAACCTTGGACGCATACTGACCTATCGCTCAGGGTTACCGGTTACCGTTCCAGGATCCACCATCAACCGTTTGTGCGGTTCTTCCATGCAGACAATCCACGCCGCTGCAGGAGCAATCATGCTGGGCGCGGGAGAATGTTTCGTGTGTGGAGGCATTGAGACGATGAGTCGAGTCGAGCGAGGTGGTTTCAACCGCAGTCCGCATCCACAGATGCAGGAGGAGTATCCAGAGGCGTACATCGCCATGGGAATCACGGCTGAGAACGTAGCGCAATTGCACGGAATCCCTCGCATCCGCCAGGAGGAGTTCGCCCTTGCCAGCCATCAGAAGGCGGCCGCGGCCCGCGATGCTGGCAGATTGGATGACGAGATTGTTGTGATTGACACTGATGTAGGCGAGGTTTCCGCTGACGAATGCATTCGCGCTGACACAACCCTGGAGAAAATGGCTGGACTTCCGCCCGCCTTCCTTGACGATGGTGTGGTTACGGCGGCCACATCCTCGCCGCTCACCGACGGTGCTTCATTCGTGGTCGTCACTTCCGAAGAGTTCGCAGAGGCGCGGGGCCTCACTCCGTTGGCGCGCATAGTCAGTACCGCTGTTGCCGGCGTCGCACCAGAGATAATGGGAATCGGACCAGTTCCTGCCACTCGAAAGGCTCTGGATAGAGCGGGATTAACGATAGGAGACATGGATGTCATCGAACTGAACGAGGCGTTCTCTAGCCAGTCACTTGCTGTGATAGATGAACTCGGTATTGATGATCGCCTCCTGAATCAGGATGGGGGCGCAATCGCCATCGGCCATCCTCTCGGAGCCAGTGGCGCGCGCGTCACGGGCAAGGCTGCGGCGTTACTGAAGCGAGAAGGAGTGCGATATGCGTTGGCAACTATGTGTATCGGTGGCGGTATGGGCATCGCCACAGTACTCTCTTCAATCGACACCTGAGGGGTCCCCTGATAGTACACATAGTCCTATATGTGACAGAGCAGGCTTCACTTTTGATGGGACTCAATCCCCGCCGCGGTCGCCGCAAGGCTGCCGAGAACATCGAGGTCAAGGATGGAGGGGACTGTCCACGATGCGGGGGGGACAAAACACAGTCGTCCATTCCTGGATATCTCTCCTGCTCACGTTGCTCATACGAATGGAACGATCCGGATTACTCTCCAGTTGCATCCAAATCCGACAGGGCATCCGTCTCGCACGATTCTGAGCTGATTGAACAATTCAAGTCAGAATTAGAGGGTGGCGGCGAGATCTCTCGTGTATTGGGTATCGATCAGCAACTTTCTTCTGAGCAGGAGGGGGCGCTGACGCGGTTACAGTCCAAATGGGTAGATGGTATGCAGGGTCATTACGACGCAGCACAGGATGAGCGGAAACCCCTCCTCATCGCATTCGATGAAGACGACAACCTGCTGCAGACCGAGGTAGCATCACTCACTGTTGTGAACAACGATTTCGACGGGGGTGAAGAGGTGCGCATCGAGTATCCGGGTATCGGGACAGAGTTCTACGGTTTCGATGATGATGATGCCCATGGCTGGCGACGAGGACGAAACGCCGAGGAGACAGCCCGTAACATAGCCACGGTCATTAATCGAAACAGCAAGTTGGTTCATGCGCACCATGATGGCGCCTCTGTTGCATTTGAACTTCGAGACACGAGATTGAACCCAGCTAGTATGGTTCTGTACATCGACGACCCTGGAGGAAAGGATCTGGTGGGAGAAAAAGGTGGTGTGTCACTCGACCCAGATGACGTGGCCATAGAAGACGATTACACCGCCGCAGTTGCACTGATGTTGGAAGATGGAATCATCACACCAAGTGAGGATCAACTGCTATGGGCTATGCGTCAGAACCTCGGCATCTCTGACCGACGTCACATCAGAATCATCACCAGCCTGTTCGGAAGCAGTGCATTGAAGGAATGCCATGCGTGCGGAGGTAACACCCCGCTTCAAGAGCAGCGGGGTGGTTGGTTCTGTGACAAGTGCCGCATCTGGTTGTGAGAATCAGCGACTACTGACAACAATTGAGAGTGGTGGATTGGATATGGTTGATATACCGCCCTCCCCCCCCTTGAGTGGACGGTGAGAACTCTTGGCAACATCAGACACACTCTACATCGGAATTGACCTCGGAACGTTCCGCTCGGTCGTTGTCTCCAGCGAGAAAGATGAGGAAGAGGTGCTGACAGTCATAGGGACTCCCAAAGATTCGATTGCCAAGAATTTCCTGAGACGCGACGTGCTTTTCGGTGAAGAGGCACTCAAAAACAGGCTGGCCCTGAATCTCTATCGCCCATTGGAACATGGGGTGATCAAGGATTCTCCTGAGGACAAGAAGTTCATCGCCCACTTCATCAACCACATGATCAACCTCACTGACCCCGAGAGTTACGGTCGCGTAGTCGCCGTTATCGGTGCTCCAGCCGAGGCAAGCCACGTAGACAAGACTGCGATATTTGACGCAGCAGCAGGCACGGTGAACGCTTGCATGATTATCTCGGAACCTTTCGCCGTCGCCTACGCACTGGACATGCTTGAGCACACCATCGTTGTTGACATCGGTGCAGGTACCACAGATATCTGTCGCGTCTATGGCACTATACCAAAGCCTGAGGATCAGTTGCACATCAATAGTTGCGGCGATGTCATAGACTCTATGTTGATTCAGGAGATTCAGCGGAAATACGCTGGTGCCCAGATCACGAAGGACATGGCGCGTCGGTGGAAGGAGCAACACTCATTCACCTCTACATCACCCCCAGACGACCCGATTATCGTCGAGTTCTCCATCGAAGGAAAATCGATGTCGCTTGATATCACTGAGTGCATGCAGACGGCGTGCGAAGCGATAATCGGTCCAATTGTTGCAAACATCAAGGAATTGCTTTCTGAATCCAACCCGGAATATCACGACCAGTTCAGGCAGAACATCATCCTCGCTGGTGGCGGCTCTGCCATCCGTGGCCTGGGTGCTTCGCTCGAGGAGCTGTTGGCCGACATGGGTGAGATTGAGGTGCATATCGTCGAGGACCCTGTCCAACTAGGGGCCCTAGGTGGTCTCAGGCTAGCACAGGAAGTTCCAGAAGAGTATTGGAAGAACCTCACAATCTCTGATACGTGATTCAAGAGTTGTATTCGTTCACTCCTCTTCGGCGAGTCGCGAGAGAGTGGATTCCAACACCAGTCTCCCTCCACAATCATGGTTCGGACACCGCTCGTCCGCGCCCAATTGCTCGGGCCTGACTGCAAGAAGAGAGGAGCAGTGAGGGCAAGCAGCGAGCATCTCTCCAGGTTTGAGGTCTAGAAGTGGAGACGAACCACTGCTGCTCCCAGAGTACCATCCCCTGTATACCGGATTATCGAGGGTGCTGAATCGACTGAACATTGACCAGGCGAGGTAGAACAACATACCCCCAAGTAGCCAGTCGACGAGGTTTCCCTGTAGGGCGCGGACGAAGTGAAGTAACCCGAGTATACTGCACGCCCCACATACTACAACCCAACTGAGTTTGACGTGCTGGATGGCAATGTCTCGTAAGCGGAATTTCCTCCACACGAAGAGTTGAGCCACCGCTCCAATCACTATCACGGGCGAGATAGCTAGCCAGAATGGTCTCGTCAACTCCGGGCTAGATGCCGCCAGCAAAATCATGAGTGCGTAGACCAGAATGGTCGTTGACAACAGCAACGATGAGAGTTGGCGATGGACCGGTTCCAGTCCTTCGGTTGTGGTCACATTTACCTGCTTGTGCGGTGACTCCTTCAATGTCACCCGCACCGACAGTCCCAAAGAGGGAGACCGTAGCCCCGAAGCCGGTTACCATGGATTCAGTGGACCGTACTGTAGATCGCCGTTCAGAATCCTTGTCGGATTGCAAGGTACTGTTGGGTATCTGCGGAGGCATCGCAGCAGTAGATTCAGTACGTCTGCTGCGTGAACTACGTAGGCACGGGGCAATAGTGACTGTAATCATGTCCCACTCCGCCCAGAGGGTGATTTCCCCACTCGCTGTAGAATGGGCTGGTGGAGTCAAACCGATCATCGAGTGGGGTGCTGAGATGGCGCAACTGGACCCCCATGATGTCGTCCTTGTCACTCCCGCGACTAGGCGTTGCCTGGCAGCCCACGTTCATGGCGTTCTCGACACCCCTATCCAGATGGCCCTGAGCGCTGCGCGTGGGCGACTCGACCCAATCATGTTCGTTCCCTCGATGCACGATGACCTGTTCGACGACCCAGTAACCGATGATTTGTGCCAGGCTGTTGTCGCTGAAGGGGCGTCGGTCGTTTGGGGTGAGCGGGAGGAAGGTCGCTACAAGACACCTGACGCGGTGCAAATTGTCGCTGATCTTTGCCACCTGGTCAATTCACGTAGACCTGAGAGAAGGCGTGTTGTAGTGACACTGGGACGAAATCGAAGTCGAGTGGATTCTGTCCGTTGGATTACCAATTCATCGTCGGGCAGAACGGGGTGGGTGATTGCCGAGCACCTCTATAGAATGGGCCATTCAGTGGATATTGTATCTGGAGAAGTAACTAGTCACCCTACATTCAAACTACCATCAGTAATCAGTGCACATGACCCCGATGACATGCTCAGTGCATTGATGGAGCTTGCTGCATCGGACAATGCTCCAACGGCTTGGGTGCATGCTGCCGCGGTACTCGACTATGTAGTCGCTGAGCCTGAATCAGAGAAGGTCTCCAGTGGTGCGGAACAATGGGGATTGGGGTTGGTGCGCTCTACTAAGCATCTCGATGCATTGACATCACTGTGCAGTGACAGTTGCCGCATAGCTTTCAAACTCGAATCCGGAGTCAGTGACAACCAACTCATCGACTCTGCGACATCGCTGCTGAAGAAGCATGATCTGGACGGCGTGGTGGCGAATCATCTCGAGGAAGTGTCAGGGGATACCGATAGGAGAGGGATGTGGGTGAGTGATGATTCAGAACCAAAGCCCATCTCCAACCTCAATGAACTCGCCGAACTGATTGAAACCGCCATCTGCGGGTGAACACATGACTGAACAGGTTCTAGCCTACCCTGGACTTGAGCCAGTGACAGCATTGCTCGCCTACCTCGGCATGCTATGCATCCTCGGTGCGTTCGCATTGGAGACTCGAGGCATCATCCACAGCCGTGGTCGGTCATACCTAGGGTTGATGGCATTCGGATCAGGTATTCTCGGTATTCGAGCAGTACACACTGGTGAATGGGCGTTCGTAGTGCTCGAAGTGGCGTGGATGCTCGCTTCTCTCGTCGCGTTGGTGAGTCCCCCGGAAGTAAACGGTGCGGACAACGTCTGAGGCGTCAGGTTGAAGGACAGACCGAATGGGCGGTCGTCCATGGCTGGCGCGGATGATGATGCGCGCGCGGGCGCCAAGAGAGGCATACCTCCTCACTCGGATTTCAATGCGTGGTATCCCGCAATAGTTGAGATCGCTGACCTCGTCGACAAACGCTACCCAATCAAAGGGATGGATGTCTGGAGGCCCTATGGATGGAAGACGATGAAGCTCATCGACCAGTTGACGCACAACCAGATGGAGATTACTGGCCACGATGAGGTGAGTTTCCCCCTTCTCATCCCGCATGAACTTCTCGAGAAAGAGAACCGTCTCGTCGCCCGGCTCAAGGCCGCACGTGAGGCTGGAGTAGACCCTTCTGAACTGCGCATCGAGGATGAACCAGAGGGGTTTGCCAGCGAGGTTTACTGGGTACGACATGCTGGTGAGCATGAACTGGACCAGCCGATGTTCCTACGTCCCACTTCTGAGACGGCGATGTACACACTGTTCGCTCTGTGGGTGCGCAGCCATGTCGACCTCCCCTTGAAGACCTACCAGATTGTCAACACGTTCCGCTATGAAACCAAGCAGACGCGTTCTTTCATTCGAGTGCGGGAGATTCACTTCTTCGAGGCACACACTGCTCATGCAGACGAAGACGATGCCACACGCCAAATCGAGGAGGATTTGGATATCGTATCTCGATTGATGCACGATCTTTGTCTGCCATACCTTGTCAACAAACGCCCAGTCTGGGACACCTTTCCCGGTGCATGGTACACCATCGCCATCGACGTTCTGATGCCTGACGGACGTACTCTACAGGTCGCCTCGTGTCATCATTACCGTGACCAGTGGGCCCAAGCCTTCGACATCACATACGAAGCAGAGGATGGTGAACATCGTCACTGCCACCAAACGACATATGGGATGTCAGAACGCCTCCTAGGAGCTGTGGTCGGGGTCCATGGTGATGATGCTGGGTTAATCCTTCCACCCTCCATCGCCCCTCATCAGGTGGTGCTCATCCCTGTGGCCGCGCATACGTCCCCAGTTGTTGTCGACAAGGTCTGTGAGATAGCCGAGCAGTTGAGAGCCTCCGGATTGCGTGTGCACGTCGACGACAGGGATCTACGACCTGGACAGAAGTACTACGACTGGGAGATTCGTGGAGTACCACTCAGGTTAGAGATTGGGCCACGGGATCTCTCATCCGGCACTGCATTGGCGGCAAGGCGGACTGGTGGCAAGCAAAGTATCCCACTGGATGGAATATCCGAAGCTGTCGCTGTTGAATTGGATGCAGTTGCTGACGAACTCAGAAGCAGGTCATCGCAGCATCAATCGAAGTGCATCAAGCCCCTTCCCAATTTGATACAGGATGAAAGTGGTGAATGGTGTCTATCTGAAGAGATTGACGACGGGGTGGTACACGAGGTTGCTTTCTGCGGTAACGATGCCGCTGCTGAGGTTCTAGAGAAGACCACCGGCCTCACAATCCTCGGACACACCCTCGGCGAGTTCGAAGACCCTCGTCCTTGCTGCGTTACGGGCGAACTGACCACCAGACGCCATCATCTAGCGCGGATGTTTTAATCATCCGCGCCGCTTCATCACAGCGATGACAATCAATGTCACCATCAGGCTGGCTGCTACGATGTCTGGAATGCCCACCACACCCGTTGGACCCCAAGCAATGTGCTCTGCAGTACGATGGAACTCTAGCAAGTTGAGTTTCATGTTCTGGCCGCAACTGATGTGAATGCTGGCCGTACATCCTCCGATCATGTTGCCTAGCCCATAGAAGAGGTTTAGCGCGACGAGCATCAATCCTAGCACACCGGTAACGAGTCCTGCCAACCCCTTACCTCCATTTCCTTCTGTAGTAGTTGAATCATCAGGAAGTGTGGGTGGGTCGAACTCGGGTAGCTCATCTGGTAATTCAACCATCAGATCATCGAGTTCTTCCTCATCCTGCAAGGATTCGGCAAGCGCACGTTTGGAGTCCCCGCGAGACACTCCTATCTCATCGAGGAAATCCTCCCCATATACACGTTCAGCCAGTCCAGCGAGCATGGGATCTTCTTCAAGTTCCTCTGGTGAAAGTTCGCCATCCAGCAACTTCCGCAGCCGGTCACTCTCGGAACTCATGTCACCACTAACTGCGACGCAGCCGACGTCGCTTCATCAACACTGTGGATGAGAGGGGCCTGCCCCGTTCGTTCACGCCTTACGAGCAATCGCCCTGCGGGCTGCAGATATGATGTGTTCACTACTCAATCCGTATTTATCCAGTAGTTCGTCACCATCTCCTGACTCACCAAAGGTGTCGTTCACACCAACCCTCTCGAGTGGTACGGGGCAGTTGGCTGCCAGCAACTCTGCTACGGCCCCCCCGAGGCCACCAATCATCGAATGATCCTCTGCGGTTACCAGCGCGCCGCAGTCTGTGGCAAGCTTCTGAACCAATGCTGAATCGAGCGGCTTTATCGTATGCATGTCAACCACTGTGACTTCGATTCCATCAGTCGAGAGCGCATCAGCGGCAGTCATTGCCTCACCCACTAGAACTCCACAAGCCAGCAGTGCGACATCACTTCCTTCACGCAACACATGCCCTTTGCCTATTCTAAGTGCAGCGACTGACTCTTCGTCATGGATGCGCGGTCGCTTGTTGCGCGCCGTGCGCATGTAGGATGGGCCAGACGAGGACGCAAGCAGGACCGTGAGTCGTTCGGTGCTGATGTCATCGCATGGGTGCATGACGGTCATGTTTGGCAGGGTCCGATAGATGGCCAGATCCTCTATCGATTGAGCTGAGGAGCCGTCCGTTCCCGTGTGCAGCCCCCCATGCGAGCCGCAAAGGTGTACAGCGTGCTTAGGCCGTGCAATACCATTGCGAACCTGCTCGAATCCTCGTTCCGTGAAGATGGCGAATGTAGAGGCGAATGGCTTGTATCCTGAGGAAGCCAGGCCTGCAGCGACCAGCATCATGTTCTGTTCTGAAATGCCGAGTGAGAATGTTCGCTCGGGGTACATCTCACGGAATCGACATGATTTGGTGGATTTGCCCAAATCCGCTTCTAGAACGACTACACGCTCGTCGTCAGCAAGTTGCAGCAGCGCATCTCCATATCCATCACGTGAGGCCACCATCGTGGTCATTGCAACTCCTCCATCGCTTGTTTCAGTTGATCATCGGAGGGAGCCGCGCCGTGGAATGAGGGATTGTCCTCCATGAATGATACACCCTTGCCCTTGACCGTGTTCGCAATGACCACCGCCGGGCCGGTGTCTATGCTGTCCAGCCATTGTATGGAATCGAGAACCTCGACCATGTCGTGGCCGTCAATCTCTCGAACCGCCCATCCGAAGGCGGCCCACTTGGCTGGAACATCGAACATGCGCATCTGATTATCGACGAAGTCGTCATTCTGGATGCGGTTCCTATCCACGAACACCTTCACGTTATTCAATTCGTGATGCACCGCGGCCATTGCCGCCTCCCATATCTGCCCCTCCTGTAACTCACCATCACCGAGCATCACGAAGACCGTGCGCTTCGAAGCGTCAAGGCGCGCACCCAGCGCGCATCCAATGCCGAATGAGAGCCCCATTCCGAGACTTCCGGCCGAAAAGTCCACCCCTGGTGTCCATCCACTGTCCACGTGTCCTTGACAGATGCTTCCTAACTTGCGGAACGAGTCGAGTTCGACAGCGTCGAAGAAGCCACTGTGTGCGAGTATGGAATACATGCCAGGGGATGCATGGCCTTTGGACATGATGAACCGATCACGATCGGGCCAATCTGGTTCATGGGGTCTGATGCGTAACCTGGTACAATAGAGCGCTACGAGCATGTCGATAGCCGACAGCGAACCCCCTGGATGTCCTGCACCCGCTTTGTGCACCATGTTAACAATCGCCCGGCGACATGCCAGAGCGATAGATTCCAGTTGTGCGACTTGGGGTTGTCCCTCCGCGCCGCCTGCAGCCATGCTCATCGCCATATCCCTCGGTCGTCCGGCCATCCGCGTCAGCCTTTGATGGTTTCTTCACCGGTCAACCGGCTCAACTCGCGCACCTCACTCCCTGTGAGGGGCTGATGCCGCCTTCACCAAGCGTCGACCTCCATCGACCACTACTCGCCCCCAGTCCAACAGCAAGCTGAACGGACCACTACCGCGAGGGAGTTGGCGTGTGGCCAACCATGTGAAGACGCCGAAGAACCAGATGAAGAATGCAACAGACAGTGCGGGGCCCAATGTACCCATGAAGGGGAACCAATCCCATGGCGGTTTCCAGGTTATGATGAATACAGCTACGAGAACGCCCATCAGCGCTTCGCCGGCAATCATTCCAGCTGAGAGCAACAACCCACGACTGGCGATTGTCTCGCCCGTCGTTTTCGCTTCCTCACTCGGCACTCCCGCGAGGGTCCCATCGATGCGGTAGTGCGCTGCTCGAACCACGAGGTGGTTCAGAATGCCCCCAAGGAATATCGTGGCACTCAGGTAGATGGGTAGGTACATCCCGATGGCTACGGACATGACGGGTAGTCCACGCCAGATGATGATGACAGCGATGAGTGCACCCAAAGCCAGCATCGGGGAGTTGACAGTGCCGCCGAACAATCCTTCGATGAGTGTGCCTATGATCTCTGCTTGAGGTGCTTCGAGTGCGTTGTCGCAGGTCGGGTCGTTTGGTAGTGGATTGGCGGCACAGTAGGTTGGAGTGATGCGGAATGCCTCGTTGAGTACGGTCAGCGTCAATGGAGCCACCATTGCTCCGACGAGCACCCCTACGAGTTCAGCAATCTGCTGCTTCCATGGAGTCGCCCCGACCAAGTGCCCGGTTTTCAGATCCTGCATCACATCTCCGGCTATCGCCGCGTTGACAGCCACGACAGAGGCGATGATGAGTGTGGCGAACATCAGGTCGTCTTGCTCCATTCCGAGAATCACGCCGCCTACCAGCCAAACAACCAGTGAGGTCGCCATCAGAGTTGCGATGGTCATGCCAGACACTGGTGAATTGGAGGAACCCACCACTCCGGCGATGTAGCCGGCCACCGCCGAGAAGAAGAAGGCCGTGACGGCCAGGAATATTGCCCCCACTATGGCCAGTACTAGTGATCCAGTCTTCCACCAGTAGAAGAAGAACGTGAGCACGGCGATGGTGATCAGTCCGATGAACGCACGCTTCATTGGGATATCCCGTTCGGTACGGGGGACCTCGTCACCAGTGGAACTCATATCTGCTCTGATGGCTTTCATTAGCCCGCTACCAATCGATTTGCGCATGGAGAACAGAGTCCACAACCCTCCGACGACCATGCATCCGACTCCGACGAAGCGGATGTGAGTGGCCCACAGAGTCTTGAATCCGTGAGCGATGTCCTCATCCGCGGGCCAACCGTGGATCATACCGTAGATTGGCGTCAGGATGAAAACGCCTAGGAAGGCTCCGAAGAAGATGTACGAGGCGATGCGCAGTCCTACGATGTATCCCACCGCGATAAGAGAAAGCGAGAAATCCAGAGACGCGTATATTCTGGTCCCCAATACTTCGAACGCATGTTCGATCTTGGATTCTGTGAGTTTGAATCCCTTGACGAACCACCCGTATATGGCACCAAGCCCGAGAGCGTAGAGGATGACAATCAGTGATGAACCGCCCCTCTCCCCGGCAACCAGCACCTCTTCACACGCTATTCCCTCAGGGTAGAGAAGAGCCTCCTCGACAATGAACACCCTGCGAAGGGTGATTGTGAAAATGGTACCCAGGACACCACCGAGACAAGCGACAATGAATGTTGTCAGTGTATCCATATCTCGCCCCATCACCAAAAGCGCCGGCATGGTGAAGATGACACCAGCAGCCAGACTCTCTCCCGCCGATGTCATCGTCTGTACGACGTTGTTCTCGAGTATGTTGACATCCTTGAAGCGCAATAACCTGAGCACGAGCATGGACATCACTGCGGCTGGAATCGATGCAGAAACCGTCATTCCGATGTACAGTCCGAGATAGGTGTTGGCAGCGGTCATCAACGCCCCGAGGATAACGCCCAGCAACAGTGCACGAACGGTCAACTCTGGCAGGGTTGTGTCAGCACTGATGTAGGGCTGGTGACCCGCCATCAAGCAAGGCACCCCTGTTCAGGCTGTCAACTATGCGGCTCAGGTCGGTGCATTCCATCAGGGGTTATCCCACCCGTGAAATCAAATACGAACCTGACCATACTGCGAAACTGGTGAAATCGTGACAGGGTCCCTTGAAGGGGAGAATGAACCAATCAAGGTGCTCGACCATGATTGGCACTTCATGTCGCGCGCGGACACATTCGACGTGCTCGAAACTCACTCCAATGGGTTATCATCCTCTGAGGCGGAACGGCGTCAATCGAAATACGGACTAAACAAACTCAAGGAACCTACTCCAATACATCCGTTCTGGAAGTTGTTGGCACAATTCCGTGACCCGATGGTCTACTTACTACTGGCTGCAGCAATCATGGCATTCGCGGTAAAGCCAGAAGACCTCGGCACTCCGATCTTCATCTGCATCGCGCTTTCCCTCAATGGTGTGTTCTCATACCTACAGGAGCGCAAGGCTGAGGAGGCGATGGAGTCACTGAAGAAGCTTCTAGTGAGCCATTGCATCGTCTTGCGTGACGGGATTGAAACTCGCTGCTCCACTGAAGAACTAGTCCCAGGTGACGTTGTTTGGCTTGAGGAGGGACTCAATGTCCCCGCAGATGTGCGGTTGCTTGAGGTCCATCAACTGACTATCAACGAGGCTTCGCTGACAGGGGAGTCGCAGGTCACGCGCAAACAGGTCGACACAGTAGCATCTGATTCGTTGATCCCCGACCAGTTGAACATGGCATTCATGGGAACCGTGGTTGCCAGCGGGCGTGGCCGGGGGATGATTGTGCGCATCGGAATGAACACCCAACTAGGCGACATCGCCGCAGGAATCAGCGATGTCGAAAGCCCAAAAACTCCCCTGGAGATCAAATTGGAGTCCCTTGGGAAGTTCCTAGGAATCATCGCGGTGATGGCGGCAGCCTCACTACTCTTGATGCACGTAACCATCGCGTTCACAGAATCGGCGACAACAGAGGAGTTGAAGCAGGTTATAGCCGAACAGTTCCTGATTGCCGTCGCCATATTCGTCGCTATCGTCCCAGAAGGGTTGCCAATCATTTTGGTGATCACTCTTGCGCTCGGAATGCGCAACATGTCGCGAAAGAATGCCATCGTGCGACGCATGAAGGTGGTCGAGACACTGGGATCTACCACTGTGATATGTACTGACAAAACGGGAACACTCACTCGTAACGAGATGACTGTGCGCGCATTCTTTGTCGATGACACACTATACGGAGTGACCGGTGAGGGATTTGACCCGACCCACGGTTCGCTGACTAAAGACGGTGAACCAATTCCGGAATGGGAACTCAACGAGTTACGCACCAACCAAGGTGGGAGGTTGGCGTTCAGCTGCTCGCTATTGTGCCAGAACAGCACGGTGCGCATGATCGATGAACAGTGGCGGGCGATTGGAGATCCAACCGACAGCGCCTGTGCTGTATTCGGATGGAAGATTTTCGAAGAAACCGAAGAACACCGCAGGAAGCACCCTCGGTTCCGTGAGTTCACATTCGACAGGGAACGCAAACGAATGACGACCATACACGAGATGGATGGGGATCGCTGGGTGTTCTCCAAAGGCGCTATCGGTCCGTACCTCCCTCGCATCACGCATGTGTTCGAGGATGGAAAGATGGTACAGATTGGTGATCGGCACAGGAACCGCATCGGGGAGGTCAATCTCGAGATGGCCAGCGACGCGCTGAGGGTGATAGCACTCACTGCTCGGCAACTGGGTCCCGATGAGGACATCGATGATGTTGAACTCGTTGAGAACGGCCTGGTGTTCCTCGGGCTCGTCGGCATCATGGATCCCCCGAGACAGGAAGTGGCTGATGCCATCGCTCTGTGTCACACAGCAGGAATACAGGTGAAGATGATCACGGGAGATCAGCAGATGACGGCGATGGCAATCGGCAAGGAGATTGGAATCATCGACGATGATTCGGAATTCCTATCCGCTAGTGAATTGGAACGACTATCTGATGAAGAACTCCGTGCACGTGTCAATGACGTGGCGATGTTCTCCCGCGTCACTCCCATTCAGAAGCTCCGCATCGTCGAACAATTACAAGCCAGCAACCACGTTGTTGCCATGACTGGGGATGGGGATAACGATGCGCCCGCGCTCTCGCGTGCGGACATTGGCATATCCATGGGCATCAGTGGCACTGATGTAGCCAGAGATGCATCCGACATGGTGCTGCAGGACGATGACTTTGGCACAATCGTGCAGGCGGTACGAGAAGGGAGAAAAGTCTACCAGAACATCAGGAATTTCGTACGATATCAGATTTCAACCAATGTGGCTGCCGTTCTTCTGGTAATCATTGCTACGTTCATTTTCAAATGGCCATTACCTCTGACCGCGACTCAATTGCTCGTGATTAACATCCTCATGGATGGTCCTCCAGCCGTCGCGCTCGGTGTCGAAAAACGGCACGGGGACGTCATGGAACGCGCTCCACGCGCGCTGGACGAGCCCCTTCCAAACGGTCCAGATTTGTTGATGATTGGTTTCCTTGGAATCGTGATGGTGTTCGGAACCCTTGCCATCTTCTCACTTGCAGGCGGTTCTCTTCCATCGCCGAATACTGTCCCATGTACTGGTATGGATATGACCAGTAATCCCGAATTCTTTGACAGCGGTGGATATTGCGATGTCGAGTACTGGGATCAGTACGCTCTACAGAAATTTAACTACGCCCGCACTGTTGCATTCGCGACTTTCGTCATGTTCCAGTTGTTCAATGTGGTGAACTGTCGCAGCATCGACATCTCGGCATTCAAACTTGGACTGTTCAATAACCGCGCCATCAGCATTTCATTTGCCATCAGCCTCGCAATGCTCCTGTTCATCGTACAGGGTTCGCACAGAGTGATTCCGTTGATAGGAATCCCGCTTGGAGATTTGCTCGCTACCATGCCTCTGGAGGCGTCAACATGGCCAGTCATCATATTGCTTGCATCGAGTGTGTTCTGGATTGAGGAAGTGCGTAAACTCGTCTTCGCCGGATACACCCGTACGCGCTGACGCACCAACCGTGCAATCAGGCGAGTTAATCAGGGAGATTGATGTCGTCCAAATGTGCGTGTGTCATCAGATTCATGGGTATCGTCACCCGCTGAAGCGGGATGCCCTGAAGGGTGGCCGGAATATCTGAGAGAGTCTATTCCAATGTCGCTGAGAGAACACCCGCGACTGGGCCCTCTCGCCCGTGCCATGGATTCCAACCAGCGCTTGACAAGAGAAGATGGGCTGATGTTGATGCAAGATCCTGATCTACCCTCTGTCCTTGCTCTGGGCGATAGCAGCAAGCGGGCACGCTACGGGAGTGAGGTGTTCTTCAACAGCAACCTGCACATCAACCAGACGAACGTATGCGTCCTGGCTTGCACGTTCTGTGCGTTCAGGCGGGGCCCAGCCGCTCCCGATGCCTACGCCCTCGACATCGACGAGTATCTCGCCCGCCTCGCCCCGTATGCGCAGCATGTGGATGAGGTACACACTGTCGGTGGCCTCCATCCTGAGTGGACCATCGAGCATTACGAGGCGCTGTTCAGTTCAATCAAGCGAGATTTTCCTCATGTCACAGTAAAGGCATTGACTGCAGTCGAAATCAAGCATCTGGCTGACATCTCCCATTTGACTATCGCACAGACACTTACGAGATTACGTGATTCCGGTCTCGACATCATTCCAGGTGGTGGTGCGGAAATTCTCTCTGACGATGTGCGCGACATCATATGTCGCGGCAAGGAGTCGAGTGCCGAGTACCTCGCTATCCATCGCACCGCACATGAACTGGACATTCCCACTAACTGCACAATGCTGTTCGGCACCATTGAGACAGCCGCTCAACGTGTCGACCATCTTCTGAGTCTACGTGAATTACAGGATGATACGGGTGGATTCCAATGCTTCGTCCCCTATCCGTTCCTACCAGACCATACCCGCCTACCGCAAGCCCAACTGGCCAGTGCGAACGAGGTGTTGCGAGTCATCGCGGTATCGAGGTTGCTGCTCGACAATATCCCACATATCAAGGCATATCGCATGAACATCGGAGATCGACTTGCACAACTGGCACTCAACTGTGGAGCTGATGACATCGATGGAACCGTTGGCCACGAGGAGATTATGCATTCAGCCGGTTCGACAACATCACTCGAAGATGGTAGGTCTGAACTGGCCCGTCTAGTCATGGATGCAGGAAGCACACCGGTACAACGTGATTCATTGTACACCCACTTCCGACGTTATCAGGACCCCCCGGCCCCTGGACGTTCACAATTACCGGTTGCTGGGCAGGTCGTCGGTTGACCCGAAGGGAGATGTAGGCGGGGCCGAAAGGCAACGCACTGAGTGATATGGCAGCACACTGGACCAGAGTGATCGGCCGCGTGTCGTTCGTCAACTGCGACCCACTCTATCATGCTCTACCCGATTCGTGGTCTGTACTACCGGCACCACCCGCCTGGCTGACTGGGCACCTGTTGCGTAGCGACTGTCTGATCGCTCCGATACCAACCGCGGATTACGCTGCCCACCACGAACAACTCCAGTTGCTGAAGGGATTGGGCATACTTTCCGACGGACCCGTGGGTAGTGTGCTGTTGTTCTCAACGCGACCGCTCGAGCTAATCCGTGATATTGCGCTGCCATCTGACTCATCGACATCCAACAGGCTCCTGATGCACCTACTGTCTGCACGTGACTTAGATCCACGAATGCACCAGATGGGCCCAGACCTCGACGAAATGCTGTCTAGATGTGACGCAGCCTTGTTGATCGGTGACCGAGCTCTCGATGAGGCAGAACGCAATCCGGAACTCGTTGCAATGGACCTGGGAGCGGAATGGAAGGCGTTCACTGGCAGTCCGATGGTGTTCGGAGTGTTCGCAGCTAGGAGAGATGCACCATCAGCGAGTCTTGAGGATGTCTCGCAACTGCTCAACGAGCAGTTACGAGCATTTACTGATGACTCTGATTTCAGAACCGCCGTGTTCCAATCAACGGCGCAGCGTAGTGGATTCAGCCTAGCGCGGGTGACGGATTACTTCGACGAGGTGCGTTTCAAGGTTGGCGGGGATGAAGTGGATGGACTGAACAGGTTCCTGAAGGAAGTATGTGACATGCATGATGATATTCAGTGGTTCGACTGATCATTTCTTCCTTCGACGAACGGGTCGTCGTCGCTTCTTCTTGGCTGGTGATGGAGTGTTGTCTTGAGGTTCATCGGCAGGCGATTCGGGGTCGAGTTCAGGTTGAACCACAGGGGGTTTGGAGGTGACCATGGATAATGCATCCTCGATTGCCTTGCTTTCCCCGGATTCGCCGCCATCCTCGTCCACTTCCGAGGTCTCGTCAGCGAGTTCGGCGGCAATCCTCATTGCCGGATCAGGGTCGACCTCGACAGCATCGAGCAATTCTGGTTCAATGACCTCTTGCTCCTCTTCGACGTCTGGTTCGACTGGTTTTGCCGCCGGTTTGACGACTTTTCTCGTCTTGCGCCGATCCGGAGGGGGCCTGTCTGGTTGTTGTCTCCTGCTTTGAGCAGTAGGGGGGCCACGGACTGCTACCGGGGCAGGGGTTCGATGCGATTCTCCAATGGGTGTCGCAGGTTCCTGGTCGCCATACTCGGAGTAATCATCGAATGTGTCCTGCGGTTCGTAATCACCGTGTTCGTCCTCATATTCATCAAACTCCTCTTGATCTTCCTCATATCGGAAGTCCACTCGATTGCGCAACCTGACCAACACCAACAGCATTGTTGCGAGTAACAAAATTGTACCCGCCACAGGGCCCGGATTAGCTGTCGTCCAATCAACGGCTAAGTCGTATACGGTCGCATTTTTCACGGGGTCCGCCTCTACATAGAGAACAGCACCGGGGTCAGACTTAGCCACTGCTCCACTATCGAACTCCAGTGTTCCTTGGTGATAGTACAACATCCTGACCGGCCATTGGGGTGCGGCCATTGCGACCGTGCCATACAGAGAAGGAACGCTGAGGTCGTAACTGAGATTGTACGGCTTGGTGAGCGCATTCGAGAGCGTGAAATCAACTGTCCATCTCACCTCTATGCGGATCTGGGTGTCGGTAGTCCCAGTACCCGACAGCCCGGTTTTTCCATTGCATGTAACCTGCCCATCAAGCACGACCGCCACATCGACGCTGATGACTGCCGCCCACGCGCTCAGGAACCGACCATTGTCTGAACCTTTGCACAGCATTCTGTCTATACGTGACACTTCGCCATTATCCACCTGACTGTCATCATGAATAGCATGGGCAGCCAGTTCCCTCAACAAAACGCTCTGTGAGAGATTGAGTTGAACGCTGTCGGTGACTCTGAGGTTGCGTCCATTGGTACTGATGGTAACCCTCCGGATTAAGTCCACATCTGGGTCTGAAGAGCAATAATTTCCACTCGGGCAGATGAGGTCGGAACTATCGGGAACACCGTCACCATCATCATCTGAGTCCCTGAAATTCGGGATCCCGTCCTGATCAAGATCGTTACCCGCAGTTCCGAATCCAGGTTGCCAGCGATCCATTGAATACAGGGCCACCACCTTTCCGTTGCTCGAGACGGCAATTTGCCGTTGACCCGGCTCTACAGAGAATGAAATTGCTTTGTGCCCGAGTTCGATGATGTAGTCCTGTGCCCAAGATGAGGATGAGTACATTTCGAGGCGCGGTGAGGCGAGTTCTGTGAGTAACCAGATTCTGCTGCTGTCGGGGCTCCATTCCATATTCTTCGAGTCACCAGCAAGATGAACTGTAGATACTAGGCTGTGGTCATCCACCCTTCGAACCTGCATCAATGAACCGCTGGTCCAGATGATCCACTCGCCGTTAGGTGATATGGCGCAGTCGGAGATTGATTCATCAGCAGGCCATGATTTCACGATCGAGGGTCCACTACGGTCCCACACGTTGATCACTCCATCCTCTCCGCCGGTCAGCAGTTGTGTACCATCAGGTGAATGGCTGATACAAGTGACTCGTTCAGTGTGACCGCCGTCGAATCGATTGCGTTCATATCCAGTGGTCAACTCGTACTCGATTACCCCGTCAGCATCGTTGGCAACAGCAAACAGCAATCCCCCGGGCAGGAAGGAAATCGAGTCGATGTCCCTCCCTTCCTCGGTGAACGCGATTCGTGACCAACCACTCGTTTCGTAGACAGCAACAGCTAGTGTGCTTTGATACGGGCTTTCCAAGCCAACAACAAGGTGTGCATCGTCAACTGAGAACGCGATGGAGCGAACAACATCCAGTGGGTCGAGTGTCGCCAGCATTCGGCGACTGTCCACAGTGGTAATCACAACCTCATCATGGAATGACGTTGCGAGCAGCGAACCATCATTCGACCAGGCCACTACAGTCGACAGCCCAGTGCCACCCGGAGATGTCAGACCACCACTGTAACCGAATCCTGATGTCGTCTCGGCTGCTGCAACGGGGAATAGAGATAGCAGCAATGTACTGAGAAGGAGAATTCCGAGATGATGCCGCCCGCGCACGCTCCCTACCATGGTCCGGGATGTACTTCGTGTCTAAGAACTGTTGTTCGTTGTTGTGCAATACTCCCCCCATAGGGGGGAATGGACGACTATACGGGCCAAAGTGGTTCCGATATCACACGCGAGATGCTGTCAAGCGCCCACGAACTCGATTTCATCAATCTCGAACTGTTCTGGCACCATTCCAGTCTCTTGCCCCTCGCGCAGGAACATGCGGACGCTGTCGCGGCCATCTGACCCGTAATCGAGGGTGCGCTGGTTCACGTACATCTGCACGAATCTAGAATTGGTCTGTTCATCGATCCCCCTCCCCCATTGACGAGCGAATTCCAAGGCTTTCTCAGGATGTGCCAGCGAGTGTTCGATGCTTTGAGCGACCCAGGCAGTGATCTGTTCCATAAGCTCCTTTCCAAGGTCGCGTCGAATGATGTTCCCCCCTAATGGCAGAGGCAGCCCACCTGTGCGTTCCTGCCACCAGATTCCAAGGTCCAGAAGACACTCCAGCCCATGTTCAGCGTATGTCAATTGTCCTTCATGGATGATTACTCCACTCACGAACTCTCCCGCCTTGACCCTCGGAATGATTTCATCGAATGGAACCTCGGCGACTTCTACCTCCCCCCAGGCCAGTTTCAGGGCGAGATGCGCACTGGTTTTCAGTCCCGGGATGGCCACCGTTGATTTTCGAGAAGAATTTGTAGAAGTCCCAGGTTGGGCGACGATCATTGGTCCGTACCCCTCACCCATCGACGCTCCACAATTCATCAGCGCGTAATCGGCGGCCACCTCGGGGTATGAATGGATTGAGATGGCGGACACTTCGTATGTCCTCTCAATCGCTGCGTGATTCAGTGACTCGATGTCCAACAGAACGTGCTCGAAACGGAATCCAGGTGTATCGAGGACCCCCGTTGTCAGCGCATGGAACATGAACGCATCATCGGGGTCGGGAGAATGGCCGATGTGAATCGTTCGCGGCTCGCTCATGAATTGTGGCGTCTCGCTGCTGGGCCTCAATCTTCCGATGTGCAATACACAGGTGAGCGAGGGGATGGGCAGGCTCAAAGACCAGCACCGACCGCACTAAACCGGAGTAACATGGTTGACGCATCCCGACTTGGACTTCACCAAGGACAACTCGGCCCAATCTGTGACTTCTGCGGAGCGCGACTTACTTTTGGCCAGGCTCTGCCCATCGATGAGAAGTGGGCCTGCAATGAATGCTATCGTGAAGTCACCGATGCGGAATCCTCAGTGGATGGGAAACATGTCGATGGACTTCCGATTGACTGAGACGGCGCGTTCATGAACCGTCGATTATTTCTCACACCTACCTAGGTGGTAGCATGGTCGAGAGCACGTGGGCAAGAGCCGCGCACCGCTTCCATACTTGGTACGGGCGCACGCCAGCAGAAGATTTCTGGTACCCATCGCGTCTACGAAACAGAGAGTGGATGTTCATCGGCTGGGGGCCGAAACCACCCGATCGTCATCGTGGATTTGACACTCGTGCCAATCTCATTGCACATATCCGCAGAGGAGCCCCCCATTCCTGCTTCTACTCTACTGCGTACTACGATGACCCATCTCAGCGCAGGATGAATGACAAAGGGTGGAATGGAGCAGATCTCATCTTCGATCTTGATGGGGACCACCTTAGTGAGGTGGACCCATTTGACTTCCCATCAATGTTGGACACCATCCAGGGCCAGGCTCACAGGCTGTGGTATGATTTCCTCCACCCCGAGTTCGGATTCGACGAACAATTCCTGCAACTCACATTCTCTGGCCACCGTGGTTTCCACCTGCACTACCGGGAACCGAAGTTCTGGAAATTGGACAGTTCGGCCCGGCGTGAACTGGTGTCTCACATCCGTGGACTGGGAGCTGATGTCTCAGTGCTGCGCAGTGGACCTGACTGTGGGTGGAGGCGGCGAATCGAGAACGGAATCGAAGTGATGCTCGACCAGCTCGACGTGGCCGCACAAGACGATACTGAGGGTCGTAGAATGATCAAACACCTGTTATCGATTGTCAATCAGCGAGGTTCTGCATCGGGCGCCCGCCAAAAAAACGTAGGTAGCCAGAAAATGCTCACCCTAGCATCAAAAATCCAGCATCCTGAACGAAGGGGGCGCATCTTGTCAGGCAATACGAAAGGACTCAAGCAACACGAGACATTGTTCCTTGAGTTGGTGAAGGGCGACAATTCGATAATTCTCTCCGGAGGTGGTGAGACTGATGAGGCTGTGACGTTGGACATCAAGCGAGTGATTCGTTGGCCGACCGGATTACATGGCAAGTGTGGACTTCAAGTGACTGAGTTCCCATTATCCCGACTTGATCCCAATGAAGAAGGCAGGTTTGATGCTCTTAGCGAAGCAATCCCTCGCTTCGATGACCGCAGTAGCACCCTTGAGGTGACTGTCGAGCGTGCTGTTGCGCGCGTTGGAGATGAGGAACTGGAACTGGAACAAGGCGACCATATCGAGGTCGGTGCCAACATGGAGACCTTTCTGACTCTCAAGGGATGGGCAATCCCCATCACCGTCCAACAGTCCTGACAGTCACCTATGACCGCATCACAGGCTTCTAGGTCACGCGCTGCGAGCCAATGTTAAAGGAGAGGCGAATCTCACCATGATACCTGAGGTGAGCCGTTGGCGTTCCGTAGGAAACCGAAGAAAGACAGTCTGCCCCCACCTCCTGGGGAATTGCCATTGCCCCCGCCTCCCGGAGCCATGCCCCTCCCCCCCCCTCTGCCAGATGAACCACTGGTGACTGAGGAGGCAGAGAATGATGACGATGCTCAAGATGAATCCATCGAGGAAGTCACACCAGAAGTTGAGGGCGATGAGGAGGACATCTCTGTCGAGATCGTCGAAGATGATGATGACACATATTCTGAACTGTGGGAGAAACGCTCCGAAAAGACCCTCCCGCAGATGTACGGACACATCGATCGTCTCGGAAGCGGTGAGGTCGGAACGCTACTGGAGCGCTACTCTGACCGCTTCGGTCATGAACTCGACCGCGAGATCATCGTGATGAGGAAACAAGAGCGGGAGGCAATACGAGAAGCCGCCCCCTTGGTTGAAATCATCTCCACACCAGATGATGAGTCGCACGACGAAGATGATGGTGAAGAGCATGAAACCGAGGAACATGTCGACGAAGCAGACCTCGAACCTCAACTCGAAGAGCAGATACGTGCCAAACTAGCAGACATTGACAAGAAGATCAGGCCGTTGCAGCAGAAATTCAAACTGGCCAAGCAACGGCAACAGCATTCGAAAGTGAAGAAGTTAGGAGGTCAACTCAAGCCCTTGGTTGTCCAACGGAAGAAACTCAAGGCAGTACTCTCAGGTGATGCTCCACCATCTTCGTTGAAGGCCAAGAAGGATGCGAAACCTGAGCCAAAACCAGTGGCTAGTGATGATGATGAAGGTGATGAGGACAGGTTCGAGGAGTTCTTCAATGTGGTCAACAACCTACTCGGTGAGATGCCTGATGAGTTCGTTACTGCATTCGTTCAGACAAAGAACTTCCAGTTCTTCCAGAAGGTCGGAGAGGACCCGGCGGCTGCGAATCAGCGCGAACGAAAACGATTCTTCAACATGGTGAACAAGGAGTTGGGTGACATGCCAGATGAGATGCTGCAGAAGTTCTCAGAGTCACCTGAGTTCGCTGTGTTCCTGGCAATGGGTGAATTATACGGGTGATCAAAATGGGACTGTTGGAAAAGGCCGGACAGATACAAGCAGATGGGCCGAAGGCCACTCCGAAGAAGAAAGCCGCCAAGGCAGCGAAGCCAAAGAAGGCAAAGAAGGAGAAGAAAGCACCAAAGGTCTCACTTGAGGATGAACTCGACGACCTCGACATCGGTGGCGAGCGCGTAAGTCGTTCTCTCCCTGATGAATTCGTTCTCGCCAGTAAACCGGCGAAATTCGCACTTGCACTGATCGATTTCATTGCGACCTATGTATGGATTCTACTCATATTCGGATACATCGGATTTCTCGAACAAGGCAATTTCAACCCCACGTACTTCTATATCGCTGCCATTCTGATGTTCTTGTTCAACTTGGCAGTACTTCCAGTCATGACCAATCGCACCATCGGAAACTTCGTCTCGATGACCAAGTTCGTCACTCACAAGGGCAATCCTCCTTTTTTCCTCCACCTCACCTTACGTGGGCTGAACTTCGGGTTCTTCGCTGGCGGGGTCATAGCTCTGCTAATCGGGTTCCCCACGATGGATTCCGTTTTCTTGGGTATTGGATTCGGATTGCTGGCCATATGCTTCTCTGATTATGTCGTCAAGAAGGTGCGTCACGAGAAGCAACAGGGGCTATACGACTCGTTGTTCAACGCATACCTCGTCTCGCACGTTCGCTCTGGAGATGAGCAAGGGTGGCTAGGGCGACTCGAGTCTCTGGCTGACTTTGGTGAGGCCCGCTTCAATCTCGGGGACAGTGAAGACGAGGAGTCAGATGACGACGACTCCTGATGGTGTGCCATCGATGTGGTCATTCCTCACTGTGAGTTCCGCCATTGCCGTTGAGTTCCTCTGACCGCTGCTTAGCGAGTTCACGCATGTCCTCATGCAACACACCGTCCTCGATGCCTTCCTTATCTGATTCGTCGATAATTTCAACGCCCAGTAGAGTTTCAAAGATGTCCTCTATGGTCACCAATCCAGTTGTGCCACCGAACTCGTCTTTGACAACCATCATCTGCTCCTTTCTTTCTAGAAGCAAGTCTAGCGCTTCGTCAACAGTCTGATCTGCAGGACAGAACCGGAGCGGGCGCATCAACTCACCCATTGTCACATCGTCCTCGTCTGCGGCTGCGCGGCGTAGTATATCGCTGCGCAGCACCATACCGCGCATGTCATCCTTCGATTCACCATAGACAGGTATGCGACCGTGCAACATGATCGGTATCTCCTCCATAATTTCTGAGACTGTCTTGTCTATTGCTATGCAGGTCATAACGACACGCGGGGTCATGATATCTCTCACCTGCATGTCCTTGAGGCGGAGCAGGTGGAGAATCATGGTCTCCTCATCCTCCTCTATCACATTCTCGTCTTCAGCGACCTCTACCATCGCCTCCAGTTCCTTGCGTGTGACCTTCTCTTGTTCCGGTACCGGGAAGATGCTGCGCAACTTCTCAATTGGCCATACTATCCAGATTAGTAGTAAGATGAGGATCTGCAAAGAGAACGCAGTGAATCTTGACAACTTCTTCCAGTAGATGGTCCCTAAGGTCTTAGGAAGAATCTCAGAGAGCAGCAGAACAGCGACAGTCAACACAGCAGAGGCTACGAAGATTGCCATCTGCTCGCGCGCATCTCCAGCATACAGAGCAGCTACCTGTGCACCGACACCGAGTGCACCTACTGTATGAGCGATAGTGTTCAGAGTCAGTATTGCAGTGAGTGGGCGTTCAGGCTCCTCCTTGAATTCCTCCCACACCGTGCCGCTGCGTTTCCCATCGGATTGCAACACCTGGATATGCGCCATGGTAGTCGACATCAGCACCGCTTCGAGAATACTGCACAGAAACGACACGCCGACCGCAAGAGTGGCGAACACAATGAGAAGAGTCCAACTCAATACGGCAACCTCGCATTCATTCGACGAATAGAGAGCGCACGCTCAGCAAATTCGAGAATCGGGGGCATTCGACCCCGAGGCCCGGTAAGCTCTGACGGTGCATTCCGGTTCGTGTCTCCGTCGCCAGCAATCTGCCTTGACGACGGGTTATCGAGGGGGCGTCTGGTTCTTGAGCCTTGAGGGAGAATGATGATGTCGTATCAATACAGCCTGACAAACTCAAAGAGTGGTTCACACCCCCACAACGACGAGGTTCACCTGTGGCCAGCGAACATGTGCTGATATGCGTTGCATGGCCGTATGCCAATGGACCACTTCACTTGGGGCATGTTGCCGGTTGTTACCTCCCCCCAGACATCCAATTCCGCTTCGAACGGGCACGCGGGAATCGCGTTCTGATGGTCTCAGGAAGTGACGAGCATGGCACTCCGATCACCCTTACTGCTGAACAACTCGGAGTCGACCCCCAAGAGGTGGTCGACCAGTTCCATTCCCTGAACACTGATGCGCTGCTTTCCCTAGGTTGCGCATGGGAACCGCACATCGACCCGCGTGGAGTCCAATATGGAGGAGCACTGTTCAATCGAACATCTGATGTTCGCCACAAGGAACTAGTCCAGCAGAACTTCCTGCGATTGCTCGATGCTGGTCTGTTCGAGCGGAGAGAGATGCAGCAGTACTACGAGGTCCGCGACGACGGTAGTGGACGCTTCCTTCCCGACAGATACGTCGAAGGAGAATGCCCGAATTGCTCGACAGATGGAGCAAGGGGGGACCAGTGTGACCAGTGTGGAACCACTTACGAATCGACTGACCTCATCAATCCGAAGTCGAAGATGGACCCCCGTGCTGATATCGAGGTTCGCGACACAGAGCATTTCTTCTATCGGCTGGACCTTTTCCAGGATGCACTCGAGCAACACACTGCGGAACAATGGACTGAGTGGAAAGCCAATGTTCGTTCGATGACGCGTAACTGGCTTGACATGGGGTTGAGGCCTAGAGCAGTCACTCGCGATCTCGAATGGGGAATTGACCTCCCCCTAGATGGTGAAGAGTGGTCGAACAAGTGTGTATACGTCTGGTTCGAGGCTGTGCAAGGATACTACTCGTGTGCTCGCATCTGGGCCGAGCGATATGCCGCAGAAGCAGGCCATACCGATGGTGATGATGCGTGGGAACGCTGGTGGAGAATTTCCGAAGATGGTACAGAACCACGCCACCTCTACTTCCTCGGTAAAGACAACATTCCATTTCACACAATCATCTGGCCAGCCATCATCATGGGATTGAACCATGCTGCTGCCGGTAACGACAGTTCGACCACACCATCCCTGCCTGGTCCAGGTGAACTGCAACTTGAGCAGAACGTCCCCGGAATGGAGTACCTGATGATGGCGGGCGCCCAATTCAGCAAAAGCAGGGGGAACACCATTCCGCTGACGCCGTTCCTCGAGCGCTACGGTGCAGACGCCCTGCGCTATCACCTATCGATCAACATGCCCGAGAACCATGACACCGACTTCACGTGGCCTGACTTCGTTGACAAGGTGAATAACGAACTCATTGGAACCTATGGGAATTTCATCCACCGGGTGCTCACCCTGACACACAGACTGAACGACGGACTGGACCACAACCCCTTGATTTCGTTCGATGATCCTGCTCTCTGTATTGATGAGTGTGCCAAACTCGAAGAGTTGCACGCTCAGGAGACGGATTCCCTGACACGATATCGATTCAAGGAAGCGCTCCGCGCCGCGATGTCGGCTGCCCAATTTGGCAACCAGATGCTGCAATCGGCAGCTCCATGGGAGCACATGAAAGGAGATGCCGATGCACCAGGGAAATCAGAATCGTTTGCCCGTTTGGCTCTTGGTTGGAGGTTGTGCCGCTACCTTGCAATCACAACACATCCATTCATGCCTGCGCAAGCCCAACGCGTGTGGGAATCATTGGGTGAGGTAGGTCAAGTGTCTGAAGTTCCGTGGGATGATGCTCTCGATTGGAATGCAACCCTAGGATGGAACCCCGAGAACCCTCAGCCGCTGTTCCAACGTTTGGACCTCGATGAGATTCTTGAAACCGAGCATGGACTCGATGAAGAAGAGTCTAGTGATGATGATGAAGGTAGTGATGAAATGGACGAAGCACCAGAAGGAACAACCTGGATGGACTACAGCACGTTCACCCAGATGGAATTGAAGACAGGTAGTATTGAATCGGCAGAGGATCATCCGGATGCGGACAATCTGTATGTCCTCCATGTAGACGACGGCAGCGATTCGGGAAGGACAATATGTGCGGGACTCAAGCCGTTCTATAGCACATCTGAGATGACTGGGATGACCATAGTTTTCGTCGCTAACCTGAAGCCACGCAAACTCCGCGGGATTCTCAGTGAAGGCATGCTGCTTGCCGCTGAGGATGATGAGGGGAACGTGCGTTTGGTGACAGTGCACGGTGACATATCGCCTGGTTCCAGTGTTCACTGAATACGATGCCACCCCTGATCAATCTGCTAGTGGTTCGTCGAAGTATTCCCACTGCAACTGCACCAATTCAGCGTTGGAGTTTGCGTCTTCGTATGCCTCGAGTGGTTTCCGATTCAAAGTCAGGAACTGCTCACCAAAGGGAAATGGTCTGAGAATATCTTCAGCCTGACCACGGCGCCCGAGCAGAATCAGGGAAACTGCCAACGCTTCAACTGTCGACAGTCTGCCAGGCTTTCCCCATGATACTGGATTAGCCGCCAATACAACGGGTAGTGTTCGGCCCTCAAGAGCAGGTGAGCGCTCAGAAATGTCGGCAAGACTCGGAACGATCTGCTTCCATGAACAGTCCAAGGCAACCAGGGAGGCACCGGCTTCGATAACAGCACGGTCGTCCGGACCAAGTATGACGCCCGCCAAAGGGTCGAGTAAGATGCCTCGACGTGGTGGCCTACGATTTGTCTCGTGAATGTTCACCAAACCTTTGCTGGCGAGTTTACGAGCGGTACACTTACGGGGGTCATCCTGAGACAGGTGGATGATGTGCAGAGGAATCGGGTCCGACGCCAAACCATCACCCCGAATCCACGACTGACCCATCAATCACTCTCGCGCTTTGCGGCGTCGAGAATATCTCCGAGGTTGAGTGACCTTGGTGTCGATTGCTTGACATGCCGTTCATGCCTACTGTCAACCACCTCCATCAGAACGATGTCGAGCGATCTCTCGAACTTAGCCAGCACTTTGTCCGAGGGCCTGTGTCCTGATTCAGCACGTTTGACTTCATTTATGCGCTCCTTCATCCTCAGAGCCAAGGTTCTCTGGTCCCACCCTTTCTGCTCTCTTCCCTCTCGAATGCGTTTAGCGAAGTCATCTGCGAGTTCAACTTCTGAGCCGGCCATCAAATCAGTGCCGGGTCGAGAACGACCGCCTGTTCCGTGTCTGCTCGCCGAAGACCTCTGGAATCGTTCGCGCACAAGATTTGCATCTCTGACCTCCTCAGCTGTTAGTCCCATGCGGCTCTGACATCTACCACAGACATCGAGTAAGGCTCCGTGCTTTCGCACGGTCCGAGTGCCTACATCACCTGCACCACACACATCGCAGTCTACCATGCAACCACCCATGTGGGTCTTGCACCCGTGCTATTTCACGATGCGGGTAGATGAACCGGGTACAGAAGGGTGGTCAATAGAGTAGATGCCGATTATTGAGTAGGAGAATTATTGAAGGCTTAGCGAGGCAGCGGTTCTTGGTGGAGTCATGCCGGCTGATGCAGATGCAGTGGCCCCGAGTGATGATGATTCTCTTCCTAAACGCGAGGCAGACAGCCTGAGTGACCGGGCGCTCGCTGAACTCGAGCGCGATTACAAGGAGTTGCGTGAACAGGCACAGCAACTGCTCACTGACAGGAGGCACCTTGAGAACGAAGTCAACCTGCAGAAGGACAAGATTCGTCGTTTGGATGAGGATATTCGCACGCTGCGTACTCCCCCCCACGTAATCGGCAATGTGCAGGATGTCATCGATGACGAGCACATCATCGTTCGTTCCAGCAACGGCACCGTCTTCCTCGTGTCAGTTAACCAGCGCATAGACAAGGATTCGCTGAAACCCGGTACCAGGGTGGCACTCAACCAGGACACTCTGGCAGTGGTCGAGGTGCTACCGGATGCCTGGGATCCACTGGTCATGGGAGCCGAGTTGATTGAACTTCCAGAGACGACCTATGCGGATCTGGGTGGTGTCGATGAACAAATCGTGATGGTCAAGGAGTCCATCGAGTTGCCGCTCAATGACCCGGATGCGTTCATTCGCTTCGGCATCGACCCCCCCAGCGGCGTTCTGCTGGTTGGGCCGCCGGGATGCGGAAAGACGATGCTCGCTAAGGCTGTCGCCTCTTCAACGGAGTGTACTTTCATCCGACTGGTTGCCAGCGAACTGGCGCAGAAGTATATCGGAGAGGGGGGGCGCATGGTGCGTGAACTGTTCGATCTTGCACGCGACCGTACTCCAGCAATAGTCTTCATCGACGAGATTGACGCTATTGGAGCCAAACGTCTCGACACAGCAACCAGTGGCGACAGGGAAGTACAGCGTACCTTGATGCAACTACTTGCTGAACTTGACGGATTCGAGGCTCTGGGGAATGTGAAATTAATCGCTGCCACCAATCGACCTGACATCCTCGACGACGCCTTGCTTCGACCCGGACGCTTCGATCGCATCATCGAGATTCCGATGCCCAACGAAGACGCGCGCAAGGCAATCATCAAGATCCATCTGAAGGGGATGCCCAAGACAAGGGATGTCGGAATCAAGGGACTTGTCGAAAAGACCGCGGGTTTCTCAGGTGCAGAATTGAAAGCCATGTGTGTGGAGGCGGGCATGACGGCCATCCGCGCAGGGCGTGACAAGGCAACGAAGGCAGATTTCTCCACAGCACTCATAGATGTCAAGAAGAAGCGTGACACGGGTTCTGCTGGCCAGCCACCAGAAGACCTCTGGACGTGAACTTGAGGCAGTCACTCACGGCGGAATCATCATCACCACCTGCCTTTGGATGTGAGCGCATGACAGGGCCGTTGGTTGAGTGCGTACCCAACTTCAGTGAAGGGCGAGATACCGATGTCATCTCTGCCATCGCTGATGCCGTCAGCGACGTTTCTGGCGTCACCCTGCTGGACGTCGATTCTGGCGACGACTTCCACCGCACTGTCGTCACTATGGTGGGTCCTCCAGATGCAGTCCTCGAAGCCGCCCTCGCGTCCACTGCTGTGGCTCTTGATTCCATCGACATGCGTCAGCATTCAGGAGAACACGCTCGCATGGGAGCAGTCGACGTGGTTCCATTCATCCCGATTCGTGATGTCACGATGCAAGATTGTGTCCGGCTAGCCGAAGCCTTCGGTGAGATTGCTGCTGAACGGTTCGGGATTCCCATCTATCTCTACGCCGAAGCATCCCGAACCCCTTCAAGACAACGTCTACCTGATATTCGTCGTGGTGAATATGAGGGATTGGAACAGAAACTCATGGACCCTGAGTGGGCCCCTGACTTCGGACCTACAGAATTCATCGCTCGTTCAGGTGTCACCGCGACCGGAGCTCGTTCATTGTTGATCGCCTACAATGTAAATCTCGATACCGATGACAAGGCAGCCGCGAATCGGATTGCTGGAAAATTGCGTACCAGCGGGGTCCTGAGGCGGGATGGTGAGGGGGAGAAGATCATCGGAACAGATGGGAGCCCTGAACGTGTCCCCGGCCGCTTCGATGCCTTGCAGGCTGCTGGTTGGATGTACGACGAGTCTACCGCCCAGGTATCGATGAATCTACTTGATCATGCAATAACGGGATTGCATACGGTCACCGAGGCCATCCGAGAGGAAGCGGAGAAGGTGGGTCTCTCAATCACTGCTGGTGAACTAGTTGGGCTCGTACCACTCGATGCGCTGCTCGAATCGGGCAGGTTCTATCATGCGGAGGGGAAGTCCGCCAGCGAGGCTGATCTAGTGCAGGCTGCAATCTCACGACTCGGACTCGACCGGCTAGAAGAGTTCGATGCCAGTGCACGTGTCATCGAATGGGCTGCGGAGGGAGCGTGATGACGGATTACGGAGATATGACTCTCGATGAGTATCGTGACGCACTCGCATCCCCTGACCCCACCCCCGGGGGTGGCACGGCTGCAGCAGTAGCCCTCTCACAGGCAGCAGCGCTGACCAGTATGGTCGCAGACCTGACTCTTGGTAGAGAGAGGTGGCAGGATGGCTGGCCGGCAGCTCAGGCGGCCAAGGATGTCGCTGAACCTCTACTCACGCGTGGTCACGAACTGGCAGGAGAGGATGCTGCTGCATTCGATGCTGTGATGGCTGCGTTCCGTCTTCCGAAGGGATCTGATGACGAACTGGTGAGGCGTCGCGCAGCTATTCAGGAGGCGACCCTCGCTGCTGCCGAGGTTCCATTGAATACTGCCATAGAAGCGCTTTCATTGCTCAACACCCTTCCTGAACTCGCCCGCAGCGGAAACTCGAACGCCGTCACTGACGTAGGGGTCGCCGGACTGTTGGCCAGTGCATCCTGCAAAGGTGCCCTATTCAATGTCGAGATCAATGCCAAATCGCTTCCTGATCAACTCGGTGCCAGCCTGCTTGAGGAGTTGGATGTCCTGCGTGCTTCCGCCAAGCAAATATCTCGTGAATGTATGGATTCTGTCAACAGTCGGGTCAATGACTGATGTCTAGTTGCGCCTCTCAACGAATGGATCCTGGCGACCGATTGACATCTCCCCGCGATGATAATGCTCAAGGCGGTAACGCCAGCGTTCCGTTCCGATGGTTGACTCTTGGGATGATCTGAGGGCACACGTTGGCGAGGGGATTCCCGACGTTCCGCCATCATCACCCCCCCTCGACCATTCTGTAGAACATGCCCCTGCTCGCCGTGAAGTGTTGACGGACTCAGAGAAACGACTTGCATTGCACAATGCATTGCGTTACTTCCCGCCATCAATGCACGAACTGCTCGCCCCAGAGTTCGCTGACGAATTGCGTACTCTTGGGCGCATCTACATGCATAGATTCCGTCCAACCGAGTACGACATGTGTGCGCACCCTGTTGATGCCTATCCAGCACAGAGTCGCGATGCAGCGGCGATAATGATGATGATTCAGAACAACCTCGACTCTGACGTCGCACAGTTCCCTCATGAGTTGATCACCTACGGAGGCAATGGCGCCGTGTTCCAGAACTGGGCGCAGTACCGATTGACGATGAAATACCTGACACAGATGACGGATGAGCAGACTCTGGTAATCTACTCCGGACACCCGCTCGGCCTGTTCCCCTCGCACACCTCTTCGCCACGGGTGGTGCTGACCAACGGCATTGTCATCCCAAACCATTCCTCTCAAGAGGATTACGAGAGATTCAACGCGCTCGGCGTATCTCAATACGGTCAGATGACCGCTGGATCATACATGTACATCGGCCCCCAGGGTATCGTTCACGGCACCACCATCACGCTGCTCAACGCTGCGCGTAGATATCTGGGCCTCAGTTCCAACCATGGACTAGCCGGCATCACCTTCGTCACCTCAGGTCTTGGAGGGATGTCCGGTGCACAGGGTAAGGCTGCAGTAATCGCAGGGGCAGCGTGCCTCATCGCAGAGGTGGATCCTGCCGCAGTGGCCAAGCGGCATTCTCAAGGGTGGCTAGAACAGGTGAGCGAGGATGTGGATGATGCAATTGATCGGCTGTTGAAGGCGAGCGATGCGGGGGCGGCCACATCGATTGGTTATGTTGGTAACATCGTTGACCTATGGGAGAGGTTGCAGGAACGTGGCGTCAGCATTGCCCTCGGTTCGGACCAGACCAGTCTCCACAATCCATTCCAGGGAGGTTACTTCCCGGCTGGCATCGAATTTGAGGACGCCAAGCGGATGATGGTCGAAGACCCGGACAGATTCGCCGATCATGTGCGACAGAGCCTCAAGCGGCAGGCGAACGCAATCAACTCCTTGTGTGACAACGGGATGTATTTCTGGGACTACGGTAACGCCTTCCTACTCGAAGCGGACCGAGCCGGGGCGGATGTGCGCGCAGATGAGGGTGGCTTCCGTCACCCCTCCTACGTGGAGGATATCATGGGGCCAATGTGCTTTGATTTCGGATTCGGGCCATTCCGCTGGGTCTGTTGTTCTGGAAAATCTGCCGATCTGGTGGTCACTGACAAAATCGCAGCCGAGGTACTCGAGTCTCTTGTAGGCTCAGCATCTCCTGAGACCAAGCAGCAACTTCTGGACAACGTGCGCTGGATACGTGACGCTGCCACCAATGATCTCGTCGTCGGTTCACAGGCCCGCATCCTATATGCAGATGGACCTGGCAGACGAGCAATCGCAAGCGCGTTCAACGCAGCTGTCAAAGATGGTCGATTAGCGGGACCGATTGTGCTCGGGCGTGATCACCACGATGTCGGTGGAACCGATTCACCTTACCGTGAGACGGCGAACATCCAGGACGGTTCGATGTTCACTGCGGATATGGCAGTACACAACTTCGTCGGGGATGCATTCCGTGGCGCGACGTGGGTAAGCCTGCACAACGGCGGCGGTGTAGGGTGGGGAGAGGCGATCAACGGTGGATTCGGTCTACTACTGGATGGTTCGAAGGATGCTGAGACCCGTCTGCACTCAATGCTGGAGTGGGATGTCAACAACGGTATTGCTCGCCGGGCATGGGCGAGGAACGAAGGAGCTGAGTTCACAGCCCGCCAAGCTATGGGGGAGAATCCAGATGTGTGCATCACCCTACCCCATCGTGCTGACGATGCACTGATTGAGCGAGCGTTCGAATGACTTAGAGGGGCTCGAGGACCTTCGATTCTGTCAATCAGCGTTATATCTCAATTTCAGGTCGGGGATGCATGACTCTCGAACTAGATGGCTCAAACCTGTCCATCGAGGGTTTGGAATCAGTGGCCCGAAGTGGAGAGCAGGTCTCAGTAAGTGATGCTTCATGGGACCGTATCCGCGCCTGCCGAGCTATGATTCAGCAGAAGATTGACGCCCACGAAGTGATGTATGGAGTCACCACTGGTATCGGAGAGTTCAGCGAAGTTGTTCTCACTTCGGAGCAGGTGCGCGAGTTCCAGCGATACCTGGTCTATTCCCATGCTGCCGGAGTCGGCGATGCAATGCCTGCGGAGGTGGTTCGCGGGGCGATGGCTGGACGCATCAATGTCCACTGTCATGGAAACTCAGCGGGCAGGCAGGAACTCACTCAACAGTTGATTCAGATGTTGAACCGCGGTGTGACGCCGGTCGTTGCCGCCAAAGGATCAGTGGGTGCATGCGGGGACCTCTCTCCTATGGCTCAGGTAGCAATGGCGATGATGGGTGAGGGTGAAGCATGGCATGATGGTAAGCGACTGCCTGCCGCCGATGCACTCGGCGCTGCCGGACTGTCCCCCATCGAGTTGCATGCACGCGATGGATTGGCGATCATCAACGGCAGTAACATGCTGACGGCCATGGCAGGACTCACACTGTGCGATGCTGTACGTTGGTTACGCCTGCACGACATCGCCACAGCCATGACTTTGGAAGCGCTGAACGTGAACATGCTGCCTTACGATGCCCGACTGCATGAGTTACGTGGCTTCACTGGATCGCAGAAGGTGGCGTCGAACATTCGACGTCTAACCGAGGGTTCACACATTCTCGCCCAGGATGGTAAGAAAGTGCAAGACGCCTATTCACTGCGCTCTACCCCGCAGGTCATTGGAAGTTTACGGGACGCGGTCGATTATGCCCAATCACAGGTTGAAATCGAATTGAATGGTGTAGGGGACAACCCAGTGTTCCTGGTCGATGAACAACGGGTGATTACCGGGGCGAACTTCCAGGGGACACCAGTATCGCTCCCGATGGAGATGGTCGGCACCGGACTTTCGATGGGTGCAGTACTCTCTGAACGCCGCCTGAACCGAATGACAAATCCAGCCCTCTCTGGTGGCCTCCCTCCATTCCTGACCGAACACGCTGGCATGCATTCCGGCATGATGGTGGCTCAGTACACTGCTTGTGCCCTGATTGCTGAAACTCGTATCCTTGCCCATCCCGCAGCCAACCAGAGCATCCCCGCAGCTGCTGACCAGGAGGATTTCGTCAGCATGGGATTGACGACCACCCAGAAAACGCAGCAGATCATGGAGAACTGCTTCGCCGTTCTAGCCATCGAGATGGTTGCTGGTGCCCAAGCGCTCGATATCCGAGGTGGCGAACCTGGGGCTGGGGTCGCCGCCGCGCTTGGTGTCATTCGAGAACACATAGACCATCTCGACGAAGATCGACCGCTATACCCCGACAATGATGCGATGGTGGAGTTGCTCAATTCCGGAGAATTGCTTGCAGTCGTCGAGGATGCGATAGGGGCCCTCGATTAGCGCGCCTCGGCCAGCAACCTAGTCAGTATCGCCTCGATATCGTCGAGACCGGTCAGTTGCATTATTCGGAATCGTAGTTTCGTCACTTCGGTCATGAATCCAAGGTCCTCCAACTCTCGAATACGTCGCTCGCACTCAACTGCCCGGCGAACCTTCTCCTCATACTCTACGTAGCGAGTGTAGCGCTCTTCCCTTTCCATCACCACGGCTGCCATCAAATCACTCACATCGAATCCCATCGACTTCCACTGTTCCATTCGTCGCTGCAGAACAGCACGGGAAAGACTGGGTTCGGGAATGCGACTGAGCATCACCAACCCCGGTTCCACCTCTATTCCGGGAGCGATGATCTCATCGATCTCAGTCTCCTGTGCGTCGGCGGCTGTTGATTCAGTGTCATCCTCAATCGAATCATCATCGAGTTCCACGGTGTCTGGGGCCGAATCGGTGGTCTCGAACACCGTGGCTTCTCGGCGAATCTGGGCAATCTGGGTGGAATCGAACGCTGAGGGTGAGAAAGGAAGCAGAACGGCCCACTCACTACCCGCCACTGCGTCAGCGAGGCTCCGAATGAAGTTCAGAGTCGCATCGAAACCGTGCATGTTGATGAGATACTCTACTGCGTCGAGCCAGATATGACCGCCTCCGGATACGAAACTATCCACGATGAACTGGTGCAACCGCTCAAGAGTCGGCTCAAGTGATGCAGAATCCTCCTTCTCTGTGAGCCAGCGATGCTCGATTTCCTCGAGTCGAATCAACTGCTCCAAACGTTGAGGTGATAGGCGCGTGAGTACGATGACATTGGTTCCACTGGCTAGCATCATCTGCTGTAGCCAGATGTAACTACTGCGAGGGTCTTCTGACTGAATGCTGTGTATCCTGCCCAAGGCTGGTGCGGACAACACTTTCATGGCAACCACCACGCTGTCACTGAGGGCCGTTATTGACGCCTTCGGCGTCAGGAGATTGCCTCAAACCGTTCTAGATATGCTGGTAAACATGTTCGTCAAGCATTATATTCGCAGGTTAGTTGGAAAGGTCGGGTGGTGACGTGGCAGAATCAGACAAACTGGATGATGACGGTGGGGTCAGCGGAGAATCCTCTGATGTCGAATTGGGCGAATGCGGTGCATGTCGTGCTCAAATTCCAATCGATTCCAGCTCATGTCCAGAGTGCGAGATTAGTTTCTCCGGGGTCACCTCTGAAGAACTGGGCGAATGTGGGTCTTGCGGCGAGTTAGTCCCCCTCAATTCCTCTTCATGCCCGGGGTGCGGGGTGAATTTCATCCTCGATGACCTGGTCTCTGCGCTCCGCCAGTGGCTCGAACAGAAGAGTATCACTGTCAGCATCCTGTTCAACGAAGTCGATGCCGATGGAGATGGAGTGCTGACAGCCGATGAGGTGAAGCAGGCTCTGAGCGGCCGCAACCTGTCATTCCTGGGCGCGGACGAGCTCGACCGCTTCTTGATGCAGATTGACCTCGATCGCGACGGCACCATCTCGTTCGGTGAACTCGCTGCTGCCCTGATGATTCCCATGGGTGTCAGTTCAGATGACGATGAGCCCTCCGAACCAGAGGATGAGGTTGAAGAGACAGGCGAGGCTCCTGAACAGGATGCTGCTCCTAGCGTAGATGATTACTCCTTCAGTGAGGACGTGCTCTCCAAGATTCTGGACAAGCACGACATCAGCGATCGTGACGCATTTCTGGAACACGCCATGGCGTTCGACGAGGATGGAAATCTCTACCTGAAGAAATCCGAGTTGGAGAAGGCAGCCGAGGCATTTGAGGCGCCTGAGGAAGCGGTGGATGAGGAAGTCGAGGAGACTGAGGCGGAAGCTGATGATGCTAATGCCGACGACGATACTGCGGCTGAACCTGACGAAGATGACGATGATGACCCTGATGACGGGGACGCGGATGACGACGAAGACACTGATGATGAATCGGATGTCGACGAAGACACTGATGATGACGACGCGGATGACGACGAAGACACTGATGATGATGAATCGGATGTCGACGAAGACACTGATGATGA
>CAZUBQ010000001.1:0-54954 GCA_964618995.1 uncultured Candidatus Poseidoniales archaeon | reverse complement strand
CTGATGATGACGACGCGGATGACGACGAGGACTCTGATGAGGGCGACACCGATGAGGAGGAGGAAGAGGTCGAGGAGGTTGACACCGGCCCCTCCAAGTTGCAAATCTGGTTGATGCGCAATGAAGAGAACGTCTTCCCAGTGGGTTGGGCTGCTCTTGGATTGGCGCTGGTCGCTGTGCTCATCAACATCTACGGATTCTTTGCGAGCATCCTCAAATGTGACGAGGGGGATAACGCATGGCTGCTTGAACAGGAATGGTGTGCAGAGCATACCAAGTTGAACCTGCTAGGCAGTTTCTCACCCAGCAATCCAGCATCTTGGAGTGAGGCAGGAAGCTGGGGGATTCCAGACATCATCGCACTGCTAATCGTCATCGGCCTGCTCGCTGGATCGATTTACCTGCGCATGCAAGTGACTGCATGGAAGGCGAACTACCGCAAGAAGCAAGATGGTGATGGCGAGGATGAATCAGATGACACTGACGAGGAGCAGGATTCCGATGCCGACGAGGAACCGGACCAGGTGGAAGCAGACCCCGATTCAGATGACGACGACGACGACGAGGAGGAGGACGACGAGGACGACGAGGAAGAGGTGGACGATGAGGATGACGAAATCGATGTCGGTTCCAATGTCGGCGTCGAGCACGATGGGATGGAGTACACAGCAACGATAATCGAATTCGACGACGAGGAGGATGAGGTGCTCGTTCGCCGCGACGATGATGATGAAGAGGTCTGGGTTCCGTTCGATTCACTGTTCCTGGAATGATCCCATGGTGGAACACCTCTCTGATTTCGACGAACTGGAGAGCTGTCCTGATTGCGGGTGCCTCACCATTCTCGGTACGCTGCGTTGCCCTGAATGTGGACTGTTCCACCAGTCACTAGCAGATATCCCAGAACCTGAATCACCACCCGAACCCATGCCTGTGGAGATGCCAGAAATCGACACTTCCCTCTACAGCCTCAACCCTCGCGCGCCTTTGGCAGTCGTCGAAGAAGAGGAGGAAGTGGAAGACCCAACTATCGACTGGGACCATTCGAGTACAGATTTCACCTTCGACGACCGTGATGATGTTCCCAGATTGCAGGTGGGTGCCGAGGAACGTCGTGGAGATGATGATGATGAGTGAGCCGGGTCACCTACAGTTGCATCCCGGCCTCGACCCAGAGCCGTTTGAATGTGTAATAACCGCGGTCGAGGATGACTGGCTTACATTCGACAGGACCTTCTTCTATCCAATGGGAGGTGGTCAGCCCGCCGACAGAGGTAGGCTATCCAGTGATGGAATCGACATGGACGTAGTCGATGTTCGCGGCAAGGGTGGTGTAACCCACCAGGTTGATGGCGTAGATACTGATGCACTTGCCGATCTGTGTGGCTCTGAAGTTCGTGCTGACATCGATGTCGTATGGCGAAACAGACTGTCTCGGATGCATACCGCACAGCATCTTGTTTCTGCAGTCGCAGACGAACTGTGGAGTGGACGAACCGTTGGAAACCAGATTGGATTCGAACGCACGCGTATTGACATCGGCTTCCCCGACAAGGACCAATTCGACGCGCTGCCTCTGCAAGAGAAGGTCAACGAGTTGATTGCTGGGGGAGGTGCTGTGACAATGGGGTTCAGCCCTCGAGCTGAACTGCTTGACGATCCACTAGTCAGAGTGAACATGGACCTGATTCCAGCACATATCGATATGCTGCGAGTGATTACCATCGACGGAGTCGACATCTGTCCATGCGCTGGTACACACGTGGATGACATCAGTAAAATTGGCCCGCTCAAAGTCACCAAGGTTCGTTCCAAGGGTGCAGGGAAATTGCGTGTCGAATACACCTTTGCTGAATAATCGATACAAGTATCTTTATCCATACCTGTGTCGATTTTCAATATAGCGTACTGAACAACCGCGAAGTTCCAGTATGGGCTCGGCCAGATTTGAACTGGCGATCTTCGCCATGTCAAGGCGACGTCATAACCCCTAGACCACGAGCCCTTGGGAGTCAATGGAGGGGATGGCCATGATAACCAATTCGGAGTCGTCGGGTGAGAGAATCTCTCAGAACTCAACCGATGATCTTAGACATTTTTCCAGAGCAGCCTTCCTGTTGACAGGCGCCTGCAACCCTGGTGCGTCCGTTGCTCATCTTGTGTATCTGTGGGTCTCCGACTGGACCGTATGTCTTGCACTTCATGCAGAAGGCTTGGTAGTCCGCCATGTCAACCAGTGGAGTGACACCGGCGTCTCAATATGAAATCTACCCTTGTTGCGTCAGAATCTCGGAGCGAGCTAATGGGTTACTACGTCACAATAATCGAAACCTATGACGGACGCTAGGCGCGACGACCGTTCTCTCGGAGGCTAGGCTCAGAGGTGCGAAATCACCATTCTTCGCAGGATAGAGAATCAGATTGTTATCTGAACGGCATACTGCAAGCATGTTCATACTCAGTCAATGACTAGCCTAAACAGACGGATGACTGATAATGGCCGTTATCCGCCCTCTCGTGCAGCGCATATCCGGCCCCGCAGACGAATCGGCACCCTTGCAGACCCGATCACGGAATTCTGGCCCTTCGAATGTGATTGAGTGGAGAGTTTGAAACATCACCACAAGTAGGGGCTGATGTGAATTAGACGATACAGTTGTTCAGAACTACGTATTATGATATTACAAGGAGCGATGCCAACGACCCTCAACAAGCGTTGCGATGAATGGGGATTCGCCCGAGGTCTGACTCCAACCTTCCACTATATCCCCGGTGAGGATGTTCAGTGACGCCGCCGCTCCCGAACGCAACGTGCCGGTCTGCAAACCACGCGGGTGGTCCATCCCGCTGGCGGCGTTGCGAGTGCAAGCGACCAACGCTTCGAGTGAGTCGACTCCGCAGCGGGTGACCGCCAGGTGGGCAGAGAACGGGAGTGAGAGAGAATTGCAGTTTGGATTGAAATCACTCGCAAGCGTCCATGGCCATCTGTTATCCAGACATTCCCTGATCGGTGGCCAATGGTCTGAGCCTAGCACATGAGGAGTTCCGGGGAGGAATCCCTGCAACGTGCCTGCGCGCGCACACGAGGCTCTTCCCTCGGAATCGGACCAAGCGGCATGGTCTGCAGTGCGCGCCCCTAGTTCGGCTGCTAGTGCTGCACCCCCGCCATCCTCAAACTCATCAACGTGTAGTCTCACCTGTAATCCGCCACCCAATCCAGCGCGGCAGATGTCTTCTGTCTCCTCAACTGTAAACCATCCCGGTTCACAGAACACATCGACCGAATCCGCGATTCCTTGTTCGAGAACTGCGGGAAGTTGCTCTGCAAGCATTTCATCGACATACTCGGCCCTACGACTCTCATCAGTTCGCCCGTCCCCCTCTTCTGGCGGTGGTGTCGCATGTGCTCCAAGCCAGGTGTGCTGCATGGGTGGTGATGCCGTTGATTTCGCCAAGATGTCGGCGGCCTCCAGTAACGCAAGTTCACTCTTGGTGTCCAGACCATAGCCACTCTTCGCCTCGATGAACGTCGTCCCATGGTCCATGGCAAGACTCAGCCTACGTTCACCCTCGCTGACCAGCTCATCCTGTGTGGCATCGCGTGTGCTTCTAACCGTGAAAGCGATACCGCCCCCCATTTCGGCAATCTGGTGGTAACTGTAACCCTGCCTGCGCAGGCTCGCCTCGTGTGAACGGTCACCGGCCCAGAGCAGGTGCGTATGCGCATCAACCAGCCCAGGTACGACCGCATGGCCCGCCAGATCAAACACTTCGTGTCCGGAGTGTTGACCCATGGAAGTCGGTGCTGCTGCTCCACTGAGTTTCACAGAGGGGGTGTGTTCACTCAGCAACTCCTCGGTCGGAGCAACGGACTGAATGAGGGAATCCTCGATTAGCAGCCCGTATCCTGGTTCGTGCAGCAACGAGTCTCGATCTCCCATCGCATCTCCTGTGAGCGGGGATGTGCCTGCATCAGGATTGATGTGAGCGAGCCACCCTGCGTTCAGCAGTAGCAGCCCCATGGCTCCCGCAGGTAGCATCAGGCTTGAAATGATGCGCCGCATCCCCGGACCGGCAGACATGGCATCAACTCTCGAATCGCAGGATTCCGGTGTCGTCCTCGGCATTGAGTCGACGGCACATACCTTCTCGATTGGATGGGTAGACGGCAGCGGGGAGCCGTCTCCTTCTGTGTCGGCCTCAATCACCCCACAGGAGGGTGGAATCCATCCACGTGAGGCAGCCGATCACCACGTCGATAATTCCGGTGATATCGTTCAGACGGTGCTATCTTCTCCAGAGTTCGATACCGGAGACATCTCAGCCGTCGCTTTCAGCCAAGGGCCTGGACTGGGTCCCTGCCTGCGAGTGGGAGCATCAGTGGCCAGAGCGCTCGCACAGAGACTGGAAGTGCCGTTGGTCGGTGTAAATCATTGTGTGGCACACATCGAGATTGGTCGCCAGCAATGTGGGTCTGACGACCCCGTACTGCTCTATGTGTCCGGGGGCAATACTCAGGTCATCTCCAAGTTGTCAGGACGCTATCGTGTTCTCGGGGAGACACTCGACATTGGCATCGGGAACATGCTCGACAAGTTCGCCCGTAATCACGACATCCCCTTCCCTGGCGGCCCGCGCATCGAGGCACTTTCGGAACAATGGCTGAAAAACAATCCTGATGCCTCGCTCGATGGACTCGAACTTCCTTATGCAGTTCAAGGAATGGATCTCGCTTTCTCAGGAATCATGACATCGGCACTCAAACTGGTAGACAGGGGGGCTCCGCTAGATGCCGTCTGCTGGAGCCTGCAGGAACATTCGTTCGCTGCTTGCGTTGAGGTGGCTGAAAGAGCGTTGGCGCACACAGGCAAGACAGAACTTCTCCTCGGAGGTGGTGTGGCCTGTAACGAACGGTTGCGCTCAATGTGCGCCACCATGGCATCGGAACGTAAGGGGGTCAGCCACGCACCCGCGCGCATGTACTGTATAGATAACGGCTCAATGATCGCCACCCTCGGTCGCCTTCAACTGCTGCACGGTGTGACCACCAGTCTCAGTGCCAGTGGAGTCAGACAGGATCTGCGTACAGATGAGACCGACATTCCGTGGGTGTGACTAGCTCCTGCTTCCACTTGATTCGAGTTGTCCTCTACACGCCAGCGTAATTGACATTGAAAGGGTTATGAGGGGTCGTTGTCAGGGCCGCCTCACGGAGGCAAGATGTTTGGCCAAGGACGACCCTGTCAATCCATTCGCCATGCGCGGCCGACGTCCAGCCCCGAAGCGGAAAGCCAGTCGCAGGACAACTGAGCGGCGTCCTGACGTACGCCCACCGCCTCTTGTCAGACCACCACCCCCGGCAACCCCAGTCACTCCAGGGCCACAGGTCCCTGCTGAACCTGGTGCTCAGGTAGCACCAGCCCCAGAACCTGTCGTTCCGTCAACCACACCAACTGAATCCGCTCCCCAGACAGTGGCTCAGGAGAGTGCCGCACAGGCTCCCGAACCCCAACCCACTACCGAGCCTGTCAGCGCTGAATCTACGGCTGAATTAGAGGTGGAAGTTGAAGTCACCTCAGCCGTGCCAGAAATTGATCAAGGTGACGAGGACGATGAGGGGAATGCGCTTAAGGATGAATCGTTAGAACCAGTGAATCTACATCCCGATGCGATTCCTGAGTTGATAATCCCCAAGATCAAGGAGGAGGCTGGTGGGCCTCCGTTCAGGCGCAGACGACAGCAAGTGAAGACTCCGAGCAAACGAACCACTAAACTTGACCGTCGCAAGTACATGGATTACAAGGTGGATATGCGGGAGATTCTCGAAGAAGAGGATGTCCCAGAGGAACACCGAGCCAACGTACTCGGAACGACATGGGCCCGGGGTGAACGTACGGGAATCTCTGATGCTGAGGGTTATGTCAATGAGAAATTATCTGATGGGGTGCTCACAGAGGCAGCCGCACAACGTATCCTCAAAGTTCTGAGGAGATATACCACGAAGAGGTGAATGAATGACGGCAGTAGAACAAGACAAAGTAGCGGTGGTGCATTACCGAGGGACCTTCCCTGCATCTGGAGAGGAGTTCGACAGTAGCCATGGGTCTGACCCGTTGGCGTTCCTGGTAGGGCATGAGAACATGGTTCGCGGATTTGAGCAGGAGTTGCTCGGAGCTAGCGTCGGGGATGAGCGAGAATTCACGCTGACGCCTGAAGACGCATATGGGATGCGAGACGAAGAACAGGTTGTGCGTATTGACAAGGCTGAATTCGATGGAATGGACATCGCTGTCGGCATGATGTTGGTGGCAGAGATTGAAGGTGGCCGTTCTGCCTTCATGGTGACTGAAATCGGTGACGAGCACATCACTGCCGACTTCAACCACCCGTTGGCTGGTCAGACGCTGCACTTCATCGTTGAAATCGTGGAGGTACGGGATGCGACCCCCGAAGAATTGGAGCATGGTCATGTCCATGGCCCCGGCGGCCACGACCACTGATGACCGAAATGATTGACGGCGGCGGCTGGCTCGCCCTATTGAGGGATGCCTGTGGAGGAGCGGAAAGAGCGATTCGAGACTCTAGGCGGTATTCCTCTCCCTGACGTCTCTGATGCCGACAGCCTCTCCTCCAGCGGTGGCACTGACATGGTGGGCAAGGCAGGTGAGGCCCCATTCACTCGAGGAGTGCACCCCACCATGTATCGAAGCAGGTTGTGGACCATGCGCCAGTACGCAGGTTTCGCTACTGCGGCGGCCACGAATGAACGATTCAGGATGCTATTGGAACAGGGTCAAACAGGGTTATCCGTCGCCTTCGATCTTCCTACGCAGCTTGGATTGGATTCGGACGACCCGCTGTCCGAGGGGGAGGTTGGCAGGGTCGGCGTCGCCATTGATTCCATCGCCGACATGCGCACCTTGTTCGCGAGAATCCCTCTCGACGAAGTATCGACCTCCATGACCATCAATGCACCAGCCGCGGTGCTGCTGGCTCTCTACGTGGCGGTAGCCGATGAGCAAGGTGCGGACATCTCGGCCCTCCAAGGAACCGTCCAGAATGACATTCTCAAGGAATACATAGCCCGCGGGACATACATCTTCCCCCCTTCCGCCAGCATGAGACTGATTACCGATCTGATGGCTTGGTGTAGTGATGCGCTGCCCCTGTGGAACACCATCAGTATCTCCGGCTATCATATCCGCGAGGCGGGGGCGACCGCGGTCGAGGAACTGGCCTTCACTCTCTCGAACGCTCTCGCCTACGTCGATGCCGCTGTCAATGCGGGCCTCGATGTCGATTCGTTCGCTCCGCGCCTCTCCTTCTTCTTCGGCTGTCACAATGATTTCTTCGAGGAGGTCGCCAAGTTCCGCGCTGCGCGAAGATTGTGGCATTCGCTGATGACCGAACGCTACTCCCCTTCAGACCCACGCAGCACGATGCTCAGGTTCCACACCCAGACGGCTGGAGTAACACTCACTGCCCAACAACCGCTCAACAACGTGGCCCGGGTCTCCTACCAAGGACTGGCAGCAGTCCTCGGAGGAACTCAGAGTTTACACACCAATTCCTTCGACGAGGCTCTGGGACTTCCATCCGACGAGGCTGTCACAGTTGCTTTGCGCACCCAGCAGGTGTTAGCCGCTGAGACTGGCGTTGCAGATGTCGTGGACCCCCTAGGTGGATCATGGCACGTGGAGGCACTGACGAACGAGATAGAACAGCGTGCACGTCTGCTGATTGATGACATCGAGAGACGTGGAGGTGCGCTGCGCGCCATCGAGGATGGATTCCAGCAGCGCGCAATCCATGAATCCGCCTGGCGCCACCAGCAGGCAGTCGAAACCGAGAGTCTCCATGTCGTTGGAGTAAACCACGCCGTAGATTCTGCTGCTGCAGATAGTGGGGGGCCACAGCCACAGTCACTGGACAGAGGGGCCATCGCTGAGCAGGTTGCCCGTCTGGCTGAAGTTCGTCGTGGACGAGACCAAGCTCACGCTGCGGAATCACTCAGTCACTTGGGGAAAATTGCAGCTGGCGATGACAACTTGATGCCAGCAATCCTTGAATGCGTCAGGGCTGAATGCACAGTTGGAGAGATTGTGGCAACTATGCGGAGAGAGTTCGGCACTTGGATGGCGCCCAGCGGATTCTGAGGTGAATATATTGGATGGACGAAGAGTTAGGCTCGATCACATTGGTATCGCCGTCGAGAGCCTCGAGCAAGGCGAATCGTTCTGGAGACTTCTAGGACTGATTCCTTCGGGAGAAGATGAGTCGAATCCCGATCAGGGAGTGAACATCCGCTTCTTGGAATCCACCCCGGATTCTGAACCGCCACGTCTGGAACTTCTGGAACCGACCGGTTCTGACACCCCCGTGGGTCGCTTCATTGACAGAAGGGGGGTCGGTGTCCAACAACTGGCGTTCGAGGTCGAGGACCTCTCTGGATTGTTGGTAGAACTCAAGCAGGCCGGTATTCAGTTAATCGGGGACGAACCTATGGCAGGAGCAGCAGGTACGCGGATAGCGTTCGTACACCCAAAGAGCACAGGCGGAGTGCTCGTTGAACTGCTTGAAAGGCCGAGATGAGTTCATTTCATCTGCGCTGCTCTGCGGAAAGCGTCAAAGAGGGACCTTCGGTCCCACGCCCGTTCACATGCGTAGTTCCATCGACAGGTTGACTGGGTTGGCCCATCTTGACTCAAACAGCGTTAGCCGGGAAATCGCCTTTCTGGAGAATGCGCTTGACCAGTTGCTCCACAGCCGAAGTATCAGTAATGATGCCTATCTCGCAGCCGGTGCTGTCCAAGGAGGATTGGCGTTGCTCGGGGACATGATCGACATCGGCATCACACGTGGCGAAGTTCAAGATCAATTGCGTCAACTGCTCGAGAGGGCTGACCGCGTCGACGAATCCCATCCTGGATTGGATGATGCAATAGAGGAGCGTCGAGTGTGAACGGCCGATGGGCGCACCACTTCTATCCGTGCGCGGGGTGAGCAAGTCCTTCGGAGAAGTGCACGCCCTGCAGGAAGTGTCCTTGGAATTCAGCCGCGGGGACATCGTAGGACTAGTCGGCAGCAACGGGGCTGGCAAGACCACCTTGCTCAGATTGTTGTGCGGCCTGTACCGCCCCACCATAGGTGATGTCGTCCATCACGCGACAGACGGTTCAGAACATGCTGTTGATTCAGTGCGGCAGAACCTAGGAGTCGTACCAGAATCAACCGGACTCTACCATCGTCTGACTGCTTGGGAGAACATCCGTTACCATTCGCGGCTTTCCGGAGTTCGCGACTCGCAGGCGTGGAACCGTACAGTCAGGCTTGCTCGTGCACTGGACATCGAGGATGCATTGCATCGTTCCACCCGTGGGTTCAGCAAAGGAATGCGCCAGAAAACCGCCTTATTGCGTGCACTCGCACATGATCCTGATCTATTGCTGTTGGACGAGCCTACTGCCGGACTTGATGTCACCAGTGCCCGCAAGGTACGCGGTTTGGTGCAGATGCTGCAACAGGAGGGGCGGACTGTGATCTACAGCACCCATCATCTAGCTGAGGCCGAGCAGGTGTGCGACCGAATAATTGTCATTCACAACGGAACTGTTCGATCCGATGGAAGCCCATCAGACCTGATGTTGCATACTAACACCGATTCATTGGAGGAGGCGTATGTGGCGCTGACACTTGACGCCAGTCGAGAGGTCTCGGATGCAGAAGTGTATGGCTGGTTCCAACGACAATGGATTGCGCTGCTATCCCGATTCTCTACTGGAGAACGGATTGACATTGACGAGGTGAACGAAGATGAGTGAACCCAAGCGCTGGCCCGGTAGAGTAGCACTGGTTGTGGCCAAGAAGGAACTTCTCGACCTGGTTCGTGACTGGCGAACGCTTGTCGCGCTCGTGCTGGTTCCGCTGATTATCCTCCCGCTCCTGTTCATCGCATTGCCACTGTTCCTGGAAGGAGAGAGTGAGGAACTCGATTCAATTCAACTCAATGTGGTCGTGCAACTGGTTGATGGAGGGGACTTCCCTGATCCATTGGACACTCGGCTACAGCAGGCGAATATCTCCGTTCGATTCGAATCTCTTGAGCCAGGGCAGGGCAACCTCTCAGAACCTCGAGAGGATGAGGAACGTTTGCGACTCGCAGTACGCAACGGATCCATCCATGCGATTCTCAGATTAGAGGAGAGTGCTACGAACAGCACTGAATCGTGGAACTACGCGATCTTGCATGATTCGACGAGTGAACTCTCTCGTGAAGCACGGGGCCGGTTACACGATTCCGTCGCCGAGTGGGAGGATGAGATAATGGAGGAGAATCTCGCTGATGTCGGCTTGACGGTCGATGAGGCGACGAATCCAATCAGGTGGGATGGGGATTTCGCTGCCGCCGATGTCTCTACCGCGGCTGAATCCGCTGGGTTGGTGCTGTCGATGCTGATCCCGCTGCTCATCGCGGTGTGGAGCGCCTCGGCCGCCATGCAGCCATCAATCGACCTGACTGCTGGTGAACGGGAGCGGGGGACGATGGAATCGTTGTTGTGCACTGCTGCCACCCGAGTGGAATTGCTGTTCGGCAAATGGCTGGCGGTCGCCATAGTCGGAGCCGGTGCCGTACTGCTGCAGATCGCGATATTCCTGGCTGCCTTCTCATTCCTGCTGCCTGCAGGATACCTCGGAATTCCTGAATTGGACGCTGTCTCGATTCTCTCATTGGTTCTCTCCGTCATCTTGTTTGCTACATCAGTGGTGGCGATTGAATTGGCGCTCGCAGTCCGTGCGCGCTCGGTCAAGGAGGCAGGCACTACTCTGGCCCCACTCCTGATGGCATTCATCGCACCTGCTCTGTTCGCACAGTTCGTCAATCTCGAAGGTATCGAACTGTGGTGGTTCGCGGCTCCGGTCTTCAACGTCTGCTTGGCGATGCGTGAGGCGCTGCTAGGTGTATACGACCCCGTGCACATCGCCATATGGGCCTCTACCAGTGTGATTTACGCCATTCTAGCCGTTGGCTGGGCGTCGAAGCAGTTCAACCGCGAGGATCTAGTTGAATCCATCAACTGAGTATTCTCTGAGTAATCGTAGAGTAATACTTGAATAGTACACCCCTTTGGGGTGTTCAATGCCGAAAATAAGTTTGGACATGCCCAACGAATTGCTGGATGACCTGAAGATCCACGTTGGTGATGCGAAGAAGTTCGTCAGCGTCGCCGATGCAGTTAGAACCGCCTGCCGCAAGATGCTCGACCAACTCGATGCGATCGATGTCCGCCATGGACGTCTGGGAAAGGAAGGTGGATGAGATGGGGGTCGAACGTGCTGATGCTGAGGCTGCAGTGGACACCCTCGTCCGCTACATCGAGGGGGCCAATGGAACTTTGAGGGAAGGTTTGGCGGATACTCCATCCAGGGTCATATCCGCATACGACGAGATTTTCTCTGGATATGGCGCTGATGCTCGGGAGATATTGGATTCGACATTCAACAGCGAAGGGTACGACGGCATCGTCCTGCTCAGAGACATCGAATTCCATTCCACGTGCGAACACCACCTGCAGACTTTCAGTGGGCGAGCGCATGTCGCTTACATCCCGGTAGAACGGATTGTGGGCATCTCGAAACTAGCTCGCCTGGTGGATGTCCATGCTCGCCGGTTGCAGAATCAGGAGCGCATCACACGGGAGGTCGCGGATGCGCTGGTCGAACACCTCTCCCCTATGGGATGCGCGGTGATCATCGAAGCGGGTCATGGCTGCATGCGCTGCCGCGGTGTCAAGAAATCGAATGCTGTGATGACAACCAGCGCGATGCGTGGAGTGTTCTTTGAAAAGCCGGAAGCGCGCTCGGAACTGATGCAACTGATCCGCACCAAGTCATTGGATGGATGATGAAATGGATGACACTGTTGAACTGCAGGCATTGCCCATCGTGCAGGTGATTGACGATGCCGTCATGCCCCCTGAGCGGACCGATGCCCTCGACGACATCGACGCGGTTTACCCTATAGTCGAGATTTTTCATTCTGTCCAAGCTGAGGGATTTCACGCCGGCACCCCCTCCATCTTCATTCGTTTCGGTGGGTGTAATCTGGCCTGCCCGTGGTGTGATACCGAGTTCGACAAGTGGACCAACATGAATCTGACAGAAATCATCGAGTACATGCAACCGATGAACTGCAAACGCATAGTACTAACTGGTGGAGAACCGGCGTTGCAGGATCTGGAATGTCTTGGTAGAGTGTTGAAACCAATCGGATACTCACTGGCCATCGAGACAAACGGCACCATCGTCCTCCCTGAAGGAGTGTGCGACTGGGTGTGTGTGTCACCGAAGGACCAAGAATACCCCAATGTAGCAATCCGTCAGCGCACCGGGGATGAGCTGAAAGCGGTGTGGCTAGGTCAGGACCTGTCATTGTATGACGATTTGAAGGATGGGTTCCAGCATCTGTTCCTACAGCCGTGCTACGACGAATCCAAGGATGTCGAGTGGAATGGTCAGAACTTCCATGAGACGTTCGATGTCGTGCGCGCCAACCCCGAATGGCGCCTTTCGATCCAGACTCACAAATGGATGGGGGTCGACTGATGGCGGGCCGTGTCGCAGTGATGGCTCTGTCTGGTGGGATGGACTCAACCGCCCTGCTGATGCGTCTACTCGCAGATGGGTGTGAAGTACACGCAATTTCATTCGACTATGGGCAAAAGCATGTCGTGGAACTGGAGCGGGCGAAGTCTAACATCCGTTACCTCTCTGAACATGGCTACGACGTCGAACACAATGTCATCGATCTCACTTCGGCTATGTCATCGTTCCATTCGGCGCTCACCGATGATGCTGTGGAGATTCCCACCGGCCACTACGAGGAGGAACAAATGAAGCAGACCGTAGTGCCCAACCGCAACGCCATTTTTGCCTCGATTCTCTACGGTCACGCCCTTTCGCTCGCTCTCCGGGACAAAGTCAACGTCGAAATCGCCCTAGGTGTTCACTCCGGCGACCACGCTATCTACCCAGACTGCCGTCCACAGTTCTACTCCGCCCTCGCTGATGCATTCGACATCGGCAATTGGGATTCTGAGTACGTCTCTTTCCGTCTGCCGTGGATTGACGGGCACAAGGAAACCATCCTCAGGGATTCTGAGGTAGCCATCGAGCATCTTGGCCTCGATTTCGACACAGTGTTCTCCAACACCAACACCTCATACAACCCAGATTCACAGGGTCGTTCGGCGGGAACCTCTGGTGCTGATGTCGAGCGTATTCTCGCCTTCCATGCCATTGGAAGGGTGGATCCTGTTGCGTACGTGAAGTCGTGGGAGGAAGTCCTTGCTCGCGCATTGGAAGTCGAGGAGGAGCACAAGGGGGTGCGTGCTTGACCACTAGCATTCGCCGCTGGGTGGAGACCGACACCGGTCACCGCGTCCCCAATCACAAGAGCAAGTGCAGGCATCTGCACGGCCACCGCTACCGTTGGGAGGCCGAGGTCGAAGGGGATGTCGTAACGGAGGCCGGTGTCTCAGAGGAGGGGATGCTGATCGATTTCTCGGATGTTGCCAGAATCCTCAACGAGCAGATTCACGATGTGCTCGACCACGCTTTCGTGATTTGCGAGGACGATGCGGACGCGCTTGCCGCCATGGCACACATGGGGGATACGCACCGCACTGTTGTCGTCTCGTTCATCCCGACTGCTGAGAATCTTGCCAAGTGGGCGTTCGAGCGGGTCGAGCCGCACATCCGCACAGCGTATGGAAACCAACTCAGTTTGGCTGCCTTTCACGTGCGCGAAACCCCGAAGAGTTGGGCTTGCTGGCGTCCTTGAAATAGAGTCAATGTCCCATGACGGGCATGAGACTTGGTGGGCGCTGGAACGGAATCAACATTCGTCTGACCGAACCCGATGCCATGGAACGTGTCAGTTGCACCGCGTGCAGCATGGACATGGAGGTGAATCGGAGGGTGATCGGTCCAACGAGTTGGGCCGGGGCGTTGGCACGGAAAGAGCACGAGCACGACTATTGGGCATGTCCAAACAACGACCTCGAATGGCATGATCAGATTGTTGGGCTGATACAGGAGAAACTAGGTACGGTCAGTCGGACATTGAGGGCGCTGATTCAGGACGACATCGATGCCATCAGGGATGAGCACATCAATGTGGACGAGTAATCATTCCTCATCCCCGAGAACCTTCAGCGCATCCCGCGACTGAATCAATACCCCGAGCAGACGGTGGGCTTCGTCGTCCAATGGCATACCGCGCATTATGGTGCGCTTCAGCGTCTCGGCGACACCCTTACGCTTTCCATCGTCGATGCTGACTGCCTCGGAGAGTTCGTCACAGACCTCATGCAGTACCCTGCGCAATTCCGGGTCGAGTAGCCTCTGCGGTTCTACCGTGCGCGGCAGGCCCTCCTGCCGGCCTAGTTCCTCTGCGAGTAATTGCTTGTGCAGTTCGTAGAGAATCAGTGTGACCGCATGACTTAGATTGAGAATCGGGTACCCTTCCCACGTTGGCAACGTGACTAGGAAATCACAGCGTTGCAGCTCTTCGGTCAACAGACCTACTCCTTCGCGGCCGAACAGAATGGCGACCTTTCCTTGCACTTCTCCCAACCTCTGTGACAACTCATCAGGAAGCACGAAATGACGGAATACGACCTTTGAACCAGTCTCCCGTTTACCGCTCGAACCGACAACCAATGAGATGTCTTCCATGCACTCATCCCAGGAGGTATGGACGACAGCCTGCTCCAGCACATTGCGGGCGTGCTTGGCACGAGCCCATGCCTCGTCCTCGATGTTGAATCCCTTGTCGGAGATCACCCTGAGTTCAGCGAACCCGAAGTTGAGCATGGATCGAGCTACGGCACCGACATTTCCTTGCACCTCTGGCTCAACGAGCACTACGATGATCTGGGCCGCTCGCTGCGGCAGTGGGATGTCTTGACGCTCCCCCACCACATCACCTCATTCTCCTGAGGGTTGCCAGGATTCCAGTGTAGCGCGGTCGGCATTTTGGTAGATGAACAGAATCCAGCCGCCTTCCTCGGATTCTCGATCGGGCAGTGGAATACTACGCTTGTTAACGTCAATCTCCCCTAGATGTGTGAACAGCGCCATCAATACCTCTTGATCTGGATGACGAACACAAACCGGTTCATGTTGCCAGTCCCACACCAGTCGTGCGGACACTGAACCGACCACCCATATCAGTCCGTGCGGCGTTGCACGTAGGTGGTGACGTACCCGGCAATCCAGTTTCGCAGCCGTTTGTTGAGCAGACGGTTTTCGTCGTCGCGCAGGTCTGTGAATTGTTCTACCTGAGCCTTGTTGTGGTCAAAGGCAGTGGGGTGGATTCGATAGGATTTCTTGAACACCTTGTGCGCACACTGCTTCGACTTGTCCCCCTTCTTGTTAGGAATCATGGCAGTGCACTTCTCCCTGTCCGCATCGTAGACCATCTCGTGGTTGCATTTCGCACATCGATGCAACATCCCACAGTCGCACAACAGGTTCTCTTCAGTGGGAAAAAACTGGTCACCAAACTCCTCCACGAGGCGAATAGCGCGGATCTTGATGAATGACGGTCTGATGTTCCCCATATTGCTCAGCCACCAGCATACTTGTCTGTATCTAATTTCACTTCGATAGGAAATCCTTCCTCGCGAGTTACCATGATGTGAATTCTACGCGGGGGCTTCTGGATGCCGCGACTCCAGATGGTGTGATTGATCGCCTCTTCAATCCAGATCTCCTCGTCCTCCTGCACCTTCATGTGCCGAGAAACGAATTTTCTCACTTCGGTGATTGCTCGTGAAGCGCGCTTTGTGCGTGGGACGTTCCAAGCAGCTCGGAGGGGTACCGTGTAGTGGCGTGTGCCGTGGAACAACTTGACTTCTGCCATTTATCCTCACCTCTGTAGTTTGCTGCGGCGCCAAGTGTGTCGCTTCGGGTGTGTAGTGGTGTTTCGGGCTGTCTTGAGCATCACCCAGACAGGAACGCGACGGTTCCGCTTGGTCACCTTCATCAGACGCTTCTTCTTCGCAGTCGGTTTGTGTCGTGCCATGTCATTCACCTCAGATTCTGCGAATCGATGTCTCGCGACGGTCCGACAGCCCGGCCAAGATACGCTTCAGCATATCATCGTCGACTGGGACAGCGATCCTTTCCTCACCAGACAATACAGCAAGATGCTGCTTGACAGTTAGGGCGAGCTCGGGGTAAGCGAGTTCCACGCGAGCGAGTCGCTGTCGGGCATCGGGTGTAAGGATGGTCCGCATCAGTTCAGTGAGTTGTTCCACCTCATGCTCAGACTCTGCCTGCTGCTGCTCTGCCTCAACCTGCGCTTCCGCCTGCTGCTGCATCTGCTTGACGAGTTCCTGCTTGCGGGCATCACGCAGATGAGTCAGTTCATCATCGTTGGACATGCTCATGATCACCTCGAATCACCTGCACTCAGTACTTCTCCAAACCAGCATACAGTTCCTCTGCCTTCGGACGAACAGCATTGGCGACCTCATCGAGAAGTCGGTGCCCCTCGTTGGTCAGGTTACGCCCCAGAGTCACTGTTCCAGGTGCGTTCATCTGCATTTGAATCAAGCCGGCTTGCTCAAGTTGTTGCAGTAGACTGCGAATGATATGGCGACTGCCCGCACGAGCGCGGTTCGGGTTGGCGCCCCGGTCGCGCGAGCCACCGAATGCCTGTGAGAGATGATTGACTCCCACGGGGCCTTGGCGGGCGATTTTGCGTAGAATGGCAGCGGCGCGGACCTCCCACCAATCAGAATGTTCGGGGGGGCGCTCCCGATGGACTCCGGTCTTCACGTGGTCGGCCCATTCTGGCCTGCTAACTGCCCCTTCCGTCGCCAATCTCTCGGCTAGCGCTGGAATGAGAAGGTCTGCTGGAACGTCATGGTACGTGGTCATATGGACACCGAGCGTCGCTGGCGACCCACACTCGGTATTTAACGCTGATGCGCCCCCCTAAGGGGGCGCTTCACCTGACAATGATTCTTGTCCACCGCAAACCAACCGAACCACGTGCCAACGAGCATAGATTGAAGCAGATTCCACCGGTCGAACAATTCGATGCAGAAGTCGATTGCGCGCAACCCGAACATGTTGCGTACTCTCATTGGTCTCGGATTGACTCTCATCCTTGTTCTGGGTTACGCTGTCTACTCAGCCAGTCTCGATTCTGAGTACTATCTCTATACCACGAGCAATGAGGAAGTGGATGTTCAACTGGAGTACGAGGGGCCGGGGGATGGAACATTGGTGTTCACCGCAGAGATCACTGGAGCATTCACTTGGGTGAACTTCAGTGTCGAAGGACTACCTGAGGATGGAGAACTCGAGGTCACCTCAGGGGGGCAGAGATGGTGGAGTCATCCTGCGTTAGTTGAACAGGAATCAGGCATTTTCAACTGTCTTGCGCCCGATGCCGATTTCGATATCGTCAACACCTGCGACCTATCCTACACACACGCCGCCACCCCCGATGATGATGGTTTGACACGTCTGCGCGGCCTGCTCGACGATGAGCTCCCGCTCTCTGGGGTGGGCTCACTCAGAGCAGTGAATGAAACGGTGGCACAGGCGAAGGTCGAACAGATGATCGCCACCGCTGACAGCACCGTCACCTGGCGCATTGTACTCCGAGCAGAGAACGGCATCGGGCCGGATGACATCACGATGACGATGACCGTCGTCGAGCACGATTTCGTGGATATCGAACCATTCCAGCTGGACCCGGTCACTGAGGGATTCTGGTCGCTCACTGCATTGCTCGGATGCCTCTTTCTGGTGCTGTTGCTTCCTATGGGATTCTATTACGGCAGCCGACTGAAAGAGAAGGCTGAGGAGCGTGGCAGGGATGCTGCACTGGCTGAAGAGTCAGAGCACGTTGGGGAATCGGCCTAGGTGAATCGTAGATTCCCCTTGGCCGACCAATTCGTTGATAAAGATAGAACTCAGGTTCGTAATGGTCGGCATGCGCTGTTTCCTCTTGACTCGTGCCGCCCTGCTCGCGGTGCTGATGCTGCTCACCTCGTGGTCTGGGCTGGTTCCGGAACTTGGAGAAACGGAAATTCAGCCTGCAGCGGGCAGGGCGAGCGGAATAGATGTCTACCCCTCCGGATTCGACCTCGAATACACTTCGTCCTCGGACGAGACGAAGTACCGTCTGCTCTCCAGTCATGACCCTTCGGGAGCCGGATTCAGCCGCCCCGTAGACCTCTATGTCATCGATGGGATGCTGAACAGCTCACAACGAATCTCAGTCACCATCACCAACCAAGGCAGCTCTTCCTCAGGCGGATTCTCCTTGCGCATCGTGGTTCAGCACAATGAATATCAGGACTTCGAGATTCTGAACACTTCGGTGAGTGTTCCATCAATCGGTGCCTCTGATTCCAACACGGTTTCACATGTCTGGGTCCCACATTACGGCGGGAATCACACGTTGATCGCCACCACCTTGCATCCGACTGACGACAACAACGGAAATGACGCTCGCTCACGCCACCTCACCATCGGCCAGTTGTACGACAACTGTGACAGTCAAGGCCTGTGGTCATTCGACCCCAATTGGATGACCGACAGCGCTGCCACCTTGAGTGGGAACGCATTCCATGTCGGTACCGCCGGTAGCAGCAGCACATATGGCTCGAGTTGGGACAAATCCTTGACCAGCCCCGTACTCGACCTCCGCAACGCCCACCCGAACCCTAACACCTATCCGAAACTCGGATTCTTCTACACAGGCTCGGTAGGTGACGCCAACGACGGCATTCGCATCGAATGGGGTGGGACGGGCGGCTGGAGCAACACCCATGGAGGGGGATTGTCATTCACCGGCTCACCAGATGACGACCTGACGGACGGGACCAGTTGGCTGATCAGTAACGAGGTGAATAGCCCCAATGGGGGGTCCATCACACCTGGATTCTCCGTACCAGCGAACCTGCTGACATTCCAGACACAATTCCGTATGCGCTTCCTCTCTGACGCAACCAACCATGGTGCCGGATACTGGATTGAGGATATTGTGTTCGTCTATGACGAGGTCGTCTGGCCCGAAGAATTCGGAGTCAGCCTGAGCAAGGGTCTCGACGGCCATGCCCGTAGAGGTCACTGGTCGGACCATCAGTTGACAGTCACCAATGACGGAAATCTCACAGATGAGTTTCTGCCAATCGTCTCGGGACTTCCTGCCGGTTGGGACTCCCAGTTCGTGCACATGTCCGGCTCGACCATCCTGCCAGGAATGACTCTGCAACTAGACCCGGGGCAGAGCCTCAACTTCCGCGTGCAGATCAGACCAGGTGCCGGGGCCTCGACTGGCTCGCAGACGGCAACAGTCACTGTCACTTCACAGCAACACCAACCTACGACCGCCTCTGTGCAGGTGACCACGATTGTGGATCCGGATTACATCCCCGAATGGCAGCCTGCCGATTCTTCCTTCTACTGTCTGCCGGGTGACACCTGTGAGATCTCCATCAACCTGACCAACGCCGGTGACGGCTCCGATACCTTCGTCCTGACCGCCGCTGATGTCATCACCTGGGACGGTTGGAGTTTCGCCATTTCAGGCAACCAGCAGACCAGTGTCACCCTCCCGCCTCAGATGACTGCGACTGTGCTGCTGGCTGCGAGCATCCCAAGTAGCGCTCTCCCAGGTCAGCAAGCAGTCATCGACCTCACCGCCACCAGCCAAGCCGACTCCAGCGTGACTGATTCCATACGGCTCAACCTGACAGCCTCGATGGTCTCCGATGCATCGGTAGGAGTCTCTCCCGATGACATTCCGGTCGGGGGTTGGTTGGTGGACCCGGGTGATTCGGTCGAGGTGCCATTCACCGTTTGGAACAATGCAACGAGCCAGGACACGTTCGCGTTCACGCTCGAGGAATCAGGAATGCGCGGCTGGAACATCTCGCTACCGATGATGACCACACTGGTGGTCCGCTCGGGTGAGACCGGCCAACTGATGGTGACCGTCACCGCCCCCCTCAATGCGCAAGCAGGTGACCCGGCTCCCATCCTGCTGCCCACCGCAATCAGTCAGATTTCTGGATACGAGGCTGCCAGCACCTCGTTCAGCGGTGTCAGGGTGCTGATGAACCACGACCTGATCTTGACAGCGATCGACATACCCGTTGAGGTTGAGCCAGCTGGCAGCACGGCCTTCCGCTTTGAGGTGCAGAACGGGGGTAACGGGCCTGATCATGCTATTGTGTCAATCTCAGGACTCCCCTTAGGGTGGAACTGGTGGATGCTGCTAGAGGGAGTGAATCTGTCCGGACCCATCTCACTCAGCCCTGAATACGAAGGGTTGCATATCGCCCAGTTCGATGTCGTGATCGAGGTCCCCGGCAGCGAAGATGCCAGCCAGTCGTTTGAACTGACTGTGAGCGTCGCGCCGATGGACGGTAGCGACAACAACCAGAGTGACAACTCCCACGCCTTCGAGATTCTCACCAAGCGGGTTGTGCGCCCATGGCTCTCCGAACTGCAGGAGACGCACCTTGACGTGCGTACGGACAGTTTGCACATGCTCGGGTTGACTGTGCGCAACGACGGTAACTCCTACGATGAGGAATTGCGCATCAGAGTGACCGCTGACACCCTGCTCCCGGGTGTGCACTCCACCATCTCCAACGGTGGCCTCACAATGAATCTAGGTGAATGGATGTCTACCCCGCTCTCCCCGCAGAGAGATCTGTCTCTCGTGGCGATTATCACAATCGGAAGAGATGTGCCGGTCGGCACGCAGATCACGTTCAACTTCACGCTTGAAGGAGGGCCAGACGAGGAAGGTGAGCCGCAGGTGGTGGAGCGCTCCCTCGTTGTCGTTGTTGCCTGGCACAGGGATCTCGCGTTCGAACACTCGCTCGATGCCTCACAACCGATTTCACCTGGTCAGAGGATGCTGTTCAAGGTCAACGTCACCAGCCGCTCCTCGTTCACTGAGGAATTGAAATTCAAGTTTGACGATGCACCCCTATGGAGTATCTCCTGCAGTCAGCCCGACGTGGCAGGTGGGTGGATTCTGGTAATTCCAGCTGCGAGCGCTGAATCTCCCAGACAGTTGAGATGGGATTGTGAACTCATCGCGCCGGACGACCCTCCACCGAACCCGATGCTCATGACCGTGTATGATGGGGACGGCGAACAGGTGTGGGGACACTCGGTGCTCATGGTGCTTGAAACTCCGGTGGAAGAGGCCGACGAATTCGTCGTGTTCGGCTATGTGATTCCTGAATCAAACCTGCCAATCGTCGCCGCGGCTGTCGGCATGTTGTTCATGATATTCATCGTCTCGATGGTGATTCTGATTCAACGCCGTCGACGCCGATACGATGACGATTACTACGACGATGAGGATGAGGACGAGATGGAGCAGGTTCCTGTGCAGCAGCAGGTGCAGCCAGTGGCACCTCAAGCGCAGGCGCAGCCCTTAGAGCAGCAACAAGCCGCGGTTGGAATGGTGCAACAGCAGCAATCCCAACAATGGACTGACCAACAAGTGCATGAGTGGCAGCAGCAACAGGCGGCGCAGCATGCGCATGTACTCCAACAGCAATCGGGGCAGCCCGCAGGACAAGCCGACCTTCAAGGGGCATTCGGAAGCCTTGGAGTGAGCGAACCGCAGCGTACTGAGGAGGAGTCTGTGTCAATGGACCCTTCGAAAGCGGCGGAGTTGCTCGGTGGAGAGGGGACTGATCCCACTGAACCACAGCAGGATGAACATGCCACCGTCGATTCCGATGTTGCACAGCCGAGCGTATCTGAGGCCGAGCAGACACAGGAGGATTCCGATGCCGAACCATCTCTTCCGGTGGTAGACTGCGCTTTCTGTTCAGCCACACTCACCAACGAAGACCGGTGGTCGGAATGCCCGGAGTGTGGAGTATACGCCCACGCCGCATGTCAGGATGGCCAAGTGGTATGCGCTCGCTGCGGGTCCAGGATGTAGAGTCAATCGATTCTGTCGCCGGGAATCGGTGTGCTGTCAAGCGCTGAATCACGCGTGACTTCGAGTTCTCCGGAAGGGTCGATGCCCGGCCCGGTCGGCCAGTGATCCTCAAACTCCTCCCTGCTGAACGCGAGGAAACCGAGCGTGTTCAGTTGGCGCAGGGCTGCTTCAGCCCTCTCGGCTACCGGGTCGATGCGCTCATGGAATGTCTTGTTCAGGTGTGCGCATATCTCCTCGAAATCACGGTGTCCGTCGCACAACTCCCACAACAGGCTGTTCATGTCGTCCAGCGTCCGGCGCAGCTCCTTCGGCCCCTTCAGCATCCGTGCGAGAATACCTTCGAAGCGGAGAAAACGCTTCGGATGCCTGAGAACGATGAACCGGCCCGATACGCCCGGAAGATCAGGGTGGGGTCCGGATTCACCTCGTCGTGCCCACCATACCGGTAATCGTACCGGAAATGCACCATCCATCACGCCGCCGTCCCACTCGATTCGTGCACTATCGCCAGTCATCGCCCTCACCCTATCTGCCACGTCCAGATGACCAGACTGATCATCGACACGATGCCCACGCCCGCGAGCAGGCGCAGCAGTTCCACATTCTGGGTGAAGTGACGCACGTACCACGCACCCACTCCACACAGGGAGACGACGAGCAGAAGCAAGTACCAACCGGGGGGCATCGGAACCGCGTGGGGGTGGAGCCGATAATGACATATCGGGCGGTCCGATGGACCGCTCACTCACAGGGCCCGTGGGTTAGCTTGGCTATACTTGGCGCTTCGGGGGCGTCAGACCCCAGTTCAAATCTGGGCGGGCCCACTCGTCATTGACATGGTTCGCCCATGGCTCTGACCCATGAATACCAGTCAGGGGAACCTCCGCGGAATGAAAGGGTGATATTCAGAGGGTCGCCGGTACGGTCTGGGTGGGGTCGTGTCGCAGTTGGAACGGGTGCGTCAAAGTCTGCGCACGATGGACGAGCTGTTGGCTGGATATGCGCGGCTTTTCGGCGTAGGCTTCGTCGACCCCCTGCCGCGAACCGCTGCGCTGATCTCCGTCTACGGGTTGATTTACGCGATTGCCCGCCTCGCGCCTGCTCCATTGGCGTTGTTGGCGGTGATTATGGGGTACATCGGTGTGCTCGCCATCGGCCGAGCGTGGACACAGAACGAGAAGCTCAGAACACGCATCGCCCACAAGTTGGAGGATCTCGACCCAGACAGCCTTCCCGATCTGCGCCTAGGGGCATTGATCTCTGCATTGCAACTGTTCGCGCTGATTCCACTGCTGCTCGAGTTGAGTCATCGTCTGTTCAATCTTTACGAGGTCGATGCGGGGGCGACGATGTCAACCTGGCTGGCATTCGGTGTCGACCTGTTCTTCCGCTCACTGCTCGACTGGTCCGAGGTTTACGACGTTCATGTCTCAGATGTGCAGTTCGACTCCATCTGGGGTCGCCATCTGGTGATGTTCATCCTGCTCACCATCGACTTCATCCTCATCCAGGGAATCATCCGGTTGGTCTCCATCCGACGCACGGTCAGTCAGGGGGTGGCTGTGGCAGGCAAGGACCCTGAGATGGCCTTCCGGCTGGGCAGTCGGGCGACGAAACCCCTGAGCGCCATGGTGGCCGACCCAATGTTGGATGCTGATGTACGCAACAGCGCCATCGAGGCATTGGGGATGATCGGAGATGCGAACGGGTGTGGTGCGCTGGTGAATGTGTTGTCAGAACGGGAACTGCATACCAATGCCGTGGCTGCATTGGTGCACATCGGGCATTACAATCCGATATTGGATGGATGTCGCAATCCGAACCCGCTTGTCCGCAGGGGATGTCTGTCCGCCCTCGGAAGACTTGGAGACAGCCTCGTCATTGAGCACGTCGGACGTTGTGTGGACGACCCTGACACGACTGTACGGGTGCATGCTTACGAGGCTCTGGGGCGCATTGGCCACCACGCGGCACTTCCTTTCCTTGCACGTGGACTTGATGATGATGAGACAAACGTTCGCCACACAGCCCTGCAACAAATAGGGCAGTTCGAAGGTGAGCGAGCTATTCCTCTTGTCATCCAATTCTCCAACGATCGCTCGCCGACCGTGCGCAGGCTGAGCGTCGAACTTCTCGCACGCTTCCCTGACGCCCGCGTTGTTCCCATCCTCGTTGACAGGATGGAGGATGACGACGACGAAGTGTGCGAGGCTGCGAAGAGATCTCTGGACCACCTTGAATCTCTGGTCGACGGTGGTGCAGTTGGATAATCAAACGACTAACAATTTCGTGAATAGTTAGTCAATCGCGCATCCGTCTGGCGTGGTCAATGACCTCATGAGCGAGTTTTTCCACCCTGCTGGCTAACTCCTCATCCTCAAGTTCGCCATCCTCATTGAAAGCGTTCTTCACTTTGCCCACAGCGACCTGTGTCGGCACCACCCATGCCCTGAGCCAACGCACCACCAGCCGCAGATGGTTGAGTGTGTTCGAATTGGTCTGGCCGCCAAGAGTAGACATCACCCCGAAGGTCTTGCCTTCGACATGCTCGAAATATAGCCAGTCGAACTGATTCTTGATCACGCTGGACATAGAACCGTGGTATTCTGGGCTGCTGACGATGAATGCATCAACGCTCTTGGCCATCTCTTGGAACGCCTTGACGTTCTCATCTTCCCACGAACCATCCGCGCCCACCAGGGGCAAGGGGTTCTCCTCAAGGTCCCAACGGACGGTATCCGCCCCCGCCTGCTCGGATGCCCTGAGCGCCAGTGTGAGTAGCCTCTGATTGGCTGAAGTGGCGCTGATGCTCCCAGATAGTCCCATCACGCGCACTGGTTCGTCTGCCATGCTACGGCGAGTCGGCGTCTCTTCATACGTTTTCCCGCTCCGCACCACTAGAACGCTCGCACACGCATATGCGCGCACAGAGAACCCTTATCCGTGAATGGTGTTGGTCGCTGGCCGGTTGAGTCATGCCTGAGCACGGTCACGAATCATGTCCTCACTGCGACACCGACCTAGACGGTCGCGAAGCAGCCTGCCCCAACTGCGACGGCGCCCTCTTCGGTGTACCACCGAAGCGTTCGAGTACAGTAAAGGAAAAACTCAGTGAGGCGTCAGATGCGGTCAGCGAAGGAGTCCAGAAGGTGGTGGACCGGGTTGAGCCAGTCGTCGAGAAGGTGACCGAGTCCGTTGGCGAACATGTGATTCCAGTCTTCCGAATGGTCGGTGGGGCTGGCAGTGACATAGTCGAGAAGACATCAGAGGCAGCGGGCAGCATCAAGGAACGCCTGACGTCTGACTCCGTAGATGAAGAGGAATCATCTGATGTTGGTGGTGATCTAGATGAGTCCGGCGAAGAAGATGGTGGCGTAGACATAGACGCACTGTTGGCCGACGGCGAGGAACTGGGCAGAGAGGGCAAGTCAAAGGAGGCCCTATCCAAGTTCAATCAAGTTATTGCCGCCGACGCGGGCAACGCGATGGCATGGTTCAACCGCGGAGTGATTCACGAGATGAACGGCGACATTGAAGAGGCCCAGAAATCGTTCACCATATGCCTGGACATGCAGCCTGACCACGGTCCAGCAGCTGCTAATCTCGCCGTCCTGTTGTCACGTAACGGGGACAGTGATGATGCTGCTCGCTGGGCGCACATAGGCCTCCGTTCGTTTCCGTCACACCCCTTACTATCAGACATCGCCGCCGGCACAGAACCCCCACAGACGCCCGCTGCACCCTCACCTGACCCAACTCCTGCACCCGCTGTTGAGACAGCACCTCCGCAGGCCGAACCTGTAGCGCAACCAGAGCCGGCACCTGCACCGATTACCGAGCCGGCAGCAGAAGAGCCTGGTGTTGACTTAGACGGATTGGCTGACCTCTCTGCTCAGATGGTGAAGGCAGGTGATGTCGAAGACGCGCTGGATCTGCTACGCGACCACCTGCACACCACCGCTGCGGAAGATTCCCGCTGCTGGCGAATCGCAGCCAATGCGATGGCACGCATGGGATTGGACGAGAACGCCATAGAATCGTTCAACTACGCCCTTGAACTAGACAATGAGGACTCATCTTCATGGTACAATCTGGGTACCTTGCACAGGAAGGGGGAGCACTTCGAAACTGCAGCCACCTGCTTCGAGACGGCGCTGACCCTCAGAGGTGACTACGCGAATGCTGCGCGGGCATTGGCTGGAGTCTCTATGCGGCTTGGTCGGTTGGAGCAGTCCATCGATGCCTGGAGGTCGCTGCTCAACTCCGAACCACAGCATCCTGACAGAGTTGAGTTCGCGCAGTTGCTCGTCGACGTTGGCGAAGGAGAACGCGCCGTTCTTGACCAAGTCGGTGAACTCCCAGTGACACTCCCTGAGGGGCCTGCATTGGCGACTGAGGCACTCAAGCACATCCCTGACGATGGGGGGCGTGACAACGCTGTACTGAGGGCGCGGGCACTGACCCTTTCGGGCGACCATGCGCAGGCGGTGAAGGTCTGGCGAGCGCAGATTGAGCACGCTCGGGAAGATGTCCCACTCTGGCAGGGACTGCGGAGGACGTTCGTTGCCGCTGGCGAAATCGAGACCGCTGCTAAGATCGAGAGCAAGATTGCCGGGTTGACTGGAGAAGCACCCGTAGAGGTGGCTGCCCCCACTCCTGAAATCACTCCTGAACCGGTGGTGGAAATCACACCAGACCCTGAACCGGTAGTGGAGCAGACTCCCGAACCTGAGCCTGAGCCAGCTGTCGATGATGACCCGTGGGCTGATCTTGACTCTCAGGCATCGTCTCCGGAACCTGAGCCTGTTGCAGATCCCGTTAGCGCCGAGGAAGTCTCTCTGGCCGAGTCCACTTTGGACAGCGTTGCAGGGGCGCATGAGCAAGAGGCGGAAGAACGGAGGGTCGTCGAGGATAACCCCGAGGTTGACCTTGCTAAGGTGGCTCTCGTTTCCGAATCGGCTGCTGCGAACAGCGGAACCCCGGGGGCCAGGGAATCAACATCAGTCGCCAATCCGGACATAGAGTGGTACAACAAGGGGCTCGCTCTGCTGTCAGACGAGAAGTACGCCGAGTCACTCGCCTGCTTCGACAAAGCGCTGCCCTCTTTCGTCGATGATGACACGATGGTCATTCGTCTGCTCAACGCCCGAGGGAACGCACTCTACTATCTGGAGCGCTACGGCGAGTGCATAGAAGCCTATCACAAGGCGATGTCCATCGACCCTGTCGGTGTCACCGGGGCCACACTCTACAACATGGGAACGGCCTATGGGGAAGTCGAGCGCTTCCAAGACGGGATCAAGTGTTTCGAGCAGGGGCTCTCGAAGAAGCGAGCCGAGCCTCTCAGCGGCAAGGAAGCAGATATGGCCAAGGAGCAGATTCGCCGCTTCCGCAAACTGCACAAAGAGCAGGGCAAGAAATTGAAGCGACTGGCTAGGGTGACGGGCTGAATCAGTTCAGAACTGATATGCTGACCGCCACTGATTTGCTGGTAGGGGTGTTGCTACCCTCGGCCACCGACTCAAGTGGAATGAGCACGTTTGCCTCCGGGAAGTAGGTGCAGACGTTCCCTTCAGGTATCTCAGCGGGAACTACCTTCCATCGCGCGGCGTGCCTCTCTTCACCATCGAAGTGCGAAGTGATGTCCACCTCATCCCCCGCAGAAAGTTTCAGTGTGGCCATGTCATCTCGATTCATCATCACGATTCGGCGGGCCCCGTAGAGCCCGCGATAGCGATCATCGTTGCCATAGATGGTCGTGTTGTACTGGTCGTGGCTACGCACTGTCATCATAGTGAACTGTCCCGGGGCCGCGACCGGCTCGGGCAGAGGGTGAACCGTGAACTTGGCCTTCCCGGTGTCGGTGGGAAACACAGGACCGTCACGTGGCCCGTTAGGAAGATGGAAACCCCCATCCTGAGACACCCGGACCTCGTAGTCATCGAACCCAGGGACCACGCGTTCAATCAGCGAACGGATGTCAGCATAATCACGAGTATGCTCCTGCCACGCGAACGGTGTATCCCCGAAAGTCGCGTGTCCCATGCCACACACGATGCTGACCTCGGAGCGCAGGTGTGGGGAAGCCGGAGCGAGGCTGCCACGGCTGGAATGCACGACACCCATTGAATTCTCGACCGAGACGAACTGTGGGCCTGATTCCTGCTCATCGATCTCGGTCCTCCCCATGCACGGTAGGATGAGGGCTCTGCTTCCAGTGACCAGGTGACTACGATTCAGTTTGGTGGATATCTGAACCGTGAGGTCGACCTGCGATATCCCCTCGGCCACAGCCTCAGTGTCCGACATCGCCGACAGCAGATTTCCGCCCATGGCCATCAGCAGGCGTACCTTGCCTGCTCGCATGGCCTTGACCGCCTCGACAGTGTCCAAGCCCCCCTGCTCTGGAGCAGGTATTCCCGTGGCTTCGTTGAGGGCTGCGATGAAGGAGGGTTTCGGGTGGTGAACGATTCCCACCGTGCGGTCTCCCTGCACATTTGAGTGCCCGCGTACTGGACACGCCCCCGCCCCCGGTCTGCCGAAATGCCCCCCGAGAAACAGCAGGTTGGCGATCTCTTGGATGACGGCTACAGAGTTACGATGCTGAGTGAGCCCCATCGCCCAGCAGATGATCATCCCCTTCGATGAAGCGATTGCCTCGCCAACCCGTTCGATGTCCACCTGCGGAACCCCTGAGCCGGAGACGATGTCATTCCAATCGACGGTCTCGATGGCAGCGCAGAAGTCATCGAAACCCTCGGTGTGCTGCTCGATGAACTCTCGGTCGATGGAATCGGTCCCGAGTACAACCTTGCACAATCCCTTGAGGAGATAGGCGTCGCCACTCACTCGAACTTGGAGGTGCTCATCGGCGATGCGCGTACCGCGGCCCAGCATGCTGAGGGGTTGCTGCGGATGCTTGAACCGCCCCATTCCCGTCTCCACTAGTGGATTGATGCTGACCACCGATGCTCCGGCCTGCTTCGCATCTGCCAACGCAGAGAGCATACGTGGGTGATTCGAGCCGGGATTCTGACCGATGACGACGATCATGTCTGACTTGGCGAAATCCTCGAGCTTCACCGTCCCCTTCCCAATGCCGATGACACGGCTCAGCGCGTATCCACTGGATTCATGGCACATGTTGGAGCAGTCTGGAAGATTGTTGGTGCCGATCTGTCTTGCGAGAGTACCCCATAGGAAAGCCGCTTCGTTACTCGTCCGCCCACTCGTGTAGAGTACTGCTTCGTCGGGGTCGTCCAACTCCCGGATTGCATCGGCAACCATCTCAAACGCGGCTTCCCAAGAGATCATCCGATAGTGGCTGGAATCCGATTCGAGCACCATCGGATGCGTCAATCGACCCTGCTTGTCGAGCCACATGTCGTCCTTACGACTCATCTCCTCCACTGACATCCGGGCGAACAGTTCCGGCGTCACTCGATTCTTGGTGGCTTCAGTAGCGAACGCCTTCGCGCCGTTCTCACAGAACTCAAATCCGCTGCGATGTCCATCTGGGTCTGGCCAGGCACATCCCGGGCAGTCATAACCATCGAAGCGGTTTACGGTGCGCATGGTTCTCCAAGTTCGCAGAAGCCCTGCCTCTGCGATTCCGTAGCGGAAGGACTTGGTGACCGCTGCGAGCCCCGCCGCCACCTCCTTGGGCTTCGCGAGTCGCATCTGCTCCCGCCCAGCTGGCGCTATGGCGAGCACGTCCCGGCGCTCGTGCCCCTCTCCCATGGTGAACCTCGACCAGTGGGCTTCGTTCCTCCTCAAATCGGTTGGGGCGTGAGCAAGGGTCCCCCTACAGAAACCTTGGTCGCTCGTTAGTCCTCAATCAGATAACCGCCAAGCACCCGAATACACGTTGAAGCGCTGTTCTGAGAGGAACCCCGCGAGTGTCATTCCACGCTGGCGGGCTAAATCGACAGCCAAACTCGAGGCCGCTCCGATGCCTGCGACGACCGGGATACCGGCCATCGCCGCCTTCTGGACAAGTTCGAATGCCAGACGTCCGGAGAGCAGCAGTATGCTGCTGGAGGCAGGTAGTTGATCATCCATGAACAAGTGCCCGACGACCTTGTCGACAGCGTTGTGTCGACCGACATCCTCGCATGCAAGGCGCAGGGTTCCATCGCTGTGGAACAACGCGGCGGCGTGCAGACCTCCTGTCTTCTCGAACGTCTCCTGTGCGCTCTTGAGTCGGTCCGCCAATGAGGCGAGCATCTCGCTTGACACCTCTGGGACGTCCCTGTCTATTTCTGGTGGCTCATTCGCAGTAAATGCCTCTATAGACGTTCTACCGCATACTCCGCAACTGGATGTGGCATAGAAGTGGCGTTTCAACTGGTCAATGTCGAAGGAACACGAATCGGATAGCTCAACGGTGACTTTTCCCGATTCGACCTCTATGTCAACGACGTCCGTGCGTTGGCGAACAACCCCCTCGCCATGTAGGAATCCGATAGCAAGCGCAGCATCGTCCCCTGGGGAGCGCATGGTGATCGAAACTGGTTCCGTCACGCCGTTATGACGAACGATGAGTTCGAGTGGTTCCTCGAGAGTAAGTGAATCCATACTCGGCTGCAGCCTTCCCCCTTCCCAGCGCTGTATGGGGAGGTTCCGCCACTCCTCTGCTGACATCTGCTCACCTGATTCATCGGGGCCATCGGGCGATGAACGCTTCGCTCACGAAGTGACTGGCTGGCGTTTGCTTCAAAGCGGACCCACTTCTCCCAACTGATGATGGAGGAACCCCGTGTAAGCGTCATCGACCGCTTGGTCGACAGCGGTCTGGAGCAGAAGGAGGCGCGGGTGCTCGTGACCTTGGCTGCCGCAGAACCGCTCAAGGCGAGTGAGATCGGGCGTCAGGTTGGCATCACTCGGATGGATGCCTACAACACCCTGCGTCGGCTACAAGATCGAGGACTGGTGATGGCTACTGTGGACAAGCCGATGCGCTTCACTTCATTACCGATATCCGAGGTGTTCCAGAATTTCATCTTCGAGGAGGAGGCAGAACTGAGGCGGCTCAAAGCTCATCTGTCCGAACTGGCGAAGGGTGTTGGTACGAACCGACCTCTCGCGAACACGTCTCAGGATGAACCAACTTTCACCGTAGTCAAGGAGCGCACCTACATTCAGGCCGCCATGGAACGACTCATCCAAGATTCAGAGAGTCACGTGTGGCTCCTTCTCGGCCGCTGGGGCATCATGCATCTGGTCAAGACCGGCGCTCTGGCCACCGTCAACGAAGCGAGTCAGCGGGGTGTCAGTGTACGAGTGCTGGCGACACTCGATGAACGCACGCTCAAGTTCTACCATGAACTAGACGACAGCATCGAGGTGCGCCATTGCGACTCATTCTCCCTGCAGGGATGCATCGTAGATGATGAGGTCGCAGTGCAGACCCTTTCACTGGAGTCGAATCCAGTCGGACGCGGGCGTGATGACGCTGCCCTGGTCATCGAGGCGATTGAGTTCGTCTCGGCTCAGGCGGAACTGGTCGCGGCGAGTTGGGGCAACGCCGCTTCATTCTCGGCTGCCCGCACCCGCCTTGAAGATGGGCAGATCGTCGAGCCACTCAAAGTGACTCTGGGCGGAGGTTCGTTCTACCAGCGTCTGAAGGAACTGGTCGCCAGCAACTACCAGGATCAGCATCCGGCGAGCATCGGATGGACTAACGCCATCCTGCGTAGAGGCGGTGAAGTGCTCTCTCCCGAACCGACTCTACCGACCTTCGAAGCGCTCGGAATCGACACCTCCGAAGTGTTTCGCTCCGTAGGCCGTCGCATAGGTGAGGAAATCGCCATAGAACTGCAGGAAGTTGCAGACGATGACGAATTCTGGGGCGACCTGTCGCACCAATGGCAGGAGTTGGGCATGGGTGAACTCGTCGTCGAAGGTGATCCGCCCACGAGTATTCGCGTGATCGACTCGGGTTCGTGCGGCGGTGCCCCAAAACTTGGAGGACCGTTCTGCCACCTCGACGAGGGTATTCTCGAAGGCATAATCCAGACACGCTTCGGGGTGAGTGCCAGCGCGGTGGAAAGGGAGTGCACATCCACCGGCGACAACCATTGTCACTTCGACATCACGTTCGCACAATTGGATGTGTGAATGAAACGAGGATTAATCAGGGGTCGACCACAGCCGTAAGGTGAACAGCATGAGCATTCTTGGCGATGGCGGCGGCATCTCCCTCCCTATGGGTGACAATGTCCAGGTGGTCGAGGTGATCCTGACCATCACTGACGCTGCCGCTGAGCGCCTGCGCGCCGTGCTCGCTGAGGAAGCAGGAGAGGACCTTGTGCTAATCATCACGACTCTCTCGGGAGGTTGCTCAGGCCACCTCTATGACATGCAGGTCGCCGAGCGACCCGATGACTCCGGATTCCAGCACCTCGATGTCGATGGCATCGGGGTCTCGGTGCACAACCGGGACAGTGAGAGACTGAATGGCATCCAAGTAGACTATGTGGACACGCTCATGGGTGGCGGATTCAAGATCGAGAACCCCAATGCCGACCGTGGCTGCGGCTGCGGCAAGAGCTTCGGTTGAAGTCGCAGGAGGGCCGCGCATGGGTGATTCGCGCCCGACCGGCCCGCTGTGGTTTGAGCGCGCCTCCTGCTCTCGAACTGTGCTCTCTGGTGCTGACGCGGTGGACCTGTTGCAGCGCATCACAACCAACGACCTCGAAGAGATGAGTGCCACAGACGTGCGCAACACCTGCCTGATTGATGCCAACGGCAGGATGCTCGACCTTCTCTCCGTGTGGCATCTCGGCACGGAACTGCTGCTTATGGGCAGTGAGAATCAGGGCGAAGTCCTGAGAGCACATCTGGCTGATGCAGTTTCATGGAAGGACGATGTGCAGGCGGCAGATGCGGATGGAGTCCTGACCCTGCTCACTTTGGTCGGCGAAGGAGTCGATGACGTCGTCTGTCACTTGGTTGGAGAGTTGCCCGAATCAGGACGCTGGCTGATGGGGGAGACCTGCTGGTGTGCACGACCAGTGCACAAAGGAGAGGCGGACTGCTGGGACATCGTCTTCCAAGCCGGTAACCGACAAGAGGTGCTCTCTCTGTTATCGACGCATGGCGTGTCCAGATCTGATGAGCACACATGGCAGCAGGAGAGAGTTGCCCGTGGATGGCTCGAAGGCGGGCGAGAGGTGGACGGCACGGTAATTCCACTGGAACTCGACTTGTGGGATTCAGTTTCGTTCGACAAGGGCTGCTTCACCGGCCAGGAGATTCTAGCGCGTATGGAGAGCCGCGGTAAACTCGCCCGTACTCTCGTCGGCCTGAGTTGCAGTGCTGAGCCTACCCTCGGAAGGCAGCATACTGAGGCGGGCTCGGTGGTGGTCACCAGTTCTGTCGAGCACTCGCGACTCGGCTGGATCGCCCTCGCCTTGGTTCGTCCGTCCTCCATTGAGGGTGATGGCAAGTTCAGCATGCAGGGTGATGCAGGTGAGGTCGATGCGAAGATCCGTATTCTCCCGTTCCGCTGACAATCAATGCTCCGAGTTGCGCTTGGGCTTCTCTGGCGGCAATGTGACGAGCCCCTCTTCGACAAGCGATGGAAGGGCCATCAGGTCCTCGAATCGGATACTGGCCTCTTGTGACTGCTCGGGGAATCCGTGGTCGTTGTCGACGAACTCGCGCAGTGTGCAGATGTAGCGTAGGCTGAGGCTGCCGTCGCGGTCGCGCGTGTACGAATACAGTTCCGGTTTCTCAAGTGCTATAATCTGCTCATGGAAGACACCGCGGATGTGTTCTCTGCGACGGTTGGCAGCCCATTCAATCAGGGCGGCTACGATGGTGCAGGTGTAGATTACGACCATCATGCTGATGGCGAACAACACCGGCTCGTGCAGCCCCTCGCCCGGATTGGTGAGTGTCAAGAACACCTGTCTGCTCAGAAGCAGAAGCAAACCGACACCGACGACAGGAGTCAACAGGTCCTGCATGATCGCCTCTAGTGGCAGCAGACGCCTTTTGGCATTGTCAGCGAACGCCAGAGCACTGTCGATGGCGACCGAGGTGATGATCGCCAGACAGGCGAGAATAAGGTAAATCCCAGCAGCAAGTGCCAGGGCGATATTATCTGGCAGGTGCAGGTAATGGACGACCAGGTAGGCAAACAGGCCTAGGAACACTGTGGTTGGCATCCGATGCAACCCCTTGATCCATGCATCGCCTCCGTGAGCTCCGCGGTCCAGTTTCGGTACACCGATCAACTGCCATTCCGTCAACCGCTTGATGGTGCGCACGATTCCTGTCAGACCGCCCTTGTCGATGAGAATCCACTCGGTCAACCTGAGAAGAGGCAACAGCGGCAGGATGAGGAATACAGCCACCAACGATAGTATGGGCCAGAGTATCATCGAGGGAAGCAGCAGGAAATGCAACAGACGCATGGGGTAGAGAATATCGCTCTCGATTCTGCCCTGTTCCTCGATACTCAGACCGTTTCTGCGTCCCGCCTTGTCGAGTGATGGGCGGAACAATTCAAGCGGATGCCCGTGGTTGAGGACACCTGCCACCATCTTGCGATATTCTCGGTGCTTCTTCTGTGGTGAAATGCGCTTTCGCCAATAGTGCTGGGCGGGAAAGGCGAACAGCATCGGAGCGACCAGCAGACCGAGTACCAGCAGGAGGACCTCGGGGTCGTCCACGTACTGCATGGAAGATACCGTGACGCCTCGCAGTCATCAAAGGGACGGTCGGGCAGCGAGTAGCCGCTCGATTCATCAGAGCAATCACTGGGTAGCAGCGTAGTTGCCGTTCACTGCATCCCAATCTACGACGTTCCACCAGGCCGCGAGGTAGTCAGCGCGCCCCGGTCCGTATTTCTTGTAGTAGGCGTGCTCCCACACATCCACCCCGAGAATGGGCGTTCCACTGCCATCCATCAACGGGTTGTCCTGATTGGGACAGGAGGTGATGGCAAGCGAGCCGTCTCCCGTCACCATGAGCCACGCCCAGCCGCTGCCGAAGCGAGTCATGCCGGCTTTGTTGAGGGCGGTCTGCATCTCCTCGAATGAACCGAAGGCGGCGTTGATGGCGTCGGCTAACGCACCGGAGGGCATACCCCCCCCATCAGGCGACATCACATTCCAGAAGAAGCAGTGATTCCAGTAACCGCCACCGTTGTTACGCACCGCCGGGTTGTCATTGTGATTGCGCAGCAATTCCTCGATCGACTTGCCTGCCATGTCGGTTCCGTCGATGGCGCCGTTCAGGTTCGCCGTGTAGGCGGCGTGGTGCTTTGTGTGGTGAATCTCCATCGTCAATGCGTCGATATGAGGTTCTAGGGCATCATATGCGTATCCAAGGTCGGGTAGTTCGAAGGTCATGTCTCTTCACGAGCATGGGAACGCTGTGTGATTGATGAATCCTCGCCCGCTCGATTGTGGCATTGTTTGAGCAACCTTGATTGGAGTCCGATGATGGAGGGTGAGTAGTGTCTAGGATTGCTGTCACCGACGGGATGGCTGCTGCTGCCATCTCAATGCTCGAGCTAGAGGGACACGAAGTCGTCCTCGAACACTACGAGGCCGACGCTCTAGTCAGCGGCGTTCTCGCTGACTTTGATGCCGTAGTCGTGCGCAGCGCGACTAAATTGACCGCTGAGGTAATCTCTGCATGCGGAGGGCTCCAACTCATCGGCAGGGCTGGCGTAGGTGTCGACAACATCGACCTGTCTGCAGCCACCAAGAGCGGTGTGCTGGTATGCAACACTCCGGGGGCATCTACACAGAGCGTGGTGGAACTGACCATCGGCCATCTGCTGGCAAGCGTTCGGCACATACGGGCGGGTACGCAGAGTCTCAGCCAAGGAGAATGGCGCAAGTCGGAACTCAGGGGAACTGAACTGTCGGGTAAACGGCTCGGATTCATCGGGTTCGGCAGAATCGCCCAAGGAGTCGGGAAGGTTGCTAGTGCTCTCGGCATGGAACTGCACGCCTTCGACCCCTACCTCAAGGCACACATTGCCCGAGATCTGAACTGCCAACTGCATTCTTCCGTCGATGAGGTGTTCCGGCGCTGCACGCATATCACTGTGCACTGCAACCTGTCGGACGAGACCCACCATCTCGTCAACGCCAAACGCATCGGGATGATGACTGGTAGAGGTGCGGATGGAATCGAGTGCGGAAATCATCTGGTGAACTGCGCTCGCGGGGGTATCGTGGATGAGAAAGCAGTCCTCGATGCGCTCGAATCAGGACAGTTGGCGAGCGCGTCGCTCGACGTGTTCGAGCATGAACCGACGAGTGCGGAGAATCGACTGTTGCAGCATCCCTCGTTCGGAGGCACTCCGCACATAGGGGCGGCGACCTTAGAGGCGCAGGCGCGCATCGGCTTCGAGATGGCGGAGCTACTCACCGATTTCTTTTCAGGCAGTACTCCGATGAGCGTTGTCAACCGAGAGGTTCTCTGACAGCCTGCGAGTGATGCTCACTCGAGTTTGTGCATCGCTGACAGCGATGAAGCCAAGGCCGCCAGCGAGTCCGGAACAGTGACATCCGAGATGGGTGCATTGAGAGAGATTCCTGCATCCTTCTTTGCCCTCCAGGTATCTGAGTTGAATTCGACCAGATCTGCGGTTATCGATCGCAGCGCGTCCCCCGCCTGAGTTCCGCTGGCGAGATTGTCTAGTGGAGGTTCGGGGAAGCGCCGCGCATCGACAGAACTGACGCCATAGAGAGTACTGGACAGATGGTGCGTGAAGAACGGGCAGATTGGGGTGAACATGTCGAGCAGGTCGCGCACGATGCGATGCAAGGTCCATGCGGCGTTCTCATCACCATCGTAGAGGCGATGCTTGGCCATCTCCAGCCAGTGACTCGGGAAGATTCCCGTGCCGAAATTCTTGATTGACTGAGCCGCAGTGTAGATGTCTATACGCCCCCAGGCATCGCTGACCGTCTCATTCACATGGCAGAACTCGGCCAGAATCCAGCGATCGGCATCACCGAGGTCGGGGGGGGCGGAATCAAGGTCAGCGGGTGTGGCGAACTGACTGGCAAAGCGGCAGACGTTGAACAGTTTCGTGAGCACACCGAAGTACTTCGCTTCAATCTCCTCGGGATTGATGTGGAAGTCATCACCGACCTGGGCGTCACACGCCTTCCACAGGCGGAAGCACTCGCTGCCGATTTTGTTGGCACGCAGCTCGACTGTCTTGCCATCGGGCCCCTTCACCTTCCACAGCCCAGTCCGGCCTCCTGCCCCGCACTCGAGCACTGAATCGGCGTCGATTCCGTTGCCCAATGACTTCGACATCTTACGGCCCCACGGGTCCATCCCAAGCCCATCGATCCACACGTTGGCGAAGCCCGGCGCATCGAGCAACAGCGCTGACTTGAGCAGGGTGTAGTAGAGCCAGGTGCGAACAATCTCCTTTCCTTGCGGTCGGATTCCGGTCGGGAACGCACGCTCGAACACATCAGGGTGCTCTAGGTAGCCGGAGACGAATAGGTTTGAATTTGAGGAATCCATCCACGTGTCGAACACCTTCTCTTCTCCTGTAATCTCGCCTAAGCTGCTGGCGAGGTCGGCGTGGTCACCGAGATCTTCCCTAGTATCCCGGTCGAGCACGCGCGAGCCATCCGGGGGGCTCTGGCGCCATGGTTGGACGTAGGAGCCTGCGGGAGGGACCACGATCTTAGTGCCGTCCTCGGAATACCAGATGGGAATCTCGGTATGGTACCAGCGGCGGCGGCTGATCGGCCAATCGATGCTGATGTTCTCCATCCAGTCGAACAGGAACTGGCGGTTGCGCGGCGGAATGAAGTTGATCTCCTGTGCAAGTTCGCGGATGCGCCCCTGAATGTGTGTCTGGCGAACGTACCACTCCTTCAGCAGGATAATCTCGACGGGGTTCTTGCCCCGTTCTGACACGGGCACCTCCTGTTCACGCTCGACAATCGCTTCCAGTCGGTCATCTTCCTCCAAAAGGTCGATCGAAGCGGCGCGCGCCTCCCTTACACTCATGCCCGCCAATGGACCTGCCACTGCCGTCAGGTTGCCGTCGAGGTCGATTGCCTGATGCGCGTCGAGCCCGAATTCACGAAAGATCGCGACGTCATTCTGGTCGCCGAAGGAACATGCCATCAGGATGCCGCTTCCGAATTCCATCTTGACCGAGGCATGTGTGCGTACCTCGACTGAGCCTTCACGGCCGGCTACCTCGATGGGAATTGCGAGCCGCTTGCCGATGAGGTCTCGGTGGCGCTCGTCGTCTGGATGGACAATCACCACACCCACTGCGCAGATCAGTTCGGGGCGCGTGGTGGAGATGACGACCTTCTCTCCGGAGGGCTCACCCCGCTCGTCGAGCACGTCCCATTCCACGTCGACGAGCAGAGTCTTGCGCTGCAGGCGCTCGACCTCGGCCTCGGCGATAGTCGTGCCCTCGACTGGGTCGTAGATGTTCGGGCGTAGATCTTCGACGACATCACCTCGCTTGAAGAGGTCGATGAAGATGGCCTGAGTGACAGCCCGGTAGTCAGGGGCATCAGTCAGGTATTCGCGGGCGTAGTCGCATGATAATCCGACTCGGCTGGCGGTGTCGCGCATCGCCTGGGTGTACTCCTCGATCGTCTCAGCACACAGGTCAAGAAACTCGGCGCGGTCGAACGTCTTCATCTTGCGTTCCATCTTGCGCTCGACTGTGAATTCGATATTGATGCCATTGCGGTCGACACCCCATGGAAAGTAGACCTCCTTACCCAGCAATCGCTGGCTGCGGGCAATGACATCAATCATACTGTATTGCGCCACGGCGCCGATGTGCCACGTTCCTGAGGGATAAGGCGGAGGGGTGTCGATGACGAACAGTTCGTTCTCAGAATCAGGGTTGAACCCGTAGCGGGAGGAATACTCCTCCGCATCAGCGTAATGCTCCTCTTGGATGCGCTTCTCCAAATCAATGGTCCAACGCTTCTCCGGGATGCGAGGTTGCGACATCCAGGTACCACCAGTTGCCCCGCCACACGTCAACAGTGAGGGTCGTCCAGTCGTGCGCCCACGGTTCCCGTTGAAGAGGCTTCGCCTCGCCTCAGCGATGATTATGTCCGAATCTTGACTTCACTGAATTCGCAGGATGAGGGATTAAAGACGGGCCGGGATGCACAGCCCTCTTGAGGGCTGTCGTGAAAGACGATGAACACGGCGAACCGGATTCTCCCAGCGCGGGAGAGCGATTGACTGAGGGCATCACCGCGGTCCGGGGCGCGATGCAGGCAAGAATGGATGATTTCGACTCCGATGCTGCGGTCGACGCACTGCTCGCCGCGCCTGAGCGTATCCGCCGCGAACTGCGGCATATGACGGTGTTCGGTACGCTCACCCGCTTCCCAGCCGCAACTGTCGCCATCTTCATCCTGATCACCATGTTCTTCATGTTCCATTCGGGAATCCTCGACAAGTGGACTGGACAGGCGTCGATGAACGTGAACGGCGACCTGGAGGTCTACCTGCCCGAGGGCAGCGATGTATCGGAAAACATCGCTCTCATCGAGGAGGACTGGACCACTAACGCAATGATCATCTATGTTGAAAGCGAAAACCAGCCCGCCACCAACGTCGAGATATTACGTCAGATGGACTCCATCGAAGGCGCCCTCAATCGACATGTTTCGGACGGCGGCGATGAGGACGGTATCATCTACGTTCTGTCGATTTCGACCGTCGTCAAGGAAATCAACTCGTCCGGCCCGCGGGTGGCCAAGGCGTTCATCTCAAACTCCGGTTCTGCCATAGGCGGGGAGACAGTCGCCGACCAGTTGAACGAGCAAATTGATGACTACTCGGATGAGTTGGGCGGTTACAGCATCCCTGACAATCAGGAGCGAGTCAATCGCATCATCGGTGAATTGCCGGACAACGCTCGTGACAAGCTCTACCGGGATGTGGGTGAGGACACCAACGGTGACGGTGTGAACGACAAAGAATCGGTGGGATTCCCCAATCGTGCTGTAATCATCGTAGGAGTCGTGGACACTGGATTCCACGCCAGCGAGATTCCCGACTCTTGCAAAACAGGGGGCCAGCGTGAGGTCGAGGCGTATACGGACATCGTCGTCTACACCGAATGCTGGATCGAGCAGATAGCGGGTGAGAACCTGTGGAACGAGAAGTTCGGCGACTGCGTGGACAGGGCGGACGACAACAACACGACATCCTGCCTTGGCGTCGAGATGACGCTCACCGGACCTGTGCCAATCACCAACTCGGTGACCAAGTACTCGTTCGTGCTCTTCTGGCAGATCTTCCCCGCCGCAGTGGGCGCAGTGGCGCTAGGTCTGTTCATGTTCCATTCAGACCTCATCCAGACTGGACGTCTACGTGGGGTGCAGGGACTGAAGGTGATTATCATCGCTGGACTGCCCACTCTCTGCTCCGTATGGTGGACGCTAGGCATCATTGGTTTCCTCGATTATGAGGTGACGATGACAGTGATCATCGTTGGACCAATCCTGCTCGCACTGGGTGTTTCGTACGGATTGCACATCACCAACCGCTACGCCGAGGAGGACGGCACTCCCGAGGAGAAAATGGCGGTGGCGCTGCAGTCGACCGGTAAGGCTGTGTTGCTCTCTGCTATCACGACCATCATCGGTTTTATCTCGCTTGTCGGCACGCCGATGAAACCAATCCAGACTGTGGGCATCTCTCTAGCCGGAGGAATCGTCGTAGTCTACTTCCTGACGATGGTTATGGTACCTAACCTCACCATGCTTCTCGATCTCAAGAAACCGAGCCATCCGCCTCCAAAGGCGTTCGAACATATCGTGGCTGTACCGATCAAATGGAACAAGATGGTCGTCCTGGTGTTCGCCGTGCTATTGCTTGTCTCAGCGACTTGGGCGCGTTCTCAAGTCGAGGAGAACATCGACCTGCTCGAGATGGCACCCGAGGACCAACCCCCGATCATCAAGATGAAGCAGTACAGCGAGGAGTTCAACGCCGGCCAGATAGGAATGCTGCTCATCGAGGGCAACATCAGCGGGGATACGCAGGACACTGATGTACACAACGACGACCCGTTCGAGAAATTGAAGGGAATTGAGCAACTTGAGAACAACACTGACCGCGTCGCGCAGACGACCGCCGTGAGCGTTGTATTCCTGATGAAATCAGTTGGCGTATCCGTGAACGTGACTGGTACGACAATCCTGCCTTTCTGTGACGCTATGCCAGATAGCCCCCCTAAGGAGGTGTGTGAGGTAATCTTCGACCGCGAAGAGGAGCAGAACGCGACCTTCTGGAGAGTGCTCACTACATTCGACACCGACGATCCGGCCAACCGCGAGGTGCAGATCTTCCTGCTGGATGTGTTCTACGCCAGCCTAACCAACGAGACCAGACAACTGTTCATCTCGTCTGATTTCCAACGCAGCCTCATCTACGTTGACATGCCGTTCATGAACGTCAAGGAAACCGCGGCCGCCGTCGATGAAGTTGACATCCATTCTCAGGGCAACTACGATGGCGGCATCAAGTCGACTAAACTGATTGGCGTGGCCGCGGTCACCATCGCAGTAAACGAGTTGATTGTCGCATCACAATGGTCATCGCTTGGGTTCGCTATCCTCGCCACATTGCTCACCCTAGGGTTCGTCTTCCGCGACCCCCGATTCGCCATCCTGACCACCATGCCGGTCATCTTCACCGTGGGAATGCAGTGGATGGTGATGGTCTGGCAGGATGTGACGTTGTCATTGGTGACGGTCATGATAGGGTCAATCCTTGTCGGAGTGGGTATCGACTTCAGCATCCATATAGCCAACCGAGTGCGCGAGCTCGGAGGTTCGCTAGAAGCGATTCAGGTCGCCTGTACCAGCACCGGAATGTCGCTGATGGAGGCGGTGGTCGTGACCTGCCTCGGGTTGTTCACCGCCTACTTCATCCCGATTCCCGCGCTGAAGCCGTTCATCACGGTCATCATCATCCTGCTCCTGGTCGCGGCGGCCTCAGCACTGCTGCTGTTGCCGGCGATTTTTGCGACGATGGTGAAGAGCGGAGTGGGCCTCTCCGGAGGAGCCTCGGCGTTGATGCGTAGTGCTCGTCTCGAGGAGGCTGTGACTGCTGACCCGCTGGACATGGTGCCCGAGGCGACAGTGCGCGGCTGGAACGACCCCGACGCATGGTAGACGCAACTGCCATACGTGGTTGCATGTGCAGCATGTCATGGTCCGCAGACATTGGCTCATGAAGAGCGAGCCGCATGCCTACTCGTGGGATGAGCTGCTCGCCGACGGCTCGACCCATTGGGATGGTGTGCGCAACTATCAGGCTCGTAACCTGATGCGCGACGACATGAAGGTAGGGGATCTGGTTCTCTTCTACCACTCCAACTGCAAACCGCCACATGTCGCAGGTGTGGCGCAGGTATGTAAGGAAGGATATCCTGACTTCTCTGCATGGGATGAAGATTCGAATTATTTCGACCCCAAGACGAATCCCGAAGAACCCACATGGATGATGGTTGACATCGAGCCAGTGGCCGCGCTTTCCAAGGCGGTTGAACTACCAGACATGCGCGCCAACCCTGCTCTCGAAGGGATGGCTCTGCTGCAGCGGTTTCAACGTTTATCGGTGCAGCCGGTGGGAAAGGAGCACTTCGCTGAGGTCTGTCGCATGGGTGGACTCGATGCGGCGACAATCTGACAACCTGCGCACTGCACGGAGAGACAGGGGGAACAGCCATGGTCCAACGACTTCCAGTTTCTCCGCGGGCAGCGTGCATCGAATACGCCATCCGCGATGTGGTGGTTCCAGCGACCGCGCTGGAGCGGCAGGGACATGAGATTCTGAAGCTGAACATCGGTGATCCGCTTGCCTACCCCGGGCTGCCTACACCGATGCACATGGTTGAAGCGTTCCAACAAGCACTCGTGGACCAGTGCAACGGTTACTCTCCATCTTACGGCCTTGATGAGACACGTGAGGCTATTGCAGCCGACGAGACTCGCAAGGGCTGGAACTGCACACGCGACGACGTTTACGTGACCACTGGGGTGTCCGAGGCGCTGCAGATCATCTTCGCCTCATTCCTGAGTGACGGCGAGAAACTGCTCACCCCCGGGCCACATTACCCTCCATACATGGCCTACCCGCAACTGTTCGGTGGGCAGACCATCGAGTACCGTCTGCGCCAGGACTCCGACTGGAGCATCGACTTCGACGATGTCGAGGAGAAGATGGATGACTCGGTCAGGCTGCTGGTGCTCATCAATCCCAACAACCCGACCGGGAACGTCGCTGGAGCCGAGGAGATCGACCGATTGTTGGAAATCGCCGGACGCTGGCCGCTGTGCACGATAGTGGCCGATGAGATCTACGATGGTCTCGACTTCACTGGGAGGCAAGTCTCCTGCGCTGCGAGATCGAATGGTGTCCCAGTCATCACCCTCAATGGCGTGTCGAAGAACTACTACGCGCCGGGATGGCGCGTCGGCTACATGGCATGGCACGACCCCGATGGGCGGATGGCCGATGTACGCGATGGGGCTGAGCGACTTCTGCGCAGCCGTCTATGCGCCTCCACCCCTGCCCAAATCGGATACCTTGCAGGGCTGACCTCTGACAACGGCTGGATGGACGAATATCGTGAGGGGTTGCTCAGGCGGCGTGACCTGTGCGTCGAGCGCATAGCTGGAATAGACGGACTCGAGGTCGAGGCGCCTGGAGGATCTTTCTACATGTTTGTGCGACTAACCGACCCACACTGGGCAGCAGATGACAAGAAGTTCGTACTCGATCTGCTGCATGAAGAGCACGTCCTGCTGGTGCATGGCTCCGGTTTTTCACCTGAGTACGGCAGCGGACACTTCCGGCTGGTTTTCCTTCCTGACACCGATGTGCTCAACGAGGCGTTCGACCGTATCGACCGCTTCCTGCAGAACAATCGCGGATGAGAGTTCTCCCTCGCACACGAGGGTGCGGCGAGCAGGTGTGCACGTCGCCAAGGCGACGTGGACAGCCGAAATGGATTAGTGAGGGGGGTGACGAGATGACAGCGGAGCGGGAGCATGCGAGGAGCGCGAGTCGGCAGTAAAAGCGCTGCATGCATCCTGTTCGGGACTCTGCTTGTTCCAATCGTCTCGGCCGAGGCGACCATCGTCAGCTCCGATGTGTTCGAACCGATGCTGCTGCTGCCGCTGCTCATCGCCGTGGTCAGCGCACTCGCCCTCTGGAGAGGACTGCTGCCCCTGTCTCTCTCCAACCTGCAGGTCGCTTTTGAGATCGACGATGACCTCTACGAGGTACACCGCTTGACCAAGAGCAGGGACGATGTGTTCGACCTGCTCCGTGCCCCTGGAGTAAGTGTGGGCATGATCGCCTACCTGCTGGCGATGGCGGGCATCATGCTCATCGTCGCCGAACTGCTGTTCAGCCCAGGCACGTTCTACGAGCCGGTCATCTACATGATGGCGCTACTGGTAGGATTCCCAATCATCATATCTCCATTCGTCACCCTCTACGCCCAACTGGGACGTGGTAAGAGCGAACGTGTACGAGATCGGTTCGCTGTTCGCATGTACGGTGGCATTACGACCATCCTTGTGGTAATCCTTCTGACCGCGGCGGTGCTGTTCATCGGTTGGAAGGAGTCCAACGAATGGGAGAATCAGGAGGTGTTCGTTCGCTGGGGTGGTTATGCACTGCTCACGTTCATGGCCCCCACCATCTTTGCTTACGGTCGCATCATGGGAGCATCATGGAACACGCTGCTGCTCAACAAGTGGAGGACTGTCAGGGGACAACTCACACCGATGGACCCGGACCCACCAGGATTCATCAAGCGACTCGTATCGATGATTATCGTCATCTTCCTGGCCACCATGCCCATCGTCGCCATCAACGGCATCATGACACTCGCCTATGTCGAACTCGAACAGCCCGCCCACACCAACGAACTGCTCGACCTTGGGGGAATCATCGGATGGGAGATCTTCCAGATTGTAGAGGACAACCCCGTATTGCAGAAACTCATCTCGCTGAAGATGCTCAGGATAACTCTCGCCTCCTATCTGATGCTAAACGTCGCCATCGTCGGGCTCGCCTTCATCTTCGAATTGACTCGCAACCTCTACCTCGGAGGACAGACCTTCGGGGGAATTGGTGGCGTGACCATCGCACAACCGCGGGAAATCCGATCTGAGAGGGCTGTGCAGGGGAGGGTGCTTTACTTCGGGCTGGCTGGTTTCAGCGGCTACACCGTGCTGCTGTTGATTATGCAGACATACAAGGAATTCAACCATCTGATGCCCTATGGGGGTTCCACTCCCTTCCTCTCCGAAGAGTTGTTGCTTGCCGAGACATGGCAGTTCATCGCCGCCGGCCAAGCCGTGTTCATGCTCACCTGGTTGATGAGTCTCTCCCGCTTCGGAAAGTTGCGCCAACTGCGCTTCGACCTCTCGCCTGACGAGCGCCGAGAGGGTGAGATCATGTCAGGGGGCGGGGACTGGATGCGCCGCCACATTTCCAGCGCGGCGTACAACGACAACGTCGCCGCGCTGCGCCAGTTCAGGGAGGAGAGGTTAGAGGGCGACCAGTCGATGGTGCGGCTGGAGAAGAGCCGCGCGAGAATGCTCGAATGCGGATTGCGCGGCCTGTGGCCCGAGGCGATTGACACAGCTCGCAAGGTGCTCGCCCAACAGGGGGGCGATGATGATGAGGCGAGGATGATGATTGCCGCTGGGCAGATCTCCTGTCGCAGACTCGACGCCGCGCGGGAGGCAATCCGAGGCATGGAACAACCAGACGGCTATGACGAACCTGAATTGCTGTCGTTCATCGCCGAGTGGCTCGACCCGTGGAATGGCACTGTTGACATGGATGACTTGTATGACTGGGAGAACGTCAGTTGCCTGGATTTGTTGTCAGACATGCAACGAAGGCTGCGCTCGTGGGACCCTGTGACGCGGATTGACAATAGCCATTCAGACAACATCGCGCTGCATGGAATGCTGAGTTCAGTCGCACAGTTGCGCTCGCAGAGGCGGGGCAAGGAGGCACTGGATCTGGCGCTAGACTGCGTCAGACTCGACCCGAACGGTGCTAAGTCACGCATTGCTGTGGCGCTCTGCCTCATCGACTCAGGTGATTGGTTCGAGGCGATGGATGTGTTCGAGGAGCTGCAGGCGTCCCATTCCGAAGACCCGCGCGTGCGAGCGCTTGGTGGAATACTGGCTTTCGACTGCCCGACAGAGGAGATGGAATCTGCTCTCGCAGTGGGTAGTGACATCGAGAGGAAACGCTGGATAGACGATGCACCGGTCAACCCTGTGGCCGCACTGAACACAAAGCGTGGTGAGGATGAGGCTCTCAATGCAAACGTGTTCATCGCAAGTCACGAGGCAATCGAACGGAATGTCTCACCCAGATACAAGGAGCCGATCATCTATCTGGTACTGCACTACGGTGTGTTCATGCCCATGTGGATGATTATGGGGCTGCTCGCGCACGCGCGCACTGACGATACGGCCGTCAGCATCGTGTTGACCGCCTCATTGATCACTCTGCAACTGTTCTACCGACGCTTCAGACGTCAGCAGCGGCGCATCATCAGGCATCGTGACCAGAAGGCAATGATCACCTATGCCAAGCGGCTGCGTCGACTCAAGGTAAACTTCGACCTATCTCGTGTACCTGTTGGCACACACCTGCTACTCTCGGGTCTGCTGGTGACTATCAACGGGGTGGTCTATGACCTCGGGATGCCGGCATGGCTTGTGGTACGCCTGCCAAAGGAGAGGGACTGGACCTTCCGCGAACGGGTCAGAAAACGTGTGAGTCAACTCCGCTCCAGCCAACTCGCCCGAACTGAACCGCTGCCCGATGAGTGGTGGGACAAGCGACCCAAGCCAATGGATCAGGATATGCGCGTACTCGAGAAACTCATCGGCCCGGCTGCCTACCGTGGACGCCAGTTGCGCGGAACCCTTGCATCTACGGCCGTCTCTGGTGGAAGCGAGGGGGCTCGCGTGCCCGTAATGGACACCGACCCAGAGAAGCGTAACATTCCAACGCATTCGATCAAAGAGGAACATGATGGGCCACGCCGCCCGACCTCCAGGCCCGGACACCACTTCCAAGGCGGTGGCGTAACCAACACAGACGACAAAGATTGACCCCTCGAGATACCTCACCACGGCAGCACGAAACATCCTTGGTCGAGGCTTGCTGAAGCCATTCTGTGCCCTTGATTGACGATGCCGTTGAGGCGAGTGATGAACTGGCCGCCGGATTGCAGGAGAGATACCTGGCCACCGCGGCGGGGATGCTGGTCGAGCAATCTGGTCAAAGTCAGCCGGTGTGGGCCTGTCCCGTAAGTGAGTTCGAACTGTGGTTGGGTGCACTCGAAAGCATGCTCGACATGCCACTCGGGCGTAGATTGGCGCACGCGGCTGCAGAGAGCGAAGAATGGCGCATGCAAGCAGCGGATAGGCAGCCTCCGAATCCCCTGTTCGGCAAGGAGAAGAAACGACTGGCCTGGCTGAATGAGGACTGGCACCAGCGGGGAATGGGCGAGCTTTCTCTGCTAGAGAGCGATTCCGGAGAGGTTTCATTGGTTGTGCGGCGTAGACCTCACCCTGCACTGGCGGCGGGAATCACATGCGCGGCGTGGGAGCGGCTGCAGAAGCAGAGATACCGCTTCCGATGGTCAGATGGAGGTAGTGGTGAATCACTGATCACCCTCGAACTCGACCGTCGTGAGATTCCATCCTCTGCGGCGATTACTCCGTCATGGGATGAGGTGGCTGCGTCGAGCACTGTTGCTACTGGGTCACACCCATTCCTGCTCTCGTACAACGATGGAGGAAACTGGACTGTTGACGGTGTGCGCATGCTCGCGCTCGCGCAAGACCTACTGCTACGCTTCGAGGATGTGGTTCTGCCGCACCTCGCTGACAAGGAGCGTTCAAGTGATCCCCGAGTAGGATGGACCGGGGTCGATGATCGTGACCGTTTGCTGTTCTGGGACGCACTTGCCGAGGTAGGCAGAGCGAAGTTCGTCGCCTCGGGCGAAATGGTGCTCGTCGCTGCTCCGACAGACTGGGTCGATGTAGGGCGCAGGTTCCTCTCTACTTCGGGCATGGGAACGATCACGACGGCCGAGAGCCTAGACGACATGGGTGGTGTGCGGTTGACGGCGGACAAGCTGTTCCATCCCGCGCTGGCGATAGGTATCCTGCTCGGCGCGTGGGAGCGCGCAGAAGCTCGCCCTGCTGGTGCGGCGTGGACCAGTTCGGAGGATGGTCACACCATCGAATTGACCTCACTCAGGGACATCGCATGACGTCAACATGGTACAGGACGTGTTCTGTGATACTATAGTTACCTGAATGATACCCGGATAACGGGTTTGAAACGCTGAAAAACGGAGCGCTGCGGCGATGCGGCTCCCGACACGGCATCGCTCAAACCTTAAACACAGAACGTCGAGTCCAGCGTCGTGAACGGCCTACGGCCGAGGAAATGAAGTATGACCCTGACACACAATCAATGGGCAGTGGTGGCGATTACCGTCACTCTCTGCCTGGCGGGAACCTACAGCATGGCCAGCGCGATGATGAGCACTTCCATTGACTTCAAGCCTGGAGCAGACGATATTCTCGACGATGATTCGGGGGAGATGGACTCTGGTGAGGACCAGGATGAAGATGGTCTTCCTGATCGGATGGAACGTACGCAGTACGGCACCGATCCATCCGACTGGGACACTGATGGAGACGGGATGAGTGACGGCTATGAGGTCGAGAACGGACTCAACCCTCTCGACAGTGGTGATGCCGGTCTCGAGGACATCATCATCGACACCGTGACCGACGGCAGTGCTGATGTTCAGGACGCCAACGAAACCTGGCCAGACCCGGACAACGGGCCACTGGGCGACCCGGACAAGGATGGACTGGTGAACATAGAGGAGATGGAACTCGGGACCGACCCGCGGCGCAATGACACAGACGGAGATGGGCTCAACGACAAGTGGGAATCACTCCACACCTTCACGATGACAACCGCCTCCGGTGAGGTCGAACTACTCAACCCACTCAATGGCAACTGGGACTGCATCCTGCTCGACCCCGAGTCAGAGGCGAACCTCGAACAGACACTGGGCATGGAAACATGGCAGGAACTGGCGAATTTCGCCGACCAGCACTCCTGCGACCAAGTGCTCGATTTCGATTCCGACGGCCTTCCGAACTATGTGGAGGAGCGCTACGGCACCAACCCGCTCTCCGAGGATAGCGATGGTGACCTGATTCATGATGAGGTGGAGATTACCAAGGTGCCCATGCCGCTAGAGGTGGTATGCGGTCTTCCCGTACTCTCCCCACCCACGGAGAACGGTCCGTTCACTGCCATGCTGAACGCCATGCCGAGCACGGTCAATCCCGACGACTGGTTCCTGGAGGACATGGATGGAGACGGGCGCAACAACGGCCCAGGGGACTGGGACACCGACGGGGATGGCATGCCCGACGGCTTCGAGTTCTGCTACGACATCATCCTCAATCCGGCCAATGCCTCGGACGCATTCGGTGACGACGACCAGGATGGGCTGAACAACCGCGCTGAGTATGACGTCGCCCGCACCTGGGGAGCGGCCAACTTCACCAACCCGCTGAAGTTCGACACTGATGAGGATGGGATGCCGGACGGATGGGAGGCGGAGAACGGTCTGCACCCAGTGGACGGCAGCAACGCCGACGAGGACCCTGACATGGATGGATGGGATGTGGACGGCGACGGAAGGGTGCGCTACTCAGACCTAGTGGGTGTGGCGCGCGTCCATTCGATTCCGGTGCAGTTGATGGACTGGGTCGATGTGAACCAGACTGTCGCCTACGCCAAGGTGACACACGCTGGAGGCACTCAGGAGACTGTTCCGCTCAAGGCGAACAGTGCCGGCTACGTATACGAGATTCCAGCACTCGCATTGCTCAACGGCCCATCGAATGATAACGAAGTCACCAGCAGAAACTACGTCTGGGTGATCATCGTCGAACCTGAAGAGATGTTCACGAACACCGAGGAGTACCAAGCTCGAGACCGTGACCGTGACGGAATCATCGATGGGCGTTCAACCGACCCGCTCAACCCAGACACCGACGGTGATGGACTGAAGGACGGCATTGAGGTGGGCGGATGGACAATCCTCGTGGTGAGCAGGGGCGTGCACAACGTGCTGGTCACCAGCGATCCGGGGGACGTCGACACCGACGACGATGGCCTGACAGACTGGCGCGAGTTCTCTGAGACATTCACCAATGCCTCGAACAAGGACACAGACAGCGACGGACTGGAGGATTACGTGGAGTCGATTGACGGATTCCTGTGGGAGGGTGAGCCCTACTTCACCAACGCCAGCATGTTCGACACCGACATCGATGGCCTTGAGGACGGCGAGGAGGTGATTCCCGGTGCGGACAACTACATCACGAACGCCAATGACTCTGATTCAGATGATGACGGTCTCAAGGACGGAAACGAGGTGTTGCACATCCCGCGCCCGTGGCAGATGGCAACCAACCCTCTGGTCAATGACACCGACATGGACAACATGCTCGACGGTTGGGAGATGCAGATTGAGTCGACAATGGACAACACCCACTCACACTCTCTCTGGGTGACGATGAACAACTGGCTGCCTCCGGGTTGTGACGACATGCAGCAATGTGGACGAGGGCCCGGTGGCTGGATCTGGCTGAACAGCATCCAGGGATTCGCCAGCTTCGGGGACAAGAACAACGACGGGGAGCCTGATCCAAGGTATTTCATCCACGAGATGAACTTGACCGGATTCACCTTGCCGAACACCGGTGGACGCTGGGCGCTCGACCCGGCATGGGGCACGATGCTCGACGCTGATTACGACATTGACAACGATACGCTGCCTAACGAACTCGAAGGACCAGATCGGTGGGATACCAACCCCGTTGACGACGACACCGACGGTGACCGTCTCCCTGACGGATGGGAGGTGCGCTACAGCGCTCAGGCGATAGCGGAAGGGCTGGTGGACAACGCATCACTGGAACAACTCGGCTCGCGTGGCCCGATGGACCCGTCTGTGCCCGACAGCGATCAAGACGGCATTCCGGATGGTGAAGAGGACTTCGATCGCGATGGCCTCAACCGCACTGCCCTGCTGAACAAGTTCTGTCCCGGATGGGACGACCCGACCTCGAGTTTCTGCCACATCGACCCCAATGACCCCGAGGGGTCGAAGTTCTACGACGACCTCGAGAACTTCACCAATTTCGAGGAGATGCTGAATGGGACAAACCCGGTCCACAATGATTCGGATCTCTGCCCTGATGGAACATCCTGTCCAGACGGATGGGAAGATGGTCCTGAGGTCTATCACAGGGACAGTGACGAGGACGGCATGTTCGATGGTTGGGAGTACTACTTCCGCTTCGATCCGTACGATTCCGGCGACGCGCTGCTCGATGTCGATTCCGACGGATTCACCAACCGGTGTGAACACGAATGGAATACTAACCCGAAACGGGGCGACAGTTACCCCGGACAAGGCCAACTCTGCGATAATTTCGCGTAGCCGTGACTTCAGTCATCCGCCGATGCCGACTGAGCGGTTGTGGGGCTGCACATCTGCCGTCATGATTGAAAGCGGAGTAGCGTCGGAGGCTTGACGATGAAGGTCAATCGTGGTGCTCTCGCACTGCTGCTCGTTCTGCTGATGTTGACCTCACTCGGGGCGGTTGTCCCCGTAGGTAATCTCGGCATGACCAGCGCTGCCACAGGCGAACAGGACAATCCGCCTGTGGTGGGCATCTCCCAGCAGCATGGGGCTGTGTTCAGCGACATCGTGGTCATCCACGGCATGGTGCATGATGAATCCGAGCCCGCTGATCTGCAGTGGGAGTTGCTCAGTGACGGGGAGGTGCTGGTGGAGGAATCGATGCTCGATTCGTTGTTTGAGGCCACCAGCGGCCAAGACGGGCGCAGTTCATGGCACTGGACTGCCACGTTCAACATCTCATCATGGAACCCGTGCGCTTGTCAGTTCCTGGTCCGAGCCATCGATGCGTCTGCACAACTCGCAGAGGATCGGCTGCTCCTTTTCGGACGCTCGGAAGGTGATGACCTGCCACCGAACCTGCTGCTAGAGACGCCTTCAATGGGAAGCGTATGGCGCGGAGAACTAATCCTAACGGGAGTGGCATTCGACGACGATGGTTCTACACCCGAGATGGAATGGGCTGTACTGGCGTTCAATCAGGCTCAGTATGCCTGTGCGCGCGGCAGCCTGTCGCAGTCGTTGCCCATCGATGACTGGAACACTTCTCCCGATGTTGTCCCCTCCAACGGAGGGTTCAGCATCGTCACCCCTACCGATGATCTTGAAGACGGGTGGTTACTGCTGTTGGTTCGCGCTCACGACGGGCTTGGCAACCACTCCTCTGTCGCCTGTACGTCCATCGCCCTGCAGAACAAGCCACCCATAGCCGAGTTGATTGGGCCGTCGCAATCCAACGAGTCCGAGCGGGTCACATTCGATGCCAGTGCCTCGGACGATCCGAGCTGGGGTAGGGAAGGGCTGCAGTTCACCTTCCTCATCCACCGAGAAGGGGGGATAGGGGCTCCGGAAATGGAACAGGGGGAGCGACAGGTCACCTTCACGCCGCTACGCGAGGGGAATTACACTGTCTCGGTCATAGTCACGGATACCTCGGGACTCAGCGCTGTGAACAGCACGACGCTACAAGTCAGCAACTTGGCGCCGCGCGCAGTTGCCACAGTAGATGGCATTCCCTTCGACGCCAATTCGGTGATCAGGTTGTCGGACTCGAAGCAGTGGATTCTGGATGCAAGCGGGACCGAGGACACACAGAACGACCAAGGCTCGCTCATCTACACCTGGTACATCGATGGCGAACCGCTGTTCCTTGGAGAGACGCGCGCGCTGATGCGCGAGCAAATTACGGATGATTCGAAGACCCACTCGTTGGCGTTGTCCGTCGAGGATGACGATGGGGTGCGGGACTCGCTCAGCACACGGTTCGGCATCGTGGACACACCCTCCGATCCACTCTACGAGGAGCCGTTGGGCTGGAGCGGGCGCATCCAGTCAGCGGTAGGTGGATTCCTCAACATGCTGCTGCTGTTCATGCTCACGATGGTGGTCATCGCCTTCGTGACGATGAAATTAACCAGTGCAGAGCGCGAAGGAGACATCCCCCGTTGGATTCCCAAGAGCATGCGTGAACAGAAGGATGACGGGGATGACGATTCAGAGGATGAACCTGAATCCGAAGAGGAAGAAGACGCTGCTTTCGATGACTGAAGGGTTGAAGCGAGATGTTCAGTCTCGCCGGCCCGATGAGCGAGGAGCATGGCCTCACCATAGGTGAGGCGCCGCCGCCTGTGAGCCACGCCGAACTGCGTGAACGACAGCAGGCTCTGATGGCACATCTCCCAACGGATGCACTGCTGCTGATCGTCAACAATCCCGAGGCCGTCCGCTCCCGTGATGTGGAATATCCCTACCGAGCAAACAGCGACATGCTCTTTCTGGTGGGCTGGGATGAACCGAATGCAGTCGCCTGCCTGTACAATGATGGCAACGGATGGAAGACCCGGCTGTACGTGCCTCCACGGGATGTTCTGGCCGAGACGTGGACAGGACTGCGCCCCGGAGTCGAGGGGGCGCTGGCTGATTGGCCGGTCGATGAGGCCGCTTCGGTCGACGAATTAGAGGACGGGTTGAAACCTCTGCTCGACGCATGTAGGTCGGTCTACCACATACGCGGACTTTCAGACAGGGTCGACACACTGGTCGATTCAGCACTGCTCGAACAGAGTCGCGACCGCCAGCGCAAGGGAAGCGGTCCTGCCGACCTGTGCGACCCGAGACCGCTGCTGTCAGAGATGCGGCTCATCAAGTCCGAATCCGAGTTGTCCCAGATGCGACACGCCTGCCAGATCTCATCATTGGCACACATCGAAGCGATGCGTGGTAGCACTGGTGGGGTAGCCGAATATCAGTTGCAATCGCTCATCGAAGGCTGCTTCCAGTGGCACGGGAGCTGTTGGGCCTATCCCAGCATCGTAGGCGGAGGTGACAATGCCACCATCCTACACTATCATGACAATGACGGGACTGTTTCCGACGGTGACCTCGTGCTCATCGACGCTGGCTGCGAAGTGAACGGCTATGCGGCGGACATCACCCGAACGTGGCCTGTCAACGGTAAGTTCAGTGACGCCCAGAGAGAGATCTACCAGATAGTGCTGAACGCACAACTGGCCGCCATCGACGCCTGCCGGACTGGCAACCCCTACGACGCGCCGCACACTGCAGCCAAGGAGTCCATGGCACAAGGGCTGCTCGACTTGGGCGTACTCGCCGGCCCAACTCTCGAAGACGCTCTGGGCGCTGAGCAGTTGGGCCTGTGGTACATGCACAACACAGGGCATTGGCTCGGATTGGATGTCCACGATGTGGGAGTATACCGACCTGATGACGAACCCCGTGAGTTTGAGGCTGGCATGGTGATCACCGTGGAACCCGGACTCTACTTCGGCGCCTGGCGAGGGGATGTGCAGTGTCCCGAGAGATATGCCGGCATCGGTGTGCGTATCGAGGATGATGTGCTCATCACCGACGGTGAGCCGGACATCCTGACAGCCGCCTGCCCGAAGCAAGTGGCGGAACTGGAAGCGCTCATCGGCACGAACGCCTGAGGTGGTGACGGTATGCAGTGGCAGGACATTCTTGCTGCACAGTCAGAAGCGGGTGCGGCGCGGCTCACTGAGGAAGAAGCGACCATACTCTACGAGAAGGCAGATCTGGCTGAACTTCAGCAGGCGGCGCTCGAGCGCAGGCGAACCCAGGTTCCCGGTGGCGTGGTCAGCTACATGGTCGACCGCAACGTCAACTACACCAACGTCTG